>JBBKWL010000030.1:0-5848 GCA_037968975.1 Woeseiaceae bacterium | reverse complement strand
ATGGCGAGCAGGGCGTTGCGACCGTATTGGTCGGCCGGCATGCGATTTCACAGTGTGTCAAATATCGATGGCACCCAATTGGCAGACCTCAAAGGCGAGCTTGATCCGGCGACGACCTTGTTCGTCATTTGCTCCAAGACTTTTACCACGATCGAAACCATGACAAACGCCAATGCTGCGCGCCAATGGGTCGTACAAATGCTGGGCGAGGGTGCAGTCGGCGCACACTTTGTTGCTGCGTCCACGAACCACGAAGCCATGGATGAATTCGGGATCGACCCGGCGCGACGCTTCGGCTTTTGGGACTGGGTTGGCGGTCGCTATTCATTGTGGTCGGCGGTCGGTCTATCGCTCGCCCTGGTCACGGGCATGAATAATTTTCGCCGTTTTCTTGCCGGCGGCCGCGTCATGGATCAGCATTTTCGTCTGTCACCGATGGACGAAAACATGCCGGTGCGCCTCGCGTTGCTGGGCGTCTGGTACAACAACTTCTTCGGCGCCGCAACTCAGGCGGTACTGCCGTACGACAATCGCCTGGAGCGTTTCCCGGCCTATTTACAGCAATTGCAGATGGAGTCGAGCGGCAAGAGCGTGCGCATGGACGGCAAACCGGTCAAATGCGATACCGGTATGGTTATCTGGGGTGAGAGCGGTAACAATGCTCAACACTCGTTTTATCAACTGCTACACCAGGGCACGCGCCTGATTCCGGTGGACTTCCTGTTATCAGCGAAGACTTCGGGCGGGACGCAGGTGCAGCACAAGTTGGCGATCGACAATTGCCTGGCACAGTCGGAAGCGTTGATGGATGGCAGTAGTGCGAAGGGCATGAGCCCGTTCCGCGTGCATCAGGGCAATAATCCGAGTAACACGATTTTATTCGAGCAATTAACGCCGGAAGTATTGGGCCAGTTGATCGCGTTGTATGAGCACAAGGTTTTTGTCGAAGGCGTCGTCTGGGGGATCAATTCCTTTGATCAGTTCGGCGTTGAGCTGGGCAAGAAACTCGCTGGCGGCATCGGCAAAAGTAACAACCCGTCGACGCGGTACTTATTAAGGAATCTCAGGTAGATAACATGACGACCGCACTGATTACCGGTATCACCGGCCAAGATGGCTCGTATCTCGCCGAACTGCTGTTGAACAAAGGATATGCGGTGCATGGCATCAAGCGCCGCGCCTCGTCCTTTAATACAGATCGTATCGATCACCTGTACCAGGACCCGCACGAGAAAGGCGTGAAGATGCATCTTCACTATGGCGACATGACGGATTCGACCAACCTGATTCGCATTATAAAAGAAGTGAAGCCGGACGAAATCTACAATCTCGCGGCGCAAAGCCATGTGCAGGTGTCGTTTGAGATGCCCGAGTACACGGCGAATTCAGATGCCTTGGGCACGCTGCGTATTCTGGAGGCAGTTCGCTTGCTGGGTATGGAGCAGACTACTCGTATCTACCAGGCGTCGACCTCGGAGATGTTCGGCAATGTGCAGGAAATTCCCCAAAAGGAAACAACGCCTTTTTATCCGCGATCACCCTACGGTGCGGCCAAGGTTTACGCCTACTGGATAACCGTAAATTACCGCGAAGCGTATGGCATGCATGCCTCTAACGGGATTCTCTTCAATCACGAATCGCCGGTTCGCGGGGAGACTTTCGTTACCCGGAAAATTACCCGGGCGCTGGCGCGAATCAAGCTGGGGCTGCAGGAAAAACTGCATATAGGCAACCTCAGCTCGTTGCGCGACTGGGGACATGCGCGTGACTACGTCGAGGCGATGTGGCTCATGCTGCAGCAGGACCAGCCGGATGATTTCGTGATCGCAACGGGCACGCAATACTCGGTTCGGCAATTCATCGAGTTTGGCGCCGCTGCGCTGGATATGAATGTAGAGTGGCAGGGCAATGGCGCGGATGAAACAGGAATTGATGCCGCATCCGGCAAAACCATTGTCGCCGTTGACCCACGCTATTTCCGCCCGACCGAGGTCGAGACCTTGCTTGGTGATCCGTCCAAGGCCAGGCAGGTTTTAGGCTGGGAAGCGACGACTACGGTCGATGAGATGGTGCGCGAGATGGTTGCAGCCGACTTTGCAGACGCCAAACGTGATGCGCTCGTTAAAGACGCCGGGTTTCAGACCTTTGATCGTCACGAATAGGCGGAGTCATGGTGAGTAGAGTCTTCGTTGCAGGTCACAAGGGTTTGGTAGGGTCCGCTATAGTGCGGCGATTGCAGGCCGGTGGAATTGAACCGATTATTGCTGGCCGCGATGAACTGGATCTCTGCAATCAGGGTCAGGTCGATGCGTGGTTTGCCGAGAACAAAGTCGACCAGGTATACCTCGCTGCGGCAAAGGTCGGAGGTATTCACGCCAATGATGTCTACGCGGCCGAGTTCCTGCGTGACAACCTTGCTATTCAGACCAACGTCATTCACTCGGCGTGGCAACACGGCGTCAGCAAACTGTTGTTCCTCGGATCGTCGTGCATTTACCCGCGACTCGCGCCGCAACCGATGTCGGAAGACAGTCTGCTCACCGGCCCCCTCGAGCAGACCAACGAATGGTATGCCATCGCCAAAATCGCTGGCATCAAGATGTGTCAGGCCTATCGAAAGCAATACGGCTTTAATGCGATCTCGCTTATGCCCACGAATCTGTATGGTCCGGGTGACAATTTTGATCTGGAGAACTCGCACGTGCTGCCGGCACTGATGCGCAAGTTTCACGAAGCCAGGGAAACGGGCGCAGAGAGTGTCCCGGTTTGGGGTAGTGGCAGCCCAAAACGTGAATTCCTGCATGTGGATGATCTCGCCGATGCGTGCGTGTTTCTCATGCAGAACTATAATGAGGCGGAAATCATCAACGTAGGGTGGGGCAAAGACATCAGCATTGCGGAACTGGCAGAGCTTATAAAAGATCTGGTGGAGTATCCGGGCGGCATCGAGTATGACGCTGGCAAGCCCGACGGTACGCCGCGCAAACTGCTCGATACCGCGCGTATCAATACGCTGGGCTGGCAGCCATCGACGCCATTGGCCGCAGGCATTGCCAGTACTTATGCCTGGTTTCGAGAAGGCGGTGGCAAGTGAGTGCAAAATCAGCAACGATTGTTCCGGTCATCATGTCGGGCGGTTCCGGCACGCGCCTGTGGCCGTATTCGGTGGCGATGTACCCGAAACAACTTCTACCGCTCGTCAATCAGAATACGACGATGTTGCAGGACACAGCGCTGCGACTCGATGGTATGCAGGGTGTGGCCGAGGATTGCATCCTGGTTTGCAACGAGGCACACCGGTTTCTGGTCGCCGAACAATTGCAATCAGTTAACAGAAAGGCCCATATCGTTCTCGAACCAGAGGGTCGCAACACAGCGCCCGCCGTAGGACTTGCGGCTTGCCTGGCTGCTGAATCGGATCCCGAGACCCTGTTGCTGGTGATGCCAGCGGACCACGTCGTCAAAGACGTCGCAGAATTTCAGGCCGCTGTATTGCGCGGAGTTCACGCTGCCAACGAAGGCAATCTGGTGACTTTCGGCATCCTGCCCACCCGACCCGAAACCGGCTACGGCTATGTCAAAGCAAGACCGGATGGCAGCAAACATGTGCCAGTCATGTCTTTCGTCGAAAAACCGGACCTCGAAACGGCCCGCAATTACGTTGCGGGCGGCCAGCACTTCTGGAATAGCGGCATGTTCCTGTTCAGTGCAAAAACCTATCTCGACGAGTTGCAGAAGCTGGCACCCGAGATCTGCCAGAACGTCGCAATGAGCGTTAAGAACCGTAAGGAACAGCATGGTTTTATCTGGCCAGCCGCATCCGACTTTCTGCTGTGTCCCAAAGATTCGATCGACTATGCGGTGATGGAGAAAACCGAGCACGCAGCAATGGTGGTTCTTGACGCGGGTTGGAGCGATGTCGGCGACTGGGCGAGCCTGCACGACGCGCGCGAGTCAGATGCTGACGGCAACACGCTCGACGGTGATGTCATAGCACATGAGTGCAAGAACTCGTTTGTTCGCGCTGAGAATATGTTGGTGGCGGCGGTCGGTGTTGAGGATATCGTGGTTGTGCAGACCAAGAATTCGGTGCTGGTTATCAACAAGGAACGCGCGCAGGACATCAAACAGGTGGTAGAGCAAATCAATTCGCAGGATCGGGGTGAAGCAGAATTGCACCGACAGGTATTCAGGCCGTGGGGCAGTTACGACAGCATTGATGAAGACGACGGTTTTCAGGTCAAGCGTCTGATTGTAAATCCAGGTGCTGTGTTGTCGAAGCAAAAACACGCCAGGCGCGCCGAACACTGGGTGGTGGTGCGTGGCAAAGTGCGCATCACTCGCAACGACGAAGAATTTGACCTGGGGGTGAACGAATCAACCTACATCGCCATCGGCGACGTGCATTGCATCGCAAATCCATTTGACGAGCCAGCGCACATCATCGAAGTCCAATGCGGCGAATACCTGGGAGAGGACGACATTGTTCGTCTGGAAGATAACTACGGAAGAGAAGGTACTAATACCTAATGCCAATACAAATTGATTGTTTCAAAGCTTATGACATTCGCGGTCGCATTCCGGATCAGCTCAACCCTGACGTTGCGTATCGAGTCGGTAATGCAACCGCACAGTTTCTCAATGCGAAGAAAATGGTGCTGGGCCGGGATATCCGCCTGTCGAGTGCCGAGCTGTCGGAGGCCGTAGCAAACGGTATTCGCGACGCAGGCGCAGAGGTGCTCGACATCCAGCTGGGTGGCACCGAGATGGTCTACTTTGCGACCGACTACCTGGAGGCTGATGGCGGGATCATGGTGACGGCCAGTCATAATCCGGCGGACTACAACGGTCTCAAGATCGTGCGTGAAAATGCGCGCCCGGTGAGTGCCGATTCGGGATTGCAGGACATCCGCGCGCTGGCGGAGTCGGACGATCGGTTGAAGACCAAAAAGCGCGGTGCTCACGCGCCAGTAAATATTTTCGACCATTACATCGAACACCTGCTCGGCTATGTCGATGTGCCAAATCTCAAGCCGCTCAAGCTCGTTGTAAATCCGGGTAACGGTGGTGCTGGAATCGCAGTGGATGGGCTGGCTCCTGATTTACCGTTCGAGTTGATTGAAATCAACTACCCGCCGGATGGCACCTTCCCGAATGGCATTCCGAATCCGATGCTGCTCGAAAACCAGGCGGCGACAGCGGACGCGGTCGTGCGCTACGGGGCGGATATGGGGATTGCCTGGGACGGAGATTTCGACCGATGTTTCCTGTTCGATGAAAAGGGTGGCTTCATCGAGGGCTATTATATTGTAGGTCTGCTCGCTGAGAGTCTTCTCGCCAGCAATCCTGGCGCCAGTATCATTCACGATCCGCGATTGACCTGGAACACACTGGACATTGTGGAGGCGGCCGGCGGTATAGCGGTGCAGAGCAAGTCCGGTCACTCATTCATTAAAGAAACCATGCGTGAGGTAGATGCGGTTTATGGCGGAGAAATGAGCGCGCATCACTATTTTCGGGATTTCGCCTACGCCGACAGCGGCATGATTCCGTGGCTATTGGTGGCGGAGATCATATCGAAGACTGGCAAGTCACTCTCAGCCCTGGTGAGCGAGCGACAGGCGAAGTTTCCCGCCAGTGGCGAAATCAACCGGAAAGTAGATGATGCAGCCCGGACGCTGCAAAACCTGCACGATCGATATGCAAAAGATGCCCTGAGTGTTGACGATCTGGATGGCTACAGCTTCGAGTTCGAAAACTGGCGATTTAACATTCGCATGTCAAACACAGAACCTGTGGTGCGGCTCAACGTCGAAAGTCGTGGTGACATCGAATTGATGGAAGAGAA
>JBBKWL010000029.1:0-6204 GCA_037968975.1 Woeseiaceae bacterium | reverse complement strand
AGTTCATCGAGCCTGGCGACACTGAGAATATGCCGGGCGAAGCGAGGTATTCGAGAGTTCACCAATCTTTCGTCGAATGAGTAGTCGCCACCAACGCTGTTGCCTGTTCCATCCGAGGCGCTACCCTCGTTACTGCTCTGTTTTTTAAACAGCGCATACGCCGCGTCGGCACCCTTCTGTAGATTGGCGAGTACACGACTATTGGATTGCTTAATCGCCTGATCAATCTGCCGTTTCAGAGTCACGATGGAATTGTAAGTCGGTGGGCGTACCAGGTTGGTTACAATATTCGGCTCAGAAACGTTGCTTCGAATTCCACCACCTACGCTCGATGGAACCAATTTTTTAAAACTAAAGACTGCGAAATCTGCTCTCCCGCCTGCCAGCTGTACCGGACTTGCATCCAGAAAAGAATGCGCACAATCTTCGATCAGCAACGTACTATTCTCCTTGCACGCGACGCGTATCTCGTCGATATTTGCCGGAAATCCAAAGTAGTTGATAACCAAAGCAGCGGCCATGCTGGCGTCCAGGCACCGCAGAAAATCGTCTATGTCTATGGACAGATCCTTTCTGACCCGAAAGAAACGCACGGAAAACCCGGCTCGAATTGCCGGCTCAACCACCGTAGGACAATGAAAAGCTGGTAGCAGGACTGTGCTGCGATCTGAGGTTCGGATACTCGAAAACAGCTGAAACAACGCTGCGCGCCCGTCGAAAGTAAAATCAATATCAATACCACGTACCACACGTTCGAATTTCAGAGAGCTGCGAGGAAAAATATCCGAAAACCGCAATTCCGGGTGGCTGGTCGCAATTTCGGAAGGCCGGATGTCAGGATTCTCCATTGATTGTCCCATTCGCTACAACTATTTCGGAACACTGGTAATCATAGCTCACCTAAATTGGTGGTTATTGCGCGTGCGAATTCTCTAATCATAAGCCTGCAACTGCGTTCTGTGAGTGATCGGCATCTCAATCGACAATGTGACTTGAGATTCGCCGATAGTGTGTCAGACTTTGCGACTCATTCCGACCCGAATCATCCACATTTGCATGAGTGTCATGACATCTACGATAGAAAAAAAGTCCGGCACGCTGCGCGATCTTGACGAAAGTCTCCGGAGGGACTGGGAAAATTTGGCTCAGGTGATTGGTGCCAACTCAAGCCTGTACCCGGACTGGACGACGATTACCGCGGAAAGCCACGATTTCGCCGCTAATGTCGAATTGCTGACAGCGAAAATCGGCGGCGAAATGATGGGGGTCTTTCCGACTCACGTCTCCAAAGTGCGATACTGGGGCTTACGGCTCCGCTCTTTGGGCCTGGTTAGTAACAGTGTGTCATATCACAATCGTTTGCTTTCCAAGTTAGACCCCAGGCTCGCCATTGAGCTGTTGGTCGACCATGCATCGCGCAGGGATGCGGCTGTAATACACCTTGCGGGAATACAGGACGACGCTGAATTGGCAATATATCTCGTCGAAAACCCAAATACTTCTGAATTCCGAGTTATTACAATACCGGGCGAGGCGAGCCCATTCCTCTCATTGACCGGAAGTTGGGATGAGCTGATTGCATCCAAGTCCAAAAAATTCCGATATAAACTGAGAAAGCGTGCCGAGTCACTCAAAGGCTCAAACACCTTGCGAATGCTTTGGTTCGATAAGCCAGAAGAGTATTCAAAGCTATTCAATGCGATTCAAGTTATAGAGGAAAATAGCTGGAAAAAGGATGCAGGCGTTTCAATATTCGAAAGAAATAAAGAACGCCGCTACCACGAATCTCTGCTACCGAACCTGTTATCGAAACACGCATTGTTCGCCAACGTGCTTTTTCATGAAGACAAACCCATCGCCTACAATCTTTGCTGTGTCTGGAATGGCTGGGTTGGCCAAATGAAGACCTCCTTTGATACGCGCTTTTCAGAACTATCGCCAGGAGCACTTGTAATCGATAGTGCGATCCAACACGCATTTAGTCTGAACGCTTCTGAATTTGATTTTCTCGGTGATACGGATCGCCACAAACTCGCATGGACTAAGAATGTTCGAACGCATTCAGACCATTTTCTTTATTTGCGCTCAAGCTTTAGAGGAAATTTTCTCGGCTTTCTAAAGGGCATCAAGAAGCGAATCTCCTAGCCGGACAGGTCGTTCGCGATCCAGTCACTAATCGCAGAGCTTGCGGTTTCCAAATGCACTCTGGAAGACATAGTATGATCTGCATCTGCTATACGCCTCACCGTAATGTTGATCCGATTTAATATACGCCGCCATTCAGAGTCGCTGGCACATAAATCTTCAAATTCTCGTGCAGTCAGGTCGCGTCCGCTGATCAAAATCAGAACTTGCCTCTCGAAATCATTTAGACCGCTCGACATTCGGTCAATAAACGATTTTTCCATATTGATTGGCGTCTCCCGACTTGATGCAGAATTGTTGCTAGATTGAGCTAATGCCTGAATGAATTGACGCAGTGAGGTGCCGACATTCAAGTGGCCAGTCAGTAATTTTTCCCAGAAATTTCGTTGCAACAGACGCTGCAAGTAATAGTGCTTGACAAAAGACCGGGCTTCACCTGACTGCGTTCGCACCCATGGGTTGATGAGAACCGTTCCACGCACTCGGTCATCCTGACTCGCGTAAATCGAGATTGCCGAGGCCGCATCGCACAACCCAATTAGAACAGCGCCTTCAATGTTGGGACTCGAAGCTATAAGAAAACTGACGGCGACCTCGATATCCTGATCGACATGTTCGAAGGAACGAATATCGCCCTCTGAATCACCCATACCTCTATAGTCGAACCGCAAGATCGGCAAGCCCGCGGCAGCCAACGAGCGTGCCATCAATACGAATTGCCGATGGCTTCCAACACGATACTGGGGACCACCGACAACGATAACAGCACCGGTTTTTGCGCTAGCATCGCCCGCATGACAGATACCAATCAATCGATCACCACTGACGTCAAAGACTACTGGTGATTCATTCTTCACTTGTAGCCCGCCCAATAATATGTTCGGCACTGACCCGAGCTAACTCGTCGTTCACAACAATTTCTGTCGCCGACCAAAATGGCTCGCCTTCCAGTCTTTCGCCGCTTGCGGTCATCCCACGGGAGTTTGCAAACGCAACCAAACGTTGGCCTGCTGGAGACAACCCGTTATCTCGTGCACTGCCGATCTCCACGACTTGAACACTCCCAAGGTGGGCAGTCACTGTCTGCAAGAGGTCAACACTTTCAACTCCCGCAAAAAGAGTCGGTGACAGCTCATATCCCGCTATCTCCACTGTTTCGTTATCTGCGAGACGGAGTTTCAGGTCGCTCACGGTTTCCTTCCCGCTACTACTCATCATCGATGCGGCCACCCGTAACCGCAGGAACTGCGTCATGAACTGTTTGCCTGTCAAGACTGGCTGCCAAAATATGGAGCTTTGAACTCGATAGTCGGAATCCCGTAGCGCATCAGCGGCGAGAATGCATCCGAGCCGCCCTGCTATCAAATCCTGCACCGGGCTATTACGACTACGCGCCCATTCGACCGCCGCGTTAACATCATCCATCCAAAACTGCCAAGTGGCGTCCGAAAATTCGCCCGCACTGTCACCAGTCCCGTACAAATCAAGCAGGAGCGTGGCTCGACCTCGCGCCACGAGCGCCGTTGCCATAGCGGTAATTTGTTTTCTACATTTATTCATTTCTTCGGCGAACGGAGGAACGAATAAGACGCAATCTTTCGCATTTTTTGGAGCGCGGTACAGACAAAATACGCGTCCGTGCAGCGTATTGAGAAAAAATGGCTCGAATATTTCCGCTGTCAAGCGCTCGTCTTCAGAGTCACGAACTCAACCAGGCTCCCTACAGTCTCGAAAATCTCGGCAGAAACTTCATCATCATCTATTTCGACACCGAACTCATCTTCGACCATCGTAAGTACAGTAACGACCGCCATACTATCGAACTCTGGTATCGCACCAATAAGTGATGACTCAGACGTCAGCTCATCTGCGCGGTCACCCAGTTGCAGCGTATTTCGCAATATCTCTCTTACTTCATTTATCATTTAGTGGTTCTTCACTTTGTAGGAAAACTAATTTTTGTCGTGCCGGTCATGGGCTCGCGCTGTCGACCATGTGGTATACGTTTTGCCCTGATATGCCTGCATAATCCCACGGGCGCTCGCTATGTTGACCAGGCAGAAATAATATGGAACGTACAATAGCAAACCAAGGTTGGCTTTTTTTCGTAAAATCGCGCCGAGCGCCGCCAAACCGTAACAGAAAATCTGAGCTAGAAAAAACAGCCGATAAAATGTGCCGTTTTCGATCAATATGATGTTTGTTATAAGCAGCAGAAGCAGAAAAGCCGGCACCAGCCAACGCAACAACTTATGAGAAAAGAGTTGCCATGCAAATATGCCGTATCGCAATGGATTCAACAGATGTTTCATCGACATCGTCGCGCGCCAGGCGCGATTGACTATTCGGACCTTGCGGCTGAATTCTTTGTCGAAGCTTTCCGCAACACCTTCGACAGAAACCGCGCGGGGCTCAAATACACATTGAAACCCTTGTTCGACGACTTGCAGAGGATTCACGAAATCCGACAGGACATCAGCAGCCATCGGCTTGAAAAGTGACCGTCGAACTGAGTAGATTGCTCCGTCGCCGCCAACCACGGAACTCGCGCGGCTCTCAAGGACTTTAATCCATGTTTCATATTTCCAATACAAGGATTCAGATTCACCTGCATCCGACTCTGCGTCAGCATAAGTTGATTGGCCAATCACTGCACCCACTTTCGGATTTGTGAATGGTGCGATCAACGCCCGAATTGCATCGTGTCGATACATCGCGTTCGCGTCTGAGAATACAACGAAATCACTCGAGGAGTTTTTGACACCGTCATTGAGTCCTAACGTTTTTCCACCGCGCTCGGTCATGCGCAGTAGCGCGACGCCCCGCCCCTGGAAACTCTCTACGATCTCATCGGTACGATCACTGGATTGATCCGATAATACGATGATCTGCAGTCGATCTGTTGGGTAATCGAGTGCCAGGCTGTTCTCAAGCTTGTCCGATATACAAGCCTCTTCGTTGAACGCCGAAATCAACAACGTGACCGTCGGCAATTCTTCCGGCAGGTCGCGATTATGCACCGGCCTTGGTCGAGAATAGATGTATACCAGCACCGGATATCCCAAGTACACGTACACCACCAACGCGGCTGAAATCCAAAACGCGAATTCAATCATAAATCATTGCTGGATCGGCGAAGCGCCGAATCATTCGGTCGACTGGTTTGTGAAACTAGTGTCAAATGATACGCTAGCTTCGCGCCAAAATACCTGATCTTGTTCATGGTTTTGGTCATTTAAACCCCGTAGGATGCCCCGTTCTTCAAACAGGTTTGAGAATGACAGACATAGCTGGACAAATCGCCTTCGACGGCGCGTCGATACCACCGCATATTAACCGATCCCACGCTGACCAGGGACCGCTGCCATTCGATTCAATATCCCGGTCTGCAACTCACAAGACAGATAAGGGTGCAATTTGGCTCAGTGGTTATCCCAGGTTCAATTCCCAAGCAGACATGCCGGCAGTCGCAGCCCACATACTGGACGCATATTTATCCAGGGGCAGTAAAATCGTCGCTGAGATTCGGGGACCATTTGCGCTCACAATCGTAAACCCTGCTGTTCGCAGATGTATTATTGCGATCGACCGGATGGGTATCGAGAAACTGTGTTGGGGCCGAACCGGGGGTTGGATCGCAATCGGCACGTCCGCGAGCAACGTGGCGCATGCCCTGAGTTCAAAGCCGGAATTAGCGAACCAGGCGTTATTCAACTTTATGTACAACCACATGGTTGCTGCGCCTGATTCTGTATTCAAAGACGTCAGCAAGGTGCTGCCCGGGACGTTGGTCGAGTTTTCAGAAAAAGGTAATGCTGAAACACGTTATTGGCAGCCCGATTTCTCGCGCAATAATAACGTCAACATAGATCAGCTCCGACAATCAACTTTACCGCTCCTAAGGTGTGCGATAGAAAATCTTTACCCTGATCTCGAGACGGGAGACTTTCTCAGCGGTGGGCTTGACAGTTCCACGATTGCAGGTCTCCTTGCCGATGTTCAGGGCGAAAAGACGCATGTTTTTTCGGTTGGTTTCGGCGTCGATGAATACGATGAGAT
>JBBKWL010000028.1:0-2933 GCA_037968975.1 Woeseiaceae bacterium | reverse complement strand
TAATGGCTCGGGTCGTACAACATCTGGCAGCGCGGATGATTATTCACGCGCTCAAGAAACATCTCGAAGGTCACGCCGTCATGCAGATCCTCACCTGGATGAATTTCATAGCAGCAATTGACGCCCGCGTCGTCAAACGCGTCCAGAATCGGCTGCCAGCGCTTCGCCAGCTCATCAAACGCCGTCTCGACCAGCCCGGCCGGCCGTTGTGGCCATGGGTACAAGTATGGCCAGGCGAGCGCGCCGGAAAAGGTCGCATGATTCTCCAGCCCGAGATTTTCTGACGCCTTGGCAGCTTTCAATAGCTGGTCAACGGCCCAGGCCTGGCGTGCCGACGGATTGCCGCGCACAGACTCCGCCGCGAAACCATCAAACATCTGGTCATATGCCGGATGCACCGCGACCAACTGGCCCTGCAAGTGGCTCGACAATTCCGTCAGCTGCAGACCATGCTTTTCCAGGGTACCCAGAACCTCGTCGCAATAGGTCTTGCTCTCTGCTGCTTTCTCGAGGTCGAACAAGCGAGCGTCCCAGCTTGGCATCTGCACGCCGACGAATCCAAGGCTCGACACCCATTGGGCGATACTGTCCAGCGAGTTAAAAGGCGCTTCATCGCCCGCGAACTGCGCGAGAAAGATGGCCGGTCCCTTAATTGTTCTCATTGGCGTGTCGTCCTAAGTCTTTGAACCCATATGTGATGTCCAAAGCGGTTCAATTGCGTCAAAATTGTGCTGCAACGAATAGTTGACGTCTTTCGAATTGTCGCGCTCGATAAAGCCGTGTTTGACGCCCGCTGTATCGAGATATTCGAATATCGATGCAAACGCGACGTCGCCGTCACCGATATCCGCCTCGTTGCCACTCGCATCAACGTCCTTGATATGCAACATCGGGAATCGTCCCGGCCACGCTTTGAAATAGGCGACTGAATCGGCTTTGGCCGCACGTGCCCAGGCGAGATCGAGTTCGAACTGCACCAGCGACGGATCCGTTTCAGCCAACAACAGGTCAAACGGCAGCGTGCCTTCGGTTTCTTCAAATTCGAACTGATGATTGTGATACGCAAACTGTATGCCGGCACCCTTGCACAGCTCACCCCAGCGGTTGAAGTTCTCTGCATGCGCGCGATAGTGATCGAGACTTCGCGATTCGGGATCCAACCAAGGTACTACGACGAACTGATGTCCCATCGCTGTTGCGTGCTCCAGCACTTTCTCCGGGCTCTCAAGGAATGCGCTGTAAGGCAGGTGCGCCGACGGCGCCTGCAGACCGACGGCAGCCAGTATCGCTTTGAGATCTGCCGGGCTGTAGTCAAAATAACCAGCAAACTCAACTTCCCGATAGCCCGTGCTGGCAATCAGTTCCAGCGTCGCGGTGACGTCGGCCGCCATAAGAACGCGGACCGAATACAACTGAATTCCCAACGGTGCGGTTCTGGTCATTTCCGTCACCCCTGTCTCAGCCGTTCGAGAGCAACCGGCGGCCATCGCCGCGGCGGCCAGCAAAAAACTGCGTCGATCCATAGTTCGAATCCTTCGTTATCTGCAGCGTACTTGCGTCTATTCGAAGGTCGCGTTTAGAGACCCTGCGATGGAATCGATATCACGGAAATTCTAGTACAACTACCCTTCACAATGACACTCGTCCTGTCGGCGAATACAACCAGGTGCGACTTGTTATTGGCCACGGCAGGGTTGACCCAGGTCTTACACTGCAGCGAGCGCCTTCTCAAACTCTTCAATAATATCGCCCGCATCTTCACAGCCGACGGATATTCGAATCAGGTTGTCTCGCCAGGGCTGTGGATACACCAGCGTGAACACGTCGCCCAAACTAACGCCCTTGCCAAAAAGTTTATGGCTATTCGCAAACCGATTCATTTCGTCTTTCCCACCTTTGATCCGAAAACTGACAATTCCACCACAGCCATTGGGCAAAGATGACTTAGCGAGCGCATACTGCGGATGGCTCTTTAATCCGGGATATTTCACCCACTCCACGAGCTCGTGTCCTTCCAGATACTCAGCCAGCGCCTGAGCGTTAGCAGAATGCTGACGCATTCGCAGCGGCAAAGTACGCACCCCGCGCATCACCAGCCAGGATGCAATTGGACTCAGACATTGACCGAACGAATCCAACTTCAATCGCGCTTTGTCCATGTTCTTCTTCGACCCGGCTAAAACTCCGGCAACGGTGTCGCCGTGTCCGCTGATATATTTAGTGGCTGAATGCAGCACGATATCGGAGCCCTGCTCAATAGGTCTGGATAGATACGGACTCAGGAACGTGTTGTCGGCAATCAATATCAGATCGTGCTTGTCAGCGATCGAGCGAAACGCCGCGATATCTGAGATGTGTATATTGGGGTTAGTTACCGTCTCGACGAACAACGCCTTTGTGTTGGGTTGAACAGCATCCTCGACTTCCTTCAAATTTCGCACGTCAACCATCGATACTTCGATACCCATTGCCGGGCAATCTACTTCAAAAAATTGGCGACTTATCACAAAAAGGTCATTCGTCACGATGACGTGCTCGCCCGCTCTCGCCGATATGAGAACTGAGATCGCAACTGCAGCCATTCCTGATGACGTAACCAATGCTGCCTCAGCGCCTTCCAACGATGCCATTTTTTTCTCTAGCGCCGCGGTCGTTGGATTGGATGTTCGCGAATAAAAGAAACTGTCTAACGGAGCATCCATGATGGCGGCCGCCATGCCCTCGGCAGTCTCGAACGCGAATGTGGCCGTTTGGTAAATAGGGGTATTGTGAGCGCCGGTCGACTTATCCCAACCTTCACCGTCGTGAATTGCACGAGTTGAAAACTTACGAGCCATTCTTATTCCTTAATTATTGAGCTAAAACTCGATGTTGCTCGCCACATAAACGCCGAGTACGACCAACATCACACTTGGGACCACCCACTTCAACCA
>JBBKWL010000027.1:0-12958 GCA_037968975.1 Woeseiaceae bacterium | reverse complement strand
AGATCATCGCCGACCCGTCCGATGACGTTTGAAACGCTGATCGATTGCGGCACGTGATGAATAAAGTAGATCAGAACCGCCACACTGAGAAGCGTCAGAGCGACTGCAAACAGAATCGCGATATGCGGAACGAATGTGGAGATTGCTGTATCTGCGTCACCGTCGACACCTTCCTGTACTGCTCGCAGCACCATCAGGCAGTACAGGAAGGTGGCAATAAACGTTCCCAGCGTGAACTGATTGCCCTTATCACGCATGAACCCTGCCAGCAGCCGCGGCCCGATCTGGGCACTTGCATGCGACACGGCGAGGAGCGTCATCGAAAATGTCACACCTGCGACGGTAATCATCGACCCGGCAACCGTCGACAACAGCGCGCGTGCCCCGGCCGGTTGGTTCACATACATCCACTGGTAGTCGCTGAGCCAGGCGTTGCCGAACCGCGTATCGACTCGAACGATAACAATCGAGGCGATTATCGCACCTGCGGCCATTAGCGAAGGAATAAACCAATAGCTTGCGCGGATGTATAACCACCAGTTTACGATTGTGCTTTTCAACGCGTGAGTACCATCCGCTTGCAAGGATACCCGATCTTTCCGTCGGATTTGTCACTTAGGGATGCCAAACGCCTTGCCTGCAGCGGCATCCCGCATTGATTTAGGTTAATGCGCGAGTGCTGCCGGTTGGTCAAAATGACCGACATATTTATTTGTGCGGCTGACCGAATAATCATGAGCGCCAAAAACTGGAAAGAAGCTTTAGCGGATCCCGATCTCCACTACGACTCGCCGAGCGCTGTAAGCCGCACATACGCGCTCCGGGACGACGAGAAAATCGAATTGCTGCAGGCGTGGGAACGCAATACGCGACAACTCATGGTTGCCGAGGGCGAAGGTATGATCGCTGCCGACAACCGCACTGGTCGAGCGGCGGTTTTACTCAAAGAGATTCACGCTGCGCTTGCGAAATTGGGCGAGCAGTACACGCCGGATAGAGTGCCGTCGGACACTTCCGACAACGGCGTCAGGCTGTTTATTCGCCGCCTCTTGCAAATAGAAGAATGACTTAAAAGCAGCGCCTGCACACTACGATAGCCTTAGTCGTTCAAAGGAGTGGTGCCAGCAACCGTGTCGCTTGCGTTGCCAGTTTTTGCCAAACCTTTCGATTCTCAAGAGTGTCAATTGAAATTTCCGTTGATTCACTCAGGTCACCCTCGAGCATCTTCTCGACAGCCGCGCAGAACGGTTTGTCTCTTACGACGCAGCTAATCTCGAAGTTCAAAAAGAACGAACGATTGTCAAAATTGGCAGTACTGACCACTCCGTATTGATCGTCCACCAACATGGTTTTCTGGTGCAGGAAACCATCTTCGTAAAAATAAACTCGGCCACCGGCGCTCAGGACGCTGCCGATAAACACGAAGGGGACAAATTTGAATAAGGGATTGTCAGTTGCTCTCGGAACGATAATTCGGACATCGACGCCGCGCATGATCGCCAGTTGCAGGGCCGCAATGACCCGCTCATCCGGTACGAAATAGGGTGTCGCAATCCACACTCGACTTTTGGCGATACCTATCAAGTGTGCAAACAACAAGCCACAGTCCCTTTTTAAGTCGTGTGGCCCGGGACTCGCGATAATAACGTCGGCGCCCGGCTCGTTACAGGCCGGTGTCCATTGGGTTTCGTCAATTACCGACTGGGTGGCAAAGTACCAGTCTCTTGCAAATGACATTTGCAGGTCCATGGCCGCGGGTCCTCGGATGCGCATATGGGTATCGCGCCAGTTGCCAATTTTGCTGTCACGTCCCAGGTATTCATCGCCTACGTTGAGGCCGCCGGTGAAACCAACCTCGCCGTCCGCGACTACTACTTTGCGATGGTTGCGAAAGTTTAGCCGGAAGCGCCCGAACACTGATCTTTGCCCGGAAAAAGGGGACACGTTAGCGCCAGCGCTGCGCAGCTCCTCGATATAACTTTCCGAAAGGGATAACGAGCCGATGTAATCATAAAGCAAGAATACTGTGACGCCGCGTTGCCGCGCCGCAAGTAACCTTTCTTTGAGTTGTTTACCGACCTCATCGTCGCGGATTGTGTAGAACTGCACGAGTACATATTTTTTTGCCGACTCAATGCTTGCAAAAACACTCTCGAACACAGCATCCCCATCAATTAACAGCTGGACATCATTGCCACGCGTAAAAACGGAGTCCGCCAGGTATTCAAACGCTTTGGTTTCGGATCTCAAGCGAGCATCCGTTGATTGAGTCGAAGCGCAGGCGAAATCGTCACCGATTTTCTGCTGCAACTCGTGTTGCAAAGATTCGGTGCGCTCATTGAACTCACGCAAGGTCTCTACATAGCCGAAGTATCTGCTGCGACCGAAGGCCCAATAGAGGGGCACGCCAACAAACGGCACGAATATTAGAGCCAGTATCCATGCGGTTGTACTTTGTGCCGGTTTAGCCTGATATAGCGCATACACGGCACTCGCGAAGCCGAATATATAGACCAGTGGTTCGCTGATGCTGATAATGGTGTCGAGCAACTAGTTCCCCTGCGTATAGAACAAGATCGATATTATTACGATACCTGTAGTACCGACCATAGTCGTTCAACATCCGAGAGGTCACCAACGACTCGTGTTACTGGCTCCGGTGTTTCCCGAATAAGCGTTGGCAGCGCAAGAATATTTCTCTCCCGAGCAATACTTGGCTTTTCAAGGAGATCGATTACTTCGATCTGAGCCTCGACGTCGCTCAGGTAGGTGCTGATCAGGGCGTCCAGGTTCGAGCGTGCACGCACCGACTCTGGCGCAACGCCAGCGACAAACAGACTGAGGCGCCAACCGGTGTTCACGATCGGTGCCCTGCATCTGTTGCTTCCAGCGAATCGTTTCGGTCGTCTCCGAATTGCAGGCCATTTGGGCTGATTTCAAAAGCCAGACTGCCGCGATGGTGGTTCAGGCCGCGGGCCTTGACGACTTCGATAGTGCGCTGAAAAGCGATGGCCGCTATGTCATTGTCAAGATGTATCCATACGTCAGACATTGGGGCAATGTCAAAGTCGGAAGTCTCAACCGCTGCAGCGCGTTGATTGAGTGTCGCCAACACGGTTATCTGCCGGCTTTTCAATGTATCGACCAGACGTATGAGTGTGCGGAATACGTCAGCCCGTGATCCAGCCGAGTACAGCCCGCTCAGCGGATCAATAATCGCCAGTGACGGGCGGGTTTCGTCCATTACGCGATACATTTCGACGAGATGGTGCTCAAGGCTGTGCAATGTGGGTCGAGCACAACTCAAGATAAGTCGCTTCGATTCTAAATTTTCGCGGATGTCGATTCCGACACTCGAGACATTCGATGCCAGCTCGCTGGGCGATTCCTCAAAATTAAAGTACACCACCTTTTCGCCGCGGCCGGCAGCAGCCTGTGCAACGGTCATCGCCAGGTTGGTCTTGCCAGCGCCAGGTTTGCCGCTGAGCAAAACTGTACTTCCCTGCCTGAGGCCTTTGCCCCCCAGCAGTTGGTCAATTCGCTGCATGCCGGTAGACCTATACTCGGTACTGACCACGTGATCGAGCTCGGCGGCCGTAATCGGCATGACCTGCAGGCCATGGTCGTCAATGATGAATGGAAATTCGTTCGTGCCATGCTTGGCGCCGCGATACTTGATGATCCTCAATCGCCGTGTCGAAAGGTCGCTGGTTACGGTATGCGTCAGAAAGATCACGCAGTCAGATACGTATTCCTCCAGCCCATATCGGGTTAAGGATTGTTGTCCCGCTTCTCCGGTAACAATCAAAGTTATCGAGCGTTCTTTGCACCAGCGAAAAAGCCGTGCCAACTCCCGGCGAATGAGGCGCGAGTTTTCGAACATCGTATACAGCGTTTCGATCGTGTCCATCGCCACGATTCTGGCGCCGGACTCATCAACCACGGCCCCCAGGCGGATCAACAGGCCGTCCAGACTATAGTTGCCAATCTCCTGCGGCGAGTCCATGCCGCCACCGGCGTAGTCGAGTTCCAGCAAGCCGGACTCCATTAGCCGTTCCAAATCGATGCCAATCGATCTCGCGTTGATCACGATGTCGGACGGTTGCTCTTCGAAGGACATAAATACGGCTGGTTCGCCGAGTGTATCAGCGGCATGCGCAGCAATGCTCAGGGCAAGTAGCGACTTCCCGCAGCCGGCGCCGCCGGCGATTAATGTAGGGCGACTTCGCGGTATTCCACCACCGGTAACTTCGTCAAGACCCGCGATTCCCGTTTGCAGTTTTTTCATACGGCGCCGGCGGCTCTCTCAGTCGCTATCGTGCTATCCAAATGTAAGTGCGCCAAATCGAAATCACAAAGTTCTGCCAAGCGCCGACTGTCGCGAATCTGAATCACCGAGCCTGCATAGTCGATGTACCCGCCCGCGACCAGCTTTTTGAGCGTTCTATTGACGTGCACGTTGGACAACCCCAGCGTGTCAGCAATGTCATTTTGAGTCAGCGGCAGAATAAATGCTTCTGCGGTCGCCTGGCCGACCAGGAATAGTCGCCTGTGCAATTCAAGAAACAAGTGCGGAACGCGCTGCAGTGCCGAGCGGCGACCCAGTCGGACGATCTGCTCTCGCAGCATCCCGTGTTCCTGCTCTGCTGCCCACCAGAATGCAGCAGCAAGAGTCTTGGTTTTTGAAAACAACGTTTGCATGTCGCTCGGATCAACAAAGCGCACTACAACGTCCGACAACGCTGTGATGCCGTGGTCGCTCCGTTGGGTGACGAATACACTCGGCGTGACGATGTCGCCGGGCAAGAGTATATGCACAATTTGCCGCATCCCTTCGGGCGTGTAGCGACACCGAATCGCCCAGCCCGAGACCAGCAATATGACCTGCTTCATGTTCGCGCCTCGCTCCAGGACATCCGCCCCGCGTGCATACGAGGCTTGCCGAAACTTCAAGCTCTCAAACTCTTCGAGGTCACTTGCTTTGACTTCGAAATGCCGCGAAATACGCGTCGCAAATGGCGAGTTGGCAACGGTCAATTTCATCCAACTACGCCTCTGGCATGTGCCGAAATGTACTGTGATGGAAAGCGCGATGTGGATTTTATTTTTTGGCTCTCCCAGTCGAGCACCATACGCCTGCTGCGGTAAGAGGTCCAACGATCCGGAGCAAATTTTTACAGGCGTTTTGAGAATGGCGGGCTGCGTAAACAGGTTGTACGACGATCAACGAATAACATAGGTTAACGCCGTGCGTCGTATCTCACTGATATCATTCACACTTGATAAGCTTCACCCACCTGGAGAGAGTGAATGATCAATCTGGCAGTAACTTTTTTAATTATCGCAATTATTGCGGCCGTACTCGGTTTTTCCGGCATTGCCGGCGCAGCAACGAATATTGCGTGGATTGTTTTCGTAGTAGGCTTGATATTAGCCGCTGTTGCGTACTTTCGCCGCAGCGTTTGACCCAAGCGATTTACCGGCATGCCCCTGAGCTTTCGAGGGGCGCTGCCATCTTCATCTACGGGTCTTCGACCACAACAGGCGCCAAGTGAAACCGCGGACCCGCCCGCTGCAGCGCTGAAATATTATTTCGATACCGCTCACGATACTCTCGGCCCAACCCCAGCTGTTGCTGCAACGAGAACTTACCAACAAGAATTTCGAGCAGCTGCGTTTCTTCCACTTTAAAATGATGCTCCAATAAGTGCTCGAGCAGGCGTAGTTGATACCTTAGCGGTTCGGCGTTTAGCTGGTCACATTCAATAGTGTGAGTCAGGTCATCAAGTACCAGGTGGTATACCTTTGCCTCACCAACTCCAGCCAGTGCAAATGTCTTCAGCGCATCGTAGAGCGTATCTTCTTCGGCAAGATGATGTGCGCCGATTGCTGCCATGATGGGCCGCACGCTATTGGCGGTAATGCCAGGTCGGGCAGAAAGCTGTCTCAGGCGACTTAGAATGCGCTCGTGGTCATTGCGGATTTCATCAGTCAGGGCTAGCGTCACTATATAACTAGCCCGAGTCCGGACCGGCGATTGACGCGGCATAGCGTTCTGAGAGTGCTTGCCAGTCAACCAAATTCCAGAACGCCTCTATCCAGTGGTTTTTGCGATTTTGATATTGGACATAGTATGCGTGTTCCCACATATCCAATACCAGGAGTGGCTGAGATTCGGGCGTCATATTTGCATGGTGGTCATGCAGCTGGTGGATGACCAGCCGACTTGCAAGAGGTTCAAGCGAGAGCGCGGCCCAGCCAGACCCTTGCAGGTTATTTGCTGTCGCCCAAAACTGCTGGCGAAAACTGTCGAATTTCCCGAAGTCCTGCTCGATCTTTGTATTGAGTGCATCACTCGGTTTGGTACCGTTGCCAGGCGCCATACTATTCCACAAGAGGCTATGCAAAATGTGACCCGAAACATGAAACGCCAGATCGCGGGACAGGCCATTGATGCGGTCAAAGGACCCGTCAACCTGGGCTTCCATTAGGCGCTCCAGAGTCTGGTTCGCGCCTTTCACGTAGGCGGCGTGATGCGCTTTGTGATGACGTTCCATTGACTCTGCCGAGCAGTACGGTTCGAGCGCGTTGTACTGGTACGGCAGTTCAGGCAGTTCATAAGGTTTTATGAATCGGTCTGATTCGATGATTGATGTGGCCGAATAATTCATGCTAGCTCCATACAAATACGATCAGTCGTCGTCGGTCAGCTCGTCCTTGGTGTCTTCAGCGGCATCTTTAACCGCTTCGCCTGCCGCCTCTACGTCCTGTCCAGCGCCACTAATGGTGTTACATCCGCTAATGCCGACTGCGAACAGAATCGCGAATAAAGTTGCTAAGAGTTTCATTTTCCTACCTCATGTTTATCGATATAGAAGACCGGTAGATTGTCCTTAATCGAGTTGGTCGGCGCCTTAACACAGGTTAGTGTGCCCTGTGTCTGGCAGGACATCTTTGAAGGGTGCGCGCAAGAGGCTTAACTCTTTACGTAGATCCGGGTCCTTACTCTCGTGGCGCGGCAGAGCTGAGTAAGTCATCGCCGTCCTGTTGCTGTTCCACTTGATCCGTAATTGCGGTATCTGGTTTCAGGTCACCTGAGGGAACGGGTGCAGGCGGCGTCTCCTCAGTCACCGTGGCACGGGAGACCACGGCGTTGTCCACGTTCTCTACCCGAAGTCGATAGATGGGTTCCGGCATGTTAATGGCCGCAGACTCGAAGGCAAATTTCACGGCTGCCATACTCACACTTCGAGTCTTCGTGAAATCAGAATTCGTTTGGTCGATCCATGCGTACATGCGCAACACGACGTTCGAATCGCCTAACGCATGCAGGATGCACTGCGGTGGTGGTTTTGACAGCACCCCTTCGATGTTCTCGAGGGTTTCTACTGCAAGTTTCTGAGCCATCGCCGGCTCAACATCGGTATCTACGCCGACATCAAACTCAAACCGGCGCTTGGAATTGCGTGAAAAATTTACGATAGTGCTCTTGTAGACCGTGCTGTTTGGCAGTCGTACATGATTGCCATTCAGGTCCAGCATGATCGTCGCGCGCGAGGTCAGCCTGACGACTCTGCCCTCGTTGCCGTCAATAACCACGTGTTCGTTCACGCCGAACGGTTGTCTCAGGCTGAGCAGTATACTGGCAACGAAATTCTCGACCGTGTCGCGGATGGCAAAACCGAATGCAAGGCCCAGCACACCCAGTCCGCCAAGGACGCTCACGAACAAAGCTGTGGCACCGAGCATTTCGGCCGCGAGCAGAAATCCGACCAGCCCAACGGCGAGTCGGATCAGCAGGCGTACAAGCTCATCGACGAACAGGTTCGGTGCCCAGGCATTTGGCAGGCGCAATACACGCGATAACCAGCCGCCTACCCACCAGAATAAGACCAGAAATGCTATCGCGAGCAATATCAGGGGCAGGCTCAGCAAAAAATTCTTGGCGAGTGCCGATACTTTGCCTATGAACGGCTGGATTTGTTGAATAAATCGACCGTCACGGCGAATCTCGTTCTGCACCGTCACGACGCCGACTACTGCTCCTGCGAGGCGCTCGGCTTCCATCGCGAGTGAGTCTCGAAGTACTGTTCCACTCAGCGTGACCACACCAGCTTCTGACTGGACAACTACCGCCTCAAGCCCCTCGATTTCGACAAATATCTCGCTGAGGCGAGCTTCTATTTCAGTGTCACTCGGCTCGGTTGAGTCGGTGTTGATAGACGGGCCTTGTTCGTCTTGCGCTGCGGCGAACGTTGCAAACAAGATTAACCAGATGCACGATATCGCGAGTCGGTTGTGACGGTCTCGTATCATTTATTGACGCCAGTTGGCCAAAACAGATCGATGGAAATGCTGACGAAGCTGACTATGATTAATCCCTCGGGAATACGAATCGGTATTCTATAATCTAGGTTAATGATTACCGAAGCAAGGTATGGCGTTACAATGGATCGCCTGCCAACAACTAAAACGGATGCTTAGAAGTGATCGATTTATCCTTTGAACCATACCTGACTCTGCTCGGAGCGCTTGTCCTTGCTCTGCCTGTTGCCTGGGACCGGGAAAGGAACAGCCAGATAATGGGGCTGCGGACGTTTCCACTCGTGGCGCTCGGCGCTTGTGCGTATGTGCTGATCAGCCAGGAGTTTATCGGTGGCGCCGATCCAAACGCGACGGCGCGTATTGTGCAGGGCCTGATGTCCGGCATCGGGTTTGTCGGCGGTGGTGCGATTTTAAAAAGTAAGGACCATGTTTCTGGCACCGCGTCTGCCGCCAGCATTTGGGTTACGGGTGCGCTTGGGGCGGCAGCAGGTTTTGGCTATTGGGATTTTGCGGTCGCATTGTGCGTTCTCAATTTTGCCATTGTGTTCGGCATGAGTCGCATTAAGCCATTGGTCATCGAAGGCGCAGAAGAAAAGCTGGATTAGTCCGGTCCCGCACTCGAAGATGCTTTTTTGAACCAGCACAGTTTTTTCAGCATTAGCGGCCGCATTTTGCTTGCGGTCGCGACCTGTTGCATTGTTCCGAATGACGCTGCGGCAAATGAGCTGAGTTGGGAGGGCGGGATCACCGCTATCTACCAGGACACGGACGACTCACGAACAGACTCCGAATTTACGGCATCGGCTGATCTCTTTGGCACGCTGACGCAAGCAAAGGGCGAGTGGTTGCTCTACATCGAGGCCAGTACCTCGCCGAGATCCAATGGCGTCTCTGCGTACTACCCGACGGCCAACGGCGACGCAAGCTCTGTCCTGACGGCCGACGGCAGTGGCGGTATACAGATCTCGGAACTGAACTACACGTTCTTCATGCAGCAAAATCGAACGCTGATGCTTGGCCTGATCGATCCGTCGGCGTGGCTGGATCGTGGGCGCATCGCAAACGACGAGAACAAACATTTTCTTAACGGTAGTTTCGTCAACAATGCGACGATTGAGTTTCCCGACTATACCCTGGGGGGCGTGTTTCGCTTGCTCGGCGACGCATCTCGCCCCGAGCTGACTTTTGTCGTAGCCGGCTCTGACGGCATCGCCGACATTCCCGATCGATCGTACCAGGACTTGCTTGACCTTAACGCTGACGGACGGGGCGTATTTGTGGGAGCGGGTGCTAGCTGGTTATCCGCAAACTGGTCACGCCGGTTCGGCGTCTGGCTGCGGACCGATGACCACCCGGTTGCAGACAATACCGACGAAAGCGAGACTAACTTCGGCGCCTATGGCGTCCTGGGTTGGCAGTCCGGCGCACACGCGGTGAATGTAAGAGCAGGTTTTTCCAATCCGGATGTTTCGATCGCAGAGGCGTTTTTGGCCGTTGCCTACCAGCGATCGTTGCCGCTCGGTCTCCTCGGGCTTGGCGTTGCCTACACAGATATTTCAAGCGGCTACCAGGGTTCAGGTCGCGGCCAGGCACTCGATTCGGAAATCTTTATTCGCATTCCCATCCTCAAGGGCAAAGGTCATGTGTCGCCATCAATACAGTACATCGAAGCGCCCGGCATCGACCTGGAAGAACCCATGCCGAGACCGTCTGCGGTTATCGCCGGAGTCCGGGTTCACTGGTTTTTTTAGCCCTGAGCGGCGAATAGTGACTATTTGGAATAAAACGCTTTGATTTTGGACGAGCGAAATATGTGTTGCCCAAGAAACAGAAATACCAGCAGTACCACTATGCCGCCGATCCAGTCAGAGACTGAATGTCGATTGCCACGAACCAGACTTTCAGTCATTTGAAATAGAAGAAACAGCGCAACGGCAATAAAGCCAGCACTTGCTAATAGTCGAGACCAGGCTTGGCGCAGTAATATGCCGATAAAACAAATTGACGGGGGCAACCAAAGCAGCAGCAAAATGGGCAGCTTATTGCGCCAGTTATGCTCAATCAAAACCATGCTGATTATTGCGAATAAACCAAAAGCAAATACGCAGCCGAATACGATCGCAAGCAGTACCAACGTCAACGGCCATTTACCGCTCACGTTATCGCGTGCGCCGGCTAAAATTTTTCCTTGCTTTGCTAACTTGTGACTGAACCCGATCAGCACATGACCAGCGATCCAAAACACGAGCGCTACGGGTGCAAATATAGCTGCTGGCGGATGTCCGCCGGTTGAGGTTGCGAGCACCGCAGTTATGCTCACTCCGATGATCGCCCAGACACTGTGGAGCGAACGAAATACTATCTTGGTGTGATGCATACTCATCCTTGTCTGGCGATTCTAGCAGCAGCCAATGTTTGAGCAACCACTCTCCAGACCAGCGGGTTGAAGCCCATCCCCAGGTGCGAACTAACCACCCGTTCATGGCGGGCGTGGGTGTTGTAACGGTCGATGCAAGCTCGCCAATCGACGATGCCGTCACCGTAGCTATAGATGATGGTTAGCGGACGCTTGATGCCCTGTTGGTTCAATTCGTGCACGCGGCGCTCGACTAGTTGCAGGTCGATACTCTTTGTTCGTGCGATTCGTTTAGCCAGTGCTGTGTACATGGGGCCGCCTTCAATTGGCGTTCCCAGTGTGATCACCTCGCGCACTGAGTCCGGATCGAGGCGCGCCACCTCGCGTGCGATAACGCCGCCTAAGCTCCAGCCAATGAGTGTGATCGGTTCGTCGCCACGACGTATCGAGGCAATGTGTTCAAGAAGTCGTTCGGCGTCGCGTTCCGGCTGCCCGCTGTTGCGCCCCAAACCCCAGGGCAACGCGTTGTAGCCCAGGTAGTTGAGAAACTGACGTAGAGCCCAGGTAGAAGCATCGCCGGCTTTGTAGCCCGGAACCAGGACTATCTGACGACCATCGCCGGAACTCTGGGCGAGCAGCAACGGTGCTAACGGCAGTAACGCCAGGACCTCCAGGATTGCCCGCACCTCGAGATACGTGAGTAGTCTGTTCGGTCGCTTGAGTCCGAACTGGTTTTGGCGGTCGGCCGAATACGTCAAAACGCGATAGCCGAACCGTCGTACGCAAAGAACCCGCCCGAATCGCCTTGTTCAAGACCGTTGATTACCTGCAGGAGCTGCTGCGCAGCGAGTGTTGGCGAAAATAGCTTCTCTGCCTCGACGCGTTTCGAGAATGGTGCGGATAACGGAGTATCCACAGTACCCGGATGCAACGAAACCAAAATGGAGCGGGACATAAGCCGCGCCTGCTCAATCGATAGTGTCCGTATTAGCATGTTCAGCGCAGACTTTGACATTCGATAGGAGGGCCAGCCACCCAGGCGATTATCGCCGATACTGCCAACACGGGCAGAAAGCGCGGCGAATACGGTTTTGTGATCGCGACGCAGCTTCGGCAAAAAGTGCTTCGCGACCAGAGCTGGACCTATCGTATTGATTGCGAACACTTCGGTGAGTGCGGCTGCGCTGAGATTGCGCATGCTCTTCTCCGGCAGCAGGTCGGCGCCGCGATGCAGGATGCCGCTGGCCACAACGACGAGGTCGAGCGGCGCAGCGGCGGCAGCAACGGCAGCAGCCGCGTCTATCGACTGCTCATCAGCCAGGTCGAGGTAGTGGCCACGAATTTTCTCGTGATTCCAGTCGACGGTTGAGCGTGAAAACGCGTAAATCTCGCTGACGCCGCCATCTGACATCAGCGAGTTGACGAGTGCGCGCCCGATTCCGCCGCTGGCACCGATCACAGCCACTCTGGACTGTTGGTGTAGGGATTCGAGGAGTTGCATAGATAACTACACCTGATTTAGCGAACTGGTTTAGCGCGACTATTGAGTGCGGAGAGCTGACTGTAGTAACTCAAACAGTACCATTGGGTCGCTCTTAACGGACCGCTCTTTTGTACCCAGATGTAACGATTTGTTTCATGCCGGTTATTCTGCGGCACAATAGCGGCTCACTATTATTACAATCGCGTATTAAGATCGCGCCCATGACTATGAATGCACGCCGACCTTTTTTTATCACCGCAGTCCTTTTTCTCACCCTGGTGTTCCAATCCGGCTGCATTGGTGTTCCCGATGGGACCCAAGTGGTCACCGGGTTTGAGCTCGATCGCTACCTCGGCAAATGGTATGAGATCGCCAGGCTCGATCATCGCTTCGAACGCGGCATGAGCAATGTAACGGCAAACTACAGCATGCGCGACGACGGTGGCGTAAGCGTAGTCAACCGCGGCTACAAAGCCGACGATGATGAATGGGAAGAAGCAGTCGGCAAAGCCTACTTCGTCGGCGATACCGATGTCGGCCAACTCAAAGTTTCGTTTTTCGGTCCGTTCTACGGCGGCTACAATATTATTGAGCTGGACAAAAATGACTACCAATATGCGTTAGTCGCCGGCCCCGATCGAGACTACCTGTGGATACTGGCCCGTACGCCGGAGCTCGACCCGGAGGTGCTGTCTGCTTTGGTTGGCAAAGCCAGGGAACTGGATTTTCCAACGGATGAACTCATCTATGTTGCCCACGCCACACGCTAAGGGAGAGGCATAGCCATGCAGGTC
>JBBKWL010000026.1:0-45795 GCA_037968975.1 Woeseiaceae bacterium | reverse complement strand
ATTCAGATAATCGAGGGCCAGATCTGGACGACCACTTTCAAGGTAGGTCCTGCCGATTCCAAGCAAAGGTCCGGTCAAGGCGAGATTGAGCATGTCGCGTTCGGCTTCGACGATTTCGATGGCCAATTCGTAATTTTGTAATGCCGAATCGAAGTTTCCGCTCAATCGCTGCACATCGGCCAGGTCGCCAAGCAGTTCGGCAGTCGACAGTTCCTTTACCTGCCCGGTGCGAATTGCCTGGTCCAGCCGCGCTTTCGCCGCTGCTTCGGCTTCCTCGTACAACCCTCTGCTGAGGGCGTCTTCGTAGTTGTCGCGGTTGAGATCGGTAACCGCCTCCTGGGCCAAAAGCATGGGCGCGAAAAATACCAGAAGGCTGGCGCCGGCGACGAAGTTTCGTGTGAGTTGTAGGGTGCGCGCTTGCATGTCGGAGCCGATACTAACACTGAGTTTCTGACTCGCGACTCCCTCGGAAGTGCCAAAATTTTAGCTACTCGTAGCGCAGTGCATCAATCGGGTTTAGTCGCGATGCCTTGATCGCCGGCAGCATGCCGAAAATAACGCCGACAGCCGTGCAAAACAGAAGCCCGATAACTCCCCATTCGACCGGAACCACCGCTTCAAAAGACGAGGACATTCCGAGCTTGATCATCATATTGCCAATACCGAAGCCAACGAGGACACCGATAATTCCGCCCAGATTGCACAGCACCACGGCTTCGAGCAGGAACTGCTTCAAAATGTACGGCGGTTTGGCACCGAGCGACTTACGAATGCCGATTTCCTTGGTCCGTTCAGTTACGGAAACCAGCATGATATTCATGATGCCGATTCCGGCGACCAGCAACGCGATAGTGCCTATTACAAATGCCCCGGTCTTGACACCGGCCGTCATCTGATTGAATTCCCGGATTGTGCTTTCTGAGTTGAAGTACTCAAAGTTATCTTCCTCACCCCGTCGCACTCCGCGAACGCGCCGCAACACCGCACGCGTTTCAGCAATCGCATCAGCGACGACTTCAGGCGATTTCGCGTGCACGGTGATATTGACCGAGTGTTCGAAGCCCTGTGAATTTACTTCGCCATAGGTATTCAGGTAAGTCGACACGGGCAGAAGCATGTAGTGGTCATACTGCGAGCCAAAGGCCGACTTCTTTTCGTCGAACACTCCGATGACCTCATATTTTCGACTGTCGATCCGAATCTCGCGACCAATCGGGTCGACAAAAGGGTACAGCTTTTGTGCGATCGCATGGCCGATAACCACAACCTTGCGTCCCGCATGCACATCCATCGCGGATATGTTGCGGCCCTGGCCGACGAAATGCGTATTGTTCTGCGGGTACTCGGGTGTGCCGCCAACAAACGAAAGGTTGTCATTGGTCTCTTCGCCGCGGTACTCCGCCTTTTTGCCGAAGTCCCAGATCTCGGCGCCAACAATATCGACGGTTTGCACATGGTCGCGAATCGCCTGCGCATCGGCCAGCGTCATTGGTGGTCGGCGCATTGCTTTGCGGCGCTCCTCCGGAGTCGAAAAGCCTGACGGCCACTTTTGCACCTGAAACGTTTGCGCGCCTAGGACACTCATCTCTTTTTCCATCGTTCCCTGGATCACAGATATACCGGTCATGACCGCAATGATCGATGCAACGCCGAGCACGATACCGACCAGCGTCAAAGACGAACGCAGTTTGTTGCTCCGAATTGCCTGCAATGACATCAGTACCGTATCGATTTTTTGCATCGTTCTTCTCCGACTACTCGTAGCGCAGCGCATCGATCGGATCGAGGCCTGCACCCTTGATGGCAGGTACCAGTCCGGCGAATACGCCGACCAGTATCGAAACGATGATTGAGGTGATCAAAATACCGGTTGAAATACTGGCGGTCATGATATCTGCAGCAGTAAGTGCTGCGGCCAGTCCGGCGGACAAAGCAACACCAATTAGCCCGCCGATCAGGCAAATTGCTGCCGATTCGAATAAAAATTGCATCAGGATGCTGCGCTTTTTCGCACCGATAGCTTTACGAATACCGATTTCACGGGTTCGTTCGGTGACCGAAACGAACATGATATTCATAACACCGATACCGCCAACGAACAGGGCAATGCTTGTAATAAGCAGACCGATTCCTACGATCGCACCCATGATGCTATTAAACGCTCCCAGCAAAGAGTCGAGTTTGTTTATGGAAAAATTATCGGGTTCAGCAGGACGCAATTTTCGAATCTTGCGCATCTCGCCAATGACTTCGTACTCAAGTTCTTCGAGACTCGCCATCTGTGGAGACTTCACGGCGATATCGACATCGGTAAAGTGCCGACCGCCAAAAACTTTGACGAAGGTAGAGATCGGCACAATAACCTGACGATCAAAATTCGGCCCGCCGAGCGTGTTGCCGCCCTGTTCCTCCAGTACACCGGCCACACGAAACGTATACTGACCGAGATTGATTTCTTTGTTAATCGGGCTGATTGTGCCGAACAAATCTTCAGCAACTTCCTGGCCAAGAATTGCGACATTCTTCTTATAGCGAACATCAAACTCCATGAGAAAGCGACCGAATTCCGGCACGCGATTTGTGACAATAGACATTTTCTCGGTTGTGCCAATAACTGACACTGCCTCCATGGTCGTCGAGCGATAGCGTAAATCACGACGGGTTTCCATGGTTGGCATTACGATTGCGCGGCCCTTGAATGCCTCATCCAGGGCTTGTGCTTCCGCGAGATTCAGATTCGGCCTGTTTCGGAATTCGAAAAAGTCATTCATTGTGATCCACGGCATTCGCGATACGTAGATAACGTCAGCACCAATTGCGGCAGCACCCTGCATGAATGCGGACTGCATGCCGTTGAACGCGGTCATCGTGGTTGTGACCGCTAGAATTCCGATGATAATGCCGAGTGTGGTTAGTGCGCCGCGTGCCTTGTTCGCCACAATCGCTGTCCAGGCAATCTTGAACGACTCAGTCGTGTCGGAGAGTATATTCATGCTGCAACCGCATCTCTGTTAATGATGTCAGACTCGACTTTGCCATCGGTCAGTCGGATGGTGCGATGCGCATGCGCCGCAATATCATCTTCGTGGGTTACAAGAATGATTGTTTGCCCGTCGCGATGCAGATCGTCCATCATGCTCATGATTTCCTCGCCCGTTTTGCTATCGAGGTTACCGGTCGGTTCGTCAGCCAAAACAATCGACGGGTTGAAGACGAGGGCCCGCGCAATTGCGACGCGTTGTCTTTGGCCACCCGATAATTCGTTCGGCTTGTGCCGCATGCGGTCCGCCAAACCGACCTGTTCAATTGCATACTCGGTGCGTTCGCGGCGCTCGGCCTTTGGCATGCCGCCATAGATTAGCGGCAATTCTACATTGTGAAAAACATCAGAGCGCGGTATCAGGTTGAATGTTTGAAAGACGAAACCAATCATACGATTGCGAATTTCGGCAAGTTCGCCTTCCGACTTCGTTGCTACCATTTCGCCCTCGAGCGAATAGGTCCCGCTGGTCGGCACGTCGAGACAACCAATGATATTCATTAGTGTCGATTTGCCTGAGCCTGAGGACCCCATGATTGCGACGTACTCGTTGCGGTCGATATCAACGGAAACACCGCTCAACGCATGCACCGCCTCATCACCCATGACATAGGTCTTTACGACATCTCGTAGCGAAAGGATTACTCCAGGTTGATCTGCCAGACTCATATCACTTACTCCGTTCAGGCGTCGTTCGAAGCACCTTTTTTCTTGTCATTGTTGATGCTGACCTGCGCACCGTTCTGCAGATCAGTCGAGATTGCCCGATAACTGCCGGTAACAACGACTTCGTCCTTATCGACGCCAGAAATGATCTCGATCATGCTGTCGCTCTGAATGCCGGTTTCCACCTGCCGAGCAACCACAGAGCCGTCGCTTTCGACGCAAAATACGATTTCAACAAAGCCATCGTCATCCGCCGTAAAGCGTTTTTCAGCGTTGGCAACTTCCTCACCCTCTAGTGTCAACTGGTCGATCGTTCTTACCGCGACGCTTTGAATCGGCACGCCGACTACGTTTTCTTTGGTCTCTGTGCTGACATCCGCACTCGCAGTCATGCCCGGACGAAGGTCCGAAATTTCACCGTCGATGGAAATTTTTACTTCAAATTCTGTTTTCTGGTTTTGACCGCCGGTCTCATCCATGTTCGCGGTATTCGAAATCTCGTAGACCGTGCCCTTCAGCGTTTTTCCAAATAGCGCATCTACTTTGATGGTAGCGATCTGGCCGATCTGTACGCCGACAATATCGTTCTCATCGACATTCACCTGCGCCTCCATTTCGGTCAGATCGGCAACGATGAGAATGATATCTTCCTGAAACGCCGAACCAATCGCGATCTCGCCCTGCTCTTTATCAAGGTCACTGATCGTGCCCGTCATTGGCGAATAAATGGTCGTCTTGGATAAATCGTCTGCGGCTTGTTTGAGCGCGGCTTTCGCCTGTTCGACCTGGTCCAGCGCCGACTGATAGCGGGCGACTTCAACCTGGTACGCGGCTTCGTTGGCATCCAGCACCGATTGTGACTCGAGCTTGCGGGCAACGACGTCGCGCGCACGATCATAGTCTTTCTCAGCTTTGAGCATGTTTTGCTCATTAAGGCGTGCATTCGACTGCGCCGAGCGTACATTCGCTTCGGCGCTCTCTTTTGCCGCTTCAAAACGCTCGCTATCCAGCTCCACCAGTAGTTGCCCTTCCTGCACGAAATCGCCTTCTTCAACGTGCAGGGCGATTATTTTGGCGCTGACGTCGGCGCTGATGCGAATTTGTGTTTTTGGCTGGATACGCCCGGTGGCGTTGACTTTCTGCACAATGGTTTCGTGTTTCACGGGCGCTGTCTGTACTTCCAGCAATTCTTCTTCGCCGTTGTTAATAACAAAGGCTGCAGCCCCGCCAGCTAATACCAGCACCCCAACTGCTATCAATATGGTTTTGCGTTTCATTGTTGGTCCCGAAAGATAAAAGTGAACTAGTGTTCTAGTGCACTATAACACTAAAGCTTTTGAATGCAAGGAACGGGTGGTCCAACCCTTGGTTAGATGCCAATCCCCCGATTGGTTCTGCCGGGCCATCGATCATTTTCTTATTTGCCCCTTGTTATTAAGATGCATGAAACTGGCAAATGGTTTGTCGACACCAAAAAAATTGACGTAAGCATTTGATTTAATACGTTTTTCGTGTAAATTGGCCACATGTCATCGGCCCAGGGAACACGTTCGGTTCGACTTCTGGTACGGGTCCTGATCAGCGGCCTGTTGCTTGCCCTGTTTACGCTGCATATTGCCGGCTCGCCACGCTTCGAATTAATTGATCGAATTGAAAACTATTTGTATGACGTTCGGGTTCGGCTGACGATGCCGGCCACAGTCGATGACCGGATCGTTATTATCGACATAGACGAGGCCAGCCAGGCTGAACTGGGTCAGTGGCCATGGCCACGGGACACGCTGGCAACGATTGTGGACCGGCTTTTCGACGATTATTCGGTGCGCGTTTTGGGACTGGACGTTTTGTTTGCGGAGGCCGAAGAGCGCTCCGACGAAAGACTGTTAAATGCCCTCGCTGCGAGTCCCATTGCCGCTGATCCTGCGGTCGCACGCGAACTCTCGCGACTGGGCGAATCACTGGACAGCAACTATCGATTTGCGGATTCACTGATAGCGAGAGACGTGGTCACGGGATTTGTATTTAAAGATTCGCTCGGCGCCGGTGAACCGCTGGCGACCGGAACGTTGCCGGCACCCGTGATCCGCGCTGTGGCCATCGAAGCTCTGGATGTACCCTTTGTTACGGCACAAGGGTTTACCAGTAACCTTTCGGAGCTACAGGAAAACGCTGTCGATGGCGGCTTCTTTGACGCGCCTATTATCGACTCCGATGGCGTATTCAGACGCGCACCATTAGTGCAAAAGTTTAACGGCGATTTATACCCCTCACTGGCGCTCGCAGTTGCACGAGTGGTGCTTGGCAACCCGGACATTGGTCTGGAGTTTGCAACCAGGGAGGACGGTCGCATGAGCGGCATCGACCTTGAGGCTTTGACTTTGGGAGAGCAACGTATCCCGGTGAATGCACAGGTCGCTGTATTCATTCCGTTCCGCGGCCCGCAAGAGAGTTTCCCGTATGTCTCGGCGGCTGACGTATTCAAAGGCAGCGCGCCGGTCGAGGTCCTGCAGGGCAGGATTGCGCTACTGGGCGCAAGTGCTGCGGGTTTGCTTGACCTGCGCTCGACCCCGGTCGGGCAGCGTTATATCGGTGTTGAGGCGCATGCCAATCTGATTGCCGGGTTGCTGGATAACGCAATTCGGCAACAACCGGCGTGGTCTGATGGTCTTGAATTTATTCTGCTGCTCGTTGTGGCCGTGTTAACTGCAGCGTTATTGCCACGGGTCGCACCCATTGCTGCTTTGACCCTGGTGATCGCCATGCTGGGCGCTGTGATGGCAGGAAATTTGTGGTTATGGAGCGCATTCGGGTTGGTTGTGCCGATCGCCTCCGTATTGAGCTTTATTCTTCTCGTCTCAATGCTGCATATCACTTACGGCTTTTTCATTGAACAACGTAACAAGCGGCGTTTGTCGCAAGTCTTCGGCCAATACATTCCGCCATCGCTAGTGGATGAAATTGACGCCAGTGGCGAGGACATTTCCCTCGAAGGAGAATCGCGCGAAATGTCAGTTCTGTTTTCCGACGTGCGCGGATTCACTGCGATCTCCGAAGGATTAGATCCGACAGAACTGACGCAGATGATGAACGAGTTTCTGACGCCGGTCACCGGCGCAATTCAGAACCACCGTGGCACAATCGACAAATACATGGGTGACGCCGTGATGGCTTTTTGGGGCGCACCGCTAACCGACACCGAACACGCACGCCATGCTCTGCGCGCCGCGTTTGAAATGCTAAGCGTCGTACGACAACTCGACAGTTCTTTTCGCGACAAAGGTTGGCCGCCAATCCGGGTTGGAGTCGGCATCGCCAGCGGTGCTATGAGCGTTGGCAATATGGGTTCTGAATTTCGTATTGCCTACACCGTTATGGGCGACACCGTAAACCTGGGCGCGCGGCTCGAGAGCCTGACCAAGCAATACGGTGTCGATATTATCGTCAGCGACCGCAGTGCGGCTTTGGTGCCGGAATATACGTTCCGCGAGCTCGACCTGGTCAGGGTGAAAGGCAAGCAACAGCCGGTCGCCATCTTTGAGCCGCTCGGGCGAGCAGACGACGTTTCGACGCAGGCGCGCGCGCAACTCGCCGGCTACACGTCTGCCCTGGCCGCCTACCGCGCCCGGCAATGGGATGCTGCAAGCAGCGCATTTGAGACATTGAAACAACAATCCGATGACGTTCTATATAATATGTATCTCGACCGGATCGATAATTTCCGACGCAGTCCCCCGCCAGCAAGCTGGGACGGTGTTTTCGACCATCTAAGCAAGTAGAGAAGGACGATAGGGATGAGGACCGCAGCAATACTATTACGCCGCGTAATTCTGCTTCTCGCAATTGCGCTCGCGCCCGCCGGCGCCGTATTTGCGCAGGAAACGATACGCCTTGCCAACAGTAGCGATGCTCGCGACCTCTATCAGCAGGCGGAAATTCTGCTTGCCGACGGCCGCACTTTCAACGCTTACGAGTTGCTTAGATCGTACGAACCTGACCTGGCTGGCGATCCTTATTTTGACTACTTGCTCGGCGTCGCCTCGCTCGATTCCGGTCGTACCGGTGAGGCCATCTTGAATTTGCAGCGGGCCGCCGCCGCTGCGCCCGACTTTGCCGGCGCCCGGCTCGAACTCGCACGCGCGTATTACGAGTCCGGAGAGTACAGCGAAGCGCGGCTCATGTTTGTCGCCTTGCTGGGCGAAAATCCGCCACCGGCCGTACACGATGCGATTCGCGGCTACATCAATGCGATCGATTCGCGGTCGCAGGCCGCACCAAGTCAGTTTTCGCCCTATGGCGAGTTTTTTGCCGGGCATGACAACAATGCGAATGGCTCAACCGACGACCAGCAATTCCTCGGTTTTGCCCTGAGCCCGGAGAATCAGGCGACCAAATCATCGTTCTTTGAGGTGGCGGGGGGCTTCGACTGGAGTTTGCCGAGAACGTCAGGCTTTGGCTGGTTGCTCGGCGCGCGCGCCAGCTACCGCGAAAATCCAAATGCGGACTTCGTCGATTCCGGAATCGTTAGTGGCCTGAGCGGCGCAAATTGGCGCGGCGCGGCGTTTTTCGGACGTGCGGCGATCAATGCGTATGTCGCGTCTCGTGACGGCGACGCCAATGAAAATTACGCAGGGATTGATTTGCTGCTGGGCCGTAATCTGAACGATCGTTGGGACCTGAGTTTCGCCGTGCGCAGCGGCACCCTGCGGTATGACGATTCGATCCAGGTGCTCGACGTCAATCGCAGCATCGTCACGGTCATGACATCGTATCGCATCGCCCCGCGCGCTCGACTCAGTTTCGAGGTCATCGGCGGGAGCGACAGCGAGCAGGAAAACGGCTCGCCCTACGGTAATTCGAAGTTCGGCGGCCGCGTCGCTCTGGCGACTCCAATCGGCGAGGCGTCGACCCTGTTCGCATCTGCCGGCAGCCTGACCAGCGACTATGACGGCCTGTTCTTCGGTGCGGCACGCGAGGATCAGCAGACCTCCGCGCTGCTGCAACTTGAGTATCGTAATGTCTGGGTCGATGGTCTGACGCTGGCACCGCGATTGCGTTACGTCGACAACAAGTCTGACGTAGATCTTTATACCTACGACCGAACCGAAATCGGCTTACTGATTCGATGGACACCAAAATGAAGAAACTGATGCTGAAAATTGCTCTCGTCACCTTCCTGTTCGGCGCCGCGCAGACGCAAGCTCAGGACGCGGGGTCTGTCACTTTCGCTACGGGTGAGGTTACTGCCGAACGTCAGCCAGCGGCGGCGCTCGTTAAAGGCGATACCGTTTTTGCCAGCGATGCAATCATCACGGGACCGGCCTCGAGGGCACAGTTACGCATGAGCGACGGAGCGAAAATTGCCATTCGTCCTGACAGTCGCATCGTCATAGATGAGTATGTCTACGCCGCCGCAGCTGCCGGCAGCGCAGTTTCTACAACGCAGGACAGCAGCGTCATCAGCCTCGTCAAGGGTGGTTTCCGCAGCATCACGGGCGCGATCGGCAAGGACAATCCGCAGAATGTGGAAGTCCGCACCGCCGTCGGTGTTCTCGGCATTCGCGGCACCAATTTCGCCGTTTTGTTGTGTGGTAGCTGCGACGCAGCTCCCGGGGTAGCCCCGGGAACGACAGTACCGCAAGGTCTCTACATCATGGTGACTGATGGGGTGGTCGTGTTCCGCAATGAGGTAGACGAGCTGGAACTAACGGCCGGCGAATTTGCTTTCATTCCATTTTCGACACGGCAACCGACGCGCGTCGACAGCACGCCGCCGGTGTTCATCGACGACTCTGATTTCCGTTTCGAAGCGGATGACCAGGCGCGCACCGGTTTCGACAGCAAACTGGGTCTCCGCCGCGAAGTAGATCCCAATGCGCCGTCACCGGGGTCCGATACAGCGGGTCCCGAGAGCAAGGACGACGGTAGCAGCGCCGCACCCGCGCAACCGGTCATAGGCATTGATGAGGCGGGCAATCCGGTTGACCTGACGCCAGGCGCGCCGCCCGACCAACGCAATCGTTCGATCACCTATTCAACCGGCCCGCTGGGCGCAGCGAACGCCATTTTCAGTGGTGTCCTGGACAACTCATCCACGCAGGTCCAGCTCGACCGCAGCGGTAATCCGACTGGCTTCGACAACCTGTATCCGCTAACGAACAGCACTGACATTGCCAGTTTTCAAATTGGCGGCTCGGGGTCGGTAGACACCGGCTTTGACGCGCTAACCGTCATGCGCTGGGGGCGTTGGGCAGGCGGCAGCACAACGATAATCCTGAGCGACGGCTCGAATGCGAATCAGGATCTCAACAATCAAAGTTTGCATTGGGTAGCCAGTGCGGACTGGACCACACCGGTGATTATTCCTGTCACTGGCGTCGCTGACTACTCGCTGCTCGGTGCGACCTCGCCGACTGATAATCTCGGCAATACAGGAACCGTCCGCAACGCGAATTTCACAGCAGATTTTACCAATATGCGGGTCACGAGCTCGCTCATGCTCGATGTCAACGGCTCAACCTGGACGGCGGACGGCACCGGCAACCTCGGCACGTCGGCATTATTCCAGGGCAACTATGGCGCTGTTTCGATTGACGGCATTGGCGGCGGCAATGGTGTATTCAGTGGTTTTTTTGCAGAACCAGGACCAAGCTCGGACCCGACATTCCCTGGTGGCGTCGGCTTGACGTATAGCCTGCAGGACATGACAGGGTCGGTTTCAGTATCGGGCGCGGCAGCATTCGGCAATCCGTGAGTTTCGATCTCGTCATCATCGGTAGTGGCCCCGCAGGCCTCAGCGCAGCCGCACATGCGGCAACAATGAACCAGTCCTACCTATTGCTGGAAAGCTCGCCCGAGCACGCGAACACAATCCAGCGCTATCAAAAGGGCAAGCACGTGATGGCCGAACCCGCGGTAGTGCCGTTGCGCAGCGACCTCAAATTTGCTGCAGGCACGCGCGAAGCTGTTCTCAACAGCTGGCGTGACGACCTCGAAAAACTGGCCGTCAATATTCGTTTTGACAGTGAAGTGAGCGCGATCTCCGGCGAACGTCCGAACTTCCTGGTCACGTTAGCGAATGGCGAACAAATATCAGGCAAGTCCGTCGTGCTGGCCATCGGCATGCAAGGCAATCCGCGCAAGCTTGGCGTTGACGGCGAATCATCGCCATTTGTCAGCTACACACTTGACGATCCGGACGAATACAGCGATGAGACGATCGTCATCGTGGGTGCAGGCGATGCCGCGATCGAAAACGCGGTCGCGTTGGCGCGCAGTAACAGTGTGATCATCGTCAACCGTCGCGACGAATTTGCGCGTGCCAAGGAAGGCAATCTGTCGCTCATCACGCGCGCCATCGATGACGGCTCAATCGCCTGTTTTTACGGTACCAATGTGGCATCAGTCGAGAACGGTCAGGCGATCATACTCAACACTGAAACCGGCCAGACCCGAGTGCCTTGTGATCGTGTGATCGCACGACTGGGCGCAATCGCACCGCGACGTTTTGTCGAGTCTTGCGGCATTGAATTTCCCGGGCAGGACGCGTCGGCTTTGCCCGAGCTTAGCGACCGGTACGAATCCAATGTCGCCGGCTTGTATGTCATCGGCGCGCTCGGTGGCTACCCACTGATCAAGCAGGCCATGAATCAAGGCCTGGAAGTTGTCGAGTTTGTCAGCGGCAATGATATCCAACCCGCCGATCACGGCATCCTCGAGCAAAAATTTCGCAGCCTGCCGTTCGGGTTCGATGTCAGCGAATCACTGGCGCTCATTCGCGAGCGCGTGCCGTTGTTTGCCGACATCAACGGCCTGGTATTGCGTGAACTGGTACTGGCCAGCGAGATTCTGACCCCGGGTCCTGGCGATGTAATCTTTCAGAAAAACGACTACACCAACTCTTTTATGTCGATCGTGCAGGGCGAAGTTGAAGTGGAAACGGACGACGGCAGCAGCATCCGCCTGCAACAAGGCCAGTTTTTTGGTGAGATGAGTTTGCTCTCGGGGCGTCGGCGCTCAGCCAGCGTGCGCGCTTCTGCAGACTGCGTCATTCTCGAATCACCGCGGCGCGAGATCGTGCGGTTGATGAACACTTACGAAAATGTCAGAAAGGTTATCGATCAACATTTCATCATTCGTACCTTGCGCGCCGGACTCGCTCCTGATGCCCCATACGAAGACGTGGCGGCAGTCGCGGAGACAGCGGAATTGATCCAGTTCCGGGCTGATGACATTTTGTTTCGCGAGGGCGACGCGGCGACCGGTCTGCACATGATCCGGAGTGGCTCGGTTTCTGTATCGCGCAACATTGGCGGCCGCGATGTAGTGACCACCTATGTTGCGGCTGGCAACTATGTTGGGGAGATGGGACTGCTTGGTCAATCCAACCGATCCGCTACGGTTCGCGCTACAGTTGCAACAGAGTCCATTTTTCTCGGCGCCGAAGCCTTCCAGAAAATGATCCGGTCGCAGGGCGATTTGCGCGAGCGCATGCAGGCAAAAATCAAGGAACGACTGAGCGAGAATTTGCGTATGGAGGCTGCGCCGGATGCCGGTGACCTGATCTCTTTTCTCATGCAACAGGGACTTGGCGAGGCGACGGATGTGTTGCTGATCGACGAGGGCCTTTGCATCGCCTGTGACAATTGTGAAAAGGCCTGTGCCGAAACCCATGGCGGCACGTCACGGCTGGACCGCTCGGCCGGCCCCTCGTACGCGCAAGTGCATGTTCCCACGTCTTGCCGACACTGCGAGGACCCGCATTGCATGAAGGATTGCCCGCCCGACGCGATCCGCCGCGCGCCGAACGGCGAGGTCTACATTCAGGATAGCTGCATCGGATGTGGCAATTGCGAACGTAACTGCCCTTACGGCGTCATCCAGATGGCTGGCGAGAAAGAGCAGGCACCGGGTTTGCTGAGCTGGTTGTTAACAGGCGGCGGGCCTGCTCCAGGCGAACGGCAACCGCTGGAAACCGATAGTGCCATCAAGAAGGCAGTGAAGTGCGATATGTGCAAGGACTTGTCGGGCGGCCCGGCCTGCGTGCGTGCCTGTCCCACCGGTGCGGCATTGCGCATGAGCCCGGCCGAGTTCGTTAATCTCACCAAGAGCGCCAGCTAGAGTGCACGAATCGATCCTCGCATTCAGACGCCGGCGTTACCTTTGGGTCGCGATTCTGCTGTCCGCCGGCTCGGTCACAGCGTATTTGCTGGATGATCCGCAGGAACCAGCCAATGGCGGCACATTGTTGGGCTATGTTCTCGGCGCTACCGGGGCACTGCTAATCGTCGTGTTGGCCTGGTTTGGTGTCCGCAAGCGACGCTATGCCTCGGCTGCCGGCACCGTGCAGGGCTGGCTATCCGCCCATGTCTACCTGGGCCTTGCTTTACCGGTCATCGTCCTCCTGCACGCCGGTTTTCAGCTCGGTCTCAACATCCACACGCTGGCATTCGCAATAATGATGTTGGTGATCTTCAGCGGTATATACGGCGTCAGCATTTATATGCAGTACCCGGAACGCATCAGCAGCAACCGCGGTAGCGCCAGTCGCCCGGAGCTGTTCGTTCAGCTGGAGGATATTGATGCTCGAAGCAAGCGAATTGCTGCCGATTTGCCAACGGCGTTCGCAAGTCTGGTGCAGAGCGGAATTACGAGAACCCGCCTGGGCAGCACTCTGTGGTCGCGCTTGCGCAATGTGGATAACTCCACCATCAATCTGCCGGATCAGGAAAACGGACACGCGATCTCCAATTCAGGTCAGGAAGCCGCTCTCGATTGGGTCGCAGAAGAACAGTCGCGTGCGACTGACGCAGAGGCTGCCGCGCGTATCGGCGAGCTCGCTGCGCTACTGCGCAACAAGCGCAAATTGTTGCGCCAGATTCAAGAGGACCTGCGTCTGCAAGCTACTTTGGAATTGTGGCTTTACTTTCACGTGCCGTTGTCTGTCGGCCTGCTGGTGGCGGTGCTCGCGCACATAGCCACCGTATTCTTTTACTGGTGATGCCATGAAGTTTCTCGTGCGCTTCATTGCCCGGAATGCGGCAGGCGGTGTTGAGTATCACGATCGTGCAATTGAAGCAGCGGCTATCACCATTGGCAGAGCGACCGATCAAACCCTGCACCTGCGGGACAAGCGGGTCCGACTGCAACACGCGAAAATCGAAGCACAATCCGGTCATATCCACATCACGACAAGCGCACTGTCCGGCGTAACGATCAACGGCCGGTCGCAGCGCGAGGCTCGCCTGGTTGTCGGTGATGTCGTCGAGATTGGCTCCAACGTCCTGACCATCATCGAGCCTGAAGGTGCTGCAGAGTTCGCGTTGACATTTGAACTCAGCGGCGCGGCGAGCGATGAGCACTTCGTCAGCGACTGGAACGCCGATGTGCGCACTGTTGGCGGCTGGAATAAGCGGCAATGGTCATGGACTGTTGCGGCAATCGTATTGCTCGTGGCGCTGCTACTGCCGTCACTGAACATTATTAGCCCGGGTGTATTGCAGGCCGGACCGATCCACCCTGCGCATGCGACGACCGGCGGCGACTGCAGTGCCTGCCACGTCAAAGCGTTTGAGCGTGTTCCTGATGACGCCTGCACGGCGTGCCACAGTGTTACGCGGCATGTTGCGGATACCGCTGCAAGTGTTCTTGGTCACACGCGCTGTGCGAGCTGCCATCTTGAGCACAATGAGCCCGCACAACTGGTCAACCAGCATCAGGACCTGTGTACGGATTGCCATACGGACGCCGGTGACTTCCACGACGATCACCCGGAATTCGACCTTGAACAAACGCAATCCGAGCTGGAATCGAACCTTCGCTTTGATCATGCCGTGCATCTGGATTCGGCCGGCATCGTCACGCCGGATGGCAGACGGGTTGTTGAATGCGCGGAATGCCACATTGCCGAGCCGGGCGGCGCCGGGATGCAAGCAATTGTTATGGTCGATCATTGTAGCGGCTGCCATACGCTCGCATTTGACCCGGATGATCCGTCGCGGGTGGTTCCGCATGGCGACCCGGAAGCGGTCCTGCAAACATTAGTTGAGTACTACAGCGCGCGGCTGCTGGGAGAAGATCCGGCGTCATCCGAGCAACGGGTTCGACGGCCCGGCCAGTCCTTGTCCCGCGCCGATCGTGACCGCGTCGCCGCCGAGGCCCGGGTGAAAGCGCTGGAGGTTGCGGAAGACCTGTTTGAGCGTCGTGCCTGTGCCAATTGTCATGTCGTCACTAAGGACGCGAGCAACGCCGACGCTCCCTGGCTGGTAGCGCCGGTGGAGATCCGCGCATCGTTTTTGCCGAATGCCAACTTCTCGCACGCGGCGCACCGAACCGAGATCAGCAGTTGCGAAAATTGCCACAACGCGAGCAGCTCGACAGCGGCGGCAGACGTTCTGATTCCGCATCTGGACAGTTGCCGCGATTGTCATGGCAGTGGCGTCGCCCGGCGGAATACTGCCCAGCAAACACCCAGCACCTGTGTGATGTGCCACAGCTTTCATTTCGATACCGGGGAGTCCTACCCGTGATCACAAGGGCGATCGTCGTCGTCCTGATTCCGATTTTGCTGGCTGCCTGCAGTGGTGGCTCCCGATCGCAGGTTGCCGGCGTCGACCCGGCAACTCCGGACCCCGGTTGCGCCGGTTCCTGTGCAGATCTCGCAACCAGTCTGACGGTCAGCGAGGTCGAGCAAGTCATTGCACAGGCCGTTGCCGAAGCCCAGGCCCGCGGCGCAAATGCGACCATCGCGGTTGTTGATCGGGTCGGCAACGTACTCGCCATTTTCCGTATGAGCGGCGCATCTTCCACTGTGACCATTCAATCACCCGGTATCGCGATCGATGGCGGACTCGAGAACGTCAATATTATTCCAGACAGCCTTGCAGCGATCGCCAAGGCGATGACCGCTGCCTATCTGTCCACCGAAGGCAATGCATTCACAACCCGTACCGCCAGCCAGATTGTGCAGGACCACTTCAATCCGCTCGACGACCAGCAACCTGCCGGTCCGCTGTTCGGCGTGCAGTTCAGTCAGCTACCGTGCTCGGACATACTGGCCCGATACTCAGGCGGCGCGGCAGACGTCGGCCCGTTTCGCAGTCCGCTTGGCCTGGCCGCAGATCCGGGTGGCATGCCGCTGTATAAAGGTGGCACACCTGTCGGCGGCGTCGGTGTTATCAGTGACGCAGAGTATTCGCTGGACGCCAATATCGCGGATACTGACGTCGATGACGACGAACTCATTGCGCTCGCGGCGAGCTTTAGCCTGGCCGCACCGGCTGAACGTCGCGCGAATCGCATCGCAGTCGACGGTCGCCTGTTGCGCTTTAGCGACGGCGGCGACGCCGATATACAAAGCGATCCTGGCAGCGCACCAACGTTCGCCAGCATCGATAATATCGCTGGTAGCTTGCTTGCGGTGCCCGGTTATGCGACCGCCGTGGTCAGATCCGGCCTGCCATTTGGTCATGCCGCATCGGGAATTCGCCCCGATGCGCTGGACTATCCGGGCCTGGACGCTTTTGTCCTGGTCGACACAAGCGATACTGAACGCTTCCGGCCGATCGCCGGTACCGACGGCGTCGATGCACTTACCGCGCTCGAGGTTCAAACGATCCTGAGTGAAGCATTACAACTTGCGAATGAGTCACGTGCGCAAATTCGCAAACCGGCCGGCACGCCTGCGCGCGTGAGCATTGCCGTCGTCGATACCAACGGTGTGGTGCTGGGCCTTGTGCGTAGTCGCGATGCACCGGTATTCGGTACCGATGTCGCGCTGCAAAAAGCCCGCACCGCCGCGTTTTTCTCTTCCGCGGCGGCGGCGACGGCGCTGTCCGGCGTGCCAGCAGCGACCTATCTGGATGGCGGGCTAAGCGTATTGCGCAAAGAACCATTGGGACAATACGTGACGGCTGCGCAGGCTTTTCTCGGCATACCCACCGCGCTTGCCGATGGCGGAATCGCCTTTTCTGACCGCGCCGGTGGCAACCTGTCGCGGCCGTTTTTTCCTGACGGAGTCACTGGTAACCCTGCGGGCCCGTTTAGCAAACTGCCCGGTGAGTGGAGTCCATTTTCCACCGGCCTGCAGCTCGACCTCATTTATAACGCGCTGATACAGCACGTTGGTTTCACATTATCGCTCGCACCCGACGTCGGAATGAATTGCACCGGTATCGACGGATTTGATAACGCTTTCGCAGTTGCGGGAGTCATTCCGCAACTGGCGAACGGCACCCAGATTTTTCCGGGCAGCGTACCGATTTACCGTGGCACGCAACTGGTCGGTGCTATCGGTGTATCCGGGGACGGTGTCGATCAGGACGACATGATCGCATTCCTCGGCCTGCATCGTGCCGGCAACGCACTGGGAGGGTTCGGCAATGCGCCGAATCAGATGCGTGCTGACACCCTCACCCCACAAGGCATTCGATTGCGCTATATCAATTGCCCGGTAACGCCTTTTATTGACAACGACGAGCAAAATGTCTGCGAAGGCAAATAGCTTTTTTCGCATTGCACTGTGTTGCAGCGCAATTCTGCTGGCGACGTCGGTCACAGCAAAAGAGTCCGCTCCCGGTTGCGCTGGCAGCACTGACGAACCGCCGCGACGCAGGCCAGGACATCCCGCAGTTGAGCGTCAGCCGTGTGTTGCGGATGGAGTTCCGCCAGCGGTGTGGCGACCACTACCGGAGCTGGTGGCGGTTCCCGATCGCTGGCGCATCGTCACGGCTCTGGGGTATCCGGAGCGCAAACTCGACCCGTACCATGGCAATAACGTTCTGAAAGGCGATCGACCGGCGTTTGCGGAAGACTGGTTTTTTTCGCTGGCCATGATTTCGGATTCAACCTTCGAGGCCCGCAGCGTGCCGACGCCGGTTGCGTCCGCCACGCCACCGTCGCGCGGCGGGATCGACCTGCCCGGCGAACCGGCGCAGAACGCGTTCACGCAAAACCTGATATTTGAGACCGTACTCTACAAAGGGGACACGGTGTTTCGTCCGCCGGACTGGGAGTTTCGTTTCACGCCCGTGTTCAATTTGACCAGCGTAGCGGTGAAGGAAGCTGGCGTGCTGAAGGTCGACACGACGGCAGACAAACGCAGAACTGAAGGCTTTGTCGGTATTCAGGCGCTGTTCGTGGACAAGCATCTGCGCAACGTTTCAGAACGCTATGACTTTGACAGCGTCCGCGTCGGTATCCAGCCGATTACCGCAGACTTTCGCGGCTTTCTTTTCCAGGACAGTCCCGTCGGGGTGCGCCTCTTCGGCACACGCGACAACAATCGCTGGCAATACAATCTCGGCTGGTTTCGACGTATCGAGAAGGATACTAACAGCGGCCTGAATGACATCACCGAGAATGATTTCGACGCGGCATTGCGCGATGACGACGTCATCCTGTTCAACCTGTATCGGCAGGACTTCCCGGTCCTGGGGTTTACGTCACAAGTTGCGCTGGTGCATAACCGCAATGCAGAAGACGATCGTGAGTTCGTGGACGACAATGGATTTTTGACACGTCCCGCGGCACTTGGCGTGCAGAAGAATCGCGGCTACGACGTGACCTACATTGGCTACAACGGCGACGGCCACATTGGGCGCTGGAATATGACCGCCTCCGCCTACTACGCGTTTGGTGAGGAAGCCCCGGCAACCTTCGTCGATCACGAGAGTGACATCAGCGCCGCGTTTGCCGCGCTTGAACTGTCCTACGATCTGGACTGGCTACGGATCAAGGCCACTGGCATTTATGGCAGTGGCGACGATGACCCCTTCGATGACAAGTCGACCGGCTTTGACGCAATCCTGGAAAACCCGTTGATCGCCGGCGCAGACACCAGTTTCTGGATTCGCCAGGCCATACCGCTAATCGGCGGCGGCCGCGTTGCGATTTCCGGTCAGAACGGCATTCTGAATTCGTTGCGCCCTAACAAGGGCCAGGGACAGTCAAATTTCACCAACCCTGGAGTCGTCCTTCTGGGGCTGGGCGCGGATGCCGACATTACACCGAAGCTGCGCGCGTCCTTACATCTAAACCAGTTATTTTTTGTCAACACCGCGGTGTTGGAGGCGAGCCGAAACCAAGATTCGATTCGCCGTCGCATCGGCGTGGACGTATCACTCTCGGCAACCTATCGTCCGTTTACATCGCAGAATGTAGTGCTACGGTTAGCCGGTTCCTTACTGGTTCCACAACAAGGCTACAAGGATCTTTTTGGTTCCGATGAAATACCGTATTCGATTTTTGCGAACCTGATTTTCGCCTATTGATGATGCCGTTCATGAGAAAAATTGCTGTCATTGCATTCGTACTTTGCCCCTACGTTGCGTTCGCTGCCGAGGGCGAGAAAGGCCGGGCAATTGATTACCCGGACTACCCGCCAGCTCCGGCGCAGCAATCGCCGGCAGAAGCGCTGCGAAAAAGCGCGGGCTGCGTCACCTGTCACACCGCCAGTGACGCTGCCACGATGCATGTCAGTGAGGCCGTTGTTCTTGGCTGTACCGATTGCCACGGCGGCGCAGCTGAGGTCACCGCGCCAGACGGTGCGCCGACCGAATCCGCCTACATCAGTGCACGCGACCGGGCGCACACACAACCTCGCTACCCTGAGAGCTGGCATTACCCTTCCAGCGCAAATCCCAAGCAGTCTTATACATTGCTGAATCGCGAAAGCGCTGAGTTCGTACGCTTCGTAAATCCCTCCGACTATCGGGTGGCGAGCGAAGCCTGTGGTGCGTGTCATCAACCCATTATCGATGCCAACATTCGCAGCCTGATGGCCACCGGCGCCATGTTTTGGGGCGGTGCGGCATACAACAACGGCATTCTCCCGTACAAAAACTACCTCCTCGGCGAAAGCTATACCGCGGATGGTGAAGCCGCGAAGATCGTCGGCGCTGAAATCGATCCGGCACTGGCGGCACGCCACGGCATACTGCCCGAATTGAATCCATTGCCCACCTGGGAAAACGTCAGGCCCGGCGATATTTTTCGCGTGTTCGAAGCCGGCGGCCGGAATATCGGCAATTTGTTTCCGGAGACCGGCAATCCAAATGTCCTCGGACAAATTCAGAGGCTTGAAGAACCGGGTCGGCCAGACATTCGACAATCGAATCGTGGCCCCGGGACCGGCGCTCGAATTTCGGTGCCATTAATTAACATCACCAAGACCCGATTGAACGATCCGCTAAGCTGGTTTCTGGGTACCAATGACCAACCGGGTGACTATCGTTCCTCCGGCTGTGCCTCATGTCACGTCATATACGCCAATGATCGTGATGTGCGTCATTCAGGCGCTTACGCTGCCTACGGGCACAGCGGCACCTCAGCCAGTAAAGATCCGACCATTCCGACCGGCGATCCGGGGCATCCGTTGCGACACGAATTTACGCGGGCGATTCCCACCAGTCAGTGCATGGTGTGTCACATGCATCAGCCGAACATGTTTGTAAATTCTTACCTCGGCTACACGATGTGGGACTACGAGTCCGACGCTCCATTCATGTGGCCTGAGCAGCAACAGGAACTCAGCGACGCAGAGCAGCGCGAAGTTCTGAGCCGAAATCCCGAGGGTGCGGTCGTGCGTGGCAAATGGGCCGACGTCGATTTCCTGAAGCAAGTTTCCGAGATGAATCCGGACCTTAACGATACGCAATTCGCGGACTACCATGGCCACGGCTGGAATTTCCGTGCGGTGCAAAAACGCGACCTGCGCGGCAATCTTCTCGATGCCGACGGTGAGATCGTCGCCAACGACGATCCGGAAAAATTTCAAAAAGCGGTGCATTTGTCTTCAATCCATGTCGACAAGGGCCTGCACTGTGTCGATTGCCACTTCACTCAGGACAACCATGGTAACGGCCACTTGTATGGTGAGGTGGCAAGCGCGATTGAAATTGAATGCAAGGATTGTCATGGCACTGCACAGAATTATCCTGACCTCAGAACCTCGGGGCCGGCTGCTCCGCCAGGCGGCAGCGACATGCGACTGTTTCGAAACATCGATGGCCAACGACGCTTCGAGTGGCGCGATGGCAAACTATTGCAGCGCTCGGTACTGAACCCGGCGATCGAATGGGAGTTGAGCCTGGTTAAAGACAGCGTGGATCCGGCTCACGCCGAATACAACGCCAAAGCTGCTCGCGCCAAGTTGATGAGCAGCGATGTCAGTACGCAGGACTGGGGAAGCGATGTCGCGGCAGAAAATCTCGCGCACAAAGATGAGGAGATCGAGTGCTACACCTGCCACACATCGTGGATTACCAGCTGCGCCGGCTGCCACTTGCCGATAGAGGCCAATCAGAAAACGGAACGTCATCATTACGAAGGCGGCGAGTCGCGAAACTACGCCACTTACAATCCACAGGTCGCCCGTGATCAGATGTTTATGCTTGGTAAACGCGGCCCCGCCAACGACGGTAAAATAGCACCGGTCCGGTCATCGTCTGCGTTGTTGTTGTCTTCGACGAATGCCAATCGCGAACGAATCTATGTGCAGCAAGCACCGATCGCAGCCAGCGGCTTTAGTTCGCAGGCAATGAATCCGCATTTTCCGCACACCGCACGCAAGACAGAAACGAAAACCTGCAGTAACTGCCACTTGAGCAAGGACGGCGGTAACAACGCCTGGATGGCACAACTGCTGCTGCAAGGTACCAACTTCGTGAATTTCGTTGGATTTCATACCTACGCCGGCCTGCAAAACGGCATCGTCGCAGCACAGGTGACCGAGTGGGAGGAACCACAGGCGGTCATCGGCAGCTATTTGCAGCGCTATGCCTATCCGGACAATTATCAGCAGCATCTCGACAACGACCGGACTTTGCAGGCCGGCTTCGACTACAACGATCGCAAAACCAATTGCCTGCAGTTGCGTGGCGAATACCTGTTTGCCGCGGCTGGCAAGAAAGGCCTGGTCGTCTATGACGTCGCCAATGTTGCGAACAAGGGCTTCAGCCAGCGAATCGTTACTGCCCCATTCGGCCGGGCTGGTCACGACGCGGTGGTGGACACCGAGAATGCGAGCTGTGTCGCGCTACCTACTAACCAGCCCGTGCACCCGCCCCGCAATACGGGCGAACTGATGCGCGACACAAATCAGGAGCAGGCTTTTCATCCGATCTACAACTACGCTTTTACAACGGACCGGGTCGAGGGACTTGTCGTTACAGACGTCACCACGTTCGCGGACGGTGACATCAACAACAACTTCCTGCGGCGCGCCGCCACTTGGAATCCGGACAATATCCTTGCAGGCGCAAGGCACATTACTATCGGTGGTCATTACGCCTACATAATCGCAGACCGTGGCCTGGTGGTCGTCGATCTCGATCAGCCGGAAGCGCCCGAACTGGCTGCAACCGTGCCGCTCGCAGATGCCCGTGCGTCCGCACTGCAGTTTCGGTACCTCTTTGTAACTGACAGTACCGGTTTACGGGTCATTGACGTGACCGATCCCGCTGCGCCGCGGTTGTTGCAAAACGCCCAGGTCGCCATGCAGGACGCGCGCAAAATTTACGTTGCCCGAACTTTCGCGTATGTCGCCGCCGGCGCTGACGGCCTGGCCATCATTGACGTTTGGAAAGCCGAACAACCCAGGTTGTTGCGTTACTTCGATGCTGGCGGACAGATCAGCGATGTTCACGATGTAGTCGTCGGCTCCACCAACGCATCGCTGTTCGCGTATCTCGCCGATGGCCAGGCGGGTATTCGGGTCTTGCAACTGACATCGCCCGATTCGCAGCCGAATTTTTACGGCTTCAGTCCCGAACCGCGGCCGGAATTAATCGCGACCTACGCAACGTCCAGTCCTGCACTGGCATTGTCGAAAGGCCTGGACCGGGATCGCGGTGTTGATGAAACCGGCGGTCAGATTGCCGTGTTTGGCCGCAAGGGATCCAGACCGCTCACGCTGGAAGAAATGCAAAAGTTGTACCTCGATGCAGAAGGAAACCCATGGTATGTCGAAGATGAAAAATAGTTGGTTCGCAGCGGTTGCTATATTGCTCGCCGCCGCCGCTGGCGGCGCGGACTTGCCCGAGACTGGCGTGACCAAGCATACCGGGGTTGCGACCTGCGCTGCCTCACAATGCCATGGCTCAACTATTCCTCGCGACGCCACCGGCATTTTGCAGAATGAGTACGTGACCTGGACCCAGGTTGACCCGCACGCGAAGGCGTACGACACCCTGGGCAGTGTACAATCGCAGCGCATCGCGACGCGCCTGGGAATAGGCGACGCGCGTGCGGCGCAACAATGCCTGGACTGTCATGCGGACAACGTGCCGGCCGCACGTCGGGGCGAGAAATTCCAGCTCTCAGACGGTGTCGGCTGCGAAGCTTGTCATGGCGGCGCTGAAAACTGGCTAGCCACCCACGACAACGCCAGCATGCGAACGCGCGCTGACAACATCCTGGCCGGCATGTACCCGACCGATGATGCGGCGGCTCGCGCCGTTTTGTGCCTGTCCTGTCACCTTGGCACGGAGAATAAGTTCGCGAGTCATCGCATGATGGCGGCCGGCCACCCGCGTCTCAGCTTCGAACTCGACACCTTCACGGAAATCTGGCGCACGCTCGGCCGCCAACCGCACTTCATAAACGATGCGGAGTATCGAGAGCGTAAAGCAATTTCGAGCCACAGCTACACCTGGGCGATCGGACTGCTTACCGAGGCGCGGCACCGCCTCGACTTGATTGCCAGCAGCCATTTCGACGGCATCGGTATGTTCCCGGAGCTGGGCTTTTACGATTGCCATGCCTGCCACCGTTCGATGAAAACCGTGCAATGGCAACGCTTGCCCCGCCACGGCAGCACCGCACCCGGCATGCCGTTCATTAACGACGGTACATTGGTGATGTCGCTGGCGGTCGCACGCGCCATGCAGCCGGAAACGCTGGACGAGTTACAGGCTGCTTTGAGCCGCCTGCATATGGCTGGCAGCGAAAGTGTTGCGGCCATCAGAACAGCTGCAAGCGCACTCGACGACCAGCTTGCGAGACTCAGCAGCACGATAACGCCGGAGCGCGTCGCTGCCAACGAGTCACGGCTACTCGAAGCCATTCTGGAAACCGGCGCCGAGGGCAACTACATAGACTATGCCAGCGCAGAACAAGCCTTTATGGCTGTGCAAATGTTGGTCATCGAACTCGATGATCCTGCGCTTGATGCTTCTCTGGATGCGCTTGCCGATTCGCTCGATGACGACGAGCGTTATCGACCCGCGCAGTTTGCAATGTTGCTGGATGAGCTGCGGAACAACTGAAAGGGCGCTGCCCTAGATGGGCAAGACTGTCGAGTGCTTGATATCGGACAGTACAATGGATGAATTCACTTCCTGAATTCCAGGAAGTTGCGACAGCTTTTCGAAGAAGAACTGCTCATACGCCTTGATATCCTCGGTCACGATGCGCAGCAGGAAGTCGACATTGCCGAGCACCACATAACAGTCGAGTACCTCCGGGTACTCACGTACTGCAGCCGAGAAATCGGCCAGGTTGCTGCGACCGTGAGAGGTCAATTTGACGTGTGCAAAGACCATGGTATTGAGGCCGACCTTTTCTCGATCGAGCTTCACGGCTTGGTCGATGATCACGCCGGATTCACGCAGGCTCTGGATGCGTCGCCAGACAGCCGATTGCGACAGGCCTATTCTTTCGCCGACCTCGGAGGCATTAATTCCCGGCTCGGTCTGGAGAATTTCAAGGATGCGGCGATCGGTTTGATCAATTTGTACGGCTTGCATAATACGTAGCGTTATACAGCAATTATTTGCATAATTCATGCACTGTTTCGGCGATCGGCAAATGAAATAGCATGATCTCTGCCGTTTTTGCCGGATATGATATAGCGACCCCAACGCGCGCGGAGCCCTCTCAATGAACGTGTTTGATCACCCCGAATTCGATCAACATGAAGCGGTACATTTCATCCATGATGCCGCGACCGGGCTGCAGGCAATTATCGCCATTCACTCCACCGCCCTGGGCGCAGCTGCCGGCGGTTGTCGACGCTGGCAGTACGTGGATAGCGACGCCGCCCTCACCGACGCACTCAGACTTTCTCGCGGTATGACCTACAAGAATGCCATCGCCGGGCTGCGTTTCGGTGGCGGCAAATCAGTGATTCTTGCGACTGACGCGGCACCCAAATCCCCTGAATTATTCCGGGCATTTGGTCGTGCGGTTGAAGCGCTGAACGGCCGTTACGTGACCGCCGAAGATGTCGGCTGCAGCGTTGATGACATGCGCAGCGTCAACCAGGTAACGAATTACGTGTCGGGTTTGCCAAAAAGTGGCAAGACCGCAGGCGGCGACCCGTCGCCGATAACGGCTTTGGGCGTGTTTCTTGGAATTCGCGCAGCGGTTCTGGAACGACTCGGGCGCGACTCGCTTGAGGACGTTAGTGTGGCCATACAAGGAGTTGGGCACGTCGGCCTGCACTTGTGTCGTTTGTTAAACAAGGCGGGAGCGCGCCTCACTGTCGCCGATGTGAATCGTCGCAACCTGCAGATGGCACGGGATGAATTTCCGGTCACCGAAGTGGCGCCGAATGAATTACTGTTTAGCAACGTTGATGTTCTCGCTCCCTGCGCGTTGGGCAACGTGTTAACCGCACAAACCATTCCAAATATTCAGGCGAAAGTCATCGCCGGTGCGGCAAACAATCAACTCGCTACCGAGCAGGACGGCGCACGACTGGCAGAACGCGAGATACTGTACGCGCCGGATTACGTTATTAACGCAGGTGGCATAATCAACGTCGCGCATGAATACTTTGGCAACAGCTCGGAAGAAAAAGTGGTAGCCGAAGTCGGTGAAATTCCCAGGCGACTAGACACCATCTTCGCTGAGGCGAAACAAAGCGGCGAAGCAACCAATATGATTGCTGACAGGATGGCACGCCGTATTGTCGCTGCCGGCGCCCAAGGATAAAACGCTCATGGCCAAGAAATCGCGACTGCATATTCCACGTCCTTCCGCTCGTCCGGGCGACAAACCGGACTTTAGCTACCTGAATCTCGCCCCTGCCGGCAGTGCGGACAAACCTGCGGCTGACGCCCGAACCCGTGATACCGAATTCCTGAGTAGCGGCCTCGTGCGAGTACTCGACGACGAACACCAGGCGGTCGGCCCCTGGAACCCGAACATCGAGCCCAGCCAGCTGCAGATTGCACTCCGCTGGATGTTGCTCAATCGAATTTTTGACAAGCGCATGTGGCAGATCCAGCGACAGGGCCGCATCTCCTTTTATATGGAAGCGCTTGGTGAGGAAGCTGTCTCGATTGCACAAGCGATGGCCCTGCGCCCGGGCGACATGTGTTTTCCGTCGTATCGCAACCAGGGTTTGTATATGTATCGCGGGGTCAAGCTGGTCGATATGATGTGCCAGTGTCTGTCCAATACACGCGACATGTGCAAAGGACGGCAGCTCCCGATCATGTATCACAGTCGCGACGCAAATGTATTTTCGATCTCCGGCAATCTCGCCACGCAGTACCCGCACGCGGTTGGTTGGGCGATGGCGTCGGCGATCAAAGGTGAAGACCATATCGCCGCATCCTGGGTCGGCGACGGCAGCACGGCCGAGGCAGACTTTCACCATGCGCTGACCTTCGCGGCTGTCTACCAGGCGCCTGTCATTCTGAATGTCGTTAACAACCAGTGGGCGATTTCAACGTTCCAGGGATTTGCGGGCGGGGAGCGGCGCTCCTTTGCAGCACGGGGTCTCGGTCTCGGCATTCCCGGCATTCGCGTCGACGGCAACGATTTGCTCGCGATTTATTCGGTTACTTTATGGGCTGCAGAGCGTGCCCGTCGCGGCGGCGGACCGACCTTGATCGAACTCGTGACGTATCGGGCTGGCGCCCACTCGACCAGTGACGATCCCAGCAAGTACCGACCCAAGGATGAGTACAAGGAGTTTCCACTGGGCGACCCGATAGATCGACTCAAGCAGCACTTGATCAGTAACGGTCATTGGACAACAGAGAAGCACGAACAACTCGAAGCCGAATTGAAAGCTGAAGTACTTGCTGCATGGAAAGAAGCACAGCAATACGGAACGATGACCGAGGGGCCGTTTCTCGAGTCCGGCACGATGTTTGACGACATTTACGCGGAGACACCAAAACATCTCGAATCACAACGCCGCTACATGCTAGAGATCGAGGGATCCTGACATGGCGCAAATGAACATGATCGAGGCGATCCGCTCGGCACTCGATGTCACCATGGACAAAGATCCTAACGTCATCATTCTTGGCGAAGATGTCGGCTATTTCGGCGGCGTGTTTCGCTGTACCGATGGATTGCAACGCAAATTCGGCGAACACCGCGTTATTGACGCACCGATTGCCGAAGGCGGAATTATCGGCGCCGCCATCGGAATGGGCATTAACGGACTGCGCCCGGTTGCCGAGATTCAGTTCGCCGATTACATCTACCCGGGTTTCGATCAAATCGTTAGTGAGCTTGCTCGCATTCGCTACCGCAGCGCAGGAGAATTTTTCTCGCCGGTTACGATTCGGACGCCTTGCGGCGGCGGCATTCGCGGTGGCCAGACTCACTCGCAAAGTCCGGAGGCAATTTTCGCCCACGTGACCGGTATTCGTAGCGTAATGCCGTCGAATCCGTACGACGCGAAAGGTTTGCTAATCAGCGCGATCGAATCAGACGATCCGGTCGTGTTTTTTGAACCGAAACGAATTTACAACGGACCGTTTGACGGCGACCCCGACAAGCCAGCAGTGTCCTGGGCTTCACATCCGAAAGGTGAAGTGCCCGAGGGTCACTATACGGTGTCGCTGGATACAGCAGAAATTGTCAGACCTGGCGAGGAGCTGACCATCGTCACTTATGGCACGATGGTCCATGTCGCGGTGGCCGCGGCGGCAGAAGTTGGTGTCGATGCGGAGATTATCGATGTCCGTAGTATTTCGCCGCTGGATGTCGAGACTTTGACGACATCGGTCAACAGGACGGGACGTTGCCTGGTTGCCCATGAGGCGACGCGTTTTTGCGGTTACGGCGCCGAATTGGCTGCCAGAATTCAGAAAGACTGTTTCTATAATCTGGAAGCACCGATCGGACGTATCGCCGGTTGGGATACACCCTACCCGCATGCTTTCGAATGGCAGTATTTTCCTGGCAAAAAACGGGTCGTTAATGGCATTCGCAAGATGATGGAGGAAGGATGAGCGAGTATATATTCAAACTTCCGGACCTCGGCGAAGGCATGGTCGAGTCCGAGATCGGCGAGTGGTTTATCAAAGTCGGCGATCAGGTCGCCGAAGAGGATGTCGTCGGCTCGATGATGACGGATAAGGCCGCAGTGGAATTATCGTCTCCGGTGTCTGGCAAGGTCATTCGACTGGGTGGCGAACCCGGCGACATGGTCGCAGTCGGAGCAGCGCTGGTTACCTTCGAAACGGATGCGACCGCCAGCGTTGCGCAGCCGGCCGCCGACGTCGCTCCGGCAGAAGTCGCTCCTGCCGCAACCGTCGAGAAAAGCGAAGCCACGCCAAAGCGGTCAAATCAGAAGCGCGTTATGACGTCGCCGGCAATTCGACGACGTGCGAAAGAAGCCGGCGTTGATCTCACCACGATTTCGGGAACCGGCCCCGGTGGCCGGGTTTCACGCCAGGACTTCGATGCGCATCTGGCAGGCAAGCCCGCAGGTGCGACTGCTGTCAGGTCCGCCCCGGCAGCCGACAAAGAGATTAAGGTCATCGGCTTGCGTCGCATCATTGCGGAACGCATGACTGCCGCGACTCAGGAGATACCGCACTTCACGTACGTTGAAGAGATCGATATCACCGAAGTCGAGGCGCTGCGTAAACACCTGAATGAAAAGAGTACCGACAAATCGCAACGGCTGACGCCGCTGCCTTTTCTTGGACTCGCCCTGATCCGGGCGCTGCGCGAGTTTCCGCAATGCAACGCGACGTACGCCAAAGAACGCAATGTCATCGTGCAACACGGCGCGGTGCATCTCGGCATCGCTACACAAACGCCGGACGGACTGAAAGTGCCTGTCGTACACAACGCCGACCGCCTGACCCTGAATGAACTGGCGAGCGAAATTCGGCGGGTTTCTGACGCCGCACGCAATAACAGCATCACCAAATCCGAACTCAGCGGTTCAACCATAACAATAACCAGCCTCGGTAAACTCGGCGGCATCGTATCGACGCCCGTCATCAATATGCCCGAGGTCGGAATCATCGGTGTTAACCGGGCAATCGAAAAACCGGTTGTCCTCAACGGTCAGGTTACGGTTCGAACAATGATGAATTTGTCATCGTCATTCGACCATCGGTTTGTCGACGGCTATGATGCCGCGGCCATGATTCAACGTATCCGGGAGCAGCTGGAGTATCCGGCAACGATCTTTATTTGAATACAGTACAACTCAAGACGCCCTACTTACTGTTCATGGGAGACGTCCCTGACGACCACCATGCCAAAACGGGGCATGGTATTGCCTGGTGGCGGCCTGAGAAGTGCGCCGGCCAGATGCGACTGCCTGGCTGTCCCGTTGACGTCGGCCTGCCGGAACTCGATGTTGCCGCCGCAGTCGACGCGGGCGTTGGCACCGCCATCATCGGAGTTGCCTCAACCGGAGGATTCCTGAGCGAAGCGTGGATTCCGTCACTCGCAGCATTGGCGCGCGCCGGCATCGACATCGCCGGCGGCACACATGCAAAACTTCGCGACAATGAAGAACTGGTCAGGGCGGCAAAGGACGGGGGGGCGCGCCTTGTCGATATTCGTGTCCCACCTGCGGGCATCCCTGTCGGTAGCGGCGTCAAACGCACGGGCAAACGCGTATTGATGATCGGCACGGATTGCGCCGTAGGGAAAAAGTACAGCGCACTGGCACTGCACCAGGAGCTGGTGATGCGCGGGGTTAACGCCGACTTTCGGGCCACGGGCCAGACCGGCATCATGATCGCAGGCGAAGGCATGCCGATTGACGCCGTCGTCTCGGATTTCGTATCGGGCGCAGCGGAGCTGCTGACGCCGGATAATGACGCCACTCATTGGGACGTTATTGAGGGTCAGGGATCGCTACTGCATCCCGGTTACGCGGCCGTGAGTCTGGGTTTATTGCATGGCTCACAACCTGACGCGATTATCGTTTGTCACCGAGCTGAGCTTGAAACGCTGGATGATCTGGAGGTTGAGATTGATATCCCGCCACTCAATGAAGTCGCTGAGGCCGCGTTGAACCTGGTCCAGGTGACCAATCCGAATTGCATCTGGGCGGGCATCAGCATGAACACCGCAACATTGGCCGCGGCAGAACGGCGTGGCTACCTTGCCGATATCGCCGGTAAATACGGCTTACCGTGCGCCGACCCGGTTGCGACCGGTATGGCTGACATCGCTGACTTCCTGCTGGAGAACGTGCAATGAAACGGCGCGTATCGGTACACCTCGAAAACTGGATGGCTTTGATTCCGTTTCGTATTTCGCGCAACACCTGGGATGACTTTCCAAGTGTCGTTTGCGAAATCGAACAGGACGGTGCGATTGGTCGGGGCGAGGGACTTGGCGTTTACTACCTCGACGAAGATCAGAATTCGATGTTGGCGCAGATCGAATCGATTACTACTGATTTGGCAGCGGGAGCGGATCGCCAGCGATTGTTGCAGCTGTTGCCGCCGGGTGGCGCGCGCTGCGCCGTGGATGCGGCGCTCTGGGACCTCGAAGCGCAGCTTTCGGGCACCTCGGCCTGGGCGGCAGCCGGTGTGACTACCGATCCCATCGAAACTGTATTTACGATCGGCCTTGAGGCAGAACCTGAGGAGATGGGCGCGCGTGCGGCGGCGGCCAGCAACCTCACGCTCTTCAAGGTGAAACTCAGCAACGACAGGCCGGTAGAGCGCATTGCGTCTATTCGTTCGGCACGTCCGGATGCCAGGCTGGTCGTCGACGTAAATGAAGGCTGGGACTTCGAACAGCTTCAGGAAGTGGCCCCGGCATTGGCGGAACTCGGGGTCAGCATGATCGAACAACCGCTGCCGCGCGGTCATGACAGCGAACTAGAGGGCTATAAATCACCTCTGCCGCTGTGCGCTGACGAGTCGATTCAACATGTCGGTGAACTTGCGGAAATTGTCGGTCGGTATCAGATGATTAACATCAAACTCGACAAGACCGGCGGATTAACGCACGGCCTTGCGCTGGCAGACGCTGCCAGGGACCAGCGCCTTGGCATCATGGTCGGCTGTATGGGCGGCACCTCGCTTAGCATGGCGCCGATGCATGTGATCGGGCATAAAGCGGACTTCGTCGACATCGACGGGCCACTCCTGCTAAAGAATGACCGCCTCGATGGCTTTCGCTACGAAAATGGGATGGTGTCGTTGCCCACAAAGCGCTTCTGGGGCTAGCGCTACACCGGACCGAAGCAGCAGACCCCAGGTTTTAATTCCGGATTTCTTTAGCAATCGCGAGGGCTTCGCGCGCCAGTGTGGTTATTTGCTCAAAATCGCCAGCTGCGATTGCGGCGGCCGGCGTCAACCAGCTGCCACCGCACGCCAGCACGGACGGCACAGCGAGATACTCTCTCAAGTTTGCGGTTGAAACGCCGCCTGTTGGCATGAAGGTCACATCCCTGAAAACCGAGGAGAGCGCCTTAATCATTGCTACGCCTCCGGCCTGGGCCGCCGGAAAAAACTTCAACTCACGAAGACCCAGGTTCCACGCTTGCTGTGCTTCAGTTGCCGTCGCGACACCTGGAATGATCGGCACACCCAGCTCAGCTGCTGCGGAGACGACCTCTTCGTGCAGGCCCGGCGACACGATAAATCTGGCACCTGCTGCCACAATTTCCCGTGCCTGCTCTGCGCTCAGCACAGTGCCGGCACCGACGTGGGCATCGGGCACTTCGGCCGCAATCGCAGCAATCGCGGCTGGGGCTGCTGCCGTGCGCATCGTGACTTCGATTATTGGCAAGCCGCCGGCCACCAGGGCGCGCGCAACCGGCACCGCCTTAGCGGCATCGTCGATGACGACGACAGGGACAACAGGAATATTTTCAAGTAGTGATTTCATAAGACGCTCTGTAGTAATAAGGGAAAGCAGGCAACGCTATCTAAAAAGCGCCGGTATTCAACTCGCAAACGTTTTCGTCACCAGCGGCAGGGCGGCGCCAACCGCGGCGCGCTTCATGCCGTCGGAATTGTACGGCATGCTGATCTCGCCGCTTCCGCTCAGGGCAATCAGCCCCGCATCACCACCAAGGCGCTTGATTTCATCCAAAACAATTTGTGCCGCCTCTTGCAGGCTCTTGCCCGCTTTGAACTGATGTGCAATTGCGATTGCGCCGCCGGAGCGAATGATGTGTTCGCCGGTACCGGTAAATGATATCGCGATATCGTCATCGGCCCACGTGCCTGGCCCAATCAGCGGCGTGTCGCCGACGCGGCCTTCGAGCTTCATGAACGTGCCGCCCGTCGACGTCGCCGCGGCAAGTTCACCGGACTGATCAAGGGCAACCGCACCGACAGTGCCATGCTTCTGTTCAGTAACGTCGGCAGCGGTTACACCGACAGGAAGCACGTAATACGAGGCCGCGTCAGCAACCAGTTCAAAACCGTTTTCCCGCGCGAAATTGAGCGCACCAGTCCCTGCCAACATGACGTGCGAGGTCTTTTGCATGACGCCGCGCGCCACCCGGACGGGATTCACGACATCAGTGACTGCTGCAACCGCGCCCGCCATACGACTTGGCCCATGCATGATGGATGCATCAAGCTCGACGAAGCCCGCCGAATTGGGCGCTGACCCTTTGCCCGCAACGTACAAACCACAAGACTCGAGCTCGGCCACCGCGTATTCAACGACATCCAGCGCACTGGCGCCACCGGCCAGCTGCTGCTCGCAGCGCTCGGCGAGTGCCCGCAGATGCGCCTCTGTAACCGTGTAGTCGCGGCCAGGTACCGGGCCAGCGCCGCCATGCAGCGCGACCGCATAGTTACTCATTTAACGTCCTTATATTCATGTGTAGTGCCAACATGGACAGGCCACGCAGTTTACCGCCTTGTTTGAGACGTTTCTGCAAAAACGTGAACTCTTTCCGCGATCCCGGCCGGCTGAATCGAGACACTGCATTTAATTTCGCTAGCGGGGTACGAATCGAATGTTCCAGCGACTCAAGACGATCGCGATGATTCTCAATTTCCAGGCCATCATTGTTGCCGGACTTGCAGTCCTGTCCACGTATTTATGCATACGCTACGACATTACTGCGAACTTTCCACTAACTCTGCTGGCAACTGCAATCGTATTTCCGATCGTGTTCTCGATTAATAGCGCGTACAAACGCCGCGAACTTGTCCTGGATGATTATGGATCGCTGAAGTCCCACGGGCGCGCCATCTTTTTCGCAAGCCGCGACTGGCTTGAGGACGCGGACCCTGAAACGACTGAAAAATGCCGCCGCTTGTTGGGTAACCTGCTGACTTCGACGCGCGCCATGTTCAGTGGACAACGCGCCGACATGCATGACCGGGAAGAACAGGTTTACGCACGCTTTTCTGATTTATCCCGATTCATTCGTGACGACCTCCGCGGCGCGGGCCTCGCATCGGGAGAAGTGTCACGTTGCAATCAATACCTGTCGAAGATGCTGCTGGCGTTTGAGCAAATCAAACACATTTATCAGTACCGAACGCCGCGAACGCTGCGCGCCTTTAGTGACTTCTTCATTAAGATCATGCCGCCTCTTTACGGGCCCTACTTTGCGTATATCGCAATGGATTTCACCGGCGGTTTGACGTATGTGATGCCAGTGCTGTTCGCCCTGGTGCTGGTCAGCCTCGACAATATTCAGGAACATCTGGAAAACCCGTTCGACCAGGTGGGTCAGGACGATGTGCTGATCAATTCCGAAAAATTTGTCGATCGCTTGCTGGCCGGAGCGCCACAGTAGCGCTCAGGTACCACGCTGTTGCGTCGCGTAGTTAGTCGCAATGTAAACAGGCGCGTCGCTGGGCTCCAGCCCCTGCACTCCCTTGATCATGTCCGCGGCCTTCTCGGCCAGCATGATCGTTGGCGCATTCAGGTTGCCACTAACGATTGAAGGCATGATCGATGAATCGACAATGCGGAGTCTCTCCAGTCCCTGCACACGACACTCGGCATCAACCACCGCGAGTTGGTCACTACCCATCTTGCAGGTTCCGCAGGGGTGATAGGACGATTCAACGGTCTCACGAATGTAACGGTCGATATCCTCATCACTGACAGCCGTGGCTCCGGGCGAAATCTCAGCGCCGCGAAATGCGGCAAATGCGTCCTGGTCGATCACCTCCCGGGTTAGCCTGACCGCACTGCGGAACTCTTCCCAGTCTGCAGCATCCTGCATGTAGTTGAATTGAATCCGCGGCGCCGCCGCAGGCTCCTCAGTACGTAACTTCACCCAGCCTTTGCTTTGCGAACGCATCGGCCCGACATGCAGCTGAAATCCGTGCGAGTTATTCGGGCTCTTGCCGTCGTAGCGTACCGCCATCGGGAAGAAGTGGTATTGCAGGTCCGGATGTTTGACGCCGGCCTTGCTGCGAATGAAGCCACCGGCCTCAAACTGGTTGGTCGCGCCAATGCCCGTACGCGTGAAAAGCCAGCGCGCACCAACATAGGCCTTGCCAAACAGATTGTAGTATTTGTAGATCGACACAGGTTGAGTGCATTCGACCTGGACCGTCACTTCCAGGTGGTCCTGAAGGTTCTGTCCTACTCCGGGCAAGTCGTGAGTCACATCGATACCGGCTTCTCGCAAGTGCTCTGCGGGACCAATACCCGATAGCATCAAAAGTTGCGGCGAATTGATCGGGCCACCGGCAAGAATGGTCTCTCGATGCGCGAGCGCGGTCTTGCGTCGGCCCCGGTGCGTAAATTCAACGCCATCGATACTTTTGCCCGTCAGGATCAGGCGGGTTGCGACGGCGTGGGTGAGGACAGTGAGGTTTGGCCTGCGCATAGCCGGTTTGAGGTAGCCGACAGAGGTGGAATGACGTATGCCGTTGCCGGTAGTTCGATCCATGGGACCAAACCCTTCCTGCTGGTAGCCGTTCAGATCGTTTGTATAAGGATAGCCGGCTTGCTGACCGGCCTTGACGAACGCCGCAAACAAAGGACCGTCCTCTCGACCCCTGCTGACATGCAAGGGGCCAGCGTCGCCGTGATAATCATCCGCGCCACCTTCACGGGTTTCGGACTTGCGAAAATACGGCAGGCAATGCCGATAATCCCAGTCGGACAACGCCGCATCGGCTTCAGCCCAGCGGTCGTAGTCCAGTGCGTGGCCGCGAATGTAGACCATACCGTTAATCGACGACGATCCACCCAACACGCGCCCGCGCGGACAATGAATCGAACGCCCATCCAGGTGCGGTTCTGGCTCGGTGTGGTAATTCCAGCTATAGCGCGTGCCGTTCATGGGATAAGCCAACGCCGCAGGCATGCGGATGCGCCAATCCCAGAACGGGTCGTTGCCGCCTGCCTCGAGCAGCAAAACCGACACGCCCGGATTCTCACTCAGCCGATTGGCGAGTACACAGCCAGCCGAACCCGCGCCGACGATGACGTAGTCAAAGGTTAATGAGTTACCGCTGACCAAACTCTTACTCCGACCTAGTCCAGCGCCAGACTATAAAGATACATATCATCACTGCCGTACGCCTCGATATTTCCGACGAACTCGAATTGCAGTTTTTCAAGCACGCGGATAGAGCCGATATTTGGAATATCCACTGTCGCGATAATCCTGGATGTCAGCTTGCGTTCGCGCGCCTCATCGATCACAGCAAGCGATGCCTCCGTGGCGAAACCTTTGCCAAACGCGCGACTTGCAAGCATATATTGCAGCTCCGGACCGCCATACCGATCGCTCAATGACGACTGCAACAAGCCTGCCCAGCCAATAAACGCGTCAGGTGACGGTGCACTGCTCCCTTCAAATATTGAGAAAATCTCGAACGACGTTGTGGCCCGACTTTGCTGAAAGTGCTCCCAGAAATCTCTGGCCGCACGTACTCGAATCTGTTGCAGATCGAACAGACCACGAAACCCGTGGTAATGCTCTACAACTTTCGGATCGGTGAGCATATCGCGCACGAAAATGTCGAAGCACTCCAGCGTCATGGGCTTGAGTGTCAATCGTTTAGTTGTTAGTTGACGTTCCAACTGCGCCACCATAGTCCAATTTGCGTGCTGTAACCGATATCCCGCGAAGCGATTCGATGCTTGCTGTCGAGAACGTAATAAGTCGGAAAGCCATACACCTTCCATTCTCGCATGATGTTCACATCACCAAGCAACACAGGAATATTGAGTTTGTGTTGTTGCGCATATTCACTAACTTCCGCAACGTTTTTCCAGTCCAGCGCGACCGCAATAATCTGTAAATCGCTGGCCTTGCGCAGGCGCCTTAGCCTGACCAGATTATCCGAACTCAGTGCGCAGTAGGTACACCAGGGCGCAAAGAAGTAAACAAGTGTCGTTCGCGCTTCGGTATTGTCCAGATCGAATTGCGTATTCTGCAGGGTCGGTGCTCGCAACTCCGGCGCCGCGACCTGCTTGGTCGGCAGCATGTTGCGTGCCTGGAAAGCGTTCACGCCCATAAATGCGATCAACAGCAGTGCCGCATTCAGCAGCACCGAGGAATATTTGCGCCAACCCGTGGGGTTACGCAGCGAGGTGTCCGACTTTGACATAGATCAGGGCACCCTCCGACTTCGTAAATGGTGAGTGCGTACTTTGGTGCGGGCTGCGGATCCAGCTGCCGGTCGGATACTCACCATGCTCGTCATGAAAAACACCCTCGATGACAAAAACCTCCTCGCCACCCCAGTGCTGGTGCCGACTAAACACTGTATCAGGCGCCCATCTGACCAGGGCGACATGCTCGCCCTCAAAATCATGCAGTCCCAAAACCTGCAGCCCCGGCACCAGACCGGGTGACCACCCTGATTTGCTCGTGTCGACCACCAGCTGCGTCTGATCACCGGCGTCGAACTGATGTAGTTTGACCAGAATCAGGCAGCCTTGTTCGCCTACTTTGGGCGTGTGCGCGGTGCCGATCGGGTTGCGCACATAAGTGCCGACCGGATAGAGCTGGTGTTCGTCACCGAACTCACCCTCCAGCACCAAAAACTCCTCGCCACCATCGTGCACATGCCGGGTGAAAATACTATTCGGCGAGTAGCGCACCAACGACGTGGCGCGAGCGACCTCATCACCAATTCGATCAAGCATCATGCGCTCAACGCCCGGCATCGGTGACTCGACCCAGCGATAGTCGGCCGGTCGAATTACGACCCGTCTGGAAAAGTCGGCGTTAAGTCTCATAAAGGGGTATTGACTCTGATATCAGGCGGCCGACAGTATCTGTTTACGTTTGGTGACGTACGCATCCAGCGCTGCGTCGATCGCCGGGTCCAAAGTTGGCTGCTCGTATTCGGCGAGCAACTGCTTCCACAGTGTATTCGCTCGCGTAGCGATGTCGATACTGCCAGCTTCCTTCCACGCTTCGAAGTTCTGCCTGTTGGACAACAGGGGTGTGTAGAAGGCGGACTCATAGCGCTCCAACGTATGGCTGGTCCCGAAATGATGTCCACCGGGGCCAACCTCCGCAATCGCGTCGACTGCGAGCTCATCGTCATTCACCTCGATCGGGCGCAAGTATTCGGCCATCATCTGCAGCATCTCCGCATCGATCACCAGCTTTTCGAAAGACGCTGTTAAGCCCCCTTCCAACCAGCCCGCCGCATGATTGACGAGATTGGCGTGACCCATCACCGAGCCCCACAGTGACATTTGACTCTCAAACGCCGCCTGTCCATCAATGCAATTGGAAACTGTCGTGTTGCTGGAGCGAAACGGCAACTTCAAATGCCGTGCGATCTGGCCACTGGCCTGGGCCGCTTTCGTGTACTCCGGCGTTCCCAGTGCCGGCGCGCCGCTTTGCATATCGACGTTCGATGCGAAACTGCCATAAATAATCGGCGCGCCCGGATTCACAACTTGCGAAAAAGTTGCGACGGCCAGGACCTCTGCGGTCTGCTGCATCAAAGTTCCTGCCATAGTTGCCGGGCTCATGGAGCCCGCCAGGGTGAACGGCGTGATACAACAAACCTGATTGGCACTCGCCAGCTCGATAACCGCTTCGGTCATCGGGATGTCGAACTGCATCGGTGAATTGGTATTGATGATCGCCAGCACAGCCGGTCGCCTGGCAAGCTCGGCACGATCCACACCGAGCGAAATGCATGCCATTTCAATGGCATCAATGGTGCGTTCTTTGCCCAACGCATAGGCCTGCCAATTCTTGTCCATAAGGCGAATCTGTGCGAGGTACAAGTCGAGGTGCCGAGTCCCGCCCGGCAGGTCCATTGCCTCGAACGGTCCGCCGCCCTCCTGGTGAACGATGTTGAGACTTTGAATGACGCGCAGGTAATCGCACATCTCAGCATACGTACCCGGTCGTCGACCCCGGTCCAGGTCACTGCAAAAAGCCGGTCCGCCGACCGAACCAAAAATGATGTTATTACCGCCGACCTTCAGGTCATGATCCGGATTGCGGGCACGCAGCTCGAATTCGGGCGGCGCGTATTGCAGCTTTTCGCGCACCATATCCGGATCGAAACGTACGAGTTTCTCCGTTTCATCGACATCTGCGCCAGCCTCCTGCATGATTTTTCGACTGTCGGCCTGCAAGAATCGCATTCCCTGACTTGCCAGGACTTTGAGCGCCGTCTCGACTATGGTCTCGACCTGGTCTGCGCTCAGGACTTCGACTGGCGCGTACGGATTCGTGACGTCGCGCCAGGGCAATTGTCGAATTGCATTCACAACCCTTTTCTTACGATGACTTCTTCTGGCCATGCTTTTATCCTAAACGTTTTCTCGCTATTCGCCGATCAGGTGACGCAATGCAGATTGAGTCTTAGATCCATCGTCGTACCCGCTTGCAGTAGACCACATAGTCCTGGCCAAACACTTTTCTTAACGCCGCTTCTTCAGGCCTTATTTGCAACAGCGTAAGCCAAAGCACGAATGCGAGCAGCACGACGGCGTTGCTCATGCTTTGTAGCCAGACAGTCCATCCCAACAGAACCAGGAACAGGCCGACGTACATCGGGTTACGTGTCTTGCCGAAGATTCCGGTCTGCACCAGCGCAGTCGCGGCATCTGGCTGCAATGGGTTAATGGTCGTCTCAGCAGTCTTAAACTGCCGTATGGCGCTGGCACTAACGAAGATGCCGATGGCCGCAAGTACGATCGCCATGGGCAAAGCGAAGGGAATGGCAATCGGTAAGGCGTACTGGCTGTGCGCGACGAACCACATCGCAATAGCGACCAGAAGAAGAATAATCGGGGGCGGGATCTTGTTCTTCAAAGTGCGAACTCCGGTGCCAGCAGTTCGCCCTATCATACGCAACGTTACATCGCGCCGGATCTGATTTGAGCAAAATCAGTCACCATTCACCCTAATCTGATGTCGATCGATTATTATACGGACTGCCTTGTCATAGCCTGCAGATCGAGTAACGTCATGAATATTGAAGAATTCTCACTGGAACGAATTCAGTCTTTGTACGAGAATGTAGTGGCATTGAATTTGTCCGACAGCGGCGTCCACCCGATGTCTATACGCGACCTCCTTAACCAATCGGAGATCGATGAGATGCTGGAACTCGAGCTCGGTTATGGGTGGACTAATGGCGAGGTTTCGTTGCGAGAGACTATCGCCGGCTTGTACGCGAATCGCAGCGCCGACGACGTCATCGTAACGAATGGCTCTGCAGAAGCTAATTTTCTAATGGTGATGTCGTTGCTCAACCCTGGCGACGAGATCGTGGTATTCACACCAAACTATCTGCAAATATTTGGTTGGGCGAAAGCCATTGGCGTCGACGTGAAAACTGTGGCGCATGACGAAAACGCCGAGTGGCAGGCGGATATCGAAGAACTGCGGAAAGTCGTTTCGTCGAAAACGCGGCTTATAACGATTTGCAATCCCAATAACCCGACTGGTGCAACGCTGGACCCCGACGCGATGCAGGCACTGGTCGACATTGCACGCGAGCACGATATCTATCTGCATGCCGACGAAGTCTACAAGGGGTCGGAGCTGACCTCGGACGAGCCGCCGAGTGTTGTCGATCTGTATGAAAAAGCGATCGCGACCAATGGCCTGTCAAAGGCAATGGCTCTGCCGGGCCTGCGAATCGGCTGGCTGGCCGGACCGGCAGAAAAAATCTACGCCGCATGGCAAAGCAAAGACTACACGTCCATCACTACATCGACGGTCAGCGAGTACGTCGCCGAACGCGTTTTGCAACCCGCGCTTCGGCAGAAAATATTGAATCGCAGCAAGACTATTTTGCGGGAAAACCTCGCGCTGCTGACAGCGTGGGTCGATGCGAACTCGGATTTCGTCTCACTTGTCCCGCCCAAGGCAGGCGGTATGGCATTTATCCGTTACAACCGGGACATCAACTCGACCAAACTTGCACATACATTGCGCACCGACAGCGGTGTGTTTGTTCTTCCAGGTGATGTTTATGGCCTGGACGGGTACTTCCGCGTCGGCATTGGCGCACCGAAGAGCCATCTCGAACCCGGGCTGGACAAGATTGGTGAATACTTCACCTCCACTGAGTTTCGCGACCTCGCAATCAGAGCGGCTTAATGAAGCTGATCAGCCGCGAGAACATCGTTGCGGCGCTTGATGATCAGCATGCAATCGAGTTGCTGGAAGAAGGATTCGTTGCCTTGTCTGCAGGTCGCGTAACCGTGCCGCCGGTGGGTCATCTCGGCATGACTGATCCACCGGGCGAATGTCATATCAAGTATGGCTACATACACGGCGACGATTTTTTCGTTGTAAAAATCGCCACCGGCTTTTACGAAAACTCAGCGCTCAACCTACCCAGCGGCAGCGGCATGAGCGTCGTTTTTTCTGCTAAAACCGGGTTTCCCGAAGTCGTTCTGGATGATGCGGGCTACCTCACCGACGTACGTACTGCGATGGCCGGATGCATAAGTGCCCGCCACCTCGCCCCCAGTTCTGTCACCGCTATCGGCGTCGTCGGCGCCGGGTTGCAGGCCCGATTGCAGCTCGAGTATTTACATTACGCGACGGACTGCAGGGAGGTTGTCGTTTGGGCAAGAGATAAGGCAAAAGCGTCTTTATTTCAGAGGGACATGCTCGAGAAAGGCTTCGACGTGACGATCGCCGAGTCTGTCGAAACGCTATGCAGATCCAGCAATTTGATTGTCACCACTACACCTTCGACAACGCCCCTGATTTTTGCAGACTGGGTGATGCCGGGCACACACATCACTGCCGTCGGCAGCGACGGTGGTGATAAGCAGGAACTCGACGCGGCCGTTTTAGCCAAAGCAGATCACTGTATTGTCGATTCAGTCTCGCAGTGTGTACTGCTGGGTGAATCTCACTTCGCGATCGCCGCGGACCTTATTGATGAAACTGAATTGAAGGAACTGGGTGCGGTGATCGCTGGCCGCGAGACGGGTCGACAGAACGATGCCGAGATCACGGTTGCCGATCTTACCGGTGTGGCTGTGCAGGATATCCAAATCGCCAAGTCGGTTCTTCTGAGCCTGGGATAGGATCATGATCAGGAATTTCTATACCGTCACCGCTTTGCTCTTCGTCGCAGTTGCGATACTGTTTTTCTGGCTGGCACCAGCGAGGATTGAGCGCTCGCAGAATCGCGTTGTCGCACACGCACCGTACGAAATCCGGCCTGCAGCGCTCGAGTTGCATGAGAATCTCTTCATTGCGGATTTACATTCCGACTCGTTGCTCTGGAAACGCGACCTTTTGCAACGCTCCGACGTCGGTCACGTTGATTTACCGCGCCTGCAAAGCGGCAACGTCGCGCTGCAAATTTTTTCGGCCGTGACCAAGAGCCCATCCGGGCTCAACGATGTGGAAAACACGGCTAACTCTGATGATATTACGCTGTTGACGATGGTGCAGTTGTGGCCACCGGCGACATGGTCGAGCATTTACGAGCGGGCGCGCTACCAACTCGAAAAATTGAAAAGTATTAGCGCGACGAGCGACGGCGCACTGCGGTTCATACGTACAAAGGACGATCTGCGAGCGCTTATCGAAGCCAGAGCCGAGGGCGCAAGCACCGTCGGTGCCATCTATCTAATCGAGGGCGCGCATCCACTGGAAGGCAAGATCGAGAACCTGGAGCGTTTGCAGGAGCAGGGTTTACGCATCGTCGCCTTTACTCACTTTTTCGACAATGCGCTCGGCGGTTCATTGCACGGCGTCTCTAAAGCTGGCCTTACTGACTTTGGCAGGCAGGTAGTGCAACGCGCCGATGATCTGGAGCTCATAATCGACATTGCGCATGCGTCACCGAAATCGGTGCGCGAAATTCTTGCGCTCACAGGCCGGCCCGTGATTCTCTCCCACGGTGGTGTCAAGGGACTGTGCAATACGCCGCGAAATCTCGACGACCAGCTCATGCGGGACGTCGCCGCACGCGGCGGACTACTTGGTATTGGTTATTGGGCTGCGGCAGTCTGTGATGTCTCGCCGATCGGAATAGTGAATGCGATTCGCTATGCCGTGGAGCTCGTTGGTGTCGACCACGTCGCACTCGGTTCGGACTTCGACGGCACGGTCAATGTGCCCTTCGACACATCGGAGCTGGCGATTCTGACGCAAACCATGCTGGATGAAGGCTTCGCGGAGTCGGAAATACGTGCGGTTATGGGCGGCAATGCACGAAGCTTTTTTCTGCAATGGCTGCCCGACTAATTGCTACAAAGCGTCGAGTGCCGCTTGCAGATTCGCAACCGTGCGATTGATGTCGTCGAGCTTGTCCAGGCCGAATAATCCGATTCGAAAGCTTCGATAGTCTGCAGGTTCGTCGATCATCAGAGGGACCCCGGCGGCGATTTGCAGGCCTTGTGCTGCAAACTTGCTGCCGTTGTGCACGTCGACGTCGTCCGTGTAACAAACCACAACGGTCGGCGCCTGAAATCCAGCCGCTGCGACACTTTTGAAGCCGCGCTCGCTTAGCAGCGCCCGGACTTTCGCACCGAGCTCCTTCTGGCGCCTGCGCAGTTCATCAAATCCAACCGCTACTGTGTCGTGCATTGATGCGGAAAATTTGACCAGGGCATCGGTCGGCATCGTCGCGTGATAAGCATGCCCACCATTCTCGTAGGCCGCCATGATCTCCATCCATTTCTTGAGATCACAGGCGAAACTTGAGCTGGTGGTCGCGGCAATCCGTGCCGTTGCGTCAGCGCCCAGCATTACGAATCCGCTGCAGGGGGAAGCGCTCCACCCTTTTTGCGGCGCACTAACGAGAATGTCGACGCCGATATCTCGCATGTCCACCCACATTGCACCTGATGCGACACAGTCCAGTACGAACATCCCGCCATATTCGTGGGTCGCTTTCGCGACTGCTTTGAGGTAATCGTCGGGAAGAATCATTCCGGATGCGGTCTCGACATGCGGCGCGAACACCAGATCCGGTCGTGAGTCTTCTATTTCCTTGACCACTTCCTCGATAGGACATGGCGCAAGCGCTGCCTGTGCCCCGGCTTCAACAGGACGCGCTTTGAGCACCGAATGCTCAGCAGGTATATTCCCGGCATCGAAAATCTGTGACCAGCGAAAGCTGAAGAACCCGTTCCGAATAACCAGACACTGCTTGTCGGTTGCGAACTGCCGCGCGACCGCTTCCATCGCGTAGGTGCCACCGCCCGGAACCACTATCGCCGTGGCGGCGCCATATGCACTCTTTAACGTGGACGAGATGTCACGCATGACTCCCTGAAATGACGTCGACATATGATTCAAGGATCGGTCGGTAAAGACCACCGAGTATTCCAACAAACCGTCCGGATCAACGTCCGGTAACAAACCAGCCATAAGCTAAAGCCCCAGGTAGATATGCAGCTTATCCTACAACGCTCTCTGCTAGAATGCTGCCGATCAAAGCGAGACTAGAATTCGAGTGAACCAGGCTCTCAAAATTGTCCTCGGTATCGAGATCATTCTCGGTGTTATCTGGACGATATTGGCGGCAATGGCCCACGGACCCGGCGGTCTCGGCGCCGTTGCGGTGGGTCTGGTTATCTACGCAATCTTTACTGCATTTTTTGTTTTCGCGGCCTGGGCATTCTGGAAATTCCCCGCAGAGAGAAAGCGCGCTGGCTGGATCATGTTTTTGCCGCTCGTGTTCGGTCTTGCGCCGGTTGTTATTCGCTCGATGGCCGGCGACTTCCTCACATCGCAGCAACTCGTTGGGTTACTGGTCTTCGCTGCCATTCTTGCCGTCGGTGCCTGCTGGCTAATACCCGCCAGGGCAGCAAGCGTTGTTCCGGATTTTCTTGTTCGCAGCAAATTCTTCAACTGGCTGGTCATTCTCGCAATGCTCGCAGGCTGGTTGTTTCTTATCGTCGTGGCGATTTATGTGGCGACGGAAGATGTTCCCTCGCGATCCGGATCCGGAACAGGCCTTGCGACCGCGCTCATTATCGCGGCCTTGTATCTGGCCGGGCTCGCAATTGGCAACTTCCTGGCAGCAACCTGGGCCTGGCTCAGTTTGCGCGGCGGCATAGAGGGGAACCCGCGCAAACTCAATATTGCCCAGCTGGTGATCGCTGCACCCGCGATCCTGATCGGCGTTGCGGTTACCGTATGGTTTGCAGGCCAGGCACACTAATTTAACTCCGCAGGAAACCAAAACCTGGAATTCTGGTCGCATAAAGCGTCGCTTTATCACTGCTATAATCCACCCCCTATAATGATGAATCTGGGCTTTGTAACCTGCCAATTGATTACCAGTGGTTCCCAATGGCCCGCTTGAGGCCAATTCTTGCGTTTTTCATAGTCATGTTCGCAGCGTTGCCAGGCACCGCTGCGGCGGAGCTGACCTATGTCATTCGTGGTGTCGATGATCCGCTCAAGACCAATATCCTGAATCATTTCAATTCGCTACAGTTTGGGCCGCAGGTCCAGCTTACCGACCGGCAATTCGATCGCGTACTCGAGAAAGCCATCAGAGACGCCAAGGCGTCGCTGCGCCCATACGGCTATTACGCTGCCGAGATCACCGGCAGTATTCGTCGCCAGGACTCAGACGAACCGGTCCTCGAACTGCGGGTAAAACCCGGCCCGCCGATCATTATCGAATCCCTGCAACTGGAGCTGGCTGGCAAAGGATCCAAGTCCGCCACCCTCAATGGCTGGCGGCGTAACTGGCCGCTCAACGAAGGCAGCATTCTTGATCAGGTGGTGTGGGAACAGCAGAAACAGCTTGCTCTTGAGTTAGCCGGTTCGATTGGTTATCTCGGCGCAGAATTCACCACGCGGACGCTTGAACTGGATCTAAAACGGAACCGGGCAAGCGCCAAACTGACTCTGAACACCGGACAACGCTTTGTCATGGGCGATATCGATTTCGGCGAGCATATTTTGAATCCCGGCATACTTGAGCTGGTCCCGAGATTCGAAAAGGGCGATCCCTATACAACGCTACTGATGGAAAGATTTCGTTCGGACCTTTGGCAGACGGGTTATTTTACGGACGTCGACGTCGTGGAGATCGAGGTGCCCGACAGTGAACCGCAAAGAGTCGATCTGCAGGTTCGCACCAGCACGGAATTTCGCGACCACTATACCGGCTCCCTCGGCTTCGGCACCGATACGGGAGCCCGGCTGCAGGGCAACTGGAGCCGGCATCCCATGTCACCGAAGGGTGATCGTATCGATCTGGGCGCGGGTTGGCAGGAACTGGACGACCAGTTCGCCGTGCGCGCCCGGTATCGCAGGCCTCGCGAGGGCCGTAATCGGGAATACTGGACGGTCGATACCGTGATCAAGTTTGAGAACATGGACCTCGAGTTCAAACTCAAACCGGAAGACGACGACTTTATTCAGTTCGCCAATGGCAATGTCGACGAACGTCACGTTCGTCTGGGGCGCCTGAAAGTTCGCAACCTTGGCGGCGGAGAAACGCAGCTGTTCGAAACTCCGTTCGTGCAATACATCAACTCGGAGAAAAAATTCGTAC
>JBBKWL010000025.1:0-7100 GCA_037968975.1 Woeseiaceae bacterium | reverse complement strand
GTGTCGTGGCCGCGCGATTTTTCTTCGAATGTTCGACCCGACGATACGGCCTATATCATCTATACCTCTGGCTCTACAGGGCGACCCAAAGGCGTTGCTATTTCGCATGCAAGCTTCGTCGACTACGTGAGTTGGGCGGGGGGATTCTACTTCCGTGGCAGGCCATTAGGTTTTGCGCTTTTCTCATCGTTGACCTTTGATCTGACTATTACATCATTGTTTTCACCGCTGGTCAGCGGCGGTCATGTTGTGGTTTACCCGGAGAGCGACGATCCCAACGAAATCACCATTCGACGCGTTGTAGAAGACAATCGTGTGGATATTATCAAACTCACACCGGCACATTTATCTTTGCTGCAAGCAATGGATCTCTCGAAGTCTCGAATCAAGACGTTGATTCTTGGCGGCGAGGACCTGAAAACCGGTTCAGCCAGGACGATTCTCAATTACCTGGGCGATCAGGTTGAAATTTATAACGAGTACGGACCGACGGAAGGCACCGTTGCCTGCATGATCCATCGCTATGATCCTCGCATTGACATCGCGACATCGGTTCCAATTGGTCGGGCGATCGACCATGCCAGGATATATCTCCTTGACGATGGCATGAACCCGCTGCCACGTGGCGTGAGCGGCGAGATATATATAGGCGGCAGTGGTGTCGCGCAAGGCTATCTGAATCACCCAACGCTTACGTCAGAGCGGTTCCTCCCCGATCCGTTCTGCTATGGCGAGAAAGTCTATGCAAGCGGTGACATCGGACGCTGGAATGAGCGAGGCCAGCTGGAGTTTCTCGGTCGGTCTGATGCTCAGGTCAAAATTCGCGGCGTGCGGATCGAACCAGGCGAAATCGAGGCGGTAATCAAGGAACATCCTTCGATCGTTGATTGTGTTGTTATCGCCCGTAGGCGGTCATTCGGACAAATGACTGCGGACAGCAGTTTGTTTTGCGAACGTTGTGGATTGGCTGCAGACCATCCGCACGCCAATCTCAACGGAGATCGTGTGTGCCAGCCGTGCCGCAAATTCGAAACCGAAAAAGACCTCGCTCTGGCGTACTTTCAAAACATGGCGGATCTCGAGTCGCTCGTCACTACGATGCGCGCACAAGCGTGCGGCAAATATGACTGCATCATGTTGCTTAGTGGTGGCAAGGACAGCACTTATGCTCTATGCCGCCTCGTCGACCTCGGGTTGACCCCACTAGTCTTTATGTTGGATAACGGCTATATATCCGAAGGTGCGAAGCAGAATGCCCGTCGTGTCGTCGAAAAACTTAATCTGGATCTGGTCATCGGCGAAACAGCGGCGATGAATGACATCTTTGTCGATAGCCTGCGTCGCTTTAGTAACGTTTGCGAAGGTTGTTTCAAAACCATATATACACTCAGCACAAACCTCGCCGTCGAGTATGGTATTCGCTATATATGTACCGGTCTGTCTCGCGGACAAATTTTTCAGACACGGGTTGCAGATCTGTTCCGCCAAAACCTTTTCGATCCGGATCGAATAGACGAGACGATTGTAGACGCCAGAAAGGCATACCACCGCCTCGACGATGTTGTTGCCCGGTCTTTGGATGTCCGGGTATTCGAAGACGATGCTGTATTCGAGGACGTTATGTTTGTCGACTTCTATCGTTATTGCGAGGTCAACCTGGCCGAAATGTTGGACTATTTGGCTACAAGCGCGCCGTGGATTCGGCCGGCGGATACGGGGCGCTCCACCAATTGCCTCATAAACGAGGCAGGGATTTTTGTGCACAAGGCGCAACGAGGGCACCACAATTATGCATTGCCATACAGTTGGGATGTGCGGCTAGGTCATAAAGAACGCGATGCCGCGCGTGAAGAACTGGATGACAATATTGATGAACAAAATGTCAAGCGCATCCTACGCGAAATCGGCTTTGTACCTGACGAGCCGGTAGCAGACCAGACTCTAAACTCTTATTTAACAGCCTACTATCTTGCGGCCGAAGAGTTGCCAGTCGAGGTGGTTACGCAGCACGTCGCGGACCGTTTGCCAAACGAATTTGTTCCGCGTTATTTTGTGCGACTCGACGCACTACCGTTGACAGCGAATGGTAAGCTCGATGTTGCCGCCTTGCCCGATCCGACTGGAGAAGAAATTCATCGCAGCACGGAATACGCTGCTCCGGATGGACCACAGGAGCAATTGCTCAGCCGCATCTGGAGCAACGTGCTCGGTATTGAACGCATTGGCGTAAAAGATAGCTTCTTCGATCTCGGTGGCGATTCTATCCTCAATATCCAGATCGTTGCGCGTGCCAAAAAACACGGTATCGAAATCTCGCCCCAACAGATTTTCGACTATCCGACGATTAGAGAGCTTGCGGCGGTCGCAGGCAGCATCGATACGGTAGGTATGGAGCAGGGTGTAGTCATTGGTGACGCGAGCCCTACGCCGATTCAAAGTGATCTGCTGCGGCGTTACGAAAGCGCAGCAGGACACTATTGTCAGACTGCCGTGCTGGAGATAGACACGAGATTCGATGCAGCTTTGCTCGCCGACGCGCTGCAAACCGTCATCGGGCACCACGATGGCCTGCATGCGTCGTTCACAAAAACCGACGCGGGCTGGAGACAGCATTTTCAGGGCCTGGCCAAAACTACGTTCGACCTTTCCTGTATCGATCTTGGAGACGTTGGAGCAGAATGCAGGGAGCGGGAATTGCATGCTATTGCCGAGGCACTTGCTGCTGCCACCGATCACCGAACTGGTGCCAACGTGAAAGCCGCATTAGTCCGCTCGGAGCGAACAGTCAAGCCGCTGCTCGTCATTGCTATTCATCACCTTGTCGTTGACGGCGTATCCTGGTGGATTCTTATGGAGGATCTTGAGCAGGTTGCGAGCGATCTGTTTGCAAAACGAATCCCAGTACTCGCACCGAAAACAACATCATTTAAACGCTGGTCCGAGCAGCTCGCAGCATATGCAGAATCAGCGGAAGCACGAAATGCCGCTAAATTCTGGACCTCTGCATGTACGCCAACGGTTCGCCAACGTGTCTCCAAATCTGAACGTTTGATAGAGAGGGATGAATTGCAGCTAAGGATCGCACGTACCCACACTTTGCCTATCGTGCGTACCGTGGCCGGTCTGTATCGTGCGCAGGTTCCGGAGCTGTTGCTGAGCTGCGCACTAGGCCCACTTGCAGCGCTGTTAAATACAGAGCTCCTGCAATTTGATATCGAAGGACACGGCCGTGAGGCGGTGATCAGTGACATTGATTTGTTGCGCACCGTCGGCTGGTTCACATCAATTTACCCCGTGAGGCTGACGGCCGACAGCGAACTGAATATTTCCCAGAATATTGCAAAAGTGAAGCATGTCATGAGGCGGATTCCCAATCGCGGCTTCGACTATTCAATCCTTCGAAATATGGGCGGCGAAAGCATGCGGAATGAAATTCTGGCGGTCTGGCCAGATTCCGATGTGCTATTCAATTACTTGGGGCAATGGAACAGTGCCGCGCCAGGCTCTGCGTCGATGCGATTTGCGCGTCCTATCGGCTTAAATGCATCCTCCGCAGTTCGCCCATGCTATGGCATCGAGCTGAACGCCGTCGTCTTCGACGGCGAACTGCAACTCGTCGTTGTCTTCGACAAAGCGAGGTATGCGCGCAGCGCTATTGATCGGTTCGCCGAAGAGCTCAAACTGAGTCTGCATAAACTTGCATCAGCGCGGCCAGGTGCCGAAGATATTACACTGATACCGGACGACTTTTCTTCTGCCGATCTCAGTCAGGCCGAACTTGATTCGGTGCTTGCCGAGTTTGGCGAATGATCGAACCGCCGAATAGCGTTAAGAGCGGCAGAAATATTCAGGCCATTCTGCCGATGACGCCGCTGCAACAGGGCATTCTTTATCACACAATTGAATCTAAGAAGGCGGGCGTCTATTTTGGCCTATTCAGTTGCGAACTCCATGGCGTACTCGACGTAGAATTCTTCGACCAAGCTTGGGGGGTAGTGGTTGCGCGCCATTCGGCATTAAGGACCCTGTTTAGTTGGGAGGGCCGCCCGCAGCCTTTGCAGATCGTCCGAGAGCATGTAGAGATACCATTACGTTTCGATGACTGGAGCGGCATCGGCCCAAACGCATTAGATCGTCGATGGCAGGCGCTTTTCGCCAGCAGTCGGGCCTGCGGTTTCGATCTGGCAAAAGCACCTTTGCTTCGCCTGAACCTTGTTCGGGTGGCGCCGAATCAACATCGATTCCTATTCAGTTTTCATCACATTATTCTCGACGGCTGGTCGACTCGAATGTTGTTTGATGAAGCGCTGCGCCACTACCGCGACCTCTCAAGGGGTCATATTCCGCATCGGGATCCTGCTCCGTCTTTCGGCGCGTTCGTGAATGCGCTGAAAGCGGCCGATACGACGGCCGGTCTAAAGTTCTTCAACGATATGCTGGACGGATTCTCTACGCCGACTTGTCCGCAGATTTACGGCGACCCGGATGTCGAAGCGAGAGGCTCAGGCAGGTCAAGTAAATTCATCGATGCCCGCCTAAGCGAGCGTCTGGCGAGTGCTGCGAAACAGTCTCGACTCACGTTAAACACGTTGGTCGTCAGCGCATGGGCGTCATTATTACACCGCTACTGCGATACAGACGATGCGGTATTCGGATCGACGCTTGCCGGGCGCGGCGCTGAATGGCCAGATGCGGAAACGACCGCTGGTCTGTTTATCAACACGCTTCCGCTTCGAATTCGGCGTCGCACCGATGAGCCGTTGCTCGGCTGGTTGCGCGCTGTTCAAAAGTTGCAGACCGATATGCAGACACATCAGCAAACACCACTCGTTGAAGTGATAAGACAATCTGGAATTGCGCGGGGCGCCTCTTTGTTCGAGTCGATCGTCGTATTCGAGAATTTTCCACCGCAGCAAAAGATCGAACCCGACTCGCTTACGATTGTCGAGCCAGATTATCGGGAATTCAGTCATTATCCGCTGGCGATTCTGGTCGTGCCCGGCGAACGCCTAGAATTGATCGCCATTTATGATCGAGCGCGGTTTAGCAAGGCGGCGAGCGAGCAATTACTGGAACATTTAAGCAACTTGCTGACCGGAATGGCTAACGCCCTGGATTCGGGCAGCGATCATGTGTCTATGTTGTCTACGCAGCAGCGCGAACAGCTCTTACGAGACTGCAACGATACTGCTGTTAGCTTTGGAGAATTGCGCCCAGTTCACCGTTACATAGAAGATATTGTCGAAAACATGCCTCGGGCCATTGCAGTCATAGACGACACCCGCCAGCTTACTTACGCTGAGCTGAATCGCGATGCCAATCGACTTGCCGATTTCATGCAGCAGCGTGGCGTGCGTAAGGGAGCGATTGTAGCCTTGTTGATGGACCGATCGGCCGACGCGGTCATTGCGATGCTGGGTACGCTTAAATCTGGCGCCGCATATCTACCGCTCGACGGCCGCTTGTCGACCGTCCGAATTGCAGCGCTGCTCGCAGAGCTGAAACGCGGCAATGACGCCATTGATCAACAGACTCTCGTCGTCAGCGATCGCGATATTCCAGATACTGTAGTCTCACAAGTTGTTTCGATTCGTGTCGACAAAGAGAACGAACTAATTGCTGCTTGCGCCGCAACTGAGCCGGATGTCGACACTGACGGCGACGATCCCGCGTACGTCATTTTTACCTCGGGGTCGACAGGAGAGCCAAAAGGCGTGCTCGTCTCCCATGACAACCTCGTCAACTCGACGCTTGCACGCCCGCATTTTTACAAGAACGACCTGGGCGCGTTCCTGATGCTTTCATCGTTCTCAACGGACAGCTCGATCGCCGGTCTATACTGGGCATTATTTTCGGGCGCCACTCTGGTGCTGCCGCGCGACCGCATAGAGCAGGACGTTAACGAACTCGGTGCCCTGATTTCTAGCCACCGCGTATCCCATTTGCTTGCCGTGCCATCACTTTATGCGGTCCTGCTGGAGCATTGCGATGAATCCAAGCTGGCGCCGCTTGATTCCGTCGTCGTTGCTGGAGAGGCGTGCCCGAGTCAACTGGTTTCACTACACCATGAATTGCTGCCCAATGTACGGCTTTTTAATGAGTACGGGCCGACGGAAGCCACAGTTTGGGCGACATGCACCGAACTCCTGCCAGGAACTGCTGTAACCATCGGGCGGCCGATCGCGAACTATACGGCGTACGTTCTCGATTCAGACAAGCAACTCGTTTCGGGAGGAGTGCCCGGTGAACTCTACGTTGGGGGCGCGGGTGTTGCGCTCGGTTATCTAGGCGATCACAAAGCAACAGCCGCGAAGTTCATCCCCGATCCGTTTTCAACGCTTCCCGGCGCGCGCCTATATCGTACTGGCGACCGCGTCGCTTGGCGCCGCGACGGCGAGTTGGTGTTTCTCGGGCGCCTCGACAACCAAGTTAAGGTTCGCGGATACCGGGTAGAACCCGAGGAGATTGAGGCGGCCATCTCGTCGCAGCAAGGCGTTGTCGCCGCAGCCGTTTTCTTGGACGATAGTGGTCGCCTGACTGCCTGCGTTGAAGCAGAGCATTTCGATGCGGACGCGGTAAGGACCTGGCTTAGATCGCGATTGCCGGACTACATGGTGCCGCAACGAATTACAGCGATCGACGCATTGCCGCGATCGGCAGCGGGCAAGTTAGATCGGCAGGCGCTACGCGGGATCGAATGTCAGTCACTCGTAACGCAGCAGGTTGGAGATTATGTTTCGCCACGTAATAGTGCCGAACAGCATCTGGCGGATGCGTGGTCTCGTGTGCTCGGAATGGATCAAATCAGCGTATTCGACGATTTCTTTGAAGTTGGTGGTGATTCGCTGCTGAGCATTCGAATCCTTGCACAACTCGGTGGTGTGGGATTGCGCGTCAGCCCTGAAGATTTTTTCGCACATCCTACGATTGCGGGCCAGGCGAGCGTGGCAAGATCCCTCACACGGTCCGACGCGGCAACAACCACGGCTGACGGCGAGGTTGCGCTCACGCCAATACAACACTGGTTTGTCGAGCGCATTCGAACGGATCGACAGCAATGGAATCAATGCCGTGTTTACGAGCTGGGTATGCGGATTGAC
>JBBKWL010000024.1:0-9852 GCA_037968975.1 Woeseiaceae bacterium | reverse complement strand
CTCGGCATGCCGCTGCCGTTGCACGCAGCAGACGCGGTCGCATGTCTTGCGGCAACCCAATTTACGTTTCTGTTTGCCCCGGCCTATCATCCTGCGATGCAAGCGATCATGCCGGTGCGGACTGCTATGGCTGTGCGCACCGTGTTCAACATGCTTGGCCCGTTAACGAATCCGGCTGCGCCGCCGTATATGCTGATCGGCGCCTGGAGTCTGAATGCCGCCAGGTTAATGGCGGAGGCCTTGTCCGGTATGCAAATCGAAAGAGCCTTCGTTGTGCATGGCGAACCCGGCTGGGATGAGGCTACCCCGGTCGGTGAGTTCACGTTGTTCGATGTGCGTCCGGGCAACGTTACGGAATCCGTGCGGACACCCGAGGACTACGGACTGCAACGCTGCACAGCAGAAGACCTGGCCGGCGGTGACGCAGAATTCAATGCGCAGGAACTGGTTCGTGTTTTTCGCGGCGAAGACCGGGGCGCGCATCGTGATGCGTTATTAATGGGGACTTCGCTGGTTTTAGAAGTACAAGGGACGGCGAGCGACCCGCGACACGGAGTCGCCATTGCGGCAGCGGCGATCGACGACGGTGCCGCCGGCCGACTGCTCGATAACCTACAACAGCACTTCGCCAGCGCATGAGCGATTTTCTAAAAACAATGGCGTCACTAAGCGCAGAACGCGCAGCATTGGCAGCGGTGCCCGATGTGTCTGCAGCGAAGCCCGTGGTGCCGCTGATACTGGGTCAGTTTGATGTGATCGCGGAGATTAAAGACCACTCACCAGCGGAAGGTGTGCTGGCAGCGGCGGATAGCGATCGCGCAGGACGCGCGCAACGCTATGCAGAGGGCGGCGCCGCCGCGATTTCTGTGCTGACAGAACCCAGTCGTTTCGCTGGCAACCTGGCGCACCTGCAGGAGGTTGTTGCGGCCGCGCCCGAAACGCCTGTGATGCGCAAGGATTTTCTGGTGGAGCCTGTGCAGGTAGAAGAGGCGCGCAGCGCTGGCGCGAGCGGCGTGTTGCTTATCGCAACCATGCTCAGTGATGCAAAGTTGGGTGACATGCTGGAGTGTGCGTTCTACCACGACATGTTCGTCTTGCTGGAAACTTTCGCCGCCGACGATCTTGCCCGCACAGCGGCGCTACTCGAGCGGCCGGTGCATCAGGATCGCGCCCAGAGCGGTCAGTTTTTAGTCGGCGTGAACACACGCGACTTGCGCACGCTTGAAGTTGACCCTGAGCGTCTCGCACGGCTGGCGCCGTTGCTGCCCGCGGCCAAGTGTGTCGCCGAGAGCGGCCTCCATTCTGCGAAAGACGTCGCGCTGGCCGCGAACCTTGGCTATCACCTGGCACTGGTCGGTAGCGCATTAATGCGCAGCGACGACCCTGCATCGTTGGTTGCTGACATGCGCGCCGCCGGTAGCGCGAGGATCGCGGCATGAAAACGTTCATAAAAATATGTGGCCTGCGTAAAGCAGCGGACGTTAAAGCGGCGACCGATGCCGGTGCGAATGCTGTTGGCTTTGTATTTGCGGAATCGGTACGACGTGTGTCACCGGCACGGGCCCGGGAGGCCGTAGCCGATATCGCGGCCGGCGTGCGTCGAGTCGCGGTCATGCGCCATCCAAGCAACGACGAGTGCCGCGCGGTAATCGAAGAGTTCGAACCGGACGCCATACAAACAGACGCGGAAGACTTTGCATCGCTCGAGATTCCGGCGCACATAGAATGCTGGCCGGTGTTGCGCGAAGGCAATGAATTGCTCGTGGCGCCGGACATTTATCTTTACGAAGGCAAGAACAGCGGTAGCGGCAAAACTGTCGACTGGACGCATGCGGCAGAAGTCGCACGCCATGGCCGTATGCTGTTGGCCGGCGGGTTGGCTGAAGACAATGTACGCGTCGCCATTCAGGCAGTACGACCCTGGGGTGTGGATGTTTCAAGCGGCGTGGAATCGTTGCCCGGATACAAGGACTATGAATTGATCAGACGATTTATCAATGCGGTGCGCGCAGCGGAGAAAGAAATATGAAGGGGCTGCTGCAGGCTGACGAGGCGCAGGCGCTGCTCAGGGCCTCGATCAACGGCGAACTGCCCGATGCGCGCGGCCGCTTCGGCCCGTTCGGTGGTCGGTATGTGCCGGAAACGCTGGTACCGGCATTTGAACGCCTGGAACAAGGCGTGCGCGACCATCTGCATGAAGCGAGCTTTCAGGAAGAGTATCGGCGTGAGCTGCGCGAGTGGGTCGGCAGGCCAACCGCGTTAACGCACGCGCCACGTCTCAGTGAGCGCTGGGGAACAGACGTCTGGTTGAAACGCGAGGACCTGGCGCATACCGGAGCGCACAAGATCAACAACGCAATCGGTCAGGCGATTCTGGCCAAGCGACTCGGCGCGAAACGTGTCATTGCGGAAACCGGAGCCGGCCAGCACGGTGTGGCATCCGCAGCAGCCTGCGCCCGGGTCGGTTTACCGTGTGCAGTGTATATGGGGGCGGTCGATATCGAACGCCAGGCGCCGAATGTTGATCGAATGCGGCGACTCGGCGCAGAAGTTGTCGCGGTTGAGTCAGGTGACAAAACATTGCGTGCCGCCATCGATGAGGCGTTGCGTGAGTGGGTGACCGATCCGGCAGGTATTTACTATTTGCTTGGGTCAGCCGTTGGCGCACATCCCTATCCATACCTTGTGCGTGAACTGCAATCAGTCATCGGCGTCGAAGCTCGCCAGCAAATGCTCGATCAGGCTGGCGGCCTCCCCGATGTCGCGTTTGCCTGTGTCGGTGGTGGTTCGAACGCTATCGGCCTTTTCTATCCGTTGATCGGTGAGGACATAGAACTGATCGGCGTCGAAGCCGGCGGCACCGGCGACGGGCTTGGTCAAAATGCGGCAACGCTGGCGACCGGCACGCCAGGCGTGTTGCAGGGTGCGTATACAATAATTTTGCAGGACGGCGATGGGCAAGTGCAGGAAACGCATTCGATCTCAGCCGGCCTCGATTACTCTGGCGTCGGTCCTGAGCACGCAATGCTGCAGGCAACCGGCCGCGTTACTTATGTTTCTGCGAGCGATGATGATTCACTTGAGGCGCTCGAAGAACTGTGCGCAACAGAGGGGATACTGACGGCGCTCGAAACCGCGCATGCCTACGCTTACGCGCGTGAATGGTCGAAGAGCAACCCGGGCAAACGCATCCTGATCGGCAACTCCGGTCGTGGTGACAAAGACATGCCGACACTGACAAAGTACCCGGCAAGGACACGTACTCATGCCACTACATGATCGGCTCACCGCAGCAATCGAAGCCGCAAACAAGAGTGGCCGCACGGCGCTGGTGCCGTTTATCACGGCAGGTTATCCCGAACCTGCGGATTTCGTCAGCACACTGACCGCGATTGCCGAAGTCGGAGACATCGTGGAGATCGGCATTCCATTTTCCGACCCCATGGCGGATGGCATGACGATTCAGCGCTCAAGTTTTGTTGCGCTGCAAAAAGGCGTCAGCCTGGAGTGGATCTTCACGCAACTTGAAAGCGCCACTGACACGATCAACGCGCCACTCGTGATGATGTCGTACCTCAATCCATTGCTTGCGTTCGGCTATGACAGACTGGCGCAGCGCGCGGCCGCAACCGGCGTCTGCGGCTTTATCGTTCCTGACCTGCCGTTTGAAGAAAGTACAGAGTTACGTACTGCACTCGAGGAGCAGGGCGTCGGGCTTATCCAGCTGGTTACACCGGCGACCCCCGACGCTCGACTGGCGATGCTGGCCGACGCGTCCAGGGGCTTTCTTTACGCTGTGACGATCACAGGTATAACGGGCGGCGACGCAGGATTGCCGACAGATCTTGCAGAGTATCTCGACAACGTTGCGGCGATTTCGACGCTGCCGGTGTGTGCCGGTTTCGGTATCCGTGCAGCAGCAGATGTTGCGAACGTTGGTAAGCATGTTGCCGGCGCCATCGTTGGATCTGCGTTGGTCGAGGTGTTGGAGCGGGGCGACAATCCTGCGGACTATTTAAAGTCCCTGCGTGGCGAATGAGAAAACTCACGACCTCCGAATCCCTGGTGACGATCAATCACTGGAAGAACATACTGGAGAGCGAGGGAATTTCCTGTGAGCTCCGCAACGAGCACCTGGGATCGATAATGGGCGAAATGCCGTTCGTCGAGGTCTGGCCACAACTGTGGATAGTGAACGACCTGGACTTCGATCGTGCGCATCAACTGCTAAGCGCGGATGCTTTGGCGGAGAGCCCGACTGAGCCGTGGAAGTGTCGCTACTGCGGCGAAGAAAACGAAGGCCAGTTCGGCGCGTGCTGGAACTGCAGCAAACCCACCTAAAACCAGCGCAAAACCAGGGACAGTTTACTCAATTACCTTTTTTCTGGATTTCAAAAAAAGGTAATTGAGTAAACTGTCCCTGGTTTTAGGGCATGCCGCGGGCTAGTAATCGTGTGCCTGCGATCTCGGAACGCAGCATCGCGGAAACCTTCTCAGGTTGAATCGGTTTGCTGATCAAAAAGCCCTGCGCGAGATTGCAGTTGCAGCTGCGCAGAAAATCGAGCTGGGTCAGTGTTTCGACGCCCTCGGCAGCCACTTCAATATCCAGACCTTGCGCCATTGCGATTGCAGCACGAACAATGCGCTGGTGGCTGTCATTCTCGGCAACATCGGCGATCAATGAGCGGTCGAGAACAAAGCTGTCGATAAAACCGTTATCCAGCGACTCAAACGATACGTCGCGCGTGCCAAAGTGATCCAGTGAGATGCGCACGCCAAGTTTGCGCAGCCCCTGCAAGGTGTTCAATTCCGTAGTGCGCTTGCGCACGATGTCACCGTCGCCGATTTCGAGTTCAATGCAACCCGGATCAATTGCTGTGTTGTCCAGCGATTCTCTGACGGCGTCGACCAGACGTTGGTGCATCAGCTGCTGCTGTGACACGTTTATCGCCAGAGACAGGTCCGGCAACTCGAACTGTCGTTGCCAGGCAGCCAACTGCCGACATGCGGTGGCGATAACCCACTCGCCAGCAGAATGAATCAGCCCGCTGCTTTCCAGAATCGGCAGGAAACGTCCCGGCGGCAGCAAGCCAAAGCGCGGGTGCTGCCAGCGCAGCAAAGCTTCGAGGCCGATTAAGCGCCCGGTCGTGAGATCAATACGCGGTTGGTAGTGCAGGATAAACTCGTCACGGACCAGCGCATGTCGCAATCCGACTTCCAGCTCTTCGCGTTGTGCGAGCTGCGTATTCAATGCTTCCGAATAATACTGGAAGCGGCCACCACCACGTTTTTTCGCCTCATACATTGCGAGATCAGCGGCCTTGATCAGTCGATCCGCTGCGTCGCCGGACTCCGGATACAGCGCAATGCCTATACTGGGCGTTGTGTATACCTCACTATTACCGATCTCGTATCGCTCGGAGAGCACCAGCAGCAGTTTCTGCGCGGCCGCTGCGGCGTTACTCGATTCACCAAAGTCTTCGAGGCATACGACAAACTCGTCGCCACCCCAGCGACCGGATAAATCACCGATGCGCAGATTTTTGCGCAAACGGCCGGCGACCTGCTTGAGCAATGAGTCACCCGTGTCATGCCCAAGCGTGTCATTGACCGACTTGAAGCGATCAAGATCAATGAACAAGACAGCCAGCGGAGTGGATTTTCGCTGGCTGCGGCCCATCGCGCGAGCAAGTTGCTCGATGAACAGACTGCGATTCGGCAGGTTGGTTAGCTCATCGTATTGTGCGAGCTTTTGCAGCTCATTATTGCGCTTGGTCTGGTCCGTGATATCACGAAAGGTGATGACACCACCGATGAGTTCGCGCTTGCCGTCGTAAAGACCTTGGCCATTGATCGAAAGCAGTGTATCGACTTGTTCAGGCACACGGAAAATTGCCACCTGGTTTGAAAACTTCTCGCCATTGCGCGCCCGTACCAGCGGCAGATCTGCGGAGTTGCGGTAGTTATCGCCGTTGCCATCAATGCAACAAAACGTTTGTTCCCAACTTCTATCGGGCTGCATTCTTGGACCCAGGGCAAGGATCGAGCGAGCGGCCGGGTTGATATCCAGCACATGACCCTGCTTGTCGACAACGATGACGCCGTCATTAATGTTCCGCAAGATCGATAGCACTGTCACATCGGTATCGGACAAGCGATGTTGCAGGCGATGCCGCTGCACAGCGTGCTCGAAGGTCGCTTCCTGGCCCTCCACCGTGATGTCATCGATACAAATGTAGGCTTGTGCGCCGGCCCGAACCGCAGCGATACCGCGGTGTTCGCGTTCCCTGGTGGTCAATGCGATGACCGGATATCGATCAAACGCGCCGATCAGTTCCGTGATCGACTGCCCTGACTGTGCGATCGCCGGGCCCGCCTCAAACAACACCATGTCGAGGACAGACGGTGCTTCCGCCGGAACTTTCAATGCAGCAGAGCGCGTTAACAACGAGCAACAAGGGAGCGTTTCAAGCTCATGAAGGTAGTCAGCAGCGAATTCGCCGCGACCGAGATAAAGTATGGAATGCCCCGCCATATATCGTTGTCACTTTCCGTTTTTGTTGGTGGGCCGATGTCGCTCTGGGCCAGACGCATAATATCAGAATCCTGAGCAAACACAGGCTTTTAGCGCCATTTTTAAACCATTTAGCAGGGACGACCGTCTAATTAACAAAGGAAGTGGAGAATTCGCCATTGGAAGCGCTTTTGACGGCACCGACTAGAGACTATAGTCCTCGGATGGTTTCTCTGGAACGGCCAGCGTTGACGGACGAGGCCGACTGGATTGCGAAAGCAAAGCGGTCGGATGCGGGTGCTTTCGAGCGACTTTACCGCATGCATATAGATAAGGTGTACGGACTTTGTTTACGCATGACAGGTAACGTTAGCGAAGCGGAAGATTGTGCACAGGACGCTTTTATTCAGGCATGGAGCAAACTCGATAAGTTTCGCGGTGACAGCGCATTCAGTACCTGGTTGCACCGCATAGCAGTAAACGCAGTGCTTGGCAGGATCCGCAAGTCGAAGCGTGAGCAGGACAGAATTCAGATTGCTTTCGAGCAATCATCGTCACCGGTTTCGGTGGCAGACAACGGTGAGTTGCGCGACCTGTCAGAGGCAGTCGACCGCTTACCGGAAGGTGCCAGGCACGTATTCGTACTCAATGCTGTGTACGGATACAGCCACGAAGAGACCGGTGCAATGTTGGATATCGCAGCAGGCACCAGCAAAGCACAGCTGCACAGAGCGCGACGATTGTTGGCGCAACAGCTCAAAGAGCAAGGATTTGAGGCATGAGTGAGCAAGACGACAAATTGATAACGGCGGCGAGCCAACTCGCGACGGAGATTGCTCCGCCGCGCGACCTGTGGCCGGGCGTCGAAGCGGCGATCAGCGCGCCGCGCGCGCCACGTCAAACTCCATGGTACGCGCAGGCCGCGGCGGTTTTCCTGTTGGTGGGCGCGTCATCGATGGTTACTTATTCTGTGCTCAAGTACGATGAGGCCAGTACGTCGAGGGAATCCGTGCAGGTTATACCGACGAACCTGGCGTTTGAGCGCGCCGCGTTTGGTGGGCGTCACACATTGCAGTCCGTTTACGGTCGTGCAGCGGGCAACGTCGAGTCCAGCCTTGATCGTGAGCTGGCCAACCTGTCGCCCGAGGCGCAGGCAGACGTCCAGCGTAACCTGGCGGTGATGCACCAGGCGATTACTGACATTAGTCAGGCGCTGGAGAAAGAACCGAATAATGCATTTTTGCAGGAATTGCTGATCGCAGCTTATCGCAACGAGCTGACATTGATGAATCGAATTGGTGGCATGACGCAACGTGTCATGGCGCGCAAAGACATATGAAAAAGGTGAGCAACATGAAACAGGGAAGCTTGATCGCACTGGCCATTGGCATGCTCAGCATGCCGGTATTTGCAGATGACAAGGTAAACCAGACTATCGATGCAGCGGCTGATGGTTATGTCGAGATCTACAATACGTCGGGCTCCATCGAAGTCTCTGGCTGGTCGAAGAACAGCATCGAGATCACCGGAACCCTGGGAGACTCGGTCGAAGAATTGATTGTTGAGCGAGACGGCAACGAGGTCTTGATTCGAGTCGAAGTTCCGAATCGGCATTGGGGCGATATCGATGCGGACCTGGTGATTAAAATACCCGAGCGCAGCTCACTCGAGGTCTCGGGCGTAAGCACTGATATCGATGTTGAAGACGTTCTCGGTGAACTCTCGTTGAGTTCTGTCAGTGGCGATATCAGCGCCAGCGGTGTTGCCGACGACGTCGAAGCCGAGTCTGTCAGCGGTGACGTGGATATCCAGGGCACCGGCAAGGGTAGCGTTGAAAGTGCAACCGTGTCCGGCGATATAACCATCCAGGGAATGTCCGGCAGCGTTGACGCCGAATCAGTCAGTGGTGACATAGATGTCATTGGTGGCACATATGAAGCCGCCTACTTTGAAACTGTCAATGGCGACCAGACGTTCCACGCAGAACTGACACAAGACGGTGACCTTTCGATGGAGTCAGTCAATGGCACGGTCGACATCGAGTTTACGGTGCCGATTACGTCGGCGCGTTTCGATATCGAAACCTTCAACGGCAGCATCAGAAACTGTTTCGGGCCGCGGCCGCAGCGCACCAGCAAGTACTCTCCGGGACTGGAATTGAGTTTTACGATCGGTGATGGTGACGCCAAAATCGAGATCGAGACGCTCAATGGCAGCGTAAACGTCTGTAATGCGGACTGAAACGACGCCTCGACCAAGGCACCCTGAGCAGCCCGGCTAAGGTTATCGACCCTCGATAATTTGCTACCCTTAGCTCCCCGCTGATCAGAGAGTGTTGTTATGGGCCGCATGCTCAAGTTCGTCGCCTACTTTATCGCTGCCGCGGTGACCCTGCTGGTCATCGCCGTCATCACCGTCATGGTGCTTTTCGATGTGAACGACTATCGAGAAGAAATCGAGGTCATCGTAGAGAAAAAGACGGGTCGGGAATTCGTCATTGATGGCGAGATCGGCATGGCTGTTTTCCCATGGCTCGCGATTGAAATTCCAAAGGCGCGCTTGGGCAATGGCGCCGGCTTCGGTGCTGAGTCGTTTGCGAGTATTGAAGAGGCAAGCCTGAGTGTGCGCCTGATGCCGTTGCTGCTGCGGCGCGAAGTTCGGGTCACCACTGCCGAACTCGTGGGCCTGCAACTGAACCTCGCCATCAATAGCGACGGTCGCAGTAACTGGCAGGACTTCATCGATGCCAATGCGGCGATGCAGGCGCAATCACCGACGAGTGAGAGCGAAACCGCGACGACCAGTGAGCTCAGTATCGCCGGCGTCGAAATTGTTGACTCGTCGATCCGCTACGCGGATGCCCAGGCGGGAAGCAACCTGCAGTTGAACGACCTCAACATTGTGATGGGCCAAATATCCGGCAGTGGTGACACGATTCACCTGGATGGATTTTCGATCGAGGCACTGCTGGAAGGTGTCGCGGAATCTCCGACGACTTTCGAGCTGAAAACGGACTCAGTGGATCTGAATACGAACAACGAAACTGTCGCCCTCGATGACGTCGAGCTTGCACTGCTCGGGCTGGACATCACAGCGGCTGTCGAGCCGTTTTCTTACGCCGGGGACATCACGCCGGTCGCGGCTGTCAAAGTTGACGCATTCTCGTTGCGCAATCTCATGCAACGGCTCGATATCGAAGCGCCTGAAACCACCGATCCATCGGCTTTAGGCAAAGTCACTATCGATGCGACCGCAAAAGTCGGCACCACTGCAATCGTCATGACTGATCTCACGATGGTGCTCGACGACACAACCTTCAAGGGCGAACTCTCAATCCC
>JBBKWL010000023.1:0-18333 GCA_037968975.1 Woeseiaceae bacterium | reverse complement strand
GTCATGGTGTTGTAGTCGCGCACAGAGCCGTTGTAATAGCGCCGCGCAAATTGCAGATAGTTCTCGGTCTCTGCCAATTCGGTCTGCAGACTCAGGAAATTTTCGTTGGCCTTCAGATCCGGGTAGTTCTCAGCCAGCGCGATCAACTTCTGCATGCCGGCTCCCAACTGCTCTTCGACTTCACCGCGCTTCTCGACATCGCTGGTTTGCTTTGCTGCAGTCCGCAGCTCCGTCAATGCCGAGAGTGTCGCGCGCTCATAATCGGCGTATTGGTCTACCGCAGCGACCAGGTTTGGAATCAGGTCATAGCGTCGTTGCAGCTGCACGTCGATATCGCTCCAGGCAGTATCGACGCGATTCCGGCCGCGAATGAGTCGGTTGTAGAGGATAGCGGCGGTGACGGCCAGTGCGGCCGCAAAAATCAGAATGACCTTCATAGGCCAATGATATTACAGACTAGTACCAGAACGAGAAGAACAATTGAAATACGGCAGCATCGAGCACGTACAACGGCTCATCAGGGAACGCGGCGTTGGTACTGAGGTCTTTGAATTCATGGTAGTCGACGTTGAGCATGTCAATAGACGCGTTGACGGAGGCCTTCTTGATAAATTTCCACCCCTCAGTGCCACCGATGAACTCGTACGCGGCCGCCAGCTTGAATGTACTACTGGTGAGCGGACTCAATTCCTTGTCTCGACCCCGGAAATTGGTTGCCTCGGGACGGGAAAACAGGTCGCGGAAAAATGCTGCGCCAGTCTGATCGTGATAGCGATACTTGGCCGTGAAAGTCCACGGGCCGAGCGGGTGAATGTATGTCAGTGCCGCAGTATTGCCTTCTATATCCCAGGTATCGGTGAAGTAACGGTATTCGGCTTCGATCGCAGCCCGATATGGCAGGTAATATTTGGCACGAATTCCGACCGCACTGCTGGTGCGAGTATTCGGATAAAGCTCGGCCTCGTAACTGTAGCCCAGCGCTGTACCGGGATCCTCGTAGCGCACGGAGCGATATGGATTATTGAGATATCCTTCATCCGTAATCACCTCGAAATTCAGTGCGGCAATCATATTGCGCGTCAGAATCTGGGTGATACCGACACCGTAATGCTGACGATCGTTCTCGCGCTCAAACGTCGGATCACCGGAGTTGCCGACAATGTCGTCGCCCAGCGCATAGCTCAGCGTGATGGTCGTCAGGTCACCGAACATATCCTGGCTGACTGCGAAACTGTAAGTCGTAGCGTCGAAGTCGGACTCGACACTGCTCGTGTAATTAACCGTCATGGTCGTGTTGCCATGCAGGTAGTCCATCCCCAGCGACCACTGCTTGCGTTCTTCGGTATACGGGCTGGCCGTCGTTATGACATCGATCGAAGCGGAACTGACCATATCGATGTAGTAATTGGCAACAAAAGAGGTGTTCTTGCCGACTTGTTTTCGCACCAACAAGGACGGCCCATCAATGTCGACTCCACCGCCCGTATACAGGTGATACAGAATATCGGCGCGATCTTCCGGCAATACGCCGGCCCGGGCACCGCTGCTTGCCAGCAATGCCAGGAATAGAACTACTATGCCGCGTTCAAATCTCACCAATCGTTACCTTAGTTACAGCCGCAGCCGCCGCCAGCGCCACCTTCACCGCCACGAGCGCCTTCGCGGGCTTCGTAAACGTGCTGAATGTAAGAGCTGGATACAGGGTCACCGTTCATGAGCATGATGGGGTCAGCCAGTCGATCGCGCTCGTATGGCTTCACCCATGGCTCGATGCCACTGCAGGCTGACAATCCAGCCAGCAACAGCAGGGACAACAGGAATCGTGCAAAAAATTTGCTGCGCATGCCCTTACCTCAGAAAAATACGGTCACACCGAGGTGACCCTCTAAATTGTGGGCGGTCTTGTCCTCGCCCAGAATATCGATATCGAATAAGTGATCGCGGAAGTCGAGATGCAATGCGATCGAGTCGGTAAACAGGAATCGAAAGCCCGCGCCGAAGTTCACCGTAAAACGATCATCACCGGCAAAACTGGTCGAGCCTAAGCCAGCGATCAGATAAAAATTCGTGTTGTATGCCCGACCTTCACCGATAAAGCCTTCGCCGGGAAGCAGGTTGTAGCCGAGATTCAGGTTGTAGTAAGTGAGCGTACGTTCGTCATCGGAGATGATCGGTGCACCGCCGGACAAAACTTCAAAACTCGTCATGCCGCCCTCTGTCTGGCCGACTGTGCCTTCCACAAAAAAGCCTTCCGTGACGTGGTAAGCAAGACGCACGCCGTAGACCACATTGGTACCGAAGTCCTCGATACCCATGATGCCGACATAGCCGCCGGCCTCGAAGTCTTCGCGATCAATTTTCGGCTCTTTAATTTCGCGGCGCTCAACCTGTGGGTCGATAACCTGTCCCGGCGGCTCCGTCGACGGCGGCGGCGCTGCTTTCGGCCCAATGCCGAAAAGGTTCTTCGTCGCCGCACAGCCGGAGAGGCCAATCAGGGCGATGATCAGAAAAAGAACGCGAATCCGACTTTCCATTCTTCTACTTCCTCGTTGTCGTCGCGGCTCGTAAACACCACGTAACTTTTGTATTCGGCACGTAGCAAAAAGCGTCGCGTCGCATAAATTCTGAGACCTGCGCCAACATGGCCGACCTCGTCTGTTCTGTCATCACTCGAAATAATCGTCGATTTTGGCGAGGTATGCAGCAGGCCAGCACCCAACGTAAAGAATGGCGAAAATCGCCATTCCGGGAACGCCTCATGAACGACGTTAACATTACCCATCCAGCCGTTCGAAAAATTCCCTAAAAATTGTGAACCCCATGCTTCAATGGAGAGATATGGGTTGAGCGAATACGATCCGTACACCGAAATCATATTGGCGCCACCGAAGTCTCCCGCCAGCATGCCCGCCTCCCATCTGGCGTTGGTCAGGTCTTCCAAGGAGGTGGGTGCAAAATCGACCTCCGATCCATCCGGATTCAAGGTCAATTCCATTTGCTCATAATTGACCCAGCCCGTGATGCCTTTGTCGGTCATCACCTGGTACCAGTAGGTCTTTTGCATCACGATCTGCACGGAATCGCCGCGATCGACGACGTGGAAGATCGGATAGCCACGGCCCGGCCCCGTATGCATCTCGAGATACGGGTCTGCGACCGCCACTGTGCGAAGTTCGTCGTCGGCGGCCTCTGCGGGTGCTGAGGTGGCTGCCAGTAGCGCGAATGCGACGAGGCAGGCCCCCCAGACCAAATTACTGAGGGACGTCGTAGGGATTATTGTAGTACTGGGCTCCGACATCCAACCATTCCGCAATTAAGCGTTTCTCCGCGCTATTTAAGAAGTTCGTGTGATCAACCGTCACATTGTTAGCAGGATCTTCGAATCGGCCGAAGAAATCACCTGACTGCCTGGCACCATTCACTGACGCTGGCGAGCCAATCGGAATAACGTCAAATATCGGGTTCCCGTCGATATCGACACCTACCTGCTGTTGCGCATCAACGACCGCGCCGTCCATTAAGACCTGAAGGTTATCACCCGCTACCAGTTCACGATAGGCATGAAAGTGATCAGGCTCGTCCGGTGACAGCCCATCGGTCAGCTCAAGCTGGCCCGCAGGCAGCATTACCGTCATGCCATCCGCTGGATCGATCTGTGTGTGGCAGTTCGTACAGACGTTGTCAACCTGCAGTCCGGTGGCCGGATCCAGTATCGGAGTAACGCCATCCGCCTCAAAGGCCGGCCGTGACAGGCTCCAGAGCGGGTGGATTATCGACTCATAGTTGATGATTGTGCGGCACGAGGCCTGCCAGGTGGTCTCACACTGGAAGGTTGTCGGAGACGGTGTGCTGAGGCCCTCGATCGCCCCGGCGGCCGTGTACAGATAGTCAATATCGACGTTTTGCGCGGCAATCAGCGGATCCGCAGTCCAAACATCGCGGTACTGAATGTTCAGATTTGCGTCCAGCGCAGAACAGGTATCTACCGCATCCAGGCAGCTAACGCGCGCACGAACTTCAGCCATGGTCTCGCCCGGCTGGCCAATGCTCCATTTCGGCAGTGTTCCCGGGAATTGCAGGAGGCCCGCTGGTGCACCCGTGTAGGCCGAATCAAAAGCCTCACGGCGACCATGCGACAGACCACTATTTGCTACGTGGCAGCCGTTGCAGGTCAGTTCCTGACCCGGTCGAACGTGGATCCAGTTCTGGTGGCGCTCGCCGGTCCGCTTACCGTTTTCGTCAACGACGCTGATCGCCAAAGCAACGTTGGCCGGCACTTTGGTCATCACGGAGCCGTCGGGCTGGATTTCCGCATAGGAAACAATCTCGCGCATGCCCTGAGCGTCACTGACGCCGAAAGCCGTGCCATCAATTTCGATGCCGGTCGCATCTTCGTCGGGAATTGAAACTGCTTTTTCGATGCGGAGGAAGCGTGCCGGCCGATCGATTGCCAGAGACTGAGTTGGGTTTGCCATTGCCGCAATATCAACGACTGCCGCACCGTCGAAGTCGTACACACTGCGGATATTCAGTATGCCAACGCTTTGGCTGGCCACCGACGTATCGAGAGTAAAGTCTTGCATGCCATCCGGAATTGCTGGCGGCGAAATTTTCGGGTCGGCTGCGACAACTTCAGTGACGTGAAAGCCTTCTTCACCCAGCACGACGGGTCGTTGAGTATCGTCGCGCGGATCATACATCCACACTCCGTATAACGGGTCGGCAATCGTGTAAGACCCAATCGGTGGAAGCACCGGGTTGTCCGGGTCTGGCTGTACGAAAAGTTGTGCAACCAACGACTCGCTGCAGGGATGAATGCGGTAGTCCAAAGTCCCGGCATCGCCGTCATCCGGCAAGGACTCGGAGATACGACACTGGCTCCAGCTCACCAGCAGGCGACCGGTGCCGTCGAGAATCGGGTACACGGATGAAAAGCGCCCACCCAGCGACGGCACACCAGGCGTCGTTGTCACTTCGTTGACCGTCGCATCTTCCTGCGCCGGGCCATTTAGTATGCCTATATTCGGGGCCGTCGGTTGCTGGTTTTCAAGATACATCGGCGTATCAATCACCACCAGCTCGCCACCACCTTCGGTGTCAGTAAACGGCCGCACCAATACCATGATGCGGCCATCCTCAAGTTCGCGCGGCTGCGTGAACTGAATGGTCTCGCCATTCGGACCGGTAGCGTGACTTTGCTGTCCGTACAAAAGCTCCACGTTGGAACCGTCGGGGTTCATGCGATACAGGTTGACTGCATCGTTGTCGCCAGCGTGGTCCCAACGACTGAAAACGATTTGGCCGTTGCCCAATACTGACGGGTCGAGGTCATGACTCTGGTTGAAGGTGAGTTGCACCACACCGGTGCCGTCGTCTCGCATCAGATGCAGATTGAAGGCGAACTCATTCTGATCTTCGTCGATTCCTATATAGGCCTCTTTATTCTCGTCGATCATGACCGCCTGAGACTGCGTCTGGCGAGTCGATGAAAATATGAGGCGGCCGTCCGGCAGATACTTGGGCATGATGTCATGCCCGATTTCTGCGGTATTTGTAGACTTGATTACACGTTCAAGGACATCCGTGTCGAACGTGTACTTCCATATATTCCAGGTTGGCAGATCTTCTTCATCCAGATTGGGGTCGAACGGATAGCGCATGGAGAACACAATTGCACTGCCGTCATAGGCCATTTCCAGATCGCGAATTGCCGCCATTCCCTGCGTCAAATCACCAGTAATATTAATTTCTTCAGCACCAGGCGATGCTTGCTCGCGAAAGTACACGTCGGCGCCGACGGCAAAGGTAATTTGTTCGCGCAAGTCGTCTTCAGCAAATTCACCATCGTCGTCCAATGGCAATGGCGCTTTAATATAGGCGATCGCGTAATCAACAACTGCCGGGTCTCCTTTCTGACCCGAAGCGATATCCACACCATCTTGCCCGCTACAGGCAGACAATAAAATGGAAACAGACACCATCGCGGCCAATAACGGCGCGCGCGTCGCTGATGCGTCCTTTGTCTGATTCGAAAACCTGTTCATAACCTTTACCTCTGATCGAAATGGTGAGTCGCAGACTTCGCCTGCATGACTTTCGAGATGCACACCACTCCACCATTAGAATACTGTGCAATATTGGACTCGCAGCCGTTTATTTACCGTTAACGCGATCACAATCCTCGTGTAAATCATCAAGTTGTTAACTGCGTAAGAAACGAACTTGTTCAGCAGTATATGAAAGCTTTTCAGGTCGATGTAATGTCGAAAAAGGGCGACAGTACGCAAAGTAAAATTCGACTTTGTCAGCGATTCAGCGCTGCATCCCCGGACAAAAAAGGACCCGTCCTGGTTGCAACTCTCAGAAGTGTTGAGATGTGACGCACTCTCGACCAAATGTCTGCCTTGTGCGACAGTCGCTGAGCCCCGCACAGTCAGTGGCTTGGCTCCCCAGGGTCGATTGCCTGTACGCAATGGCAGACAGTGGCTTGACATATAACCGCCCGAAGGCGAGCTACCGAAACCCTCGTAACTATTTGTTTTTATGGAATTTGTGGCGCTGATTCCACGAAAAATCAAAAGCTGGCACAGCACTTGCTTTAGTGACTACGGAACGTTTGTAAGTAGCGGCGGTGAAATACCGCATGTGTAGCGGACTGTGAATGTAATCACGGCGATTTAATTCCAGGTCAGGCAACATTTAAGGATATCGACGGATCGATCGTCACTTACTTAAACGTAAATGCAATACATGATGTTTAGAAAAACATTACGTGAGCAGGTTGACTATGAAAAATAAAACATGGACGAAAGTATTACTCGTTGCCTTGATCTCGCTGACTTTCAGTGCGACTGCATATGCCGGGTCTCGCGAACAAGCCAAGCGAATTCACGAGCGCATTGCTGGCGTACCGCCTTCTGCTACTGTCCTGGCGAATATGCAGGATATGATCGACGGTGTTCAGCCTGGTGGTGCTACAGGTGCGGCAGATCTCGCGATGGACAATACGAACTTCTACAATGTCACGTTAAAGAACTTCGCTGCTCCCTGGACTAATCGTGATCAATCGGTATTCGTACCTTTAAATGATTACATAGCAACGGTTATTGGCATGGTTCGCGACCGCGAAGACTTCAGCACCCTGCTTTCCGCTGACCGCACTTATGTCGGTCGCGCGGGAGTTGTGCCGACAAACCCTTCAACAACCAGCAACCAGCATTACGCAGAGCTTGAGCTCAACAACATTAATCTGCGTGACGAACTTGAATTTCGCCCGCAATCGCAGGTCATGGGCATTCCGCCCAGCGCCACTGCCGGTGTCATGACCTCACGAGCTGCCGCGGAAGCATTCTTCGTTGCCGGTACCAACCGCGCGATGTTCCGCTTCACATTGCTAAATCATATGTGCAATGACATGGAGCAAATGCATGACACGCGCCTGCCGCCTGATCGTATTCGCCAGGACGTGAGCCGCAGTCCAGGTGGTGACAGCCGCCTGTTCCTGAATAACTGCATAGGTTGTCACTCCGGAATGGATCCACTTGCCGGCGCGTTTGCCTTCTACGACTATGACGAAACTTCGCAGAGTCTGGTTTATGACAACTCGCAAGTGCACTCAAAGTATTTCAATAACGATTTGAACTTCCCGCAGGGCTATCGCACAACGGATGACTCCTGGGAGAATCGCTGGCGCGTCGGTCAGAACGCCTATCTCGGTTTTGACGGAACATTGGCGGGGAGTGGTAACGGCGCCAAATCGCTTGGCGAAGAACTTGGCAATAGCGAAGCATTCGCCGCATGCCAGGTAAGAAAAGTATTTCGTACGGTCTGCCTGCGCGACGCAGAGGATGCGACCGATCGCAGTGCAGTTGACGCAATCACTGCCTCATTCCGCGGCACCGGCTACGATTTAAAGCAGGTGTTTGCGGACACGGCCGTTCACTGCATGGGCCAGTAGGGAGACTGATCATGAATAACGCAACCAAAATTGCAACGCCGATGGCCCCCATCGATCGCAACGACTATAGCGTCCTTAAAAGCGCTCTCGTCGCAGTCCTCGCTAGCATCGTATTAACGGCTTGCGGAGGCGGCGCCGACACTGTCGAGAATCAACAGAATGTTGGTGGTGGACCGGTTATCACGAACGAGCCTTATACAGGTCCGGTCGCACGAGACGCTGCAGTACTCAGGTTTCAACAGGAATTCTGGTCGAACGCGCGCACCACGGATCGCTGCGGTTCTTGCCACAACGAGTCGATCGGACGCACACCGATGTTCGTCCGCAGCGACGACGTTAACCTGGCATACGATGCCGCGATCGGTGTTGTCGATGTCAATCAGCCATCTGCATCGTTTATCGTTGCGAAGGTTTACAGCGACGGCAACGGGCACAATTGCTGGGTTTCTGATGCCAGCGTTTGTCAAACGATTATGACGACCTGGATCGAGAACTGGGTGGGTGATGACGCTGGCGGTGGCCGCTCTATCGTTCTGACACCACCGATTTCCACAGATCCGGGTGCCAGTAAAAACTTCCCGCCAGATGCGACCTCGACCGGTACTAATGGTACGTCTTTCGCGAATACCGTTTACCCGGTGCTGACAGCGAACTGTTCGAATTGCCACAGTTCGGAAGCCGCAACTCCGCAACAACCGTATTTCGCTGATCCGGACGTTGCCAGCGCCTACGACGCTGCCAAACCAAAGATGAATCTGGATACGCCAGCGAATTCGCGGTTTGTTATTCGCCTGCGCAGTGAGTTCCATAATTGCTGGACAAATACCTGTTCAAACGATGCCCAGGACATGGAAGATGCGATCACCGCTTACTCTAATGGTATCGCGCTGACGGAAGTCGATCCTAACCTCACGACCAGTAAAGCACTGCGCCTTACGGACGGTACGATCGCCTCCGGCGGCAACCGTTACGAAGATGCGCAGATCGCCTTGTGGGAGTTCAAGACCGGTAGCGGTTCCAGGGCCTTTGACACCAGTGGTGTTGATCCGGCGATTGATCTGAATATGTCACCAGAAGTTACCTGGTTCGGCGGTTGGGGTATTTCGACCAATGGTGGCCGCGCTCAGGCGACCACGACCTCCAGTAAGAAGCTGTATGACATTCTTCTGGAGTCGGGCGAATTCTCGATCGAAGCCTGGGTCGTGCCCGCCAACGTAACGCAGGAAATGGCGCGCATTGTCAGCTACTCGGCCAACTCAACAAGCCGCAACTTCACGCTGCAACAGACGTTGTATAACTACGACTTCCTGTTGCGCACCAATGCAGCCGATGCACAGGGCACTCCGCTTACCAGCCTCAACGGTGATCCGGCGTTGTCGACACCGGATGCTGACGAAGTGTTGCAGGCAACGTTGCAACATGTCGTTGCTACCTATCATCCGATCGATGGCCGTCGCATATATGTGAATGGCGTGCTTGTCAGTAACGCTGACCCGATACCGGGAGGCACATTTATTGACTGGCAGGATACGTTCGCGCTGGTTCTCGGCAGCGAAGTTGGTGGCGACGACACCTTCGACGGCACCTTCCGCCTGGCCGCTATTCACCGTCGTGCGTTGACGCAAGAACAGATTGTGCAGAACTTTGACGTCGGCGTAGGTGAGAAATTCTTCATGCTATTCGACATCTCCGACGTGTTGTATCCATCTGATCCGACGATGGCACAGTCTTCGTACATTCTGTTCGAGGTCGCACAGTACGACAGTTATGCATACCTGTTCGACCGACCGCACTTCGTCACGCTTGATGGCTCGACACCGGAAGGGATTCCGCTCGAGGGCATTCGGGTTGCCATGAACGGCATCGAAGCACCCGTCGGACAGTCCTACGCGAAGCTTGTCGATACACTTAGTGCCGCGGAGTTCGAGGAACTGGGTCAGCCACTGTCAATTCTCGGTGCGGTACTGCCGCTGGAGAAAGGCCCGGCTGATGACGAATTTTTCCTGACCTTTGATCGTCTGGCCACAGCGTCGTTCAACCGCCAGGATGATCCGACCCTGAACATTGTTGAGAATGATCTGGATCCGGCTGCACGTATTGGTCTGAAGACCTTTGACGAAATTGACGCGACTTACTCTGCGGTAACGGGCGTGGATCGTATGGCCTTCGTCAACGTCGACATGACATTCCAGGAGCTCAGGCAATCGCTGCCTGCAGTTGCTGACATCAACACCTTCCTGTCATCTCATCAGGTCGCCATCGCGCAGCTGGCCATCGCTTATTGTGACGCGATGATCGGCAGCAACGGTAGCCCGAATCCGGATGCGGCAACCAAGTTCCCGGGGTTCAACTTCGGCGCAGCGGCGGGCACGGCGTTTTCAACCGGTAACCGTGGCGTGTATGTGAACAAGCTGATTGACGACATCATGGGCACGGGGCTTGCAACGCAGCCTGCGTCTGCCAGCGTCTACGGTGAGCTCGCTTCTGATTCGAGTAACGGTGTGCGACCTGACAACTTGATTGATCGCTTGCTGAACCCACCTCCGGGTGCGATCCCCAGCGATACTCGTGCAATTTCGAAGGGCGTATGCGCAGCCATGCTTGGCAGTGCAACGACCTTGATTCAATAAAAGACAGGACCAGGAAAGGAATACCACTATGGCTAAGAAACGTAATGCACGGCACTTTGATGCGCCGCAGCTGCACGGAGACCATCCGCGCCCTGTCACACGACGTCAATTCGTTGCACAAGGCTTCATGTCAGGCGCGGCATATGCGACTGGTGCAGGCATACTGAGCCTGTTTGCCAATCCTCGCGAAGCGTTTGCGCAGTCAAACCTGTCACAGGATATGCAAAACCTGCTGATCGACCCGTGCCAGATTGCGTCAAACGGGGCCGGAAAAATTCCGTTTATCTGTTTCGACCTGGCAGGCGGCGCGAACATCGCGGGCTCGAACGTTTTGATGGGCCAGGAAGGCGGCCAGAGAGACTTCTTGTCGACTGGCGGTTACTCCAGACAAGGACTGCCTGGCAATATGGTACCGGGTCTGGTCGACCCAAACCTGGGCCTGCCGTACGAGAATTTTGATCTTGGACTGGGCTTCCACCTCGACAGTGCATTTCGTCGCGGCATTATGGCCAGCATGACTGCCGGCCGTGAGCAGTTCATCAACGGCGCTGTAATTCCAGCGCGTTCAGATAACGATACGGGTAATAATCCGCATAATCCGATGTATGGAATTGCCAAAGCCGGCGCCGGCGGCCTGGGTGCGGACGGCAGTATCCTGACCTTAGCCGGTTCCGAAAATACAGACTCCGGTGGTAACTCCATGTTGCCGCAGGCACTGTACGATCCGGAGCTGCGCCCGACCAAAGTTGATCGTCCTTCGGACGTTACCAACCTCGTCGACACGGGTGACCTTGTCGGTATTCTGACCAAGGAAGATGCAACCGCTGTGATGGAATCCATCTATCGCATCAGTGAAAATAAATCCGGGATGGTTCAGACCGAAATTACTCGCGATGCGGTCATCAAGGAAATGGTCAATTGCGGTTACCTGAAAGCCGCAGATATTGCGGATCGCTTTGGCGGCGTACCTATCGACCCGGGCCTCGACCCGGAAATCGTCGACCAGCCTGGCAGTCCGGGAACCGGAATCTTTACGCAAGCTGAGTGGAATGCCGGTGATCGCGATGCTCGCGAGTTCCAAAAGACCGCATCCGTCATGAAACTCGTTATGAACGGCTACGCCGGTGCGGGTTGTGTCGAGATGGGCGGCTACGACTATCATGGCGGTCGACGCGCGGAAGGCGAAGTCAAGGACGAACGTGCCGGACGCTGTATGGGTGCGTGTCTCGAGTACGCAGCACGACGCGGCGTGCCGCTGATGATGTATGTTTTCAGTGACGGCTCGCTGTCTTCAAACGGCGCGATTGATAATACGATTGAAGGTCGCGGTAAGGGCGAATGGGTAAGTGACAACTCGTCCACTGCTGGTGCGTTCTTCCTGGTTTATAACCCGGGTCGAAGGCCAACCATTATCGGTGCAACGCCGGAGGAACAGGCCGTGCATCAACAGCTCGGTTACATGAGCGCAGACGGTTCGGTGCAGCGTGCTGGGACGCCCGCCGCGAACAACGTGAATCTACTCGTGAACACAGTGTTGCTTAACTACATGGCGCTGCACGGTGAGCAAGGTCAGTTCGGCAATGTATTCCCAGGCCACGGCCTCGGAAATGCGACACTGCAGGACAGCCTGACGGCATTTACACCGATATGTAACGGCACAATTGGGAGTCCCGTCTAAAGAGCTTCGCTTGGGCTTGGAAAGACCTGGGATCTGCTGGACGAATAACGGCCAGTCGTTTTACGACTGGCCGTTTCTCGTTGTTATACTCCGCGCATGTCCGACACTCTGATCAATAGCATCGCCTGCCCGCGCTGCGACAAAACGCCACTGGCACAGCAAGACACCGGCCTGCACTGCTCCGCCTGCAAGGTCGACTTCCCTTTGGTCGATGGCATACCTTGGATGTTCGCTGAGCCTGAGGCCAGCCTCGGCGAATGGCGTGGCCGCATGCAGTTCGCGCTGCAGCAACTCAGTCACGAATTCGCGCGGCTCGATGCCGAGATCAAGAACGCAGATCTGCGCCCATTGACCAAGCGCCGTCTCGAACGCTACCAGAAAGCAATCAACAGCCAGCGCCGAGCGTTACAGAAACTGATGCACCCGCTGGACGTGCAATCCAACAGCGGCAACTACGAAACCTATCTTGCAATGCGGACCCGACTGCCTGTAGACCAGGGCCTGAACACCTACTATGCGAATGTGCATCGAGACTGGTCCTGGGGCGACGCAGAAAACCAGGCGTCGATGCAGCAAATCCGAGCGGTTCTGCACGACAACGCCGACCTTGGCAATGTTCTGGTCCTCGGCGCCGGCGCCGGCCGACTGGCCTACGATATACATATGCAAATCGACTGCAGCAGCACTGTTGCACTCGATTTCAATCCCATGCTGATGTTCGTCGCCAACGCTGTCACGCGCGGCGACCACCTGAAGCTGTACGAGTTTCCGATCGCGCCGAAATCGCTGCAAGACGACGCAGTCCAGCGCACCTTGTCTGCGCCGGAGGCGGTTCGTGACGAGTTTCACCTGCTGCTCGGTGACGCATTGCGACCACCATTTGCCCCGCAGTCGTTCGATACTGTCGTCACACCCTGGCTAATCGACATCATCACCGAGGATCTGCCGGTTTTGGGTGCTCGTATAAACACGTTGCTAAAGGAAAACGGCCGCTGGATAAATTTCGGCTCGCTGGCGTTCTCAAGCCCGCAACGCGCACTGCAATACAGCCCCGAAGAGACCAAAGGAATCGTCGCTGAATGTGGCTTCTCGGACCCATACGTGTCCGAGGCGACAATTCCCTATATGTGTTCGCCGGCAAGTCGGCATGGCCGGCAGGAGAAAGTCTTTACTTTTTCTGCGTATAAAGAGCGGCAGGTTGAACAGCCGCCACGACATCGCGCTCTGCCCGACTGGATCGTCACCGGCAAGGAACCGGTGCCGTTATCTGCGTCTTTCAGGACCCAGGCGATGTCGACACAGATCTATGCATTTATCATGTCGCTGATTGATGGCAAGCGCAGCTTGCAGGACATGGCAGTTGTACTTGAAAAACAGCAACTGATGTCGCGCGCGGAGGCCGAGCCTGCGATTCGATCATTCCTCACAAAAATGCACGACGACGCGCAAAAACAAACCGGCTTCTAGCGCAGGGCTGGCAAGCCTGGCCGGCTATTTTTCCAGGTATTGAAGCTTATCCTTGACGTCGCGCCAGTCGTCGGCGTCGGCAGGCGGATCCTTCATTTCGGTAATCACCGGCCACTGCTGCGAGAGCTCGGCATTGAGCGCCAGGAAATGTTCCTGGCCCTCAGGCACTTCATCCTCCGAGAAAATTGCCTCAACCGGACACTCCGGCTCGCATAATGTGCAGTCGATGCATTCGTCCGGGTCGATCACCAGGAAATTTGGCCCCTCATGGAAGCAATCCACGGGACACACTTCGACGCAATCGGTCAATTTGCACTTGATACAGGTTTCGGTGACTACGAAAGTCATGCAGGGCTACCTCGAATTCAGGCCGCGTACGCTATTCGAAGTCGGGGCGTAATTCAAGAACCCCGCCCTTCTTCGCGCAGCTTCAGCACATGCGCCAGCAATGAGCGTTCCGCCCATGCATACAGCTTGGGGTCGATGTCCGCGTACACATGCGGCACCAGGTCATGGGTGGAAAGCCCCGGATTGGCCTGCATTGCGGCCAGCACCTTCGCTTCCCGCTGCAGACGGTGATCGATGATCCAGTCGATGACGCGTTGCGGATCACGGATCACATCACCGTGTCCCGGCGCCAGCGCAGCGCACATCAACGCCTTGCAACGCTGCAGTGAATCAATGTAGTGGCGCATGTTGCCGTCCGGGGGATCGATGACAACGGTAGAGCCGTCGATCACATGGTCGCCGGTGAACAACATGTTGTGTTGCTCGTGCAAGTAGCAGATATGGTTCGACGCGTGACCGGGCGTGTGCACCGCACGCAGGAGAAATTCGTCTGTCTGCAGAACGTCATCGTCTGCAAGCACGCGAGTCGCCACGAAAGTCTTATCTTGATGCTGTCCCTCCGGCGCAGGCATGCCGAGGATTTCTGCACCGGTTTCCCGGGCCAGCAAACGCACACCCGGCGAGTGATCAGGATGCGTGTGGGTAACCAGTATCCAGCAAATTGGCCCGGGCGACCGGGCGACAATTTTGTCGATGTGGCCCGCTATCGCAGGTCCCGGATCCAAAACCGCGACAGCGGCGTCTCCCAGCAAATAGGTATTTGTGCCGGGTCCGGTCATCATTGATGGATTCGGCGCGACAAGTCGACGCACGCCGCTCGCGATCTCGGCAAATTCCGGCAACCTCTTCCCGAACGCGGTCATACGAATTCATCCGGCCGAAACGCAGGTTGATCACAAACGACGCCTTTTTCACCGCATGCCCTGGCCCATTCTGTCAGCGCCGTAGTATCCGACAATTTAGCGACACGTTTAAGCGTTTTTTTCGTAACGTACGGCAGCCGCATCGCCTTGGTTTTGCTTGCCGCGAGAATCTCCGCAGCTGTCATCCAGCAGGATTCGGTCAGCTCACCACCATCGTGACTTGCGACTTGCGCCGCGGGCACCGTGGCGAGGAAAAAGCGTGCCGCATAGCGTTTTGGCGCACCCATCGGCGTTATCCAGAAGCTAAAATAATGCAGCTGATCGCACTGCAGTGTCAGGCTATTTTCAAGTATCAACTGATGCCAGTCTTGCGTACCCGCGTTGAGCGCTGCGCGCGCTGAGTCGAGCATCTCATCCGACAGGTTGTGGCGCGCGAGCAAAACGCCGGACTCCTCAAACAATTCGCGTATCGCTGCGCTGTAATACCCGAGACCGCCAGACTCTAATGCCAGGACCCTGTTCGCCTGCTCGGCAGGGATGCCCTCGCAATGTTCGTGGACTTTCCCATCCACGGCTTCGAGAACACCACCCGGAAATGCAAATTTGGAACCGAATGACGCGCGGGCATGCCGCTTCACCATGAAGACTTCAGGCGCAGTCTTGCCGGGTCGTACCAGAACAACCGTCGACGAGGGCCGCGGCGATATCTGCTTATGCGCCATCGAGGTAGGCTTGCAGCCGTTGCAACGCATCACCGATAACGTCGTCCACGCTCTTGGCGATCGTATCCAGTCCCTCCGGAGAATAGCCACCAACAGCATAGGTAAAGCGAATTTTGCTGCCTTCTGCGAGGTCGAAGAACTCCCAGGTCATGTTACCGTTGACCCCCATCAAACCAAGCGGCCCTAACCCTCCGGTCATGCGTAGATTGACGTTTGGACTAACTGTAGTAACAACCAGGTGCACTACGCCACCGCCCGTCGCTTCACAAAAGCATCCTAGCGGACGTGCATCGATGCTCAGCAAAGACGGATCGCCGGAAATTGTGTGGTCTGCGTTCCACCACTTGTCAATGTTACCCACGGCGGCGCGCCAGGCGGTCGCAGGATCCGCTTTTACAATCACTTCCTGCACCAGCAAGAAACCGTGTTTGTCAGCAGCGCTGACTTCTGCCGTTGCAATGTTTGAGAATGCCCCCAGTACCAGCATGGCGGATACAGAAAAAAGCCGCATAGTTACAATCCCCTTAGTCATATCACCTAGCTTAACTCAATCAACAGCCGCGACTGAAAATGAACGATGACATGCGAATGGTGTACGAGAGTCGCAATCGGGCCGACTGTTCGGATCGGGCACTGGTACTCGCCGCGCTGCAAATCCCTTTTCAGATCGTCGATGAGCTTGCGTCATGCGCTCTGGTAGTGCCAGCGGAGTACTCGGCGCAGGCGATGCAGCAGTTGCTGCAGTACGACGATGAGAACCCACCGCAGATCGCGCCGCCGGCAAAACCATTAGTCCACTACAATGCACTGCCCGGATTGGTCGGCTACGTGCTGATTATTTGTGCGGTTGCCGTGATCGCCGACTTCGCACCGTGGGCTCGCGACTGGTACGTATCCGGACGCGTTGATGGTGTTTTGATTCGTGCCGGCGAGTGGTGGCGCATTGTCACGGCCCTTACTTTGCACTCGGGTCTGCAACACCTCGCCGGCAACCTGGTTTTCGGCATCATGTTTGGGTTGTTCGCCGGACGGCTGCTGGGATCCGGTGTTGCCTGGCTCAGCATTGTCGTGGCGGCCGCAACGGGCAATGCTTTGAATACACTGTTGCTCGAGTCCGCACATCGCGCCATTGGCGCATCCACCGCGGTATTCGCCGCACTGGGGTTGATGGCCGGATTTGTCTGGCGCAGTAAACTGATGGTGCAGGATCGCTGGCCATATCGGCTCGGGCCCATCGTCGGCGGTTTCGCTTTGCTTGCCTACACCGGGACCGGCGGTGAGAATACTGACATCGGCGCGCATTTGATGGGCTTCCTGTGCGGGCTGTGCGCCGGCATGTTGTTGACCGCGGCAAGAGACCAGCTCAGCAACCGGCGTTTGCAGATTGTTTGCGGAGTCGCCGCGATTGCGCTGGTCGTCGGCTGCTGGCTGCTTGCGATTCGCTAGTTTCAGGCAGCCAGGTACAACCGGCTGGTCGCAATCAGGTAGAATTCCTTGTCAATCTTGCGCATTGGGGGCGTAACAGAAGGGCATGAAAAGTATTCTGCTGTTCATTGTGTTGCTCGCACTCGTTTTGACCACAGTGCTCTGGGTACGCCACGGCGGTGGCGAACCTTATCCTGACCTGACGCAACCGCCCGCTCTGGCTGAAACGCAGCTCCAGGAAGTTCTGTCCTACTCAGAACCGATCGGCAATGTCGCCGTCAGCGCTATTGGTCGGGTCTATTTCACTGTACACCCGGAATCGCGGCCACAAGGTAACCGACTCCTGCAATTCGTCGACGGCGCGTCGGTACCGTTTCCGGATGTGCAATCCCAACGGACGTTGTTCGATACCGTGCTTGGCGTCGTCATTGACCGGCAGAATCGACTTTGGACCATCGATCATGGCAACCACGGCACGCGTACGGCGCGCTTGCTGGCATTCGACCTCGATTCCGGCGAACTTGTTCACGATAAAAGCTTCGACACCACAATTGCACCATGGGGTTCGTATTTACAGGACCTGCAGGTTACTGCCGATGGACGTTCGGTGATAATCGCAGACGCGAGTTTCTGGCGAAAAAGCCCGGCGCTGATCGTATACGACATCGCGACCGCAACCGCGCGCCGCGTTCTTGAAGGACACGACTCAGTCCGCGCTGAGAAATACGTCATTCGAAATCACAACAATGAAATGAAATTCGCGGCCGGCATCGTGGCACTGCGTGGCGGTGTCGACGGCATCGCCCTTGATGAACAGTGGTTATATTACGGCGCGCTGAGCGGATCCGGCTTATATCGCCTGCCTGTCAGTGCGCTGACCGACCCGGATACGTCGGGTGCACAACTGGCAAAGCAAGCGGAACGCTACGCGGACAAGCCGCTTAGCGACGGGTTGAGCACGGATTCAATGGGCAACGTTTATGTCACCGACGTCGAGCATGGCGCCGTGTTTCGAATCAGCGAGGATCGCAAACCCATCACGTTGCTTCGCTCGCAGAAAATCCGCTGGGCGGATGCCCTCAGTTTCGGCCCTGGCGGCTGGCTGTATGTCGCCGACAGCGCACTGCACGACGTCGTGCTGCAACCCCGCGATCACATCAAGGCGAACGGTCCTTACAAGATTTTCCGCCTGCCAACAGGCATCGAGGGCGTCCCCGGGCAATAGGCAATGCAGGTTCCTCTT
>JBBKWL010000022.1:0-8308 GCA_037968975.1 Woeseiaceae bacterium | reverse complement strand
TGGATGGCGACAATTGGCGAGCGAGCCAATGTGCAGGTCAGCTGGAGCGGCAAGGTGAAGACGGTTCTGCAAATGTTTGGCATCGGTTTCATGGTGTTCGAGGAACAATTTCTTGGTCTTGATATCTATGAAATCGGCTTTGTCCTGCTGGTGGTGGCGGCTGTAATGACCATTTGGTCCATGATTATTTATCTGCGCGCTGCGTGGCCATTCATTGCGAATCGGGGCGCCGAAGGCTAATTACGGTCTGTATCGGTTGATTTGCCTTGACAGGCTGGGTCAAGTGGCTAAAATCTCGGCCCTCTGCGGGAATAGCTCAGTTGGTAGAGCGCAACCTTGCCAAGGTTGAGGTCGCCAGTTCGAACCTGGTTTCCCGCTCCAAATGTCAGAGGGGCCGCTCACGCAGCGGCCCTTTATTCGTTTATTCGTCCCATTTGGTCCTATTTCATGCGTGCGCTGCTGTTATTTCGCGACATGGTCCGGGACTTGCCATAGAATGGCTCTAACAGACCATAAAATACGCAGACAATAAGACAACGTCGCCAAGACGACGACAACGAACATTCAACACCGAACATTCAACAGAGGGGCACAACATGGGATTACTAGACTTCGCGCGCGACGTGGGGCGGCAGTTATTTGATACGGACGCGGAAGCAGCCGACAACATCAAACAGCACATTGAAATCGGGACGACCGGGGTCAAAAACGTCACGGTGGAATACGACGACGGAGTGGCTACGATTTGTGGCGATTGCGACAGCCAGGCTGCCAAAGAACAGGCGATACTGCTGGCTGGAAATGTGAAAGGTGTGGAAAAAATCATTGCCGATGACTTAAAAGTTCCGGCGGCGGCGCCCGCAGCGGTTTCAAAAGATGAATTCTATGAAATTAAAAGCGGCGACACGCTGGGCGGGATAGCCAAACAGTTCTACGGCAAATCATCGCAGTACATGCGTATTTTCGAAGCGAACAAAGAAATCATCTCGGATCCCAACAAGATCTATCCCGGCCAAAAAATCCGTATTCCACGCGATTAAAGGAACATTCTAATGGACTTAACGGACTTGATAAAAATGGCAGGTGGCCAGGATAGTGTGGGCAAACTTGCCGACTCGCTTGGCCTGGATACTTCAAAAGCGGCTGACCTAATCGGTGCACTGTCACCGGCTTTGACGCGCGGTCTGGAAAAGCAGAAAAGCGGCAACGGTTTTGACGGTCTGCGGGACGCTCTCGCAGGAGGCAATCACCAGAAGTACATCGATCAGCCCGAGTTGATGCAGGAACAGGCAACCCGGGATGACGGCAATAAGATCCTCGGGCATTTGTTCGGCAAGAAAGAAGTGAGCCGCAATGTAGCGGCCAAGGCCGCCGACAAGACGGGGCTGGACACGTCGCTGGTCAAACGTGCGTTGCCAATGATTGCAGGGCTTGCGATGGCCGCACTGAGCAAAAAATCCAATACGGCGTCCAGTCCGGCTACCAGTGGCGGCGGTCTGAGCGATTTGCTCGGAAGCCTGACTGGCGGTAGCGGCTCGGACGGTGATTTTGGTCTCGACGATGTTATTGGCATGGCAAAAAAACTTTTCTGAGCGATGCAGGACTTCGAAAAGCTTGGCGCTTTCTATCTCGGAAAGCGGGTTGACGAAGAGTCTAATGAGTTAAGCGAGGACGTCGTTCTCTACGATTCGAAAGACCTGACAACACACGCGGTAATTATCGGCATGACCGGTTCCGGCAAGACCGGACTTGGCATTGGTATGCTCGAAGAAGCTGCCATGGACAACATTCCGGTGATCGCGATCGATCCGAAAGGCGATCTGGGCAACTTGTTATTGACGTTCCCAGATCTTGCGCCGAGCGATTTTCGACCCTGGATCAATTCCCGGGTTGCGACAGATAAAGGCCAAACCGAAGATGAGTTTGCTGCAGGTCAGGCAGCGCTTTGGAAGAAAGGGCTGGCACAGTGGGGGCAGGACGGCGAACGCATCGCCCGCATGCGCGCCAACGTGGATCTGGCAATTTATACGCCAGGTAGCACTGCCGGTTTGCCTGTTTCCGTGTTGGCTTCGTTCTCCGCACCGCCACAGGCCCTTATAGACGATGCCGATCTCTACGGTGATCGTATATCGGCGACCGCAACCAGTGTGCTTTCGCTGCTGAAAATCGATTCTGATCCGGTCTCCAGCCGCGAACATATTCTCATTTCACGTTTGCTCGATCATGCCTGGCAGCAAGGTCGCGATCTCGGTATAGCCGACCTGATCGCCGCAATCCAGAATCCGCCGCTGAAAAAAGTCGGCGTCATGAGCGTGGACTCGTTTTATCCGGCCAAAGATCGATTCGCGCTGGCGATGAAACTCAACAACCTGCTTGCCGCGCCAGGATTTGAAGCCTGGACCAATGGCGAGCCGCTGAAAGCGGGTCGGCTTTTGTATACGGAGTCGGGCAAGCCGCGCATATCGGTGATGTCGATAGCGCACCTCGATGATTCGGAGCGCATGTTTTTCGTGTCGATGTTGCTCAACGAACTGATCGCCTGGATGCGGGCGCAACAGGGCACCTCGAGTCTACGTGCCATCCTGTATATGGATGAGATCTTCGGCTTTATGCCGCCGGTTGAGAACCCACCCTCAAAGAAACTGTTCTTAACGCTGTTGAAACAGGCACGAGCGTATGGACTCGGTTTGGCACTGGCGACGCAAAATCCGGTCGACCTGGACTATCGGGGGCTGTCCAATACCGGCACCTGGATAATCGGTCGACTGCAAACCGAGCGCGACAAGGCGCGGGTCATGGAAGGACTCGAAGGCGCCAGCCAGAACGGCGAATTCGACAAGCAGCGCATGGAGCGAACGCTGGCAGGTCTGGGCAAACGTCGATTCCTGCTGCACAACGTGCACGAAGACGAAGCGGTCGTATTTAATACGCGTTGGGCGATGTCCTATCTGGCAGGTCCGTTAACGCGAGACCAGATCAAGACTCTGGCTGCGCCTTCAAAGTCGCGGGCAAAAGAGGATGACAAGGTTGCGGCCAGCAAATCGCCATTGGCCGCCGCTGAATCCGAGATGCCAACGTTGCCACCGAACGTGCGGCAATTTTTTGTTGCAGGTGAGGGCGACAAACTCGTTTACTACCCGCGCTTGCTCGCGACCACGGATGTCGCATTCACAAATGCCCGCTACAACATTGACGAACAGCGCGAGAGAACCTACAGCGTTGAATTCGATGCAGGACCGGTACCCGTGGATTGGGACAATGCGGAAGTTGTGAGTCTGGGCAGCAGCGAGCTCGATGACGAACCGAATCCACAGGCAACCTTTACCGATGTTCCGTCTGCAGTTCACGAGCAAAAAAACTTTCTGCTGTGGGAAAAAGGGCTGAAGCGCTGGATACGACAGAACGAGTCTATAACACTACATCGCAGCAAAAAATATCGTCTGATGTCGACGGCCGGGGAAAGCGAAGGCGAATTCAGAAGTCGCCTACAGCACCTTGCGAACGAAACGCGCGATGCGGCTGTTGAAAAACTCCGGAAACGCTATGCAACGAAAGTGACCACGTTGCAGAATCGATTGTTGCGTGCTGAGCAGGCGATTGACCGCGAAAAACAGCAGTCAACGTCGCAGAACATGAATACGGCAATCTCTTTCGGTACAGCCATTCTCGGTGCATTACTGGGCCGGAAACGCCTGACTTCGTCCACGGCCGGAAAGGTGGGGACGGCGATGCGCAAGGCAGGGAATGCGAAAAAACAGGCCGGTGACGTGGCACGTGCCCGGCAGACAGCGGATAAAGTCCGAGCTGATCTGGCGGTGCTGAACGAACAACTTTCCACCGAGGTGACGGCGCTGGCTGCCGGGTTCAATGCGCAGGATGAGCCACTGACCCAGATCGCCGTTCGACCAAAATCAACGGATATTCATGTGCCGATCATTGGTCTTACCTGGATGCCGTATCGGGAAGGCCCCGATGGCAGGTTGGTTGCTGCCTGGCAGGACACAAACGGGTAACCGAACGAACAACAATGAAACAATTTTTACAAAGAATAATATTAAATTAATAACAGGAGAGGATTATGGCAGTAGCGAAAATTTCAGAGTTAAGTGTATCGTCAAAGAAAAGTTTTGAAGACGCCATCGAAAGTGGCATCAAGCGCGCGAACGAGACGCTGGATAACATTGAAGGCGCGTGGATTCAGGACCTGCAGGTGACCTGCAAAAACGGCAAGATCGATGAGTACCGCGCAAAATTGAAAGTGACGTTTGTACTGCGCTAAATCTGACTAACTATAGGAAACTAAAATGAATAACCTGACCAAAATATTTGCAGTAATGCTGCTCGGACTTGTGTTTGCCGCATGCAGCAAAGAAGAAGGATCGGATGCAGCGAATGATGTAGAAAATGCCGGTGACAATGCTGCGGATGCGGCGCGTGATATGGCCGACGACGCCGGAGATATGGCAGATGATGCTATGCACGGCGCAGAAGACATGGCAGACGACACTTCGGATATGGCAGACGACGCGATGGACAACACCAAAGACGCTATGGATGATGCGGCAGATGCGGTTAAGGATAAAGCCGACGAAATGTCTGATGCTGCGAAGGACGCAGTAGACTCAAACTAGTCCGAGAACATCGGGCAAACTTATTTGTCTATAGTCGCATCTAAGTAATATCGGTCGGTGCTTGGTGTGAGCAATGCATAGATGTTGGGTTGGATGCTGTGCCAGTTTGGCCGGGGTTGCCGTTGTTGCTGCCCCGGCAAACCTGCCTAGCACGACCGATCCAATCACGATTGACGGTGTGATGGATGAGGCAGCGTGGCAACACGCGACGCAAATCAGCATCGACACTGAAACTAACCCCGGCGAGAACCTTCCGGCGCGCGTCACAACGCTCGCCTACATCATCGAGGACGGCGAGAACCTGTATATCGCCTTCGATGCCCGTGACCCGGATCCCTCCGAGATTCGCGCCTATCTGCAAGATCGAGACTCGGCGTGGAACGACGACTTTGTTGGCGTTGTTCTGGATACCTACAATGATGAACGACGCGCGTTTGAGTTCTTCTCAAACCCGTTGGGCATCCAGATGGACCTGACCAACGACGACGTCAACCAACGCGAGGACAAGTCATGGGATGCGATTTGGGATTCCGCAGGGCACATCAGCGCGGATGGGTATGTGGTTGAAATGGAAATTCCGCTCAGCCAGCTGCGGTTTCCAGGCGGAACTGGCAAACAAACCTGGGGCATCGATTTATTGCGGATCTATCCGCGCGATAAACGCTATCGATTTTCAAACAATAAACTCGATCGATCTCTCAATTGCTACCTGTGCAATTTTTCCAAGATTGAAGGACTTGCGAACGTCCAGCCCGGACGTGATCTCGAGATCGTTCCAACACTAACCAGCAGTAAGACAGATTCGACGGATGACCCGGGTTTTGTGCCGCTCGAGAGCGGTGCCACAGAAACCGAAGCGGGGCTGAGTATTCGCTGGGGAATCACGCCGGATATGACCGCAAATCTTGCGATCAATCCCGATTTTTCGCAGGTCGAAGCCGATGTGGCACAACTGGACGTCAACAATCAGTTCGCCTTGTTTTTTCCGGAGAAGCGGCCGTTTTTCCTGGAAGGCGCGGATTACTTTACGACTCCAATCAGAGCAGTATTTACACGCACCGTGGCAGACCCGGATGTGGGCGCCAAGCTGACAGGCAAGCGTGGCAATCACACCTATGGAGTCTTCGCAGCCGAGGATTCGATTACAAACCTGATTTTCCCTGGTGCGTTCGGTTCAGACGGGACCTCGCTCGAGCAGAGTAATACTGCGTTCGTTGGCCGCTACAGCCGAGGGTTCGGGGACGCGTCGTCGGTGGGCGCCCTGGTAACGACACGAACGGGTGATGATTATCACAGCCACCTCGGCGGTTTCGATGTCCGCTGGAAGATCAGTGATCAGCACAGCATTCAGGCGCAATACGTGCGCACCGACACTGAATATCCTGATGAGGTTGCCGCCGAATTCGACCAACCTCTGGGCAGCTTTACAGGTAGCGGCGAATACGTGGCCTACGAGTTTGAGTCGAGAAGTTGGCACGGCTACATTTTGCACTATGGCCTCGATCAGGGTTTCCGCGCGGATTCGGGTTTCGAACCACAAGTTGATGCGGCGCTGCGGGAATTAGGGGGCGGCTATTCCTGGTTTGGCGAGGACGACGACTGGTGGACAAGAATTAATCTACGCGCCAACTGGGACATTACACATGACGATGCCGGTGAAATGCTCGAGCGCGAGTTCGAAGCGTATCTCGGCTTTGGTGGATCCTGGCAATCGTGGTTTCAGTTCGGTGTATTGACACGTGACGTGCTCTGGGAGGACATCTATTACACAGAAGATCAGCTTAGTTTTTACACGGAATTTCAGCCGGTCGGAGGTCTGCAGCTTGGTGTGAGAGCGCGTTACGGGGACCAGATCGATTTTTCGAATTCACAATTGGGAAAACAGCTGCGTGTCGAGCCGTTTACGGAGTGGAATATCAATCGGCATCTGCTACTTGAATTGCAGGCAACGATACTCGACCTGAATACACAGGGGGGCACGCCGATTCTTGATGCCAGCGTGTTCGATGTGCGCCTGACGTGGCAATTCAGCCGCCGCAGCTTCCTGCGCCTGACGACCCAGTACCAGGACATCGAACGCAATGTAGACGAGTACCTCGACGCTGTGGACGCTCGAACCCGCAACCTGGGGCGGCAGCTGCTGTATTCCTACAAGATCAATCCGCAGACGGTGTTCTTCCTCGGTTACTCCGACAATCACTTCGAGGACGATGAGCTCAATACTCTCGAAGAGACGGATCGCACCTGGTTCATGAAGATCGGCTATGCCTGGACACCGTAGAATGACTAGAGCGAGTTGATCGCGACGCGTGCGGAGCCAATTGAGGACCTGAAGCTGTTGGTGTTCGTCCATGCAAACACGAGGTCTGCACCGTGACGGGCCATTTGCGGTACTGACAAGGCACTCGCCGATTTTGCGACTACGCGCACAGGGCCGCTGCTCCCATCGGCATTGACGCGTTTCACTTTCACCTCAGAGGAGTCGCCAGGACCGGTAGCCAGCCAGCTTACAGCCACTGCGCCATCGTCCAGGATTGCGATCCCGGCACGCCCCAGCGTCGCACTGCGAACAATTTCTATTGGCGCGGAAAATGTCTCGCCACTGTCCAGGGAGACGGCCAGGTTAACCACGGGCTCTGCGGCGGCCGTGAACCACGCGACGGCAACATGATCGCCGTTAGCCGCAATAGACGGACCATTAAATGGGCAACCCCGAATTTCCCATCCGTCGTCGGCAACCGCATGACCGCGTTGCCAGCGGCCATTGATGAGCCGCGTGATGTAGATGTCGCGAATCTCGTCGACGCTGCGATCGCGGTACACGGCAACCGGCCCCGAGCTGGCCAGCGCTACACTCGTCTGGCAGCAATCACAGACGAGCTCGTCCACCAGCTGTTCACCACTGCGCAGCGTCATGCCGCTGGCAATCGAATCATCCATGACCTCGTTGGCCATATTGCGTCCATCAAGCCATAACAGGCCGGTCTCGCCTTCGTGGCGATAGATCGAAACGAAGCCGTGCTCTGTGTCGGTCTCGTCAGTATGGGGTGTGGTGGGTATCGACCAGCTATTCCCGTCGTCGAGGGATTCTGAGAACGCAATGTTGTAGGCATGCGAATGCGCGCCGGACAGAACCATCCAGTGTGCTGCCAAACGCACGTCAGTCAACGGCACCACTGAGGGTAGGTCGGCCCAATTGACGAACATTTCCGCCGCTCGGGTAACGGTTGCTGCGTTACTCCAGGAGCCGTCCACGTAACGCGAGTAGTTCAATGCCACGGTATCGGGCTCGGTTTGCAGCCAGCTCAGCAGGACTTGCCCGTCGGGACCTGCAGCGAGCCTCGGGTTGGTCGCGATTTCGCCCGCCGGAAGATCGATCCCGACGACTTCAAAGGCCGGCGGTGTGACCGGGCCGGTGCAGGCGACTGCCACTGTGGCAGCCGCTAGCAGAGCCAGTAATTTTCTCGTGTTCATCGCAGCATTATGCTGAATTGGACGGTATACTGCGACGCCTGCTCGCCAGTGCGATTGCATACCTCGCAGCATTGCACATGGAAACCCGGGGAGATTCAGAAAAATTCAGGCTAGGTGGCAGAGTGGTTATGCAGCGGACTGCAACTCCGTGTACGCCGGTTCGATTCCGACCCTAGCCTCCATTTTTCTGCCGTGTTTGCGAG
>JBBKWL010000021.1:0-16773 GCA_037968975.1 Woeseiaceae bacterium | reverse complement strand
ATTCCTTGGCGTGCAATTGTTCGTAATCGCGGCTGAGGCTGGCCAGCGCATCGAGATCCTCAGCGAGCCGCCGTTGCAGCAACTCAGTGCTGGCAATGACATCGATTGGATCCTGTGCGCCGGCCCACAGTGCGCCTAATGCGCTGCCGGCGTAAATATCGTAAAAGCGAATCCGGCGCACAGCTGCTTCGGCCTCGTGATCGTAAGTCCGCCGCGCAGCAACCACTTCGGGCTCAAGTTCCGCCAGTCTTTCACCGACGCTATCAAGCTGCTGTCGAAGCATGCGCGTGCTCGCGCTCGGATCATTGATATCGTCTACAAAATGGGCAAAGACGCCCGTCAAATGTGCCACCGCAGGTGCCGCGGTCAGCCCCAACGCGAGCAGGATTGAGACGACCACGGCGACACATTTTTTCATTTGTCGCCGGTCCCTATTGCGCGCTGGCTTGCAAGGCCCCCGCCAATCAGTGCCAGGGTCGGGCCAGTGACCAACACAATGCTGATAACCAGCAGTGGCGAACTCAACTGACCCGCCATGAACGGCAGCAGCGCAGCGATCGAACCCTGAATAACCTCGCCTAAATACAGAAACACGGCGGCGGCGAGCACCGACGAAAACAGACCAAGCAAGAGAGCTTCAATCAGGAATTGCGAACGAATGCCCCACGGACTGACACCGACCCATCTTTGGATCTGAATTTCCACTTCGCGATTCAATACCGCCAGATGCATTGATGTCAGACTCATTAGAAATGCTGCGACGAAAAAGCCGACGACCAGAATAATGCCGCCTTTCTGCAGACCGTTCGAAATTTTGTACAGCACCGTGGCAAAGCCCTGCCCCCAGATCACTTCACCGACACCCTCAACTGCCCGGATCAGAGCAACTGTTGCGGCGCCCTGATCGGGGTCGACCAACTCCACCGACAGGCTGTCAGCGAATGCGTCCGGGGGCAACGCACGCATCAGTGTTTCCTGCCCAAAAACCGGTGCGAGCTCCGCGTAAACAGTTTCTCCGTCCAGTAGTTCGACCTGTCGCACACCCGCTATAGCGCTGAGCTGTGCCAACAGGTCGCCCGCACTCGCGCCGTCATCGGCGAATACACGTACCTGCACCTGGCGCTCAAGCATGGCTGCGACCTGGCTCAGGTTGGCATTCAGCCACAGGAATCCACCGAACAACAATAAGGTCAAGGTCAATAGAACTATGGTTGCGAGACTCGCCCAGGTATTTCGCGCAATGCCTTCGCGTGCTTCGCGCAGACGGTAATAGACTGGCCACCAGTTCATATTCAGCGCACCTCCCCGCCTGCCCAATAGCCACCGCTCGCGTCACTGACGACGCGGCCATTCTGTAAGCGCACGACGCGGCGCTGCAAACGTTCAACGATGTCGACGGCGTGTGTCGCGAATAACACCGTGACGTTGTGCTCGCGATGCACGGTGTCAAGAATTTCAATAACACGATTGCTGTTTTCCGGATCGAGGTCACCGGTGGGTTCGTCGGCCAGAATGAGTTGCGGGCGATTGATCAGTGCCCGGCCAATTGCGACTCGTTGCTGTTCTCCGCCCGACAACTCGCCGGGTACTCGATTCGCCTTGTCGCTCAGGCCGACAAGCTCGAGTATTTCACGTGTCCGCTTACGTACTTCCGCGGGTGGCATCGCCAGTACTTCCGCGCCGTAAGCGATGTTTTCGAAGGCGGTTTTCTTCTCGAGCAGACGGAACGTCTGGAAGATAATGCCCATAGAACGACGCAGTTGGCTGCCACGCATAGCTTTGATATCGCTGCCATCAATCGCAACAATTCCCTGGTCGCAAAGTTCTTCGCGATACAGCAGCTTTAAGAGCGTTGTCTTGCCCATGCCCGATGCGCCGACGAGGAATACCCATTCCCCGGAACCGATCGTCAGCGATACTTCATCAAGCGCCTTGTAGCTGACTGATGGATAGCGCTTGGAAACGTTGTCAAACTCGATATTCATTAATCGCCCTGCCGCCGCCGGAAGAACAACAAGACGCCGAGTATGGCAACGACCAGGACCAGCCAGTAAAGCATGCTGCGGTCGGTTGGCGATTTCGCTGCTGCGTCCGATGCGAAGTCGTCCGAGGGCGCATTGGACAGAGGCGCGCCGGTTTCGGGACTCGCTTCAATAACCGGCGCTCGCTCGCGTGGTTCTGCTTCGAGATAAATCCATTTCGCATCGTCGCCACTGCCGCGTACAAACGAGCGCCGCACGTTCCGGCCTTCCCACTGCAGCAAGTCAATCGGACCATTTGCGACCCGGCCGTGCTCGTCCATCTGCAATTTCTGATCACCGACCGTCATGACGTAGGCGTTGCCGTGATGACCCTCCTCAATGGTGACCGCGGTGACCACGCCGCCGCCGCCCACCGTAAGGTTGCGTTTCTCCAACAAGGCTTGCCCCGCAGCACCGCTCAGCGATGTTGCAATGTAGCTTGCGGCTTCTGCCTTGGTGGGGGCTTGCTGCCCGTCCGCAACGCTGAGCTGGCCCGCAAAAAACAGTCGATTGAGATCGGCGTAACTGGCATCGCCTTCCAGAGACCCAAGCATGCCCTTTTCCAGGGCCGCTGCCGCCAGCGCAGCCGAGTCCGGATTCTCACCGCCGCGACCCAGCCCCTCTGCAAGTGCTGCCCACGACGCTAATTCCGCATTCGAGAGCGTCTTGTCTGGCTCAAAGACCGGTGTCTGCGGAATGATGCCAGCACCCACCAGCACGACGATATCGAACCTCGCTGCGGAAAATTCAATATCAGGAAACTGGGTCGCTTCATTTTTTATATGTCCGAGTACGCTGCCAAAAGCAAGCAGTCCACTGACGACCATCACAACGCTTCGTTTATTTCGCCTTCGGTGCCGGTACTGCATAGTGTTCCCCTAAAATTTTCCCGATACGTTCTCAATCGCTAGCGCGGCAGCTTCACGGACGGCCAGGTCGTCGTCTTCTGCTGCAAGGCGCAAGGCGGCCAATGTTACACGCGCAGTCGGTCCGATTTCCCCGAGCGCGATACTCGCGGCCTTGCGAACTGCCGCGTGCTCGTCAGCTAACGCAACGGCGAGCGCCGCCACCGCGGCCGTTGTCGCCCGGTCTTTAAATTGTCCAATCGCAAGGACCGCAATACCACGAATCTGCCATTGCTCGTCCAAAGTCGCCTGACTCAGTGCTGCGAGCGCACTGACATCACCGCGACCGACGACACCGAGTGCGCGTACTGCCGCCCAGCGTACGGTCCAGCCGCTTTGCATCAATAGTTCTTCCGCGGCTGGGCCCACATCAATGACCTGGCAGGCCCGCGTTTCAGTATTTTCGGTCGCAGTGGCAGCAGGCATTAGCACTGCCCGAGAGAGCGCCGGCAGCGCTTCAATTGCCGCGACACCCATTTCTTCGAGGCCGAATGCGGCCGCTTCACAAACTCGTGAATCACGGTCTTCCAATGCTGTCGCGAGAGCGGCAACGGTGGCATCAAGATGCGGTTCGGCGGCTATTGCACCGAGCGCCCGGGCAGAGGACCAACGCACGACCCAGTTCGGGTCATCGAGAGCGGCGACAAGTGCGTCAGCCGCGTCGGCCGCAACTGGACCCATCGCCCACAATGCTTTTGCCGCAGCCCAGCGTGCCTGCAATACCGGATCGTCGAGCAGCCCGGCAATCGCCGGAACGGCCGCCGCCGCATCTTCCCCTATCCGACCAAGCGCACGAACCGCACCCCAGCGCACGGTAATTCTGGAATCAGTTAGCGCTTCGATAAGGACCGGAACCGCCGCTTCGCCGATCAGTGACAGCGCCTCAACAACCTGCTCGACAACTCCCCAGTCTCGATCGCGCAGTGCGGTTGCCAATGCCGGCAATGCCTCCTCGCCGGCCGGGCCCAGTGAGCCCAAAGCGTGCGCCGCCGCGCCACGCAATTGCCAGTCGTCGGCCGTCAGCGCAGCAACCAGCTCTGGCAAGGCGTCGAGGCTCGCGGGCCCCAGTCCGGAAAGTGCCAGTGCGGCCGACATTCTGACGTCCGCAGAGTCATTGTTAAATAACTCGCGGATATCGCCCACGGCGTCACCGGCTGGCATATCCTCGAATGACAGTGCCGCTCGTCGCCGTACGACCCAATCATCGTCACTCAGTGCATGTACTAAGCCTGGCAACGTTGCTTCGGATCCAACGCCCACAATGGCGAGCGTTTGCACTGCGGCGCGGCGAACGCGTATGTCAACATCGTCAAGCGTGCGCGTCAGTGCGTGAATAGCAGCGGGTTCCCCCGTACCACTTGCTGCAATCGCCAGAGCTGCGTCGCGCCTGGCAGACCAAAGCGGGTGCTCCAGGCGCTCGAGCAGAGAATTAAGGCCAGCGTCGCTCTGGGCAAGCACCATCTGCGCCAGCAGGGTCAGGAAAACACTGCAACAGGCGCTGACCGTTCGCATCGATCGTTACAGCCCTTTGGCTTTGAGCTGCATATCAAGTCGTGGGTAGACGCGCCGGGCGTTGGCTGCAAAAACCTTGTGCCGGTCAACTTCGGAAAGCTCCAGGGCATCGACGTAACGCTTGGTGTCGTCAAAGTAGTGTCCGGTTTCACGATCAATACCTTTGACGGCACCGAACATCTCCGAGGCGAACAGTATGTTGTCGATATCGATCACTCGAAACAACAAATCGATGCCCGGTTGATGATAAACGCAGGTATCGAAGTAAACGTTCTTCATGATGTGCTCAGTCAACAGCGGCTTCTTGAGCATGTCGGCCAAACCCCGGTACCGACCCCAGTGATAAGGCACCGCTCCGCCACCGTGCGGGATGATCAGCCGCAGCTCCGGAAAGTCACCGAACAGGTCGCCCTGAATAAACTGCATGAATGCCGTCGTGTCCGCGTTGATGTAGTGCGCGCCTGTTGCATGGAAGTTGGGATTACAGGAGCCTGATACATGAATCATCGCAGGTACATCAAGCTCAACCAATGCCTCGAAAAACGGATACCACGCTTTGTCCGTCAGCGGCGGTCCGGTCCAGCGGCCGCCGGACGGATCCGGATTCAGGTTACAGCCGGCAAAGCCGAGTTCGTTAACGCAACGCGTGAGCTCATCGATGCTGTTTGCGATCGGCACGTCGACAGACTGTGGCAACTGGCAAACGCCGATAAAATTGTCCGGAAACAGTTGTGTGACCCGGTGGATATTGTCGTTATTAATCCGGGTCCATATTTTCGACACGGATTCATCGCCAATATGATGCGCCATTGCCGACGCTTTTGGCGAGAAAATCGTCATATCGGCACCGCGATCCTTTAGCGCCCGCAGTTGATTGTTTTCTATCGACTCGCGGATTTCATCATCACTGATGTGCTGCAGTTCGGGCGCGGGTGACTTAGCGTCTTCATAGTGTGCGATCTGCGCGTCACGATAAGTCTGCAACTGCTGCGGTGCAGTTGTGTAATGGCCATGGCAATCGATAATCATTCAGACGAGCCCGAGATATATTTCAATCCTTTCTCGGCGAGCCGTGGACGCATGTTGTTGATGTCCATACCCAGCTCGCCTTTGGCGTAGCGGGTCCGAACCTCGGCCTCACGCTGCTCGCGTTGCTTCGATTTTTCGAGTACCTGCGATGCCTCGTCACGTCGCACGATGACAATACCGTCATCGTCGGCGAGAACAAGGTCTCCCGGGTTGACCTGTTGATTCGCACAGACGATCGAGGAATTTACGCTACCGAGCGTTTCTTTGACCGTCCCCTGCGCCGAGACGCATTTCGACCACACCGGGAACCCCATATCCGTTATTTCGAGGACATCGCGAACGCCGGCATCAATGATCAATGCCTTGATCCCATGCGCCATGAAAGACGTTGCTAGCAGGTCGCCAAAGTAGCCATCGGTGCACGGTGACGTCGGTGCGACAACCATGACGTCGCCGTCCTGGCACTGTTCAATGGCAACGTGGATCATCCAGTTATCGCCAGGCGGTACAGAAACGGTTACCGCCGTGCCCGCGATACGCGTGCCGGCGTAGATCGGCCGCATGTAATTTGCCAGCAAGCCTTTGCGCCCCTGTGCTTCGTGGACGGTCGCAACACCGAGGCCCGCGAATTGCTCGACCAGCCCGGCATTCACGCGGGATATATTTTCTATGACTACACTCATCGGGGTCGCTCCTTAATTTGACGCCGTTTCGGAGCGACGCGTGCTATTCCCAGGGCAGCAACGAAACATGAATGACATCCTGCGCAGCGCCGACGGCCTTAATGGCTTTATCCGTGTGCTCGAGACCCATACGATGTGTCGTGATCAGGTCGAGCGGAAAGCGATCAGAGGACAGCTGCTTGAGCGCCAGCTCGCAGGATTCGAAGTTGTGTCCGCGAGCCGCCTTGACAGTAATGTACTTGTTCGCAATTTTGCCCAGCGGAAAGTCCGGGAACGTGGCCACTTCGCCTTGCACGAGGATCGTGCCACCCTTGCGGCGCAACGCATCGATGCCAAATAACACGGGCGTCAGTCCGCCGCCCGCAGTGCAATCGAGCGCCACGTCCACACCGAGACCGCCCGTAATTTCAATGACACGTTCGAGTGCATCTTCTTCCTCAACGTTAATCACATAATCGGCGCCGAGACGCTTGGCAACATCGAGCCTGACCTTATCTTTGCTCGTGCCTGTAACGATGATAAGTGATGCACCGGCTTGCCGACAGGCAACGATTTGTGACATGCCCTGTTGCCCGGGGCCCTGAATCAACACGCTGGAATCGTAGCCCACACCACAATCGAAGAGGGCCCACTGGATGCCATTCGCCATCGGCGTCACGACGCCTGCCAGTTCCGCCGAAATGGTGCTGGGCACCTTGTGCAATACCGCATTCCACGGCAGGTACATGTATTGGGCGAAACCACCCCAGAGATGTGGCGCGCGCTCAGCCGAGGTATAGCCGTATCGCAATGCTTCAGGATTCTTGCGCCAGTCGGTGGCTTCACAAAGTCGATATTCGCCCTTATGGCACCATTCGCAGGCGAAACACGGCACGTAGTGCTCGATGAAGACGAGGTCACCTTCTTTCACTTTCTTACGTTGCTGGAACTGTTTGCCGGCCTTGGCGATATAGCCGATATTTTCGTGGCCCATGATGACCGGAGCCGTGATCGGGGGATTGGCATAGAATTTCACATCCGTGCCACAGATACCTGCGACTTCCATTTTGACCAGCGCGCCGTCATCGGGAATCTCCGGCATCGGATATTCGCGAAATTGAGTTTCATGCGCGCCAGTGCGCACCGCCGCAACGACTTTCTGTGACACGATCTTCTCCTAAATTACATTGCTTGACGCTGTTTCGACTCTAACAGTCGCCCCACAGGGGAGCAAACCTGTGAAAAGCGTTGCAAGCGTTGCTAGTTTGCGGCCTGGCTCGCCGCCGGCAACGGTGGCAACGATTCCTTTTCCTGCTCGTAGGGGCCGTCCATTTGCGATTCGCGCCCGAATTCGGAAAGCGCTTCGGCAAACAGGGTGCGGACGAGGCTGCTCTCATCCGCATAATCGATCTGATGACCCCCGATGCGACGACTGATCCACGCCTTAGGTACGCCTTGTGAGTTTCGAATCGCAACACCTTCGTATTTGAACGCAAGATAACGCGCAGGATCATCGCCGGTATTGAAATGCTGGTGATACCACATGTTCGGTGGCGTAATCATGCTGCCCGGCTTCCAGTCGTAGCGCTTCGGTTCCTCACCTTCAGGCCACATCAGCGAGTATCCCTGGCCAGCCAGGATAATCACGTGTGCTCCCGGCCCGTGTGCGTGTGCTTTCTTGTAGGTGCCAACGGGAAACTGTGAGATGTGACCGTTCATCGAGCTTTTCGCAAAGTTAAACCGGATATGACCACCGCCCGCTCCACGCTCTTTGGCTGAGATCAGCGGCAAAGTCACCGCATCGGACACAAAATTACTCTCAAGCAACAGACCGCTGACATCGTTTCGCGGTGCAAAGTAGTCGGGCTCGCCCGAGAACCGAGTTGTGAAGTCATACGAGGAATTGAAAATAAACTCGGGTTCCTCAAACACATTCATGATGGGTGGCAGATTCGTCACGGCGACAAACCGTACTTTTTCATCGCCCGAGCCGTTGAAATGCTGATGCCAGGCGTTGACCGGTATCGCAAACAGTGCGCCGGCCTGCCACTCGAAGGAAACCTTTTTTCCGGCGTCATTCCAAACTGTCGTTGAGCCGCGACCGCTAAGAATCATGATCATTTCTTCAAAAAGTTGTCGTTGCGGCGCCAGCTCTTCACCTTCGTCTATCTGGCAGACATAGCAGTCGTTTGACGTTCGCGAAGCATCGTGATTAATGAATACACCGTGGCCATTGCGGCGCGACCATGGCTTTAGCGCCACCTCATTGAGATCAGGCACGTATATGCCGTCAATAATCTCGAGGCCCTCGGCCTTGACCCACCGCGTATAGGGCGTTTCTATTTCCTTGGCAAACTTTTTAACTATCTCGTCCGAAACTTGTGCATTTTTATTCATAATTATCCACCGTGAAGAGCGTTGGCCGCTAATTTAGGTCGCTACTTTAACGCATTCTAGCCCGGCATATCAGTTTCTAAGGACACCGTTTCATGCGCATCAAATTTCGATCAAAAGGATCCGGCCAGTGACAACTGGACACGCACTCCGTCGGTTCGGTTGCGATCCTCATTCACCTCCAACGGCGAGAGATCGCGTTCGCCGGCAAAGATTGAACGGTCTCTGAGCTGACGAAAATCCGCCAGATTCTGACCATCGAGGCGAATTTTTAGCCCAAACCAGCGCGTCGTTTCCACGAATATATTGGCTTCGACCCCATCTTCGTATTCCACGAGTTCGTTGACCTTGAATGCAACGCGGTTGCCACGTTTGCGTAAATCCCAGCCCCAGGCGAAGCGTGCCGTCTCAAAATCCTGACGGAAGTCGGCCGCGACTGCATATCGACTCTCATTATCAAGTGACAGCGGTTTGTTGACATCGCCCTCTCCCGACAGTACTCGCTCGGTCCCGGTGACAGGATCGTTTACCCTGGAATCCTGCAGCCGCAACTCGATATCGAGCCGCGCTCCAGTGATGCCCAGACGATCGAGAGGCAAAGTCGTTTCGAACTTTGCACCCCAACGCTCACCAGAACCGATATTGCCGGGTACCTCGAAAAGTTCATTCGACGGCGGCTGGGCTTCCAGGGGTAGAAGATCTTCAACCTCTGATATCCAGTTGTAGAACAAGCTTACGCGGACCACGCCCAGATCGCCGAACCGGCGTTCCTCGCTGAGCTCAGCAAGCCAGGTTGACTCTGGTTCCAGATTCGGATTGCCCAACGCGAGGTCGTCGTCTTCGAAGACCGTTGAACTAACAAAATCGGAAAAGTCCAGCTGCGACACTTCGCGCGCCACACGAAAACGCGTCTGCCGTTTTTGTGTCGGCGAGTACGTCACCGAAGCACTTGGCTTAAGGAAAGTGAAACTGCGCTTGCTCCTCGCGTCGCCTGTCTGCTCGATAGTGGACGATTCGCCGCCAATGCCGATGCCGATCTCCAGTTGGCCACGAAACCACGTATCGTCGAGCAAGAATTCGACGCGGTCTTCCTGGACGCGGGTATTTGCACCAGGCACTGGCACATTGACCGGCCCCGATCCCGAGTCCACGGTTTGCAGAAGCGCGGCATCGATATTATTGCGCGCGGCCTCGATGTTGAATCCAACGGAATGATCCTCCCAACCGGTCCAATCCAACTCCAGGCGCGTAATCGCTTCGGTCTGGACGATATTTGCGTCGGCAAAACGAGTGAATTCCGGCGCCCCGCTGCTATCGAAACGATTTTGCGTCGAGGTCTCGTCTTCATCCTCACGCGAGTACAGCATGATCGCCTTGCCAATCAGATTCGAACCGAAGTGACGTTCGGCATCGACACCGATTTCGAACTCGTTTTCCTTGCCCGTATCGACAATGAAATCATCGCTTTGGGCTCCCGGCGCGTCGGGTGCAGCCACGGATTCCAGGGTGCCCACGAAATCAACGCCGCCGAATCGGGTATTCGCTGAAATCAGCGTCTGGCCAATCCAGGAATGCATACTGATATTCGCGAAACCCATCTCACCTTCGCGCAAGTCGTCTTCTAAACGGGCCTCGAGCAGCACACCGTCCGGATCGTAAATGTCCTCGGTTCCGCCCTCGCCGGAACGAAAGCGGCGGTACACAACACCCGCGTTGTACTCCAGCGACTTCCACGTATCCGACACCGATACGCTGCCCCGTACGGTCAATGGCGTGAGCGAGTACGTCTTACGCAGTCCCATGTCCCATCGAGCGGTAGCCGGAATATCGTCACGCAAAATGATGCTTGCAACGGTCGAATGAGCACGCAGATCAATATCGCGAACGCGGCCGCGAATCAGGTCAATGCGCTCCACCTGGCTGGCCGGGATGCGCTCCAGGATGCGAGATGCGGTTTCCTGCTTGGCGCTCGGATAGCGATCGTTGATTAGAATGTTTCCCGATGCTGCGCCGAAACCACGCTTGTCGTCGCCATCATCAATTTGAAACCCTGGTAGCCGCCGCACCATCTCGAGCGCCGTGTTGGGTTGGTAACGCGCGAAAAATGCAGCGCCGTAGGCGACCACTTCCGCTGGCGATTCATTCTCAGGCTCATCTAACGCCGCCGCGTGAATTAACGGCGACGCGCAGAAGAGCGCTGCGGCGACCGTCAACGGTAGCGCCAATTTATTCGATATTCGATTGCCTTTCATTTGCGTTGCAGTGTGCGCAATCGACACTGTCCAATCAATCTCTCCGTATCACGTGAATTCGTTATTCGTGAAACGAACGCGTCTGATAAAGTGTGCGGCTATGGAAGTACTTACTCTATTTTTGTTTGGTTGCCTGATCGGCATGCAACACGCACTTGAAGCGGATCACCTGGCGGCCGTCGCAGCCCTCAATGAAAAGCGCGGCTCCCGGCGCGCGCTGGTGCTCCGCGGCAGTGTCTGGGGTGTTGGCCACACGATAACCTTGTTGTCGATATGCGGCGTGCTGCTGCTGCTCGGTGAATCGATTTCTGCGCACACAGAGGCGCTGCTCGAATTTGCGGTCGGCGCCATGATCATCCTGCTTGGCGGCAACGTGTTGCACAAAGTGTGGCGCGACCGACCACACGTCCATGTACACAATCATGCAGAGGGTGCGCCACATATGCATGTACACACGCATAGCGATGAACGCGTTGCGCACGAAAAAAGCCCACATGCGCATGCGCACCACAAACTGGGCCTGGGGCGTGCTCTGCTCGTCGGCATGATGCATGGCGCAGCCGGCTCCGCAGGCTTGCTCGTTCTCGCAGCGGCAGCGGACTCAGTACAACAGGCCGGGGCATACGTCATCGCTTTTGGCGCAGGGTCTATCATCGGCATGGCTGCACTCTCATTCATCGTGTCCTTTCCGCTACGCAGGATGGAACGCTGCGCAAACTGGGTCAATACATCGGCATTTGTCAGCATTGGCTGTGCGGCGATCATTATCGGCGGCAACTTAATCACGCAAAGCTGGGGCGGTTTGTAATGGAGGGGTGCTGCGATGTGCGGTGACTTTGACGATCATGAGCAGCTTGACGACGACCTTTTTGGCCAGGTTATTGCGCTGGCCCAATGCTTCGGCATCGCGCCGCGGCAAGACGCTGGCCGTGGACCCGCGCATCTCGATACCGAGGGTGATCGCAAGGAATACATGGACGAGCTTTTCAAAGCCGGCCTCACCCGCTGCCTCAACGATGCCGCGGGACTGCCCAATGGCGAGCGCATGGACGCCGTCGCAGGTCAGGCGATTGTCTTTGCACGGCTGGCCGGGTTCCTGACAGCCCAGTTCCCCCCTGAGTCCGACCTGTTCCGAACCGTCACAGGGGCCGTTTTGGACGGCTACAACGAACCCGGATCGCTTGGCTAAACGCCGCAGGACATGTGACAGATCCCCCGCAAAACGATCCGATCCGCTGGCCCGAGCTGCTACGAAAAAGCTTTGATCGCAGCTTTTTCTTATTCGCCACCGCTGCCGCAGCCGCCGCCGTGGCCGCGTACCTGGTGCACGGCGCCGATACGTTCTCAAGTATTCTTGAACGTGATCGCGTTCTGCTGCTGGAGCTGCTGCCGAGAGTAGCTGCCGCACAGGTTCTCGCCGGTTTTCTCTGGGTCCTGCTGCCACGCGACCGCATGTCCGACTTTATGCAACGCAACAGAGGCAAACGCGGGCTATTGCTGGCGGCAGTAGCTGGCGCCATGACGCCGGGCGGCCCCGCGTCCGCCTTTCCGTTTCTCGCCATACTCGCGGGGAGCGGTGCCGATCGCGGCATCCTGGTTACCTACATTACGAGTTGGGCGATTCTCGGCGCTCAACGCATCATCGTTTGGGACATTCCTTTCATGGGTATCGAATTCTCGATGTTTCGTCTATTGATCAGTATTCCGCTGCCGATAATCGCCGGCCTCCTCGCGCGACGCATGGCGTGAATAATACCGGCGCCTATGTCTTGTACGGCGGTGCGGTCTTGTTCGGCATCGTTGCGTTGCTGAAACGGGACGACAGTTTTCATGGTGGCCTGACGCGGGCAGCGGAGCAGGCGCTGGTCATCCTGCCACGGTTGATATTCGCGATGATTGCCGCCAATTTCATCGTCACATTTGTTCCGAACGCTTTTATTGTTGGTTTTCTCGGGGCTGACGCCGGCCTCGCGGCCGTTGTTATTGGTTCGCTGGCCGGCATGCTGGTGCCGTCCGGACCGGCCGTCGCATTTTCGGTCGCCGCCGCGTTTGCGCTCGAAGGCGCTTCAGCGCCGGCTCTGGTTGCCTATTTGACGGCATGGAGCGTTTTCGCAGCCCACCGCATCTTCATCTTCGAGCTGCCACTTCTCGGTACTTCGTTCGTCAAGCTCCGACTTATTTCAGTTTTACCGCTACCGCTGCTCGCCGGTGCAGCCGCGATGCTGGTCGGAAATTCATGATTATTGCTGCGGCCGTTACACGGGTAATTATTCTCGACAGAGGCATGCGCTATAATTGGCGACACGCGCACAGCGAAAGCTAAACAAACGATACACACATGAAATGGAGCAGTGACATTGACCGACTCGCATAGTGACAAGACGAAAACGGGTGCCAAAGACGTTACCTGGGAGAGATGGCAGAAAAAACGTACTTTCGTTCGTGCGCTTGAGGGCACTTACGGTGAACTAAAAGATGAGCTGTTCACCCAGCCCCGCATTTACCACACGCGTGACATGAAGTGGAAAGGTGGCCCGCAGAATTTCGGCAAAAAGGTGATCAATCCGCAGGCTGTGCGAATCGCTCAATCCATCGAGGCACACGTCGACGCCTACGCCCCGGGCGGTCACGGCCAAAAACACGGACACATGAACAGCGCAGTATTTTTTGTTCTCAAAGGCAAAGGACACGACGTGCATGACGGTCGTCGTATCGACTGGGAGGCAGGCGATGCAATGATTGTCGAAAACGGATGTGTACATCAACACTTTTCAGATGATCCCGAAGGCGAATCGATCGTGCTGATCATGAAAGCCAAACCTTTGTTCCTGTTCATGCACCTGATCTTTCAGAAGATGGTCGAATATCCTCCGACGGAACCGGTGCCAGGCCAGGAAAATTATTCGCCGCCAGAATCGCTGTAAGGGGAACGCAATGAATAACAAAGCACCATTTGTCGACGAGATTGAACGTTCCAGAGCGAAGACTGACACGACGGCTGACTTTTACGCGCAAGCGCTCGAAGCCTCCAAGCAATTTCGAGCCGAGTACAAAGAACGGACCAAAGTTGTCAAAGCGCAAGATATGCCGATGGAACGAACCGCTGACGGTCTGATCAAACACATCATTAATGAGGGCATGAATACGACCGAGTGTTGCATCGACATATACATGCAGTTCATCGAAGCAGGCAAAGCGACCGGCACCAGCCGGCACTTGACCGAAGAAGTCGCATTCGTCATTGAGGGCGAAGGGCACGATTTGCACTGGGACGTTAAATTTCACTGCGACGACGAATTTATTTGGGAATGGGAAACCGAGCCGAAAAAATTCGAATGGGGTCCGGGTGACTTCATTTATATTCCGCCGTACTGCGCGCACCAGCGGTTCAATTCCGGGTCGACGGACGAAGCGCGAGTTGTCGTTATGAACAGTCGCATGATGAAGGCTATCGGTTTCGACTGGTTTGACCAACTCGAACCGGCCGCAGGTTTTGAGGACCTTTGGGTGCCGCCCAACGATTAAGCCAACGAGGCTGAGGACAACATGGAAAAGACATTCTCGATCAACGTGGACGGCAAAGATCACGAGATCAAGGCCGACCCGACGATGCCGCTCCTATACGCACTGCGGAACGACCTTGGCAAGAGAGGTCCGAAATTCGGCTGCGGACTCGCGCAATGCGGCGCCTGTACCGTCATTCACGACGGCGTCGCGATTCGTTCCTGCGTCATGCCAGTCGCCGCCGTGCAGGGCGCGGTTCGCACGTTGGACGGCTTGAGCGATGCTGGCAAGCCACATCCGGTACAGCAGGCATTCATCGACGAAGAAGCGGGGCAATGCGCGTATTGCATCGGCGGTTGGATCATGACAGCAACGGCATTGCTCGAAGCAAACCCTAATCGCAGCGATGCGGAAATTCGCGACGCACTGGCTGGCCTGAAGTGCCGTTGCGGCGCGCACATGTCTATCCTGCGCGCCATTCGACGCGCTGCGAACGAGATGGCGTCATGACGCAGCCGACGATTGCACGCCGTGATTTGCTCAAAGGCAGTGCCGCGCTGGTCGTCGCTGTAAGCATGCCGTCAGTTGCTTCGCTGGCAAGCAGCCTTTCAGAAACAACCCTTGCTGCACGCAAGCTCGATCCGGCGCAAATTGATACCTGGCTCGCGATTGCCGCCGACGAAACGGTCACCGCCTATTGGGGAAAACTGGACATGGGGCAAGGTGTCGATACCGCGATCGCACAGATCGTTGCCGAGGAACTCGATGTCAATGTAGACAATGTGAATATCATCGCCAGCGATTCTGCAGTGTGTGTCGATCAGGGTGGCGCCAGCGGCTCGAGCGGTGTGAACCGCTCGGGTCCTGCATTTCGCGCAGCCGCAGCCGAGGCGCGGCTCGTTCTCGTCGAAACAGCGGCGGCGAAACTGGATGTCGCGGTGGATGACTTGCAGGTGGACGGCGGAGTCGTGCGCGTGAAGAGCGACCCCTCGAGGTCATTGAGTTATGGCCAGTTGGTCGCCGCTCGAAAATTCCAATCACCCATCACGTGGAATGGTGAATACGGCAACGATCTTTCGCTTGAATCGCGCGCGACGCCAAAAGACCCGAAAGATTATAAGGTTGTTGGCACCTCGGTTCCGCGCAAGGACGTCCCGGGAAAAATTCTGGCAAGCACTGAATATCTGCAGGACCTGCGTGTCCCCGGAATGTTGCACGGGCGGGTCGTGCGGCCGAAGGTCGCCGGCGCCAGCGTCGCAAGCGTCAATAAACAATCGATAAGTGACATCGCCAATGTGCAGGTCGTTGTCGAAAAAGACTTCATCGGCGTGGTGGCAGCGAAGGAATGGGATGCCATCAGGGCCGCGAAGCAGCTTGAAGTGACCTGGAACGACAAGAATGCCGGCTTCCCGACGACCTCGGAAGGTTTGTACGACTGGATACGCGCGGCCACACCGGGCAAGTCCGACATCGCAGAAGACATTGGCGATGTTGACGCGGCCATCAGCGCAGCAGCGAATATCGTCACCGCCGAATTTGAATGGCCATTTCAAAGTCACGCACGCATGGCCGGCGCCACGGCGGTGGCTGATGTGCGCGACGGCGAAGCCACCGTCTGGACCGATTCACAAAAACCCTACGACACCGGCAAGGGAGCGAAAAAATTGCTCGAATCCCCCTTGCGCAAGCACCAACGTGCGAAAGAATACACGGTGCGCAGTGTGTCGATGCCCGGCCCGGGATCGTATGGTCGCTCCGACGCCGGCGATGGCGCGATGGATGCAGTATTGCTGTCCGCGGCGGTGGGTGCGCCGGTACGGGTGCAGTGGATGCGTCACGAAGGTCACGCCTGGGACCCGAAGGGTCCTGCCTCGGTTGTCAGTTGCCGTGCAGGGATGGACAACAACGGCGGGATAAACGGCTATCATTTTCACGTCAAGGGGTTCTCACGGGCCGACTTAAATTCTCGTGAGAACGATCCGAGCGAAGTGTTGGCCGGCCACCTGATTGGTCACGCGAGCACGCCGGAATGGCGGATGCAAACCCCCGCCGATTCCTATCGTTTTGCGAACAAGCGCTATAGCTGGGATGCAGTCCCGGCACTTCGGACACAGGCGTCGCCCCTACGCACGGCACACTTTCGCGATCCCTACGGCCCGGAAGTGCATTTTGCATCTGAGTCTTTTATCGATGAGCTTGCCTACGCGAGCGGCACCGATCCTCTCGCATTTCGCCTGGCACGCGTCAGCGACGAACGCGATGCAGCCGTACTTACGGCGGCTGCCGAACTCGCACAATGGGAGGCACATACGGTGCCGCGGAAAATACGCGAAGCCAACGACACTATGGTGGGCCATGGCATTGCCTATGCGCAACGGAATGGCTCGGTCAATGCACTCGTCGCAGAAATCGAAGTGAACGCCGCAAGCGGGAGGATTTGGGTACGACGCATGTACGTCGGCGCAGATCACGGTCTCGTCATCAATCCGTTTAC
>JBBKWL010000020.1:0-3731 GCA_037968975.1 Woeseiaceae bacterium | reverse complement strand
GGTGCGTGATTCGCAGGCGTGGCCAAAGTCTTTCGTACAAGAGCTTGATGAGAGCCTGGTTAGTCAGGATCAACCCGACCCTTAGATTCGCGACACTTTCGGCGACCGCTTCTGGCCGTAAGGCGTCAGTCACCTAGTTTGAGCTAGAATGGCGGCTGCTGACCCATACCGGACGGCCACCAAATTCGTATGCGCGAAGAGACGAAACAACAAGTGCAAAAGCTCTATGCGGGGGTCGCTCGGTTTTCGGGGGCCGTAATCGCAATCGTTGCAGCATGGTTCGCCGTCTTGGCAATCGTAAGATTGTTGAATCAGGAGCCATTTGGCGGTGAGCTTCTGATTGCGATCTTTGCAGGAGTAATGTCTGCCGTACTCATAAGTGCGCGCGCCGACAAACCGCCAAGCTCCTAGAGCCGGACGCAAAACTGACCGGCCGGTTCTGGCCGTTTTGAGACGCTCGCCAGAAACCCGATCGAGGAGCTGCTTCAGGTCGCACAGCAGCCGCTCGAAATATCTGAGGTAATATGACGGCTGCTGACCCATAGCAGACGGTCACTATCCACCTCGAACAGCTGATTATCTAGACACATTTTACGGTTTAGCCATTTGCCATGAAGAGTGCTCGCAGTATCACTAAGAAGCTAAATGTCACGTGATGCTGGTAACTTTTTCTCCCAATCCGCGACGACAAGCGAAATTAACGAGCTAGGCCGAATAATCGATGTTCCCCTAGTTGCAGTGCTGGAATATCGATGACGGAGCTGCGTAACAGTTCGCTTCATTGATGGCTTGAACGGCTGCTCTGGAGTAAAGCGGACATTCGCAATCTGAGCCAAGAATTTTGTGGCCCACTAGGCATCTCTAGAGTTTTGATGAAGCCACAGCGAACAGCACGTTATCTTTCGCTTGTCTTTATTCTTCTACTCGCGCAGCTGCTGTAGAAATGACCATATCCACCCACACCAAGCGATGATCGCTGGAGCGCTCGCGTGTCGCCACTAAGGGCCCGAGCGGATCGTTGGCAGCGGGCCAAAATACCTCTGACGCGACAACGTCAAGGCTGATGCTCGGCAGCACATAGTCGGCCCGCCCGTAGTTTGAGGTGCGAGTTTCCGCAATGCCATTGTAGGATTGCCCAATTCCTGCCCCTCCGGGCGCTGTCGGTTTTGGATCTTGTACCCGCGGGTGCTCGAGTAGCTGGCTGATAGCCGTACGACCGTAGGGCGCAGAATCAACAAAAGGATCTGCATTCAGATCGCCTAGAATCACGAAGTCGGCATCGGCATCAAGACCGCCGCTGCGTCCCTCGTCGTCGGTGAGGTAAGCGATCGATTCTCCGCCACTCAGATAATCGGCCCATAGGCGAATCTCGTCGAAATTGCGACGGCCATTGCGATCCTCATCACTGTCAAAAACAATAGGCGTCGGATGGCTTGCGAGCAAATGTAATTTAGCCTCGCCGATCAGCACCGGCACATCCCAATGGCTTTTGCTCGACAGGCGCATGATGGTTTGTGCCTCTACGCTATACCACTCAGGTTTGCCGCCGCGACCGTCCGGCATCAAGTGGTTTGGCATATCGCGCCACAGAAAATTGCGAAACGTTCTAGCCTCGTCGATCGCAAAGGGTCGCTGGCTCAGAAGCGCCATCGCGTACTGGCCAGGATAAGTGCCGAAGCCAAAGGCATCCTCGGGATCATCAGTGTTGCCGTTGTTATTGAGATCGATTCCACTCGGCATACCCGTGTTCGAGGGCTCAAAGAAAACATGCGGGTAGTCGATCGACGGTTGACCATTCTGACTGAATCGAAGGTAGCGCTCGATGAATAATTGAGCATTGGTGCGTTCTTCGTCGAAGTCTATTTCGTTAATGAGGACGACATTGGGACGGACGCGTTGCAGAATTTCGGCGGCCCCTTTTAGTTGCTCGTCCGTGCCGCGTCCGGCGTCGTCAACGCGATCAAGTTTTTCGCGGGAGAGCTCCCAGATGTTGAAGACGGCAACTCGCAATGTTGTCGGGCTTGTCAGCGGTTCGACTTCAGAAGCATTGTCAGGAGATGTACAGGCGGCTGTCAGCAATAGCAGGGTGATAATCAATAGATGGGTTGGTGTACTCATCTTTGTCATTGTACTCGCCAAAATTTCCTTTCGACAATCATAATCGTTTTTCTACACCGTGGGGCATTCGACATCGCGATGTCGAATGCTAATTCGTGGAAAAACTCAATTTGGAGAGGACAGTTCATACTCAGCCCCGTCGAATAGGATTCCAAAGTAATATTCGAACCACGTTCGATCCGGTAAGTATTCACGTAGTGATCGATTTTGATGAGAACGGCAAATCCACACAAGTGACATGGAATGCATATGAGTAGTTCGAAGGCTGCTTGTGGCCGGAAGGAGCCCGTCGAGTGATAAACTGCTGGCAGACTGCTGCTGACCCAAAGCAGACGTTCGTGATTAACGCGATATTTATCATTTATGCACAATAACTATAGTTAGGCAGCGAGCGCCCTACCACAGACGGCGAGATACGTAGCCCAGAAGCGGCAGCCTCCGCATATGACAGAATCGCCGGCAGATCACCGAATGATGACCTTCCATGTTCCGGAAGATCAAAACATCCTCCTATTAATCGGAATAATTTCGCTACGACACAGTCACCTCGACTATATTTTGCGAATGACCGTGAAGACCCTGACTGACGTCTCAATAACGGACGCGCTTGATGCAACTAGATACCAAGGTTCGGCACAACTTCGCCGACGTATATCAAAACTCGCGAGTCAACGACTCGGCGAAGGAAAGCCTTTAGTCCAACTTCAGGCGCTTCTGGGTCGGTGCGAGCGCGTTACGGACCGACGAAATAAGCTGACCCACAATATTTGGGCTAAGGAACTGGACGGTGAACCTTTCGTTCGAAACGAAAATCACGAGTGGGAACCGACACCGAATATCGAAACGCTAGACGAATTGGCAGACGAACTGAAAACTGTGACCCAGGAATTGAATAAGGCACGTCTGGATGGTTTCCTGAGAGATGCGCTGGACGCAGACGGACGGTAGACGACAGCGCAGCCTAACAATGCGCTTCTTTGTTGCCCTCTGGCTTCCGTCACGAAGCTTGCATGAAGCAACCTTCGCGCCGTAAGCTGAACGGCATCAAAGCTTAGACGTTAGGCAGAAATTCTTTATGCCCCAATCAGAGCAGGGACTGGTCGACTTGGCACCCGTGGACTGGTTCTCTTCGCCGGACAATAGCAGCATCTGGATCACTGCCTATCGAGTGCTACTTGCGACTGCAACGCAAATCAAAAACGGGAGCACGTACGATCTCGAGAATCTCAGGATCATTCTCTTTTGGGGGAAGTTTCAATACTTAGATGCGACAAGCCTTGTACCTGAAATCACTAACGACGGGGAGATAAGCATGGCGGCGAAAGCTACACATGCTGAGGCCCCAGAGGGTGCCTGGTTGTTCATTATTCAGCCCTACATTATTGATGGAGTAGAGCGACCTGAATACGAGATCAAAACCAAAGCGGGGGTTCAAGCGGCACTTTTCGCGGCGATGAATGGCAGAAACATGGCATATGACCGATTCGTAGATTTCGAGGTGTCAATGAAAGATGGCAGCACAACGACGTCTTCGCCTTCATTGATCAATCCGCACGCTTTTCCAAAACCCGATTTCTCGAAAGCCCGTATCGAGACGATCGTTAGAACAGCCG
>JBBKWL010000019.1:0-35513 GCA_037968975.1 Woeseiaceae bacterium | reverse complement strand
AGGGCCAAATATCGGAGCAGCAGAACAATGAGAGGTCGAATAATAATAGAGAGCAACAATATTGATAGCCATGCTGATGCTGTCATAGGCAGCTAGCGAAGATGCTAGTCTGGATCGCGACAACCAGCAACCGCAAGGGCCCGGCGCTTGCCGGGCTTTTTTTATGCAGGTGCTTTAATTTTCCGAAACGCTAAAAAAGCGTGCGCCGTGTCACCACTAGCGCGCAGGCGAATTGGCAAAATAGCGAGGTAATAGAGGGAGTTTTATGCAAACGTCAGCTGTAATTTATCTTCAGGCTGCGCTGGGAATTGTGAGCCTGATGCTTTCATTCATCTTCTACATGGCGTGGAAAACCCTTGGCAAAAAGCCTTGGGCCTTGCGTTGGGCGGTGGCGCTTGTGGCATCCGTTCTCTATTGGCTTGCGCATCTGTTTGGCAGTCAATTTTCGAGTTACGAATCTTACTGGCTGGTCGCGAATGCGTGCGGCTTTGCCATGATCACGCTCGCGTTGCGCGGCCACTGTGAACGGACAAACTGCCAGTTCCTGCCGAACAATTTGTGGCCTGTCACAATACTTATCTTCACGGGCGTCATGTGGACCACGCTCGTGCGGCCGCACGCGGGCCTGAGCGCGGCCATACTGCCGCTCGCGGCTGCAATCAGCTTGCTACTTTCGGCGACGATGATAATTCGACATCGCGAGGCGACGCGGTCCGCCGAGTGGGCCGCAGCAATAACCATGATTATTTTCGCAGCGGCGCAAATGCCGATGGCGCTTTTCCTGTTCCAGCTGGGGGCCGATAGTCAGGTTGTCATTAACTCCCTGTTTTCGCACCCAAGCATGCTTGTGTTTCCCGCGGGCATTGTAGGGATAGCGATGTTCGTAATCTTCATGTTGGCCTCGGACCTGTATGAGGATATGAAAGAAGTGGCTGTGCGGGACCAATTGACGGGCTTGTTTAATCGACGTGGATTCGGTGAGCAGGCGGCAATTGCGTACGCGACTGCCCGGCGCTCTGATCGGGTTGTCTCTGTCATCGCCGCGGACATCGATCATTTCAAGTCAGTGAATGATGAGTTTGGCCACAGCATTGGCGACGAGGCGCTTCGACACTTTGCGCGATTGCTTTCGGTCAAAAGGCGCGCGGAAGATATCGTCGCGCGCATTGGCGGTGAAGAATTCGTCCTGGTGCTGCCGGGAACAGACATCCGCAAAGCCACCAAAGTCGCCGATGAGCTTTGCATTCGATTGGCGACCTCGCCGCTGGTGATCGATGGTCGCCAAATAGTAATGACGTCGAGCTTCGGCGTCGCATCAATTTCAGCGAACGATACCTGTCTTACCGACGTTATTATCAAGGCAGATCGCGCCTTATATCGATCAAAACGTGCGGGCCGCAACCGTGTTGATTTAGAATCGTCACATATGATTCGAGCCACTGATGGTTCATTGAAACGGCATGGCGACACTGAAACTACTTAACTTCCCAAAATCGACCTGCAGCCAGAAAGTCCGACTGACTTTTTGGCAGATTATTGCATTGCGCCGACTCTGGTTCGAGCGCATTAAAGCGCGCCCGGCGGCAGTTAATCCGCGGTGCGTGCAACCAAGTAGTTAGTTCGAACGTCTAATAGTCATCAATTTTCGTGTTTCTTGGGGATTTCTATGAACTCTCGTATCTGGGCAACGTTCGGCGTAGCTCTGTTGCTTATTGCTTGTGGTGCCGATGAAACAGCTCAGCCTCAGAAAAGCGCAGTTTTGCAAGAACCGGCTGCAGATCCGTATCGCCTGTCGAACAATGTCGCACCGACCGCACAACAGGTAACGCTGAGTATCGATCCGGCGAAAACTGACTACTCTGGCAGCACGACAATACACATCGAAGTTGCGAGCGAGACCGCGACCATTCGCCTGCATGCCCAGGACCTCGACATAATTTCGCTGCACCTGTACAGCGGCGACGCGGAGCTTGAGGTTAGCCATGCATCCGGAGAACACGGCCTGCTGCTTATTTCTGCGAGCAGCCCGTTTGCCGCAGGCAGCTATAAGCTCGTTGTCGAGTTCAATAATAACTTCAACACCGACGGCGTGGGCATCAGTCGCACTGAAATAGACGGGGAGCATTATATTTTCAGCCAGTTCGAGGCGACCGACGCTCGCCGGGCTTTTCCGTGCTTCGATGAACCCGGGTTCAAGTTTCCCTGGCAACTAACCATGACCGTGCCGCAAGACCTCACACCGATAACCAACACGCCGGAGGTCTCGGTTACTGAGCACGGCGCCAGTAAGACGGTGGTCTTTGCTACAACGCCGCCGTTGTCTTCGTATCTCATCGCTGTCGCCGTTGGGCCATACGAAATGGTACCGATCGATGGAATGTCGATACCCGGTCGCATTGCGGTGCCGAGAGGTAAATCCCGGCTGGCGGCTGTGGCGGTCGAAACGACACCGTCCATCCTGGCTTATCTGGAGGGTTACTTCGGTCAGCCATATCCGTTTAAAAAGCTGGACCTGATCGCGGTCAATCTTCCTTTTCCCGGTGCGATGGAGCATCCGGGTGCAGTGACTTATTCCGATTTCTTACTGTTACTCGATGAGAACGCCAGTGCTTCGGACAAATCGTTATTGATCAAGATCACTGCGCATGAACTCGCCCATCAATGGTTTGGCAACCTGGTGACAATGCAGTGGTGGAACGATCTCTGGCTCAACGAATCGTTTGCCGACTGGATGGGCGACAAGACAGCCGAAGCGGTGTACCCCGAGTTCAGCGCGGAGCTGTCGGAATTGCGGACCCAGTTTCGCATTATGATTGGCGACGGCGAGGCAACCACCAAGCCGATCCGCCACGACTTCAATGCAACGGACAATTTCCAGGACGGTATTTTCCTGTCGTACTACAAAGGCAAAGCGGTCCTCGGTATGTTTGAGGAATCGGTGGGGCCGGAAATTTTTCGTGATGGCGTAATTCGTTACCTGCGAAAATACAGCCGCCAAAACGCACAGGCCAAGGATCTGTGGGCCGAAATCAACTCCGGCGCGGAGTTCGACCTCGCCGGCGGTATGGCCAGTTTTATCGATCAGCCCGGCATGCCGTTGGTGACTGTCAACGATCTGGGCGACGGCCGATTCGAGTTTGCACAAAATCGAATTGTTACCGGTGGTGCTCAAATAGATCAGCAATGGATTATTCCGCTGAGTTATCGATACAGCGTCGGTGACAGCGTCAGAACGGCGCAGCTCGTGATCGACGAGGCGAGCGAGATTGTCGAAATTGATGGTGAGGTTGACTGGATATTGCCGAATGCCGATCAACGCGGGTATTTTCGCTGGAGTATTCCAGATGACATGTTGCAACAGCTTGGTGACGACGCGGCCACACACCTCAATGTGCGTGAGCGCATGGGGTTGCTTACCAACCTTTGGGCGTTGCTGGGTGCAGACAAACTTGACGGCGATGACTATTTGGCGGCGATGCAAAGTCTTGCGAACGACACCGACGCGAACGTGCTTCGAGCACTGGTCAGCGAGCTGCCGACTTTGCGTGAAACTTTCATTACGCCCGATTTGCGACCGCAATTCGCTGCATTTCTTCGAGCGATGTTCGGACCCGTTCTGGACAGAATCGGTTCGTCCCCGGTTCCCGGTGACTCGAACGCACTGGAAGACTTACGTCCGCGAGTGCTCTTAAATTTGGCGGTTTATGGTGAGGACGCTTCTGCCCGCGCGACCATTGCAACCACAGTTGACCGGTATCTCGATGGTGAGATTCCCATGTCGGAAGCTGTAGATGTTGCTCTGCGTAGTTTGGCGTACTGGAGTGGACCTGACCTGTTCACAAAATATCGTGCGCGCATCGCAGCGTCAGCTTCGCCTGCCGAGCGTCGTTCTTTCGTAAGTGCATTAGGTTCTTTTCGCGAAGCTGACGCGGTTAATGAAGTTCTCAACTATGTCCTGGACGGCGACGAGCTGAGGTCCGGCGAAATTGCCGCTGTTCTGACCGGACTATTTTCGGCAGAGGAGATCAACGCGATGATGCTGGACTGGGCGATGCAGCGCGACACCGAACTGCGCGCGGTTCTGGCCGACGGACAATTGGTTAACATGCCAGGTCAATTGATGAGCTGCTCAGCTGAGAATCTGGATATTATCGCGAAATTTTATGGCGCTCCCGAGCGCTTCGTTGCTGGCATAGAAGCTGAGCTTGCAGAAGAGGCAGCCGAGAAGACCGCCTGTGCCGCGTTTCGGCAACGCGAGCAGGCATCTGTTCGAGACTTTCTCAGCATGAACTAGGCTACTCTGCTTAAATGATGAGCGACCACAAGAAATTCGCTGCAGAAAAAGTCATCGTTATGGCAGCGCCCAATGGTGCACGCAGAAATCATGCAGACCACGCGGCATTGCCGTTGACTGCTGACGAATCTGCGCTGGACGCAGCAGCGTTGCTGGAAGTTGGAGTGTCGATACTGCATTTGCACGTTCGCGACAATGACGGCGGGCATTCGCTGGATGCCGAGCGCTATCGGCAAGCGATAGCCGCTATTAGAAAAAGTGTTGGCACAGAGCTCATCATTCAAGTGACCACAGAGGCGGCCGGTGAATATAAGAGCGAACAGCAAATGGCGCTCGTGCGCGAGCTAAAACCTGAAGCTGTTTCATTGGCGCTGTGCGAACTTTGCCCGGTGGAAACGGATGAACGAAGGGCAGCCGAATTCTTTTCGTGGCTACGATCCGAGAATATCTGGCCGCAGTACATTTTGTATTCGGTGAATGAAATTCTCCGCTTTGATGATATGCGGCAACGTGGCGTATTCGCCGACGAAGCGCCGTTCACAATGTTCGTACTCGGCGAATATGCCAACGCAGTGGCGGGAACAGTCGCGGACCTGCAATTGATGCTCGCTGCGATCGAGTCTGATACCTTCCCCTGGGCCGCGTGCTGCTTTGGCCCCAATGAAAATGCGGTAATGCTGGCGGCAACCGCGCAGGGTGGCCATGTACGGCTGGGGTTTGAGAATAATTTGCAGTTGCCGGATGGGACGCCTGCCGTGGACAATGCTGAGTTGATTCGCCGCTATATTGAGGACAGCGCCATCAGCCAACGTCTCCCGGCCAGTGCGGACGAAGTGCGTGCGAAATTTCTGCAGGAGCAGGGCGTTTGAACGGTCAGATAGTGGGTGTTCTCGGTGGAATGGGCCCTGCGGCAACAGTGGACTTCATGGCCACTGTCATCGCGTTGACGCCCGCCGATACAGACCAGGACCACATTCACATGCTCGTGGACAACGATCCGACGATTCCAGCCCGACAGAATGCGATTCTTAAAGGCGGCGCGGACCCGGGGCCAGCCATGGCGACGATGGCGAAGCGGCTGCAGGATGCCGGCGCAGACTTTCTCGTCATGCCATGCAACACAGCGCATGCGTTTGCCTCGCAGGTCGTTGTGGCGGTCGATATTCCGCTGCTCTCAATCATCGATGTAACAGTCGCTGCGTGCGGCGGCTTCAGTAAGGTCGGTCTTCTGGCAACCGCAGGCTGCCTGCATAGCCAGGTGTACCAACAGGCGTTTCAGAAAATCGGGACGGACCTGGTACTGCCAAGTGACCCGGAATTACAACAATTCATGGAGCTGACTTTTCGCATCAAGCGGGGCGACAAAGGCGCTGCGGTCGCTGCGCAGATGTTGTCTCTGGCAAATGCATTAGCAGAACGCGGTGCCGAAGCGATCATCTCGGGCTGTACCGAGATACCATTGGTCATGAGTCATTCCACCTTAAAGATTCCGCTGATTTCGTCGACGGAGGAGCTGGCCAAACAAACGATTGCGCTCGCCCGTGGTGGTTTGGCGATTGCCAAATAAGGAGTAATGCCGTGCTGGAACAATTCCCCCGCGTCTCGCTTGCACATCTGCCGACGCCCCTGGAACATTTACCCAATCTAAGTCAGCAGCTGGGTGGGCCGCAGATTTGGGTGAAGCGCGACGACTGCACCGGGCTCGCGACCGGTGGTAACAAAACCCGCAAGCTGGAGTTTTCCATGGGTGCCGCGCTCGAAGCAGGCGCCGATACAGTCATTACGGTCGGCGCTGTGCAATCCAACCACGTGCGGCAAACGGCTGCGGCCGCATGCAAGCTGGGTTTGAAGTGTGAGGTCTTGCTCGAACATCGGGTAAGCAATCCGAGTGCGCCGTATGCAAATTCCGGCAACGTGTTTCTGGATAAAATATTTGCTGCGAATCTACGTGAATACCCCGCTGGTACAGATTTTGCTGCGGAAATGAATGCGGTGGCTGCGGAAGTGCAGGCAGCTGGCGGCAAGCCCTACATCATTCCCGGTGGCGCCTCGAACGAAGTCGGCGCGCTTGGCTACGTAAACTGCGCGCTGGAGCTAGTACAGCAAGCGGATGATCAGGGACTGGTGATTGACCATCTTGTAACCGCCACTGGCAGCGCAGGAACCCAGGCGGGTCTTGCCGTGGGTCTTAAAGCGATGCGCAGCAGCGTTTCGCTGTTGGGCATCGGCGTGAATATTCCACAGGATGCGCAGGAAGAAAAAGTCTACGCACTGGCATGCGCAACCGCCGAGTACATCGGCAAGCCCGATATTGTGGCGCGCGAAGACATCGTCGCAAACTGTAACTATGTTGGCGCCGGTTACGGAGTGCCAACAGAATCGATGAACGAAGCGGTACTAATGCTTGCTCGCCTGGAAGGCTTATTGTTCGATCCCGTTTATAGCGGCAAGGGTTTGGCCGGCATGATCGACCTGATTCGAAAAGATGAATTCAAAAGAGCATCGAATATCGTGTTCCTGCACACGGGCGGATCGGCAGCGTTGTTCGCTTACCTGGATCAGTTGCAGACATGACAGTTTATGTTGCGCTATTACGGGGTATCAATGTTGGCGGCAAGAATAGCCTGCCAATGCAGGACTTGCGCGATATTCTAACGTCACTCGATTGCGAGCAGGTAAAGACCTACATTCAGAGTGGCAATGCAGTTTTTCGCTCGAATGCGGGACGAGTGCCCCTCGGTAAAATGCTCGAAGCCGCGGTCGCGGAGCAATTCGGTTTCACGCCGAAGGTTTTGCTGCTGATGCTCGCGGACTATCAGAAAATCTTGTCGGCAAATCCGTTTCCGGATGCCGTCGAGAGTCCGAGGTCGCTACATATCTCGTTCTTATCCGAGAAGCCCGCCAACCCGGACTTGACTCTGCTCGATACACTCCGGTCGCCAACGGAAAACTACGTTTTGCTCAAAACCGCGTTTTACCTGCACGCACCTGACGGCATCGGTCAATCGAAACTCGCTGCTAAGGTGGAAAAATCCCTGGGCGTGCAGACCACAAGTCGCAATTGGCGCACTGCGTCGATGCTCGCTGACCTGGCGGCTGCAATCAGCGAGTAGCGATCCGGCGCCGATCAGTCGTTACTTCTGACAGTGCGTTCGAGTACTATGGCAGCCATGCAGCCCATCATCAGTATTTCGGGCCTGAGTAAAACCTATGCAGGTGGATTCCAGGCACTCAAAGACGTCGACCTGGAGATTAATAAAGGCGAGATCTTTGGCTTGCTTGGCCCCAATGGAGCGGGCAAGACGACGCTTATCAATATTATCTGCGGCATCGTCACGCGAACGGCAGGAACTGTCACGGTCGATGGTTTTGATCACGTCGAAAATTTTCGCGAAACGCGTTCTCGCATAGGGCTTGTGCCGCAGGAATTGCCAACCGAGACGTTCGAAACGCCTTACAACGTGTGTCGCTTTAGTCGCGGCCTTTTTGGTAAGCCGGACAATCCCGAACACATTGAGAAAGTACTTAAGTCCCTGTCTCTCTGGGACAGGAAAGACGAGAAAATCATGATGCTGTCCGGTGGCATGAAGCGACGCGTATTGATTTCCAAAGCCCTCGCTCATGAACCGGACGTTCTGTTCCTTGATGAGCCAACTGCGGGCGTTGATGTCGAGTTACGCCAGGACATGTGGAATGTCGTGCAATCACTGCGCGAATCTGGCGTGACGGTCATTTTGACGACACATTACATTGAAGAAGCCGAACAACTCGCGGATCGAGTTGGAGTGATCACCAACGGCGAGCTGATTCTGGTACAGGACAAAACCAGCCTTATGAAGGAATTCGGCAAGAAACAGATGGTGTTGAACCTGTCGGAGCCACTGACATCGATCCCCGGCGGGCTCAGCGAGTACCAACTGGAGCTTAGCGAAGACGGCCTGGAGCTCACCTACCACTACGACACCAAGCAGGAACGAACCGGCATCACGTCGCTATTGAGCGCGCTGCAAGCCTCGGATGTCATTTTTAATGATCTGAATACCTCGCAGAGCTCGCTCGAGGAAATATTCGTTGGCCTGGTGCACAAAGACCCATGAATTTACACGCTGTCAGAGCAATCTATCGCACCGAAATGGCACGCATGATGCGTACAGTAGTGCAGAGCATCGTAGCGCCGGTTTTGTCGACTTCGCTCTATTTCGTCATTTTTGGTTCAGCAATCGGTTCACGCATCACGGAAATTGATGGTGTCGGCTACGGCGCGTTTATTGTTCCGGGTTTGATCATGCTGTCGATCATGACCGAGAGCATTTCAAACTCATCATTTGCGATTTATTTCCCGAAGTTTACCGGCACCATATTTGAACTGTTGTCAGCGCCGATCTCGTTTGTTGAGATTGTTCTCGGGTACGTGGGCGCAGCTGCCTCCAAATCGATTGTTATCGGTCTGATAATCCTGGGCACCGCCACGTTTTTCGTTGATCTACACATCGCTCATCCCGTGATCATGCTGCTGTTCCTCGTGCTTATCTCCGTGTCGTTCAGCCTGTTCGGCTTTATTCTCGGCGTCTGGGCCGACGGCTGGGAGAAGCTGACCATCGTGCCGATACTCGTGATTATGCCGTTGACCTTTCTGGGCGGTACCTTCTATTCAATCAGCATGCTACCGCCCGCCTGGCAAACCATCAGTTTATTCAACCCGGTTGTGTACCTGATCAGCGGTTTTCGCTGGGCATTCTACGAAAACTCCGATGTCGCCATCGAACTCAGTCTCGCGATGGTTACGGGTTTCCTCGTCGCGTGCCTCATTATCGTGCACTGGATCTTCAAGACCGGATACAAGCTTAGAAGTTGATCGCAGACTACGGTCGCGTGTACTCGTCGATTACTTTCTCAATTGCCGCGGCGCACACCGAACAAAAATAGTCTGTGCGAGTGAACATCAGGCAGTTCTGCTCTGATCGGTAGTAGCCTTGCGCCTGATAATTCGCACCTTCGAACGCGCCGACGGCACCCTTGTACTCATTCGCTGCAAACAGTTTCTCTGAATACTCCTGCGTGAACCGGAACAAGGCATTCATTTCCGATTCCGGGGCGTTGTCTGCTCGCATCTGGCTGCGGGTAGCCTGTACTGCTAATGAGTTTTTCTCGTAGGCTTCTTTTGGCCAGGGAGTCGGCACGGGCGTGTTTTCGTCAACCCGGTGTTTCCATTTCAGATTATCCGGGTCGAGCAGCGCCGTAACATTCGGCTCGTAGGGTTCGATGATGACGTCAGGCGCCTCGTACGCAACCGAGCTGGTGTAGTACTCGTCGGCAAGGCCAGCGAAGTGATGCCCGAATTCATGCACGAACAGATACGGCGCCCATTCGCCATTCGCCGCCGCAGTGCTGTAAAGCCCATAGATTCCACCGCCGCCATAGGTCTCCGTGTTCGTCAGTATTTCGACGAAATCATAGGGTGTGGAGGAGGCAATTCGGCGCCAGGATTTGTTATCGAGGGTCAAAATATAACGCTCAGAACGAAATGCATCATAGGTTGCGCCTAGCGGCGAGTCCCGATAGGTATTGGTTGAAGGGCGCGAAACGCCGGACTGCGCTGCGGGCGGCGCTATCGCCCAGACATTAAAGTCCTCGCGACGTTCTTTGAAAGGCGAAGTTGCAAACAACACGTCTGCCAGCGCCTGCGCTTTGGCAACGAACGCAGCATGTTCGTCAGCTGTATAGCCATCGCCGAGCAGCAACAGGTCCACTTTCTCTGCCGGATCTCCGTTGTTGACGATAGCGACTACCCGATCCGCATACAGGGCACTTTCACGATGATGCATATAGTCGCCAGGGTCGATCGACGTACGCCAGATTTCCTCGAACTGATTCGCATCGCCACGCTTCTTAATCGCTACAGTGAATTTCGCCGTCGGCGCCGGAAATCGCAGTGACTCATGAAACGTGCGGTTCATGCTGCGTGCTTCACCCGTCGTTTCCCATTCTCCGTAGATGCTGCTGAAACTTCGAGACCACGAAATGTTGCCGGTTGCGTCGTCTATAATTTCAAAGAGGTACTTGCCGCGCAAAGTCTTGTCGATCGGTTGCTGCATATTGCCCGTCCAGGGTAACGCTTCAAACACGACTTCGTCGACGCTGAACATTTCGGTTGCATGGTTGCCACTGTGAAAGAAATCGAGTCGCATGGTTTGCGGGGTTGCGGCGAAGGTACTGCCGGAAACCAAAACCAGAACTGCCAGGACTACCGTGGACGGAATCTTCATCGGGTTTACTCACGTATACTGTGTTGGCGATCAATACTGCACGAAGGCGGGGAGAATTTACATGCGAGTATTTGCTGGTCTGGCAATCACACTTTTCTGTACGGCCTGTTCGACATCGCCGGACATCGACCCCGCAACGCAGTTCAACCCGCTTGCCGAACAATACGTAAAACTTGCGTTGGCGCTTGGTGAACATGACGAAGATTATGTAGATGCCTACTTTGGTCCCGCTGAATGGCTGGAGCAAGCAACAGAAAGTGGCCAATCGCTGCAGGACATCGCGGCAGCGGCTTCCAGCCTGGCTGTCGAAGTACGCTCAATCCAGTTGAGCAGCGAAGTTTATCTGTTGCAGCTGCGGCAGGACTACATTGCCTCGCATCTGGAATCCCTGGCGACGGTCGCAAGCATCCGCAACGGAGAAACGCTGAGTTTTGACGAGGAATCGAAGCGTGTTTATGGCTTCGTCGCGCCCACCTTTCCGGAAGAACACTATGCAGCGGCGCTGGCCGAGATCGCAGCCGTTTTGCCGGGCGATGGATCGCTCAATGAGCGCGTGTTTGAATTTGGCCTGCAGTTCCGAATCGAACCGGAGACGGCGGAAGCCGTCATCCGTGCCGGTATTGCCGAATGTCGCGCACGCACCTTGCAGCATATGACTTTGCCCGAGGGCGAGGCCTTCGTCCTGGAATTGGTGCAGGGCAATCCCTGGGGTGCGTACAACTGGTACCAAGGGGGTGCACAGGGCCTGATCCAGGTAGAAACCAGTCGGCCGCTGAATATCTTCACTGCGACTCGCTTTGGTTGTCACGAGGGTTATCCCGGTCATCACACATTCAGCAGTTTGCTGGATCAAAATTACCTGCAGCAACGCGGCTGGATCGAGTTCTCGGTGCTACCGTTATTCTCGCCGCAAGGCGTGATTTTTGAAGGCAGCGGCAACGTTGCAGAACGCGTCGCGTTTCCCGGTGATAGCAGGAATATTTTCCTGCGTGACGTAATCAGCCCGATCGCCGGAGTAGGGGACGTTGACTTCGCAACCCAGGATCGATTGAACGCAGCAAAGAAGAAGATTCGCTATGCAAGCGTTGAGGCGGCGCGCAAATACCTTGACGGCGATTGGGATCGCGCGCAAACCGAAGCCTGGCTGACTCACTACGCACTGACATCTGCAGAGGACATCGACTCGTGGTTTGGATTCACCGAACGCTATCGTGCCTATGTGGAACGCGAAAACCCTGTTGGCGATGAAGAAGGTGACTGGCGGGCACTTGTCAAACTGCTGTCGTATCCACCGATACCGATGTTACTCGCAGAGGATTAGGCTCCTTGTCCCTGCTGCGCCGTGCGCTCTTCATCGCGACCCTGGTAATCGCCGGGGAAATGGTGTTCGGGCTGCCGTTTCATATCGCGCGGTTTTTTCGCCCGACCATGCTCGACGTATTCGGATTCACCAATACACAGCTGGGCGACATCTTCGCCATCTACGGTATTACTGCAACGCTCTCGTTCTTTCCCGGCGGCGCGCTTGCAGACCGCTTTCCAGCACGCAAACTAATCGCTTTAGCTCTGGTTGCGACTGCCGTTGGCGGCCTGTACATGGCGACGATTCCCGGCGCGCGTCAGATGGCGGTTCTCTATGGATACTTTGGTGTCACCACCATATTCATGTTGTGGGGTGCACTGATTCGCGCGACCCGGGAATGGGGCGGAGACAAATCTCAGGGTGTGGCGTTTGGCACGCTTGAAGGTGGGCGTGGATTGATCGCAGCTCTGGTCGCCGGGGCGGGCGTATTCCTGCTCGCAGCGTATTTGCCGGAAGACGCAACCCTGGCCAGCGACGCCGAACGTCGTGCGGGATTACGTAGCGTCATTCTGTTGTACTCGGCCGTCGCGTTTGGAGCGGGCTTGCTGGCCTGGTTCGTGGTGCCGGAATCCGATGCCGCTTTGCTTAGCAAGCGAAATCCGTTGCTCGGCATGCTCGAGGTCATCAACCGACCATTGATCTGGGCGCAAGCGGCAATCATTGTCTGTGCGTACTGTTTATTCAAGGGCACCGACTATTATTCTCTGTACGCACAGCAAGCGTTTGGACTTGACGAAGTTGACGCGGCGCGCTGGGCAGCTTATGGCGCGTATATACGCGTCGGTGCTGCGATCGTTGCCGGATTTATTGCCGATCGATTCAAAGCTGCGCGCTCTATCCTGGTCGCATTCGCAGTTCTGGCGATTACGTTCCTGGCGCTCGCTATGCTGACACCGGAAGTAGTTGGTGCGCCGATCATCATTGCAAATGTGGCTGTGACCCTGTGTGCCGTGTTCGCGCTGCGCGGAATCTACTTCGCTCTTCTCGAAGAAACGCGCACGCCGCGGCACATCACGGGCGCAGCAGTCGGCCTGGTTTCCGTTGTCGGCTTTACGCCAGACATTTTCTTTGCGTCGATCGCCGGACGGATTCTTGATGCCAGCCCCGGCGTGCAAGGCCATCTGGATCTTTTCATGCTCCTGGCCGCAATTGCGGCTGCGGGTGTCGGCGTGGTTCTATGGCTTTTCAGGTTGCAACGAAACAATTTCAATTCGGCACCGGTCTCCTCGGGTACAGGAACTTCCGGGCCCGGGGAATAGGCATGCAAAGTACGAAATTTTTAGAACAACTGCGGCGTAACCGCGTCGCGCTTATCAGCCTGGTCGTGGCAATCATCAGCCTCAGTTATAACACCTGGCGGAATGAGGCGAGCGAAGACAATCGTACTCAAAGACTGGTGTCCATAGAAATCCTGCTAAACCTCGCCGACCTGCAAAAAGTCGTCTGGCATCACCATTATGACGGCGACACTAAGGATAAAGGCAATCTGCGCACCGGCTGGGCAATCGTGATTACGATCAGAGATATCGCAACAATCCTGGACGATCCCATGCCGGAGTCGGCAAGACTGCTCTGGGAGGTCTGGAATGCTCAGAGCGGCCAGCTCAGCGAGAGCCCCGCCGCCAAGGACGAAATTATCATGGCTATCGAAAAATGTCGGGTGGACACGCTGGCCGTGTTGCAGAAACTCGACTGATGCATACAAGAATTCTCATGATCGCGAGCGCCGCGTTGATGGGCGTTATTGGTCTTGCGATGTCGTTCATGCCGCAAGAGGTCCTGGGACTGCACGGCAGCGCGCCGGACAATGCGACTGTCTTGTTGCTGCAAATGGCCGGTGCCGTTTATCTCGGTTTCGCAATGCTCAACTGGTCGGCCCGCGGTATTTTGATGGGCGGCATCTACGCGCGACCCGTTGCGGCAGGCAATTTTCTGCACTTCGCGATGGTGGCAATCACGCTGATCAAAGCAGCAGTCGCATTCGCCGCCATTCCGTTGCTGATCAGCGCTGCTGTTTTCTCTGTATTCGCGATCTGGTTCGGCCTGGTTTTATTCAAGCCGCCGGTGTGAGCAGTGCGGCATATTCGGATTCGAGGCGGGTATGCTGCTTCCAGAAAGCCTCTGGCTCCGTACCATCGAGCACATCGACCAGGATATTCAAATGCGCATGCCAGCCGGCGCAGACACCGAGTTTTGCTTCTCCGTCACCGAGGCGCGAGTGCGTTAATACAAGTCGTACTTTGTCGTTCTGCGTAGACAATTCGTAACGAACTTCCGACGTTTCGCCTTCGAAATCCCAGGTGTGGGCCAAAACATTCGGCGGATCGCAACGCGTGACAGTGCCGACAAATGCAACGCACTCCGGCATGTCCTTATACTTCTCCGGACGCTCGATATCGTTCTGGCCGGAAAGCGACGCATTGTGGAAAAGCATATCAACTCGACCCCCTTGCCTGAGTTCCGTTTCGCCACCGCAGAGCCATTTCGCGCGTTTATCGGCCTCAACCAGGTAGCTCCAGACGCGTTCGATCGGACCGGCCAGCAGTCGCTCAAATTGCACCGTATTGTCATTTAACATCTTGCCGTGCTGACTCATCATGCATCTCCCAATAGTTGTTCAAGTTTGTCGAGGCGAGGCGACCAGTACTCACGAACTTTGCCAAGCCAGGCATCAATTTCACTCAGGCCGTTATCGCTCAAGCTATAGATGCGCCGCTGTGCATCCGGGCGCACATTGACAATGCCAGCGTCGCGCAGGACCTTGAGGTGCTGCGAGACCGCGGGACGACTCATCTCAAACTGGTCCGCAAGCTCACCGAAAGAGCGTTCGCTCCTGGCGAGCGACAAGACGATGCTGCGGCGGGTGGGGTCGGCTATCGCGAGAAAGGTATCCATGCCCGAAGTATAAGTAATCACTTAATTAAGTCAACACTTATTTAATAGAAAAATCAGGACAGGCCGATTCTGCGCGCTGCTAAGCTTCAGGATCTCAAACTGATCCGGAGTGACGAAGCTCGTGAATCGCCCTGAAATCTGCGTGTCCATCGTCTGCGGCCTGGTGTTGGTCGCATGCTCGGATAGCCCGCCACCTGAGCCCAGTGCGGCAGCCGCGGCCTATCAAAAGCAGCTACAGGAACAACTCATCAAGGCGAAACCGGGCGACGTAATCACGATTCCGGCGGGCACACATTCCATCAATCGTGGTCTGTCGCTGAATGTTTCGGGGGTGACTTTGCGTGGCGAGGGCATGGATAAGTCCATCTTGTCCTTCAGGAATCAACTGCAGGGAGCGGAAGGTTTGCTCGTCAACGCCAGTGATTTCACTATCGAAGATCTTGCCATCGAAGATACGGCTGGAGACGGACTGAAGATCAACGAAGGTCGCAATATCATCATTCGGCGGGTGCGAACAGAATGGACCAACGGACCCGATGAAAAAAACGGTGCCTACGGTATCTATCCGGTGCAAATTCAGAACCTGTTGCTCGAAGAGTCGATCGCAATCGGTGCGTCCGATGCCGGCCTGTATGTCGGTCAGTCGAAAAACGTCGTTGTACGAAACAATCGAGTGGAATTCAATGTCGCTGGAATCGAAATCGAGAATACTTTTGATGCGGACGTGTACGGCAATTCGGCAACCGACAACACCGGCGGTATTCTCGTCTTTAACATGCCGGACCTGCCGCAGCCCGGGCACAGTACGCGCGTTTACGGAAATACGGTTGTCGGCAACAATACGGACAACTTTGGTGCTGAAGGTACGCCGGTTGCCAGTGTGCCGGCGGGCTCCGGCATCGTCATAAATTCAAATGATAACGTTGAAATTTTTGACAACGACATTGCGGACAATGACACAGCAAATATCATTATCAGTAGTTACTTTGCCACCGGTTACCAGGGTACGCGGGAAATGGCAGCCGCTTACGATCCATATCCCGAGAAAATTTACGTTTACAACAATCGCTTTTCAGGAGGAGGTTCTTCGCCAGACGGTCTGGAACTGAAAGCGCTGAAGGTCGCAATGTTTGGACTCAACGGCAGCTTCCCGGATATTCTCTGGGACGGTTATGCGAATCCGGAAAAGGTCGACGCCGACGGCAGGCTACTGGCCGAACACGCGATTTGCGTGAACAATGGCAGCGCCCAGGTGCTGAACGCGGACTTGCCGAATGGCAGCGACAACATCGTGGTTGGGGACCAACAGCATCACTGCGAGCACATAAAATTGCCTGCTGTCGTACTTGCAGCGCCACTGCAGTAAACATGCGCTATATCGCGACAATTGCAGTATTGTTTTGCACAACAGCCTGCGGGCCTGCAGATCACAGCGTCAGCTTGCATGCGGCAGACCAACCGCCACCGTTGCTGAGTGAATGGGGTGTAGTGCGCGCGAAGGACCAACGCCTTGAGCTGAATGATCGGGTCATACCGTATGACTTAAACGCGCCGCTGTTCAGCGACTATGCTCTCAAACTGAGAACTATCTGGATTCCCGAGGGAACGAGCGCGCGCTTTGACCCGGCGCAGGAATTCGACTTTCCAGTCGGGACGATTATCAGCAAGACCTTTCACTACCGCAAAGCCAGCGATTGGAGCACGGCTGATTTTCGTGTGGATATTTCAGAGCAGACACCACCGCCGAGCGCGGCAGGGGTTCTTGATCTTGGTGAGCACGTTCTGCTGGAGACTCGCTTGCTGGTTCGCTACACGGACGGTTGGCGTGGTTATCCGTATGTCTGGAACGCGGCGCAGACGGACGCAACCCTGGAGATCGCGGGAGATGTTCGTTCGATAGAGCTCGGCGGCACCGGTACGCTGCAGCAAATCAACTATATCGTGCCGGATGCAAACCAATGTCGGGGCTGTCACACACCGGACCACAGCGCGGCAGAATTACGTCCACTGGGGCCGAAAGCATGGCAATTGAATCGTAGCTACGCGTGGTGGGGCGATAGCGACAGTCAGATCTCGCATTGGACGAAAAGCGGGATCTTGCAGGGCGCACCGGCTCTGCCTGCAACCGAAATCGAAACACTGGAGCAGAGCGCGCGCGCCTACCTCGACGCAAACTGCGCACATTGTCACAATCGACAGGGGGCTGCAGATACGTCAGCATTGCATCTCGATATCGGGGCGCCCATGGATCGGAATTTCGGGGTTTGCAAGCCGCCGGTCGCTGTTGGACGTGGCAGCGGCGATCGCCCCTACGATATTTATCCGGGTCGGTCGGGCGACTCCATCTTGGTTTATCGTATGCAGCACACGGACCCGGCGATCGCCATGCCTGAGCTCGGGCGGAGTGCGGTACACGTTGAAGGTGTCGCTCTGATCAGTGCCTGGATCGCAGCGATGGTCGGCGAATGCTGAAGCCGGCAACAAAAACAGATTGCGCGAGTCAGAGAGACAGTAATGATTAAAACAAGGATTCACTAAATGAAAGGAATTTTTCTATTTGTGGCGCTGGCGCTGGTCACCGCAATGGCGGCGCCGGGACACGCGGCCGAGCTGGTACGGGAGTTCAAAGGGACGGGCAACACGACGACCGCCGCCTTTAGTGTCGAATCGCCATGGATACTGGACTGGCGCCTTGATAGTGACTACGAGAATCGAATCGCGCTGGATATCGTTCTTGTCGACGCCGAAACCGGCGCCTTTATTGGCGGTGTAAAAAGCGGGCCCCGCAACAACGTTACTTACCGCAGCAACGGGGTGCGCCTGTTTCATACAGGCGGTCGTTATAAGTTTCGAATTAGCTCGTCGCTGGCGCGCTGGACGCTAAGAATTGAGCAATTGACCGAAGAGGAGGCGGAACTCTATACGCCTCGCAACGCAGATTGATTCGTACCCGGAGGGCGATTCAGTCGTATAATTTGAACATGAAAATACTAGCCTCAATTCTCGCGCTCGTTCTGGTCACCGGCTGTGCGGTAAATCCGGTGACCGGCGACCGCGACTTCATCATGATGTCCCCCGCTGCTGACCTGCAGATCGGAGCCCAGAATTACCAGCCAATGTTGCAGTCTCAGGGCGGTCCCTACGATGTTGATCCGGCGCTCATGGAGTACGTACGTTCGGTCGGGATGAAGCTGGCCGCGGTTAGCGACGTGGATCTGCCGTATGAGTTCACGGTGCTGAACAGCTCTGTGCCAAATGCCTGGGCGTTGCCAGGGGGCAAAATTGCGATCAATCGTGGCTTGTTGACGGAGATCAGCTCCGAGGCGGAACTTGCTGCTGTTCTTGGCCATGAAATCGTACATGCTGCGGCGCGCCACTCTGCACAACAAATGTCGCGTGGCCAACTGCTGCAAGGCCTGGTTGTGGCGACCAGTGTGGTTACCGGCGATTCGAACTATGGCAACCTCGCAGTCGGCGGCGCCAGCATTGCAGCGCAGCTGCTGTCTTCAACCTACGGTCGCAGCGCGGAACTGGAGTCTGACCGCTACGGGATGCGCTATATGGGTGACGCAGGCTACGACCCGCAAGGTGCGGTGTCATTGCAGGAGACGTTTGTGCGGCTGAGCGAAGGCCGGCGACAGGACTGGCTCAGTGGTCTGTTCGCCAGCCACCCGCCGTCAGAAGAACGCGTACAGGAAAACCGCAAGCGAGCAAAACGAATGGATCCGGGCGGGCTTCTTGGTGTGGAAGAGTATCGTGCCGCATTGCAGAAAACGATGCAGCTGAAACCCGCCTACGACGCCTATGACCAGGGTCGCGAAGCATTGGCAAAAGAGAACGTCAACGAGGCGCTGACGTTCGCAAATGAAGCACTAAAACTCTTTCCCGAGGAAGCGCACTTTCACGCCTTACGTGGCGACGTGCGATTGTTGAAGAAAGAGTACGACCAGGCGGCGACTAACTATGATCGCGCCATCAGTCGCCGCGATGATTTTTTCTACTACTATCTGCAGCGCGGCGTGACACGCAAGGAGCAACGCAGAGCTAACGATGCAATCAAGGACCTGGAGACCAGCATAGCGTTGCTGCCGACGGCCCCTGCGCATTACAACCTGGGCCTGATCATGAAAGATCGCGGCGAGATCGACATTGCCAAAGAACATTTCATGGTGGTGGCACAGAGCGGAGGCGAATATGGCAAGGCCGCTGGCGGGGAAATAGCGCGTCTGGAAATACCATCGCAGCCAGGCAAATACGTCTTACGGGGTTGCGACGCAGGGCCTAACGGGAACCTGATCATTGCCGTACGCAACGAAGCAACTATCGCAATTACAGGTGTCAAGGTTCAGGTCGACTACTCCGACAGTTATGGGAATAGCCGGCGTGAGATAGTTTCTTTTCGCGATCGCATCGCAGCCGGCCAGGTCGTGCAGGCCGATTCCGGAATAAAATACTATTCCGGAACCAAGTGCGCTGCGACCGTCATTGCAGCGCGGATTGCGGAGTAGTTGTGTGACCCATTGATTTCTTAAGGTCCAGCAAGCGTTCCATCTCATCCATGATCGCGTTCATCTTTCTGACAATTGCCTGGTACGGCTCCGGCTTGGCAAGATCAACACCCGCTTCAGCAAGTAGCAGGTAAGGATAGTTCGAACCACCGGCTTTTAGCAGATTCTTGTAATTCTCTACCCCTGATTCGCCCTCCTGTACAATCTTTTCGTACAACGCCGTACCTGCGGTCTGCGACGTCGCATACTGAAACACGTACATGTTGCGATAGAAATGCGGAATGAACAGCCACTCATTGGTGTACAAATCGTCGATCAGGACTACGCCCTCGTCGTGACCATGGTAGCGCCTGAGAATTTCGCCGTAGATCTCTGAGATACCTTCGCCGGACAGCGCTTCGCCACGCTCAACGGTTTCATACAGCGCCAATTCGAATTCCGCGAACAGTGTTTGCCGAAAAAAAGTGCCGCGCATACCCTCGAGTGCTTCGCCGAGGTAAAACAACTGCTCATCGACAGTCTCCGCGTTCTTCGACATATAGTCCTGCAAAATAAGTTCGAGAGATGTCGAAGGAATTTCGGCGATGAATGTTGCATAGCCCGAAGTCTCATAGGGCTGTGCCTGTTTTGCATACAGTGTGTGCATCGCATGGCCCCATTCGTGTGCCAGCGTGGATAACCCATCGTAGTCGTCTGAATGATTTAGCAGCAGGTAAGGGTGTGAGTCGTAAGTGCCCCACTGATACGCGCCGGAGCGTTTGCCGCGCTGTGGGTACACGTGCGTCCAGCGCCGCTGCATGCCTGCGCGTTGCATTGCTACCCAGTCGTCGCCGAGTATCTGCATCGCATCAAGCGTAATAGCCTTGCTGGTCTCATAGTCGAATTCCTTGTCCAGCGAAACCATCGGCGGATAAATATCGTAGTAGTGCATTTGCTCTACGCCGAGAATCCGGCCGCGCAAATTAAAATAGCGGTGCAAAGTCGGCAATGCCTTGTTTACCTCTGCGACGAGCGTATGAAATACGGCGGGTGGCAAGTTGTCCTGATGCAGTTCGCGCGCCAGCACGCTGTCGTAGTTACGCGCTTTAGCCAACGCAGCCTGCGTTTGTACGTGCGAGGCCAGTACCAAACCGGTGGCACTGCGGTATTCAAGCCATTTACCCCAGAATGCGTCGAAAACCTGCTTGCGATCGTCGCGATTCTGGCTGGCCCGTGCACGACCATATCCTTGCGAATCAACCCGGACCTCTTCGCCCGTCGACAACGTGACCGTTGGCCACGGAATGTCGGAATTCGCCAACATCTGGTAGGTCGTCGTCGGTGCGCTAAACGGCTGTGCAAAATATGCGAGAGTTTGCTCTGCTTCGGCACCGAGCGTGTGCGGTGCGTTGCGCAGCGTGTCGTCCAGTTGCAAGCTAAAAACAGCGAGCCGTGTATCTTCGTGGATATACGACTCGATCACTTCCCGACCAATCTCAATCAGTTCGGGTTGCACCCACGCGGTCGATTCGCCGAGACGGGAATACAGAATCGAACCAAGTTGGCGGCGTTCCTGGGTCTCTGTGATGCGCTGGTCTTCATCATTGTTCATGGCAGAATAAACGAGGACGCTGGCGGCCTTTTTCTCTGTGTCCGAGATTAGTTGCAGGGTTTCGTAGAGGTCTCCTGCGCTTTTGCCGAGTGTGCCGCGGCGTGCCTCAATCCCTGCAAACGCAGCCATGACTTCCTGCCTGGCATCGTTCCAGGCATCTACAGACGGGTAAATATCGGATAAGTCCCAGGTATCCTGCGGGTCGACAGCGGTTTCTTCGTCAGCGACAACCGGACAGGAAAAAACCACAGCAATGAGTGCCGCGGCCAGCAATTTCGATTGATACATTTTAAACCCCCGAAAATCGTTACAACTTTAGACTGCTATTTGGAATTTCGTTCCAGCGTATTAGCAATCCAGGACTCAATGTTGGCGCCGATCATCGGCAATGTTACGCCGCCGTGCTCAAGGACTCGATCATGAAATTCACGAATGTCAAAGTCGTCTCCCAACAGATCTTCGGCGCGCTTGCGCAGGCGCTGAATTTCCAGGCTGCCGATAAGATAGGACGTCGCCTGACCGGGAACGGCTGAGTATCGATCGACTTCGTTGTTGATGGCGTTAAGACTTTCAGCGGTGTGGTCGAGCATGTATTGAATCGCCTCATCGCGGCTCCAGCCCATGACGTGCATGCCCGGATCGACCACCAGCCTGGCGGCGCGGTACGCCTCATTCGAAAGCATGCCGAGACGAGTAACCGCACTCGAATAAAGACCCATTTCGTCGGCGAGTTTTTCGGCATAGAGCCCCCACCCTTCAGCGGATCCAGAGACAAACATGTAGCGAAATATCGGGTGCGAAGATTCATTTCGTAATGTGATCGCACTTTGCAAATGATGACCCGGGTAGCTTTCATGAAATGCAGTGGACTCCTGGCCCGCCCGGCTGATGCCCGTCGGGTTGTAGGTGCCGACCTGATAGGTGCCCGGACGTGTTCCGTCGGCGGATCCCGATGAATAAAAACCACCCCCGGAATCCTTCTCGTAAGCCGGCGAAGTCGTGATCAGCAACTCGGAATCAGGGACGTTGCCGAACCAGTCATCGACTGCGGCCTTGCCTCGTTCCACCGCAGCGTGGATGAAGTCGAGCAATTCCTGCTCGTTGGCAAACGTATATTTCGGATTGGTGCGCAGCTCGGTCAGCAAGCCTTTGAGGTCATCGGTGCCGAACGATTCTTTCGCGATTTTGAGCATTTCACTTTGGATGCGCGACATTTGCGTCAGGCCGGCACGATGAATGTCTTGAGCATCCATGGCGACGGATGCATAGAAGCGAACCGATGCGGCGTAGCAGGCTGCGCCATCCGGGTTCTCTCCGACGCCGGGGCCCGCATGACCCTTGTAATCGTTGCTGAGGAAGTCGCGATATTCAGTCATCGCAGCACGAATATCCTGGTCCAGAATTTCTGCATAGGCAGCAACGAAGTCCGCATCTGCAGATCGAGCTGCCGGGCTGTAAAATGGAGAATCTTCTGCCGGTGTAGCGATCAACGAGGAGACTTGTTCGACTACAGCCGCGACGTTGTTTTGGCCGGCCGTATAGCCCTGGTCCTGGCCGCGGCGGAGATTGCTAATTTCTGTTCGCAAGTAACGTGCCATGTCTGTCAGGCGCGCCAGAGCAGCCCGGCGCGCGGCGACCGTGTCGACCGGCTGCACCGCAAGCGTTGATGCGAACATGTACTGCCAACCTGTCCACGTCGGGCTGATGATCCAAAGCTCAGGCTCACAGACGCGGCGATCTACCAGCGCTTGCATTTTTTCACGTGCAAACACGTATGTCAGTGCTGTAGAGGACTTCTCGACCGTGGCAAGGTCAATGCTGTCCAGATCCGCGAGCCAGCGGTCAACCTTCGCATTCCACGCAGCCGTCGAAGTTTCGCTATGGTCTCCGAAACGATCCATAGGCGAATCCGGATAGCCGATTTCGTAAACTTCTTCAGGGTAATGCGCGTAGTAACCGTCGACGAATTCGTTCGCTATTTGGTTGACGAGATCAGCAGTGGTCTCGCCGCGTAACTCGAGCGGCGACTCAGAACATGCGGCGAGGATTAGCGCTAGAATACAAATCGACAATCTCAATGTGGCCACGGCGGACTCCGTTTCGTCTCGATAGACTGGTTTTTGATCGACGCATCACAGCATATTCTGCGGCACGAATACAGTCGGGGAAGGTCCAAAATGATTCGGAGGACAGAATGCAGAAAGTAAGCGGCATTATTATATTGAGTCTTGCTGCGACGGTTGGCGCGGCGACCCTGGTGCTGAACAAGTCGAAGCCCGATCCCGGAATCGCAGATACGCTGGCAACGAACAGTCAATTTGACAGCAGTGCTGCAACCGAACAACGCATCCTTGCGCTGGAAGCGGCCGTTAGCTCAGAAAGACAAGCGCGGCAACTTCTGGAAGACGAACTAATGATCCTGTTTGCCGAGATTGAACGGCTTGAGGACGGTCGTGACACTGGTCGCGAAGATCAAAATCGTAGTGCGCAGGAACGCGAAGCGCGCGGCAATATCGATTCGGAATCGGTTGCTCGCAAGCAGCAGATTCGCGATGAACGACGCGCTTCGGCAAGCCGCGAAGCGATGCTCGGGTCGGGCATATCTGCCGCTCGTGTTGACTACATACTGCGCAGAGAATCGGAGCTACGATTCGAATCGATGCAGGCGATGTACGAGGCGCGAAATTCCGGTGCAGCGCTGGATCCATTCATGCGTAGCGCCAATGCAGATGCGATGCTTCGCGAGGAGCTTGGCGATACCGAGTACGAACTGTATCTCAAAGCAAACAATCGCCAAACGTCAGTTGGCGTGTCGAGCGTGATGGCCTCATCGCCGGCTGAGCGCGCCGGATTACAGGCTGGCGACGAGATTGTGGGCTACGACGGCCGGCGAGTGTTCAGTACTGCGGAATTGATACAACGTACAATGGCCGGCGGTGACGGCAGTGCGGTGGTTGATGTAACCCGAAACGGTTCCCCGCTGCAGATCGTGGTACCGCGTGGGCCCATTGGCGTCGAAATTGGCCGATTCCGCGGTCGTTGAGCGCTCGATAGCGGTACAATCACGGCCTTGATTGATCTTGGGGGATAGATTTTGGGCGTTCTGCGTTACTCCATTCCAAACAGTTTTACCGCGTTAAGCCTGCTGCTGGGGCTGGGTTCAATCGCAACAACGCAGGTCGGCGACCTCGAATTTGCGGCATGGCTAATCGTCTGGTGCGGCTTGCTCGACACCATGGATGGCGTTGCGGCGAGAGTGCTTAAAGCGACCTCCAGTTTCGGCGCTGAATTCGATTCGATGGCCGACCTGGTCTCCTTTGGTGTAGCGCCCGCCATTCTGGTCTTCAATCTCGGACTTCAATACGGCAGCGTAGAACTCGATACCGGCCAGTTTTGGGTGCTGCTGGCCGCATGCGGCGTGTTTGTTCTGGCGGGCGCGATGCGCCTGGCCCGGTTCAACCTGACCTCCGAAACGCCACACGGCGGGTGGTTTACCGGCATTCCGATTACCGCGGCCGGTGGCGGACTACTGTCATCGATGGTTATCGTAATGATCAAATACGATGACATATCGACCGTCCTGCCCCTGCACCTGTATTTACCGGTGCTAATGTTCATCCTCGGCATACTGATGGTGTCGAGGGTTCGATTTCCGAAAGCAACAATGCGTAAAAGCATCGTCATCAATGCGTTTCAGATTATCAACATCGCGTTGATTTTCGTTTGCGGTATTTTCCGTATCTACCCGGAATATCTCTTCGGCATCGGCGTGTTTCTGTTGATTGCGGGAACCATCGCGGGGCGAATTACGCGTGACCAACCGGTCCAAGCCTAAATTCAAAGAGTGGGTATGAATATGTACAAAACGTGGCTGGCTGTCGCCATGATGTTCGTTGTTGCGGCGTGTGGTACGAACGCGGATAGCGATAATTCAAAAACCGAGTTCGATGCCTACGAGGCGTTATCAGGCTTCGTGGATCTTTACTGGGATGCATCAGGTGGGCGCCTGCTCATACGCATCAAGGAACTGGAAGCGCCATTCTTGTATCAGTCTTCGTTGCCGCGCGGCGTCGGGTCAAACGATCTAGGTCTTGATCGTGGCCAGCTCGGGTCAGCCAAAATGGTGTCATTTGAACGCAGCGGGCCCAAAGTCTTTCTGGTCGAACACAATCTCGCCTACCGCGCGCGTAGCGAGGATGTGAATGAGAGACAGGCTGTGCGCGAGTCATTCGCGAGATCGGTAATCTGGGGTTTTGAAGTCGTTGGCTCAGACAATGACGCCGTGGTCATTGATGCGACCGACTTTTTTCTGCGTGATGCGCATGGTGTCGCGGAGCGCCTGACGGCTACGCAGGAGGGCCAGTTCGCCGTGGAGACGTCACGTTCCGCAATCTACCTGCCGCGTACCAAGGCGTTTCCAGACAATACCGAAGTCGAAGCGACGGTGACCCTGATTGGCGTAGCCAGCGGACCTTACCTGCCAACTGTGGCACCCGATAGCAGCGCCGTCACCGTACACATGCATCACTCATTCATCCGCTTGCCGGATGACAACTATGAGCCGCTTCCCTACGAACCAAGAGCCGGCGTCATCGGCCTCAGCAACGACGGCGAGGGTTTTGCGGACTATGCGACCGAGATTGGCACGCCATTGATGATCAATTACGGACGGCGCCACCGACTTGAGAAAGTGCACCCGGAGGCAGAAGTCAGCGAGGCGGTTGAGCCGATTATTTATTACCTCGACCCGGGCGCACCGGAGCCCGTGCGTTCGGCGTTACTCGATGGCGCTCGCTGGTGGAACCAGGCATTCACGGAAGCCGGGTACAAGGATGCGTTCCAGGTTGAACTGCTCCCCGAAGGTGCTGATCCAATGGACGTGCGCTACAACGTCATTCAGTGGGTGCATCGCTCGACGCGCGGCTGGTCATATGGCGATTCGATCGTGGACCCGCGTACCGGCGAGATTCTCAAAGGGCATGTCTCGTTAGGTTCGTTGCGGGTGCGACAGGACTACCTGATCGTCGAAGGTTTACTGGCGCCGTATGACGACGCAGACATTCCCGATGCGATGCTCGAAGTAGCGCTGGCACGTATACGGCAACTGTCAGCACACGAAGTCGGACATACAATCGGTTTCGAACACAATTTTGCTGCGAGTACCCAGGACCGCGCGTCTGTAATGGACTATCCGTTCCCGCTGGTTAGATTTGACGACGACGGTGAGCTGGATTTTTCCAGTGCCTATGACGACAAAATCGGTACCTGGGACAAACGCACAGTATTGTTTGCGTATCAGGACTTCCCGGACGACGTTGATGCAAACGCAGGTCGACGGGCCATCATGAATGAAACTCTCAAATTGGGTTACAAGTACGTCGCGGGCTCTGACTCGCGCTCAATATCCACTGCACATCCGGACGGCAATCTGTGGGACAACGGTGCTGATGCGGTTGCCGAGCTACAGCATCTCCTGCAGCTACGCGCACATGCCCTGACTCGAATGTCTGCGGCAAATATTCGAGAAGGCCGACCGCTGGCATCGCTTGAAGAAGTTTTAGTCCCCATTTACTTGCTGCACCGATTTCAGATTCAGGCAGTCGGTAAGCTTATCGGTGGCAGCTATTTTAATTACGCGTTGCGCGGCGATGGTCAGGGCACTATTACACCGGTCGCAGCGGGTAAGCAGCGCGAGGCGATCGATGCCCTGTTCGCAACGCTGGATCCCGCCGTGTTGCGACTTCCGGCCGAACTGCTCGCGAATATTCCACCGCGACCGCCAGGGCATCCAAAATCGCGTGAAACGTTTGCCGGCAGCACCGGCATTGTGTTTGACGAGCTGGCTCCCGCGCGCAGTGCGGTTTCCTTGACCCTGGATGTGCTACTCAACCCGGCGCGAGCGGCGCGTTTGGTCCGCAGCGGTGAGCCCGGTTTTGCGGCGATCACCGACCGCTTGCTGGCGCTCGCCTGGCTGAACGCAAGCGACGATGCTGCAGTACAAAGACTGACCGGAGATCTGGTGCTTACGAAGCTTATGCAGCTGGCAGTCAGTCCGGATGTTGACTCGGATGTTCGTGCGGTCGCGCTCGGAGCAGTCAATCAACTCGATGCGTGGCTTGCCGAAATGCCAGTTGCAGATGCACGCGCAAATCCACACTATGCTCTGGCGCGACTACAAATAGAACGCATGCGTGCTGACCCCGCCAGCGTGGACACGATCGTCCCGGTTACACCACCACCGGGAGGGCCAATTGGCATGCCAGGGTTAACGGGAGACTAGCAACATGGATCCGATCATTGTCGTCGTCATTGTGTATTTGATCCTGCTCGCTGGCCTCGCGCTGTGGAGCCGGAGTGAGTCGAATACGCTCGCCGGTTACTACCTTGCAGGCAAAAAACTACCGTACTGGGTTGTTGCTTTCAGCACCAACGCGACCGGCGAAAGCGGCTGGTTACTGCTCGGACTGACTGGCATGGGCTACCTGGTTGGCGCGACGGCCTATTGGGTTGTTGTCGGTGAAGTGACCGGGGTGGCGTTGTCCTGGATTTATGTATCACGCCGGCTAAAGCGCATGAGCGACGAGACAGATTCGATAACCGTGCCGGATGTGCTGGCTGCGCGCTTCGAAGACTCCTGGCACCTGATTCGCGGCATCGCGGTCGTTATTATCCTCAGTATGGTTACGGTGTACATCGCGGCACAGATGATCGCGACGGGCAAAGCGGTCAGCAGCTTTACTGACTTTGCATACGAGTCCGGGATCTACGTCGGTGCGGCGATCATCATTGCCTACACTTTTGTCGGCGGGTACAAAGCCGTTTCCTATACCGATGTGCTGCAAGGCGTGCTCATGCTACTGGGGCTGATCATTGTGCCGTTGGTAGCGATCTATGCCGCTGGCGGTTGGGGGTCTATCAGCGCCAACATCATGGCGCAGGATCCGACGCTACTCGACTTTTTCTCTTTTACGGGCGACGGCATCGCGGGCTGGATTGCGGTCATCAGTTTTCTTGGAATCGGCATTCCCTTCCTCGGTGTGCCGCAGTTGCTGGTGCGTTACATGTCATGCCGCGACGACAACGAACTCAAAAAGGCGCGCTGGGTTTCAGTTGCCGTTATGGCCTGTTTCGGCATCGGCGCTGTTACGGCGGGCATCGCTGGCCGCGCACTTTTTCCAGGCCTCGACGACCCAGAAACCATTTTCCCGGTTCTATCGACCGCGTTTTTCCCACCTCTGATCACCGGCGTACTCCTGGTCATCGTCTTGTCCGCCATCATGTCCACGGCCGACTCATTGCTGTTGTTGGCGTCGTCGGCGGTAGTGCGCGATACGTTGCAAAAGATAATGGGTAGCACCAAGACTGACCATCAACTCGCCATCTACGGCAAGGTTGCGACGTTGTTTATTGGCGCCCTGGGCGTAGCGCTTGCGTTCAAGATGGAGCAGCTGGTTTTTTGGCTGGTACTGTTTGCGTGGTCGGGGCTGGGCGCGGCATTTGGGCCGGTAATCCTGAGTTTGCTGTACTACAAAAAAACGACCGGCGCCGGCGTGGCCGCCGGCATGAGTGCCGGGTTCCTGACCAGCGTTATCTGGGTGTCGGTACTCAAGCAGCACAGTTATGACCTTTACGAAGCAATACCCGGTTTCGTGGCCGGCGGTCTGGTCACACTGTTGGTCAGCCGTTTGACGTACAAAAAGAAGCCGCCGATGTAACCAAATCGGGCGGGCAGCACTATAAGCAGGTATCGGATTCATTCTTGAGGACAACACCATGCACCTGGTGCGACTATTGCTTGGAATTTTGCTCGTTAATATGCCGGTCAGCGCAATTGCCGAACTACGCGACGGCGACCTGCCTGCGGCACGCTGGTATGCCCACATCGACCTTGTTGAAATGCGTTCTAGTGACGCCGGCAAGCAATTGTATGCGTGGCTGGAAGGCGAGGTTTTTGACGAACTCCGCGAGGAGATTGGTTTTGACGCCGATCAGGAGGCCGACGTAATTACTGCTATGGCGGCGCCCGGCGACGGCATGCTGATTATCATCGACGGCAAGTTCAGCCAAATGACCCTGGATCGGGTCGTTGCGATCGGGGCCGCTGCCAGTGACTTCAACACGCTGGAGCATGACGGCAATGAGTACTTCCAGATTGAAGACAAGAGCGGCGCGCACAGCCACGACAGGAATTCGTTCGACAACGGCGCCTTCTTGAGCGTGGCAATCAAAAACAAGCTGATCGTAACGTCGAGCGCAGAGCAGATGCAGCAGATTTTCAGGAACAAGGGTCAAATTCCGGGCGACTACGACACTGACGGCGCGCTGATGGTACTGCGTGGCGAGAAGAGTTTTGTGCAGGCGGGTATGCAAACCAATGAGATTGGCGGCGACCTGGGTTGGGATTCAAATATATTACGCAATACCAAGCAGCTCGCGCTGCTCGTCTCCGATATTGAGGGTATGCTGGCTGTCGAAGCGCATCTGGTCGCAAACGAAGCGCAAATGGCGGCATCCCTGGCGAGCATTGTTCGCGGCTTGATTAGCTTGCAGGCATTTAGCGAAGATGTGGACCCACAACTGACGCGTTTTCTGCAGGGCACAAAGGTAGACGTGAACGGCGCAACCCTCAGCGTCAAAGTTGCCATGGATCCGAAGGTTTTGATCGACGCAATCGACTAGTTCTTGCAAGGGGTAGGTCTGGCGTGAGCAGTGAGACGGCATTAATTGCCGCCGCAAAACGAGGCTCGGTAAAAGCCTATACGGAGCTTGTTTCGGTATATCAAGACGGCCTGTTACGGTTCTTGGTGACCCGCAGCCTGAGCTTCGCCGACGCGGAAGATGCCTTGCAGGACACCCTGATCAACGCCTATCGATATATCAACAGCTATGACGCCAGGTGGCGATTCAGTACCTGGTTGTATCGCATAGCGATCAATAATTTATCCAAACTGCATGCGGCGGAATCGGGCAACAATGTTGCGATCAGCCAGATTGACGAGCTTAGCGACGTAGAAGGCGGTCCGTTGGATCTTTGCATCGCGGCGGATGAACGGCAAAACCTCTGGCTAAGCGCCAAGCGCGTTCTGAATGACGAGGTGTTTACCGCAATGTGGCTGCGCTATGTCGAGGATATGTCGGTGAATGATGTCGCAGCAGTATTGGAGCGTCCGGTTTCCTGGACCAAAGTTAACCTGCTACGTGGTCGCAAGCAGCTGGATAAGGAGCTGAATGGCGGGCCCGTGACAAAAGTGAGTGAAGCCTATGGATAAGTTAGCGCAACGCTTGCGCGAGGACGCGGATCAGATTGAGATCCAGGTCTCCCCCGAACTCGAGAATCGAATTCACGCCTCTTTGCACGCCCTCAGAAACGACCGTGAGCTGCCGCGAAGCAGCAGCCAGTCGGCATCGTTCTGGTGGGCCAGCGGTTTGACCGGCGTAGCAGCAACGCTCGCGATTGTGGCCTTTGTAAATCTGTCCGGACCGGAGCCACAGGTCGGCATAACAGAGCCACCGCAGCAGCAGGCGTTTTCGGTGCCCCAATTTGACTGGCAGCTGGAAACAGCGATGTTGACTGAGACGCTGGAGCAGGAGTTGGTGGACATTCAATCGGATCTAAAAAAGGCAGAGCAGACAGTTCGCGACGATCTCGATGAGATCATGTAAGGGAAAGGCCCCCGCAGGCCTCATTTCGGTCGCTTTGCAAGGCTAGGAACCTGTGGAAATCGGCCGCTTATTCCACTATCCTCGGGCGCGTATACACTATAAGAAGATTGACAGCGGTAACGCTGCTGTCCTGAAAATGTCGCTTTGAACAATAAAAGGATGCATGAGGTATGCCTTTCGCTGTTGTCTTGATCCTGCTTGTTGTCGGCTCTATCGTTTTTCACATCCTAAGTCCCTGGTGGTTCACGCCATTGGCCTCCAATTGGGCAATGGTCGATGTGACGATGGACATTACTTTTTACGTTACGGGCCTGGTGTTCGTCGCGCTCAATCTGTTCATGGCGTATTGCATCATTAAATTTCGCTACAAGAAGGGCGCCAGGGCAACCTACGAGCCGGAAAACGTGAAGCTCGAAAACTGGCTGACGCTGCTGACCGGAATTGGTGTAGCAGCAATGCTGACGCCCGGGCTTCTGGTCTGGGCGCAATTTGTCAATGTGCCGGAAGAAGCTCATGTCGTTGAGGCGGTGGGACAGCAATGGCATTGGACGTTCCGCTACCCGGGCGAAGATGGAAAATTTGGCGAAGTCGACGCGGAGCGAATCTCCAACGATAATCCATTCGGCATCGATCCCGACGACCCGAACGGTCAGGATGACGTGCTCGTCTATAGCCCGGAAGCGCATTTGCCGGTTGATAAGCCAGTCAAATTCCTGCTGCGGTCTAAGGACGTGCTACACAATTTCACGGTGACGGAATTTCGGGTCAAAATGGATCTCGTTCCGGGCACCGATACTTTTCTCTGGTTGACGCCGACCGTTACGGGTCGTTTTGAAGTTCTTTGTGAGGAGCTTTGCGGAATAGCGCATCACACGATGCGTGGAGCGGTAATCGTTGAGGAACAAGAAGATTACGAGAACTGGCTGGCACAGCAGGCAACCTGGGCCACGAACAGTGCGGCGGTCGCCGGCAATGCTCAAATCGGCGCTGCGCAGTATGGGGTTTGCGCGGCTTGCCACGGCCAGAACGGCGAGGGTTTGCAGGCACTCAATGCACCGAAACTGACTGGCCAGAGTGAGTGGTACCTGAGAAGGCAATTGCTCAACTATCAAAGCGGCGCTCGCGGCGCGCATGAAGACGATGTGTACGGCAAACAAATGGCGCCGATGGCAGCCACGCTTGGCAATGCAGCGGCAATTTCGAACGTCATCGCTCATATTCAAACGCTGCCTGACAATCCTGCGCCGCCAACGATCGAAGGTGACATCGCGAATGGCGAAAGGTTGTACAAAATTTGCGCCTATTGCCACGCTGATGCTGCAGAGGGCGTGCAAGCAATGAATGCGCCGCGAATGGCGGGCATGTCGGATTGGTATCTCAAGCGCCAGCTTGAGAACTACCAGCAGGAAATTCGCGGTCAGCATCCAACAGACTTCTACGGATTTCAGATGAGTCTGATGGCCAGAACGCTATACGGTGAGCAGGACGTGGACGACCTCATCGCTTACATCAATACGCTATAACGAGGAATACCGGATGTCATACGTTGCAATAGCCGATCGCGATCACGAAGAAGAGCATCACGATCCGCAAACGTTCATTACCAAGTACGTCTGGAGCCAGGACCACAAGGTCATCGCTATCCAGTACGGTTGCACAGCCATTTTCGTTGGCCTGATCGCATTGGGCCTGTCGGCGATGATGCGTCTGCAGCTCGGTTTTCCGGACACGTTTTCATTTATAAACCCGGAGAACTATTACCAGTTCATCACGATGCACGGCATGATCATGGTGATCTATCTGCTCACGGCTCTGTTCCTCGGTGGGTTCGGTAATTACCTGATTCCGTTGATGATTGGCTCCCGGGATATGGTCTTCCCGTATCTGAATATGTTGAGCTACTGGGTCTATTTGCTGTCCGTAATCATCCTGCTTGCCAGCTTTTTCGTTCCTGGGGGCGCGACCGGTGCCGGTTGGACGCTGTATCCACCGCAGGCGATCATGCAGGGTACGCCGGGCGTGGACCTGGGCATCATCCTGATGTTGGCGTCTCTCGCTGTATTTATCGTCGCGTTCACGATGGGTGGATTGAACTACGTCACCACTGTCTTGCAGGCGCGTTGCAAGGGCATGACATTGATGCGTATGCCGCTGTCGATCTGGGGCATTTTCATGGCCACGGTTCTTGGACTGCTGGCATTCCCGGCCTTGCTCGTTAGCGCCATCATGATGTTGCTCGACAAAACCATACTGACCAGTTTCTTTATGCCGGCCATTAGCTCGATGGGAACTGATCCGGGCTATACCGGTGGCAGCCCGATCCTGTTCCAGCACTTGTTCTGGTTCTTCGGCCATCCCGAGGTTTACATTGTGGCGCTGCCGGCGTTCGGAATTGTGTCCGACCTCTTAAGCACACACGCGCGCAAAAACATCTTTGGTTACCGGATGATGGTCTGGGCGATTATTGCCATCGGCGGCCTAAGCTTTGTCGTCTGGGCCCACCACATGTACGTCAGCGGCATGAACCCGTATTTTGGCTTCTTCTTCGCGACCACAACATTGATTATTGCGGTGCCGACGGCGATCAAGGTCTATAACTGGGTCCTGACGCTGTGGGAGGGCAATATTCATTTGCGCACCCCGATGCTATTCGCGATCGGATTCATCTTTACCTTTATTCATGGCGGGCTCACCGGCCTGTTCCTCGGCAACGTCACCATCGACATGCCGTTGTCAGATACCTATTTCGTGGTCGCGCACTTCCACATGGTGATGGGTGTGTCACCAATCCTGGTCGTGTTCGGTGCGATCTATCACTGGTTTCCAAAAATCACCGGCAAGATGTACAACGAAACTTTGGGTCGCTGGCATTTCTGGATGACGTTCCTCGGCACCTACGCGATCTATTTGCCGATGCACTATCTCGGATTTGCCGGTGTACCGCGGCGTTACTTTGCAATGGGCAATACAGACTTCTTGCCAGACTCGGCTCAGGACCTGAATGCTGCCATCACGATTTCGGCACTGTTTGTTGCGGCTACGCAGGTCCTGTTCTTCGTCAACGTGATCTGGAGTTTGCTCAAAGGTCCGAAAGCGGACCCAAATCCATGGGATGCGGCATCACTTGAATGGCAAACACCGGATACGCCACCGAAGCACGGCAACTGGGGCCACGATCTGCCCGAGTGTCATCGCTGGGCCTATGACTACAGCGTGCCGGGTTACGAAGACGACTTTATTCCACAAAACGTTTCTCCTGAAGTCGCCCCGGCCGGGCGTGATCACGGAGGCCAGCACTAGTGGAAGTCGGCCTCATCTTTCTGGCGATTATTCTCGCCAGCCTGATCACCTGGCTGGTTAAGCAAACGATAAACGTGCAGCCATGGGTGGCTGAGGGCGTTGCTGCGGCCAGCTACCAGGCGCCGTTCAATGCGCGACCGAAAGTCCTGGCGCTGGCAGCCCTGCTCGCAGTAATTACGTCATTCTTCGCGCTGCTGGTCAGCGCCTATTCCTTACGCATGGAACTTGGCGATTGGGTGCCTCTGACAGAGCCGCAATTGCTATGGACAAATACGGCGGTCCTGGCACTTGCAAGTATTGCATTTCAATGGACCCGCAATGCGGCAAGTACAGGCAACGCACAGAGGCTCAAACCAGGCTTGCTGATAACCGGCTTGTTGACGACGGCATTTCTGGTTGGGCAATACGTTGCATGGCAACAGCTGAATGCGTCGGGCCATTACATTACGAGTAATCCGGCGGACGCATTCTTTTATCTGCTGACCGGCTTGCACGCACTGCATATCCTCGGCGGAATGTACGTCTGGGCAAGAGCAACAATGCGAGTTTTCTCGGGCAGCGTCGATGTTGAGGAAAGTGTTCGACTTTGCACGGTCTACTGGCATTTCTTGTTGGTGGTATGGCTCGTCTTGTTCGGGTTGATGTTGTCGACCTGATTACTTGGGATTGGACCTTGGTAAGGTTTGGGGATTTTTATGTCAGAAGCGGTTATGGACAGTGAAACAGCGGTAGAGCCCGGGGGAAAAGCGGGCGTCGTCAACGATTTCGCCAGGGACAAGCAAGTATTTGGTGTGCCCTGGGGCAAGGCGATGATGTGGATCTTCCTGCTGAGTGACACATTTATCTTCAGTTGCTTCCTCGTGGCCTATATGTCGGTTCGCATTGCCACGGTTGATCCGTGGCCGAATCCCAGCGAAGTGTTCGGTCTGCAGGCGTTTGGCTACGATGTGCCACTGTTGCTCATTGCCATCATGACTTTCGTACTGATTACATCGTCGGGAACCATGGCGCTGGCCGTGAACATGGGTTATCGCAGGAATCGCAAAGCGACTTTCTGGTTGATGGTGGCAACGGCCGTACTGGGCGCGACCTTCGTGAGTATGCAGGCATTCGAGTGGACCAAGTTGATCATGGAGGGCGTCCGTCCGTGGGAGAATCCATTCGGCGCAGCGCAGTTTGGCTCGAGCTTCTTCATGATCACCGGCTTTCACGGCATGCACGTGTCGGCAGGCGTGATCTACTTGCTGGTCATCGCCTTTCGGGTCAGGAACGGCTTCTACGAAAAGCGTGGCGGCAAGTACGAAATCGTCGAGATCACCGGCCTCTACTGGCACTTTGTTGATCTCGTCTGGGTATTCATTTTCGCATTTTTCTATCTCTGGTAAGAAACGTCAGGAGTCGTATGCATGGCTAGTGCAGAAGGACAACAGCACCCTCTAAAGATCTACTACATCATGTGGGGGTCACTATTCGTCTTGAGCGGTTTCTCGTACGCCACGGACTTCATGGATGATGGTTCACTAAGAACCTTTTTTATCCTGACCTTCATGATGCTTAAGGCAGGCGGCATCGTCTGGATCTTCATGCACATGGGATGGGAAAGAACGGCACTGAAACTCGCCATTCTCGGCCC
>JBBKWL010000018.1:0-78442 GCA_037968975.1 Woeseiaceae bacterium | reverse complement strand
AGTTACAAGAGGAGCTGCAAAGCCTTTTTTCATGGGGTAGAGCGCGTAGCGGCGAACAAGACCTGATGTTTCCGGCAGAGCAGTTAATTGAGGTACTGGGCAAGGCGATGTCACCGGGTGTGAATGGCCAATACACCGCAGTGCTATGTATCAACGAGTTTGAGCGCGCGTTCGCCGAACTTTTCCGGCGGCAGGTTCCGGACGCACGTCGCTATGACGAAAACGACGTTCTGAGAGTCATCGCCAGGCCCGTCACTCATGAAGCTTTTCTGCTCGATGTGCTTGGACCCATTCGCCAGTTCGTTCGTGGCGACTGGATTACCACCAATCACCTGCTCAGGATGCTCATACGCCTGATCGCGATGCCTGATCTGCGGGATGCTGTGCCGATCATAACCAATGAAGTGGACAAGATTCGAGAAGACATTAATTGTGGTTCAATGGTCGCCGCCGAAAAAAATCTGTTGCTCGCGCTTGAATAATAGAAAAGGACCGCCATGCACGCCCACGAAATAGTCATCATGTGCGGGATTCTCGCCGCAGGCTTCGCCAGCCAGTGGCTTGCCTGGCGGGTCAAGACTCCTGCCATCCTGTTCTTGCTGCTAGTGGGTGTAATCGCCGGGCCGGTTCTCGGCTGGCTGCAACCCGACGAGCTTTTCGGTGACCTGATGATTCCGCTGGTGTCGATCGGCGTCGCGATCATCTTGTTCGAAGGCAGTCTGACCCTGAAATTTTCGGAGATTCGTGGTCACGGCAGCGTCGTTCGCAACCTGGTGACCATTGGCGTCGTCGTAACCTGGGTCGGCAGTGCCCTGGCTGCGTACCTGATTCTTGGTTGGGACCCGTATCTCGCTGCGCTGTTCGGCGCGATCGTAACCGTTAGTGGCCCGACTGTTGTAATGCCGTTGCTGCGTGCAGTGCGCCCCGTTGCGTCGATTTCCAGCGTACTGCGTTGGGAGGCGATACTAATCGACCCGCTTGGCGCGATCCTGGGACTGTTGGTCTTTGACCTGATTCTCGCGACGCAAATGTCGGAAAGCCTCTGGCAGGTCACGATCGCGGTTGGCACGATTATCGGCACCGGGCTACTGCTTGGTGCGCTTGGCGGGTATCTGTTTGGGCTGGGGATCCGCGCCCGCCTGATACCGGACTTTCTTCGGGATTTCGCTGCACTGGCTGCAGTTCTGACTATTTTTGCCGCGGCAGAGTCCGTGCACGGTGAATCCGGCCTGTTAGCAGTAACCGTAATGGGTGTCTGGCTTGCCAACATGCGGCATGTGGATCTCGATGACGTTTTGGATTTCAAAGAAAGCCTGACACTGTTATTGGTCGCCGGGTTATTCATCGTATTGGCCGCTCGGGTCAACTTCGACGAGTTGCAAGCAATCGGACTCGGCGCCATCGTCATTGTCCTGTTCCTGCAGTTCATTCTGGGGCCTTTGCGAGCGTTTATCTGTGCGCTAGGAAGTTCGCTTTCCGGCAAAGAGCGCCTGTATCTCGGCTGGATTTTTCCACGTGGCATTGTAGCGGCCGCAATTTCGGCACTATTTGCGCTGCGACTGGAAGCCAGCGGGTATCCCGGGGCCGGTAGCCTGGTGCCATTGGTTTTCAGCGTCATCCTCGGCACGGTCATCATGCAAAGCCTGTCAGCCAGTCTCGTCGCAAAATGGCTGGGTGTGGCGGAGCCCGATCCCAACGGCGTTCTCCTGATCGGTTCCAACCCGCTGGCGCTGGCTATCGCAAGCTCGCTGAAGAAAAACGATCAAGCCGTTCTCGTCGCTGACTCACACTGGCCGAGTATCCAAGCGGCGCGCATGGCGGATGTGCCCACATTCTATGGCAGCGCGGTGTCCAGCTACGCCGACCGAAACATGGAGCTGACCGGCCTGGGTCTGCTACTGGCTATATCCCGGCGCCCTGGCCTGAATGAATTAGCCTGCCTCCGCTTCGCAGATGAATTCGGTCGCGACAACGTGTACACGATGAGCTCCCAGGAAGACAACGAGCACGAGAAACATCGGGTCGCAGGCGAGAGCCGGGGGCGGGTTTTGTTTGCCGGCGAATTGTCGCTGGAGGACCTGATTGGACGAATTTCGGCTGGCGATGAGCTCAAGTCCACACCCCTGACTGACGAATTCGATTTCGAAAAGTATCAATTACAACATCCGACAAGCTTGCCGATATACGTGATGGATGACGATAAGCGTGTACACTTTCCCGTGACAGACAAGAAACTCGAACCAAAGCCCGGCTGGACAGTAACTTCCTTCGTTTCGCCACCGACCACAACATAAGTTAATGCGGAATTGCTTCGAATAGACGAAGATTTTCGCACTGCGCAATGGAGAATTTGAAATGTTAAGAACCTTTTTGTTAGCACTGGTTACAGCCAGCTTCCTGGGAATGTACGGATGTGACTCCAATGAGGGTCCGGCTGAGAAAGCAGGCGAAGCTATGGATGATGCAGCGGACTCAGTGAAAGATGCAGTCGACGATGCCGGTGACTCCTTGTCCGAAGCAGCACAAGACGCTTGCGACGAAGTTGGCGACGCTACCGATAGCGATGTTGACTGCTGATTGAGAATGCCAAAGGTTCATGCCCGGCGTGAACCTTTCTATTGATCTGCCGGTCATAGCCACCTATAAAGGGAAACTATGCCGGCAGCTCAAACAACTCCAAATATGCAGGCTTTGCGCGCCAAACCCGCGGTGGTTTTCGTGGCTCTGCTGCTTGCTGCGCTGCAGTTCACCATTGCTACGCACCAGTTCAATCACACCGCCAACGAGATTGGCGATGTGTGCTCGTTTTGCCTGCAACTCGACAAGCTGGACGACCTCGATACGAGGAATGACTTTGAATTCGCGGCGTCCAAAGGTGCTTCGAGCGACATAGTTCTTGCACCAGTCCAACTGGATGCCCGGCGGCAGATCCTGCCGCAGCCGCGAGCACCCCCTCTTTCCTGATCAGAAACGCCCGTCCGCCCAATAACACCGATCAGGAAAAGCAATGCAAATGTACTACTCCCGCCTGTGGGTATTCGTGGCGACTTCCCTCGCAGGAACCGCCGCGGCGCATGCCCAGGAAAATCACGAAGACGAACATCACGTGTTTGATGAAATCGTCGTCAACGCCACGCCACTGCAGCGCACGGTTGAACAGCTGGCACAACCGACAGCCGTACTGAGTGGTGAGCAGCTCATCAAAAAACAGTCGAGCAGCCTCGGAGAAACGGTTTCCCAGGAGCTGGGAATGAGCTCAACGTTTTTTGGGCCCGTTGCGTCGCGACCGGTCATTCGCGGACAATTTGGAGAGCGGGTGAGGATACTCTCGAACGGACTCGACTCACTGGATGCATCCGCCCTCAGTGAGGATCATCAAACCAGTGTCGACAGCTTTCTCGCAAGTAGCGTGGAGATCGTCAGGGGGCCTGCAACATTGCTCTACGGCAGTGGCGCAGCCGGGGGTATCGTCAACGTGGTCGATTCGCGCATTGCCGAGGCGCCGTTAGATACCTTTGTCAGCGGCGGTCTCGCGGCCAGCGGCGACACCGCAGTTGGTCGAAGAGACCTGGCGGCCCAGGTCAACGTTGGTAGTGACCAGATCGCTTTTCACTTGGACCACATGCAACGTGACACGGCCGACTTTTCCATACCGGGGTTTGCCGAGTCCGCGATTTTGCGCAAGCAGGAGGACAACCACGACGATGCGAATGCTCCGTTTGGTCACGTAGAAAATTCTGACAGTGAAACTAAGACCAGCGGAGTTGGTTTGTCGGCGACAGGCGAGCGCGGGTTTATTGGCGTCAGCGTGAGCGATTTTGACAGCAACTACGGGGTTGCAGGCGGACACGCACACGCCGGTGAGGAAGAGATCGACGTCAGAATTGACCTCGATCAGACCCGCTACGAGCTGCGGTCGAGCTATGACTTCGATGGCGCAGTTGAGTCTGCCCGGTTTTTGATCGCCGCAACCGACTATATGCACACGGAGTTTGAGGGTACAGAGGTCGGTACCATTTTTGAAACCCGTGGCACCGATGCGCGCCTGGAATTCAAGCACGCCGCGATCGGCGACTTCGTGGGAGCTTTTGGCATGCAGTATCGCAACATCGACTTCAATGCGGTGGGTGATGAAGCCTATGTTCCCCCCTCGGACACAACGGAAACGAGCGTGTTTGCGTTCGAAGAATGGGCTATGTCTGACGACTCGGTGCTCCAGGCCAGTGCGCGGGTGGAGCACCAGACAATCGCGCCCGAGGTCGATCTGAGGAACTACTCGGGGACTGCTTATGGGGCATCGCTCGGCTTCATCCACAGCTTCAAGGAGAAGCAGCGCATTGCAGCGAACCTTGCGCTTACCGAGCGACATCCCAACTCGACCGAACTCTATGCCGACGGCCCACACGTCGCGGTACAGCGCTATGAACGCGGTGCTATTACACAGGACGCGGGTATTTTGCGTAAGGAACAATCGACCAACCTCGATCTGACCTGGCGCGGCGACACCGGAAAACGCGAGTGGGCAGTCACCGCATTCCTGAACCAGATTAATGACTACATCCTGTTAGCACCGACCGCGACCGTGATCGACGAATTCCAGCTTTTCGAGTACCGGCAGACAAACGCGCGTCTTACAGGATTCGAAGCAGAGGCCCGCTTCGAGCTCGCGGATACCGGGGCAGGACATATTCATACTCGCCTGTTCGCCGACATGGTTCGTGGCACGGACAGGAAAACCGGCGCCAACCTGCCGCGCCTCCCGCCACTGCGACTCGGGATTGGTCTGCATCACGTGATTAACACTGTTGAGACCTCCGTTGAGGCTACCTGGTTCGATGAGCAGACCCGCACTGCTGAAAATGAGTTACCTACGGCATCTTACGTACTACTCAGTGCTGATATCTCCTACGCAATCGACGACGCCGGCATATTTCTATTCCTGAAGGGCACCAATCTGACCGACGAAGATGCACGGCAACATACGTCGCCGCTCAAAGATACGTTGCCCCTGCCGGGCCGTGCACTGCACGCGGGAATCCGCTGGATTTTTTAACAACATATGCCGTTACTGTGATACGCAAATATAAAATGGGGCACTCGGGCTCCTATTTATGCGATCCAAAAAATCGCTTTAACGCGTACAAAAAACAACCGAAACATATTAATGCGCCGAGACCAAACATGATTCTTCCCAGGCCGACATTCATGCTTTCCGGCAAAAACGGAATACCGCCGGAAATGCCGTCAGCTGGGCTGTAAAATGCGACCCATACGCCTATCGACGTGAAGCCCGCAAGAATGACTGCAGCAAACAGGTCCAGGGCTCGCGAATGGTGTCGCAAGAGGATCATGACGCCGCCAATAACAAACACCAGGCCGGCCACCGCAACCACCCATATCGGCGTATTGCCGGCGGATTGCGCGGGCAACACGCCGGACGCGACGAGCAAAGTAAATCCGCCGCACGCAATAGCGATCAAGGCCAGCGCCACGTCGCTGTTACTGAGTTTCACTACGGGCTTTCATCTGCGTAGCGGAGCACCTCAAAATCACGGACGAACGTATCTTCGTTCGCAATGGTGAAATCGTTGGGAAAACCAAAGCGGGCGTCGTAAGAAACGGACACAGGCTCCCCGGCTCGCAACGTCATCTCGATGCGATCAAAGAACCCCTCAATCCAGGCTTGATTATCCGGCTCATCCAGATACTCGACGACCGTGAATGGCTCAGTGTAGTCGAGAGGGCATTCGCATTGCCGCTCGACCTCGTACCGAAAGGCTGGCGGACGTTCGCTTTCCCACTCGGCACGACGCTCGCTCAGTTCCGCTAATGCCGCTTCCTGTTCGACAGACAAACCCGGCTGATTCAGAAAGAAGAAATAGCCGCCCGTGATAAACAGGATCAAAACCAGCAAAACACCGGCGATAAGCAGGGTCGGCTGAAAACTGCTGCTGCGTTCGCTACGGTGCTTCATTTTCGATTTGAAATTACAAGCAGCGCCAAAGCCAGCAGTGCTGGCGCGCCCTGCACATAAAGTATCGAAGCCTTTGCGGTCACAGCACCGAATACACCGGCGACCACTACACAGCTGAGAAAAAACACCTTCAGCGCATAGGCATCGGTTTTTCGCAGCAGGCTCCAAACGAGACCCGCAGCAAGAAAGCCGTTATACAGACCCTGGTTAGCGGCCAGCGACGCAGACTGCTGCGCAAACTCAAGCGTGGTACCAAATGTCTCGAGTCCGTACGGTTTGGTCCAGAAAAACATTTCCAGTACCAAAAATCCGACGTGTTCGAGGGCAACGAAACCCACTAAAAAATCGGCAAGCTTTCTCATTCTGGACCTCCAATTACTTGCGTCTATTGTAGTCGAGACCTGGCCGCAGCGAGTAATGCTCTTGAATACAGGCGATGCAACCCGAGCAATAAACGATAGGACCGCTTCTGTACCGGAATCACCGCAGAGCCGAAGTAGATGCGCCCGGGAGCAACCATAAACCACGATCGCGTCTGGTCCCGAAAATCACACATCAACAACTGGTTCTCAGCCCGATCTTCGACGTACCATGCCGCGAATTTCTCGAGTTCGCCATCACTAAGAAGTCGCACTTCTTCGTCAGTAGACGGCTTCGAAACCAATACCCGAAGAATGACGCGCTCCAGCTTGAACAGCCAGCTGGTGTAAAAGGCCGTGACAAATTCGCTAATCGTTACATCGGTCGGCATCGCTGTTGAAAAGCAATCGGTGTACGCACCGGACTGGACGTACTTCTGCAACAACGCAGTGCTTGGAAGTTCGCCTGTTTCGATCATCCAGCTCGGCGATCGGTATCAATGATGACGCGATGCATGTGTCGGTAAGCGGGCAGGTAATCGGCAACCGCAAAGTGCTGGGTGCAACGGTTATCCCACATGGCTACGGCGCCGTTGCTCCAGCGAAACCGCACCTGGTTGTTTGGTGTTTCGATGTGCGCGAAGAGATACTCGAGCAAGCGATCGCTTTCAGTCTTGAGCATGCCGACAATGTGTTGGGTGAATGAACGATTGACGAACAGTAACTGCTTGCCGGTGACCGGGTGTTTCGGCGCGACGGGATGCACTGCGGACCCTACGCCCGCCATTGCTGCATTCAGTGCTTCAACGTCGTTCGTTTCACCGAGATAGGCGTTCCGGAATGCGCCCATATCGTGCACGGCGGACAGACGCGACGCCAGCGTTTGGATCTCTGCCGGTAATTCGTCAAAAGCGACGTACATGTTTGCCCACAGGGTATCGCCGCCGACCTTCGGCACTTCGCGCGCATGCAGTACAGACAGAAACGGGGTTTTCGGCTGGAACGTCAGATCGGTGTGCCAGTCGTCGGTATCGGGTGGCCGGTCACCGTCATTCTCCAGGAGCACCACGCGATCAAATCCTGGTAAGTGTGGATACACCGGATGTGGTTGCGCGGGTGTGCCGAAGGTTTGTGCGAAATCGAACTGGTCCTCCGGCGACAGATCCTGATCGCGGAAAAAAAGTACCAGGTACTTCGTCAAAGCAACGTAGATTTCATCAAGAATTGCCGGGTCAAGAGTGCCGGAAAGAACCACGTCATGGACCTCAGCACCGATCGCCGCGGTTAACGGCTCAATTCGCATTCATCGCCTGCAGCAACAGCCAGGTAAGGACAACATAAGCAAGCCCAACGCGGTACACGCTGCGGCGCTTGAGTTCCTCGAATAACGAGACGGTTTTGTTATTGGCGCTCAAGCGCGAAGAATAGCATTTTTGCCACCCGCCAGAGCCGAACTACAGAGACTTCTTCGCCTTGATTTCGAACCAGACTAACAGGTCGGCCATTAGTACCGGCACCAGAGAAACGATGCCAAAGCCGATCTTGCCCGCCATGAAAACGACGATAGCGGACAGCAGCAGGGTAAGCCCGAGCAACGCACCGCCCACCATGCGCGTCTGCTTGAAAACCAGCATGACGCCCGCCACAAACTGCAGCAGCCCGAACACCATAATGACCTCGGCGCTATAACCCATTTCGCCTTGGAAGAACGCCATCTCCTGTGGCACCTGCAGCAACTTCGAGGTACCGGCAGCGATGCCAAGGAGTGCGAGCAGGATCCAGTTTAGTGTTTTTAGTTTGTTCATCCGCTAGCTGATGTAACCAAAGAGCTACCTTTGCACTATCTGTCGTTCAGATAGATAACGATAGCATCTTCAAGGCGCTGTGCCTCCAAAACCATTTCATTTGCAAAGTTCTCACCGACGGCGTGAACCTGAGCAGACGTGAGCAAGGTCGAACGTAGTGTGCGCCATTCCCGCGAATCGATAGGGAAATTCCAGATCGGATCGGGGCGATGCGAAAAGCTTGGGTCAATTTTGTTGTTGATAGAGCTGTGCGCTATGTTGCTCTCGTCGCTGCCAGCATTGCCGTTGGAGTGCGGCAGGATAAGCCCTTTTTCGAACAGCGCCGGAACTAATTGGCCGTCGATGTACACGCGGTTGTTGTTTTCAATAATAGCCTGACGGCGTTCCGCCGACTCGTAGAATTCAACAAGCGCATTGCGCAGGTTGCTATTGCCAATGGTTCTTAAATCGCCGCTGTTTATCAGGTCGCTGTAGCCGGCCATAGGTAGTTGTAGCGTACCGCGATTAACACGCAGCAGATGGCTGCGAATTGCATTCTTATCGTAAGGTGCTCGTTTTGAAAGGGCGCCATAAGCGGCGAGAGCAGATTCTCCGGCTCCGGCTGAGTAGGCGGAGAACGCCTGCAGCTGCCTGGCAGTATCGCTCAGGTCATGTAAAACCAATTCCAGAGACTCAATCTCTGTGGTGCGATCAACCCACCAGGCGTTGGCTCCGAAAGCGAGCAGGATTGAAGCGATGACGACAACGCCCTGGAAAAGCGTGCGTCCGACTGAAGAGCTCGAGCTCATGTGACTATCCTCCTAAAGAATCTCTGCTTTCGCGCGGCGATAAAAATAGATGGCAGCCGCGCAACTGACTACAGGAAGAAGTATGCCGAATTCGTCAAAATAGAAATGTGTCCCACCTCCCCTTATGGTGAGTGACGTGTACACGCTTTGAATAAAAAGGTTGTGGCTGGCATGCAGAATTACCGCAGGCCACAAGCTGTTGGATTTAAAGGAAAAATAACGTAGATAATACCCTGGGGAGTGATGCTGAGAGTAAATAGGACCATTTGCAGGACCAGATTGCCTTCGCCTGCGTTGTAATCCGTCAACAGGATCCCGGGCCAGTGCCACAGACCCCAGATCAGACCAGACATAATCCCGACCGCTCAGAAAGGCATGACTTTTCGCATTTCCCAAATCATGAAGCCACGCCAGCCGCTCTCTTCGCCCAGTGCACGTGAAGCAGAACTGACGATCCCGATGGTGCCGGTCAGAAATACAAACAGGATGACGGCAGGAAGACTGAAGTCGGCCGACCCGGTGATCTGGCTCGTCCAGCTGGAGAGCGTTTCGGGATTACCAAAACCACTGCCACCCAGACCGAACAGCCAAACCGGAAGGTACATCACGAGTCCGTATGCAATGGGTAATGCCCAGGCATACCAATTCCATTTCCACGCTCCCCACGACCACGGCAAACTCGCGACAGGGCGCCTGAGAAAAAGACAGGTGAGGATCGCGGCGATCCCCGGAGCTTGTTAGAGCCACAGTTTCGCTACTCCATCCAGAATCTCCTGGGCACTGCGAGTTTTCTTCGTGAAGTGTGTGTCTACTTATAGTCGTTTACAAGTTCGCCGTTTGACGAAGCTTCAAACTGTGGCAATGCATCCGTGATTTCGTAGAAGTCCGCTTTCTCACCGACGAATATATGGCCTATGGTTTCCAACCCGGTAGGACCGTCGAGCGATCCGGCAATAATACCCGTGGCATCCAGATCAAACGGCTCCCAAAAAAGGCTGGAACCACAATTACAACAAAAACCGCGGCGTGCGATTTCGGACGTCTTGTACCACGCGAGGCCGTCGTTCTTCGTGATCGATATATTGACCTTGCGAGCCTTGCTGTGCGGCCCGAAGTTGCCGTGCAGTCGTTGGCACATGCTGCAATGGCAATTCACTACACCGCGTAAGGGCCCGCGCACTTCGAAGCGCACTTGTCCGCACAGGCAGCCACCGGTAGTAACAGTGCTGTCGCCGCTCATTCCCCTGCTCCGCACAGAGTTGCATTGTTTGCGGTAGCTTCGAATATCAGATACACAACCGTGGTATCTCCAATATTCAGGACTTCATGCCATTTTGTGCCGGGACTCGTGAAACTGCTCCCGGTTGGCAGGTCGACGTTGCGCGTGCCGCTCGCGTCAGTTATCTGCATGCGACCGCCCGCAACGGCATAGCCGAAATTCGCTGCATGACAATGCCGCTCGTGACCCACGCCGGGCGCAAACGTGCAGCGCAGGATTCTTTGCGTTGCATCTTCGTGAAGACGTTCGCAGACTGGCGCACCTTTCCAGCCGGCCGCCAATGGATCCGGCAGCGTGGCGCTGGCCAGGACCGCAACGATTGTAACTAAAGCCAGGTCAAACATGTGCTACTCATAACCGGGCGTCGTTGCTTAGGGAGGTTCGGGAAACTCGGCCAGGTCGTTGACGGAACAAGAACCCCCATCTCATCTAGCTTCATCTTGCTACCTCTTGGAATTCGCCAAATTTTCAAAAATCTCTTTCGGGCCGCCCCGGAAAGCTCGTGACTGAATCGTGCACCCGACACCACGAAACCGCGCTGTCGGTCCATCCCTCATGCACTGGCGTAAAAGCCTCCGGATCATCGAGGCTACTGAGTGATATCAGTACCACCCCAGGAAATCCTTCGCCTGTCCACGCCAGTGGCGTGCCGCAGTTTGAGCAAAACATACGATCGAGCTTGCGTCCACTGTCTGCGACTTTGGAATACGTTGCCAGCTCGCCCGACGTCAATCGAAACGCCTTGGCGTCGGAATAAACAGCGACCGTAAAAGCGCTTGAGCTGCCAATCTGGCAATCGCGGCAATGACAGTAGTAGGCCGACTCCGGTTTGGGCGCCGCCGCATATCGCACTGTTCCGCACAGGCACCCACCGTAAACTTCTTTGTTCATAACTGCCGAGTATACGGTCTTGAAGACCGCAAATCGCACCCTGCTGATTCGATTTTTTCTGTGCGTGATTTAGTGGGACAATGAGCGCGGATATTTTTGGACGGGCTCGTAATGACACGGATATCAGTTTTCCTCTTGTTTGTGTTCGCTGCAACGGCGGCGAACGCCGATGTTGAAATCCATAAATGCATCGACGCAGACGGCAACGTCGCGTATCAACAAATCCCGTGCCCGGTCGAGAAAGCAGAAACAGAGGCGCCGGAAGTCGCTGAGGCCATTGAAGAGACCCCTCAGGCAGCGGTTGTGAGCAATCGGTCCGACACAGAGATCGAGGCGTGCAAAGACCCATTGCGTGACGCGATCGACGCCATAGAAGTAGAAATGCTGCGCGGTTTTTCGCCGCAAGAGGGCGAGGAGTTCAAAGCGAAACTGCGCACGCTCACACAAAAAATGCGAGCGTGCGGGTAACAGCGATTACAGTGACTTAAGTCCGCATAGTTATTTCGCGGCGAAACAGTAGAACAAGCCGTCGCCACCGCTGGACTGCAGGTTTTCCTGGCTGCAGCCGCGCGATGGGTGGGCGTTGTTCCATGGGCTTCCCGGCGTGGTCCTGCGGAAGCGATCGTGATGCCCCACCACCGCCTTGCCGTCACTGTTGCTGGTCCAGTTGCTGCAGGTAAGGTCCTCATCGCCCTCTGGCGCAGTACCGTCGAGCTCGGTTCCGGTCAGCAGATCATGTCGATTCGGTGTGTCGCCATTGGCGCCCGAGTTGACCGTCTCGCCGTTCTCATCGACAGAGTTGTCGAAGTGTAAGTTGGCATTGTTGTACATCAGGTCATCGAGATCTGCGGCCATCACAACACCCTTGGCATTCGCCCATGGGCCAGTGCCAATTCGATCACGAGCATCGACGGCAGGCGACGAGTCGGTTGCCTGAGTACTCAGGTATGCACGCCAGGTCCGGTGGCCTGCCCCCGCATCCTTTGCCAACGCCTGGCAATGTGCATCGGCACCGGCAAGCCCGCCCAGGTTGCCGCCATCACCAACGCCAACGCTGGTCACAAAAAAGCCCATTTCCATCGGATCTTCAGCCTCCGCCTGCGCCGTTGCAGTGTGTGGCGCAACAAAGGCAGAAATAAGAATTGCTGTAACAAAAAAAGTGAAGTTTTTGGTGTTCGCACCTATCATTATTGTTTCCTCCGCTGACCTGCGTAGTTAAACTTGAAGCCTGCTTAACCTACCATATTGCGATGCTATGAAAATCCGGCTCCTGATCATTTCCATTCTATTTTTTCCGCTCGTGACAACTAGCGCTGCCGAAACAGCTGACGCTGAAACTGTTGTCCTTGAAAAGGATGTGAACGGCAGTTATTTCGCCCTGATTGTCAGTGATGTCGATGGCTCCAGCGGCTGGTATAAAGCGGTTCTTGGTCTCGAGCACGTGTCTCGGTCCACCGAGGCCGGGCGTTACGACATCATCAACCTCATCGGTCCGAATATATTCGTCGAGCTGTTACAACTGCCTCACGCGGGCGCAAGACCGGGTGGGCAGACGCAGGGGCCCTTCAAGGTGGGTATGCTGGTGGAGGATATAGAGCGATTTGCGGCCAAGCTGCCTGCGGCCGTTTCCCCAGCGAATATCATTTTCGACGAAGTGAATAATTTGCTGGTCTTGCAGCTTCGCGATCCCGACAACAATACTGTGCAGGTGATGCAATTATTAGAGGAGTAACTCGATGACCACGGCAATTCACTTTTCTGCTGATGAACTCAATCAGGGCGTCGACCATATACTTGCTTCGCCTTCTGACCACGGTAAGCTGAAACTCATCGTTAAGCGACCCGACGTCGACGCACGCGACACGCCGCAAAAAGCTCACCTGGATATCGATGAAGGCCTGGTTGGCGATAATTGGCGAGCACGTGGTTCCCGGCACATGCCAGACGGCGTTGCAGATCCGAAAATGCAACTCAATATCATGAACGCTCGGGTCGTTGATCGCGTAGCGGGTTCGGAGGATCGCTGGCCGCTTGCAGGCGACCAGTTATTCGTCGACCTGGACCTGAGTGGCGAAAACCTGCCACCAGGAACGCAACTCGCGCTGGGCGATGCCATAGTGGAAGTGACCGAGCCACCGCATACAGGCTGCAAAAAATTCGCAGCGCGTTTCGGCGTCGATGCCATGGTGTTCGTCAACTCCGGCCGCGGTAAAATCCAGAATTTTCGCGGCATTTGTGCAAAGGTCGTGCAGTCAGGTGACATCAGCGTCGGCGACATCGCCCGCAAGCTATAACTCGCTTTCGAAAAGCGCGCATAGCTCAGGTTCAGGCGCTGGCATTGTCATCACAGTATCGCCCAATTCCTGAACCAGATGTTCAGGCGCCTCGAACCGCGGCCAGTAGCTCGTCCCAGCACTGTTTGGATTGCCACTCTTCGCAAACTGAACCCAGTAGCTCTGCATGACTTCCTCCAACGCATAGTCAATATCACTGCTGGGCATGTAATCATCATGCACAGCAAATACATAGGGGTACTCGGCACCATGGTAGGCGCCGAGCGCTGCACCAGCGTCACCTTCGCGCACGCGCGTAAAGTGATACATCCAGGCATCGCTGCCAGAGGCGCTCATGCTGGCAGCGACCTGCTGTGCCGCGCATAGCATCAGCGTGGCTGTATGCAGACGATCAAGCGCGTGACGAGGATCCGTCTCGCTGCGAACAATCGCGAGAGCCGCGGCCACATTGTCGGCGCTGAACACCTCGGCCGCCTTGTCCTCGACGTCGTCCCAGTTCGTATCCTCGGCAATACTGCTGTACCACTCATTCCGATTTGTGCCAATGATCATCTGGCGCTCGCCGAAACCACGCTCGTGCATTGCGATCCAGGTGTTTTGGCGAAACATCTGCTCATCAACAGCCGGTGAGTGGCGCTGATCGCTGAATTTCTCGTCGTACGTCGCAAACAATTCGTCTGCGGGAATCTGGCGCAGCGCTTGCAGACTCCCTTCTCGCGGTAAGTTGAACGCCTGCGCCAGCTGCGAACCGCGCGCCTGTTCTGCCGCCAGCGTAGACATGCGGTCGCGGCCAAACCCGGCGGTACTTTGCAAAACACCCCGATGGAAAAGGCCATTCGCCGGTTCGGCGAACATCAACGCCAGTATATTTGTTGCACCGGCAGACTCACCAAACAAGGTGACGCGTTCGGGGTCACCGCCGAATTTCTCGATGTTGTCCCGGATCCACTCCAGAGACGCAACGAGATCCCAATACGCAAAGTTCGCCACAGGCGCATCGGGTGGCATCTCCGGATGTGAAAGAAAACCAAAGACACCATGGCGGTAGGCAACGGACACCACAACCACATCTTCCTGCGCGAGTTTGTGACCATGATAGTTCAGTTCGTACGCCCAGCCGCTCTTGTTACTGCCGCCGTGCACCCAAACCATTACCGGCAGTTTGGCATCATTTTCCAGTGTCGGCGTCCAAACGTTCAGGTAGAGGCAGTCTTCGCTGACCTCAAGGTCGTCATAGTAGTCTTCGGTGCTACCGAACTGCACCGCCATCCAGCGATACCAATCCAGAATTCGCAGCGATTGCATACAGGCAGCTTCGAACTCGGTAGCGTCGCGTTTCGCCACCTTGTGACTTAAGGGTTGCGGCGCGCGCCAACGAAGATCACCGACCGGGGGGTCCGCGAAAGGCACGCCGAGAAACGTGGCGACTTTCCTGTCCTCGACGTACTTGCCGATCAGCAGTTCGCCATCGACAGACACTTCCGGCGCGCCATCGCAGGCGGTGAGCGCGAGCATGCTGGCAACAACAATGGGCCTTATCATCAGTTAAGCCGGGAGGTCGTGTTGCAGGCTTTTCACCAGCGCATAGGACATGCAGACGCCAACGATCAGGATCGGTGTCGACGTGATCAACAGCATTACCTGAATAGACTTCAATCCACCGATAAACAGCAACGTAATTGGCATGACGGCCAGGGCAAAAGCCCAGAAAACGCGATGCCAGCGGGCCGGATCTTCACCCGCGGACAAATGCAGGGTCGCGCTGGATGCCAGCGTATAGGATGCCGAATCGTACGTGGTTGCCGCAAAGATGATCGACATCAGCGTGAACACAGTGATTACGGCCGGTGCAATCGGCATTGCTTCGAGCGTTGCAACAATTGCGGCGGCGCCACTTCCGGCGGACTTCATAGCGCCGAGCACATCAACAACATCGTTCATCTGCAGGAACATGCTGTAGTTGCCAATGATCATATAGAACACCCAGCATCCGAGCGAACCGTAGATGAGCATGCCCTTGATGACCTGGCGAATGGTTCGCCCACGCGAAATTCGGGTAATGAACAAGCCGACATAAGGAGCGAAGGCAACCCACCAGGCCCAATAGAAAACCGTCCACGATTCGACAAACCCGGAGTCAGTAAACGGGTCAGTCCAGAAGTTCATGCGTATAAAGTTTTGTGTCATCAGACCCAGCCCGTTCAGGCTGGTCTTGACCAGGAACACGGTGGGACCGGCAAACAGGAGAAATAGCAGCAAACCGATCGCAAGTATCAGGTTGATGTCGCTCAAGCGCCGGATGCCATTTTGCAGGCCAAGCCAGACGCTGAACACGAACAAACTTACGCAGATCGCCATAACGATGACTTCAAGCTGGAATGTATGTTCGACGCCAAACAGCCAGGTCAGGCATTCGGCAATCATGGGAGTGGAGAAGCCGAGGCCGGTCGCCGCGCCCGCAATCATTGCGATCATGAACAGGAAGTCGATCATGCGAGCAACAGGACCATGTTCTCTGCCTTTCAGGAACCAGTGACAACTTACGCTGAAACGCAGCACGTCCAGCTTGCGGTTGTAGTAGGGATAGGCAATCGCCAAAGCGGGCAGGCAGTAGAACGCCCATGCCGTGACGCCCCAGTGAAACATGCCGTAGGTAGAGGCCCACTCAGCGGCCGCCGTACTTTGCGGCTCGACACCGAACGGTGGCGCGTCGAAATAGTAGGTCCACTCGATGACACACCAGTACATGAGGCCCGCGCCAATGCCGGCGCAAAACAGCATGGCTATCCAGCTCATCTGACTGAACTCAACCTCGTCGTCACCGAGACGAACATTGCCGAATCGACTGCAGGCCAGCCACAAAAGGAAACCAACAGCGCCAACAGCCGCGAGCAGATAAAGAATTCCGAATTGACTGGCGATGAAGTCGTAAATTTGTTGCAGAAATTCAGCGCCACTGTCACCTGCGAGCGCGAGCGGGATGCAAACAATGAGTATCATCGCGATCGTGGCGATGAAGCTTGGCCAGTCGATCTTGCTTTGGTCCATTCGCACCCCTTCTTGTTGTTATTCGATGTTGAGGATTACTGCGCCCCGAATAGTACCTTTTTCTATGAGTTCGTTGGCGGCTGCGATGTCCTGCAAAGGAAACGTCGCTGCAATGCGGTGTTGCAGGGTAGCGCTCGTGAGCGCTGTTGTAATGGCGTCGAGCGCGTGTTGTTTTGCTGCTTCGGGCATCGCATAAACGATAACGAAGCGAATTGTCATATCCATGTACAGCAACTGAAAGAACGGCAGCGTCGGCTCCGGAACCGCAACAGAACCATAGGTCGCGATCGTTCCCGACGTTTTCATAACGGCTATCCAGGTTGCGAGATTCGCCCCGAACTCCAGATCAATCGCGCGATCTACGCGTTCGCCACCATTGGCCGTGAGTATGTCTTCAGCAAACGTATCGTTGCGATGATTAACTACATACGCCGCGCCGGCTGCGCTGCAGGCGGCCGCGTCTTCAGCATTGCTGGCGGTGGCGATGACGGTCGCTCCTGCCTGGCTTGCCCATTGCACGGCGTAATTACCAACCCGTCCGGCCGCTCCAGTGATGACGACGGTATGCCCCTGCACATCGCCGTCGGCAAAAACGCAACGATGCGCTGTCATTGCGGGAATGCCGAGGCAGGCACCCACGCCGAAGTCTGTGTTATCGGGTAAGGCTACTGCTCGCACGCTGTCGAGCGCGACATACTCGGCGGCCGTGCCAAAGCGGCGTGCGAATTGTGCCTGGTAAACCCAGACGCGCTCGCCCACACGGGATGCGTCCACGCCGGCGCCGACCGCTTCGATAATTCCGGCACCATCACTATTCGGAATGACAAGGCCGTCATCCAGCAGATTCGGAAATGATCCGGCACGCTTCTTTACATCGGAAGGATTCACGCCGCTGGTGTACAGGCGGACGAGAACTTCGCTCGGTCCCGCCACGGGTGTATCGAGCTCGCCAACCTGCAGCGCGTCAGCAGCGGAACCAAACTTGTCAAACCAGGCAGCGCGCATCAGTCGAGCCAGTTCGCGAGTGTTTCAGTGTGGCCATCGACCGCGATAGCTTGACCGGAAATTTTCCCGGCTTTGTCTGAAGCCAGAAACAAAACGGTGTCTGCAATTTCTTCGGCCGATACAAAGCTTCGCATAGAGCTTTGACGCTCATAGACCTCGCGGATCTCCGCTGGCCTCACGCCGCGTTCTTTTGCGTCTCTTTCAATAACGCCCTCGATCCGCGGCCCGCTGACGCAGCCGGGACATACGGCGTTGACGCGGATATTGTGAGGGCCAAGTTCCATCGCCCAGGTTTTCGTGAGCCCGATCAAGCCCCACTTGCTGGCGGCGTACGGTGAGCGCATCGGGGTGCCGAATAATCCTGAGGACGATGACATGTTGATGATGCTGCCACCGCCGGCCTTTTTCAGCAACGGAACCGCGCGTCGCGTCATGTAGAACGCACCGCTCAGGTTTACCGCGATGCAGTTATCCCAATCGTCAGTCGGGACATCTTCGACGCCGGCAGACGGCCCGGAAATACCAGCATTGTTAATGAGTAGGTCGAGCGAGCTAATCCCGCTGAACAGGCGCTCGACATCCGCGGCCTTCGAGACATCGACCTCGGTCGCCGTGGCAGTCGGGTTGGCCGCACTGAAGTCAGTGATCGCTGCAGCCGATGAGTCGCAAATATGTACATCGGCACCGGCGCCGATAAACGCTTCCGCGATCGTCCGGCCAATCCCGGAAGCAGCGCCGGAAATGAGAACTCTCTTATTGCTCATTAGAGCGACGATACACGACCCGGCCATCGAATATTGTCAGGTCGACGTTTGCTTCGCTGATCTCATAGGGATCGATCTCGAACAGGTTGCGGTCGTAGATTGCGATGTCGGCGCGTTTGCCCGTTTCAATCGAACCGGAAATGTCTTCTTTGTGCAGTTGCCACGCGCCGTTGATCGTATAAGCGTCAATCATGGTTTCCAGGTCCACGAGCTCGTCGCCAAGAATCTCGTATTCGGATTCCGCGACCGGGCCCCAGGGATCATCACGAGTAATTGCGGTCTCGATCGACAACAGCGGATCCAGCTCACCATAGATCCAGTCGCTTCCGCCCAGAATCGTACCGCCAGCGGCTTGAATCGAACGAACAGGGTAGAGCTTTTTGACGCGCTCAAGTCCAAGCGCAGGAATTTCGAGATTGTATGTCCATTGATCGGTTCGCGCCCAGACCATAGTCACGCTGGCGCCGGTGTTGAGTTCGGCGAAACGTGGATAGTCGCTCGGGTGGACGAGACCGAGGTGCGAAATGGTGTGCCGCATCTTCTTCAATGCGTCGTCACCATTGTTGCGTGCGTACTCGAGTGCGTTCAGCGATTCGCGGACAGCGCGATCGCCCATCGCATGAAAATGCAGCTGCATTCCCATGTCGTAGTAGCGTTTAACCCGTGCCTGCAGGTCGTCAGGCTCGCGATACAGTGGGCCGAGGTCGCCGCTAGTCAGGTAGGGCTCCAGTACCGCGCCGGTTTCGCCCTCAAACACACCGTCGACGTTCATCTTGACGCTGTTGTGACTGATGTTCGCCGTTTCGTATTTGCCACGCTCGCGCAGTACCCGCTCGAAGTCTTCGCCGACATGCTTCTCATAAACCCCTTCGTCAACAATTGCGCCCAACACACGCACACTCAGTTCGCCAGCGTCGTCCAAATATTTGTATACCTGCATCTCATGCTCGCCCAGCCACACGTCGTACACCGACGTAATGCCGAAAGCGTTCATCCGCTGCAACGCGCTGCGCATCGCGTGCACACTAGTGTCGAGATCGCGCTTGGGGCGTACCTTGTCCACCAGGTCTCTGGAGGTTTCGCGTACAGTCCCGTTCGGCTCAAGGCTATCCTCGCGGCGCTCGACCACACCGTCAGGCGGCGCTATAAAGTGCTCGTCAATGCCGACCAGCTCAAGGACCTTGTCATTAACCAAGGCTGCGTGCCCATCGGACGCGTCGACAAAAATATACCTGTCCTGCGACAGGCCATCCAGAATTGACTTGTCAGGTCCTGCAAGACCAAACGAGCCGAGATCCAGCCCGACCGCTTCAAACCACTCACCCTCATGGTCTTTCTCGCAGGTCTTCAGCGCACCAATGATTGAATCGACTCCACTCACCCCCCACAGATTGCAGAATACGCCCTCGTAGCCGCCTTCAAGCGGATGTATGTGCGAGTCATGAATGCCAGGCATGGCCATGCGACCGCTGAGATCGACTACCTCGGTTTTCGCACCGACATAGCGCTGCATGTCATCATTGCTGCCGACAGCGACGATAATGCCAGCATCTATCGCGGCGGCTTCAGCCCAGCTACGCGTCGCGTCCACTGTATAGATGCCACCGTTTAACAAGACGAGGTCAGCGGGATCGTGTTGCGGTTGTCTTGCGCAGGCGGCGAGAACTGATGAGGTGATCAGTAGTATAGAAATAGATAGGCGCATTCGCGTATTGTTGCTCATCATGAGCTCCGAGAAAACAGATGTTTTACGCCTCCGCAAAAAACATCTGCCCAAAGTCAGTCAGGAACCGACGCCGGAAGATGCCATGCGTCTGCTGGCGGCACAATCGGTGCGCAATGCCGTCATGGCCAGCCTGATTACCATCGTGATGTTCAGCATCGTCTGGGCAATGTTATCGACACTGCTTGGCAGCATTTACCCGTGGATGACTTTACTGCTCGGTATCCTGATCGGGCTCGCTGTGCGACGCACCGGACAGGGTCTCGACTGGCGATTTCCACTTCTGGCAGCCGTCTTTGCCGCGGCGGGCGCGCTGATTGGCAATATTGTTGTCGCTGCGGCTTTTACGGCACCGCAACTTGGTACAGATACGCTTACCGTGCTGCGCAACCTGACGGTATTAACCTGGCCGGTATTTTTTGACGAAGTCATGACGCCAGCCGACCTGGTCTTCGCGCTGTTCGCTGCCGGATTGGCGGCGTTTTATGCGAATCGTCGCCTGACTCGCGCTCAGAATCTCGCGATCCGCACCTGGGAGCAAAACCATGACCAATAAGATCGAAATTTATGGCGATTCGATATCGGGAAATTGCTACAAGCTGCAATTGCTGTGTGCCCAGCTCGGTATCGACCACGTCTTTCATGAACTTGATCTGCTCAGTGGTGCGGCACGCACGGATGAATTCCGCGCCATGAATCCAAACGGCAAAATGCCACTGCTAAAACTCGCCGATGGCCGGTTTCTGCCAGAGTCGAATGCGATTCTCTACTTCCTCGCTCACGGCTCGCCCTTAATTGCCGAAGACGCGTACGAAATGGCGAACATCCTGAACTGGATGTTTTTTGAACAATACAGTCACGAACCGTATATCGCCGTGGCGCGCTTCATCGTCGTGTACCTCGGCAACCCGCCCGAAGAACAGGCCAACCTGGAGAGCAAACGACCAGGCGGCTACAAAGCGTTGAAGGTGATGGAGAAGCAGCTGACAGCGCACGACTTCTTTGCCAATGACCGCTACAGCATCGCCGATATTGCTTTGTACGCGTATACGCACAAAGCGCATGAGGGCGGCTTTGATCTTGCCAAGTATAAAAAAGTCAGGGAGTGGCTAAAGCGGGTGGAGCAACAACCCGGCTTCGTGCCGATGTTAAACCGGCATTAATGCAGAAGTCTCAAAATCTACTTTCATGCCGGACATCGCGCTGAGCTGATTGCTAACCAGTTTTTCAATCTCATTCACCGCATTCACAATGCCAAGGAAATACGGCGGTTCGCGACGCAGCAATGACCAGTCGTTAGTTTCGATTACCCGGACCAGGTGTGCAATGTTCATGCGGATCGCATCGATGTATGGGTTCTGGCCGCCATACAAAACCTCAATGTAGCGGTAGGCACGATTAAACTTGCGATGCAGCCGATCACGCATAACCTGTTGGTAAAACTGCGGTGTCTTCGCCAACAGATCTTTGCCTGACTTGTAGCGCACCTGAAACTGACCTGGCGAAGCATTCTCCACGGCCACGCCGCCAACGACAAACTCTTTGTAGAGCCGATCACGGCATTTTTCGAGATAACAGCGATCGGCCATCTGGGCCACCAGGTCCGCGGTGCCAATCAGGTGGCCACAAATAATGTCGCGCGGGTCGTCCAGCTCTATCGAGTCCAGATCGAGTTCGTAGCCGGTGAAGTGCACAATCATGCTAGCCACGCCGACGTCTTTGCTCATGCCCAGCTCGGGCAAATATCGACGCAAAAAGTCCGCGCTGCGTGATACGTGGTATAGCGTGAACTGCGCGCCGTTGCTGAAGTCCTTATCCCGCTCTTCGTGCCGGATGTAACCCGAATCGTGAAACAGCGAGGTAACGATCGCCATCTGTGCGCGGCCCGGACCGAGTCTGTCGGCAGGGTCGACACTGCGTTCATAGCCGACGACCAGGCGTGCCAAAGTCAACGTCATATCAAGTGTGTGCTGGACATCATGGTAGGTCGTGTCGCAACCGCGGTAGCCCGGAAAACGGCCAGTGAACAGGCGTTCGAAATCGTAAAAAGCGAGCCACAGTTTATCGAACGACGCGCCCGGGAATGCTTCGCTAAAGAGTTCATGCACAGCATCGCGAACGGATGTTGGATTGCTGACCTGAACTTTGTTGGTTACGTCATAGTCGTTACGACGGTCGTGGTTCATTATTCTTTTCATTTGTGTCACGAGCCAATGTCCGCAAATGATACACGCGAACAAATCGAGCTATGCCATGAAATCGAGCAATATGTTATATCCGTAAAAATCAAACTTTGAACTCTGCGACAACCGGTGCGTGGTCTGACGGTCGTTCCCAGGTGCGCGGTTCCTTGTCAACATAACTGGCAGTACATGCGGCGGTCATAACGTCTGATGTCAGTATTAAGTCAATCCGCAAACCGGCGTTACGACGGAAACCGGCGGCACGATAGTCCCACCAGCTAAACGTTTTCTCGGGTTGTTCGAAGTTGCGGAAGACATCCGTCAGTCCGAGTTGCAGTATGCTTTGCAGAGCTGCCCGCTCGGCCGGGCTGGCAAGAATGGCATCGCCCCATTTCACCGGGTCATGAATGTCCGCATCGGCCGGAGCAATATTGAAGTCCCCAAGCACCACGAGTTTTTCATGGCGCGCGAGTTCATCGCTGAGGAAGGTATGCAGCGCGGTCAACCATTTCAGTTTATAGGTGTACTTGTCGGAGCCAACTTCGGAACCGTTCGGGATGTACAAATCGACCACACGAACGCCGTCAATCGTGGCAGCCAGTACGCGCCGCTGCGAGTCGTCGAAGCTGGGTAATTCAAGCACGCTATCAGAGGCCTGATTGCGGCTGATTATCGCAACGCCGTTATAGGTCTTTTGTCCATTGGCGATGGACTGATACCCGGCCGCTGTGAGTTCTTCACCGGGGAAAGCCTCCGTTTGCTGCTTGATTTCCTGCAACACCAAAACGTCGGGTTCGTTCGCTGCCAGCCACTCGAGTACGTGCGGCAAACGCACCTTCATCGAATTGACGTTCCAGGTAGCGATTTTCATGGGCTCGCTATGCCGATTTGCGCGAGCAGTGCGTCGATTTCGGGCCTGCGGCCGCGAAAAGCAATGTATGCCTCCATGATGTCGCGACTACCGCCCACTTCGAGGATTTCGGCCCGGAAGCGCCGCGCGGTCTCCTGGTCAAACACGCCGGCGTTCTGAAAAGCACTGAATGCGTCGGCGGCCAGAACCTCCGCCCACTTGTAGCTGTAGTAGCCTGCAGCGTAGCCGCCAGCAAAAATGTGCGAAAAGCTATGTGACATTCGATTGAAGTCGGGGTGTTCGATGAGTGAAATCTCGTCGCGTACCTGTTTGTTGATTTCCAGCACACGCGATCCCAGTTTAGGGTCGTACTCCGCGTGCAGCCGGAAGTCGAACAACGCGAACTCGAGCTGCCGCAACATCGCCAGCGCGGCGCCGGCGTTGCGGCTGTTCTCAAGCTTGTCGAACAGCTGTTTGTCCAAAGGTGCGCCGGTCTCGATGTGTCCGGAACAATTTTTCAATACTTCGAAGTTCCACGCGAAATTTTCCATGAATTGGCTCGGCAATTCGACGGCATCCCAGGCAACGCCGTTGATGCCGGAGATGCTCGGGAAGTCAATTCGGGTCAGCAGGTGGTGCAGCATATGGCCAAATTCGTGGAACAATGTCACAACATCATCGTGTGAGAGCAACGAGCGGCCGAGGTCATCGAAAGGCGGAAAATTACAGACCAGATAACCAACCGGCAGCGTCGCGTGACCGTCCAGGTTCTTGCGGCTCACGCACTCGGCAATCCAGGCGCCGGTGCGTTTGCCGGTGCGTGCATGCAGGTCAGTATAAAAGCCACCAATCAATGCACCTTTTTCATCCCGCACGCTGTAGTAGCGCACGTCTTCATGCCAGGCGGAGACATCGTCCTGCGCCTCAAGCCGAATTCCGTATAAGCGCTCGGCCAATGCGAACAAGCCGTTGACTGCTGTTTGCGCTGGGAAGTAACTGCGCAACTCCTCATTCGAGATAGAGAATTTCGTCTGCTTGTACTTTTCGAGCCAGAAGTTTATGTCCCACGGTGCAAGGGCCTGTTGTGCAAACTCGCTTAGTCGCGATAGCTCTTTCTCTGCAGCTGCTCGCGATCGCGCGGCGAGCTTACGCAAAAAGCCAACGACCTCTTCACTGGAATCCGCCATTTTGGTTGCCAGCGAGTAATCGGCATAGCTGTCGAACCCAACCAGCTGCGCTGCTTCGTGGCGTAGGGCCATGATGCTCTCGATGAGCGCGCTGTTGTCCAACTCCGGGTTGTCCCCCTGGTCCGAGCCGCGCGTAACCCACGCGCGGTACATTAGTTCGCGGAGTTTCGGCTTCTCCGCATGCCGCATAACGGCATCGTAGGTTGGGTAGTCGAGCGTGAGCAGCAAGCCCTGTCGATCACGCTTGCGAGCCTCGGCTGCAGCACGTTCGATCGTTTGCGATGGCAGGCCGTCGAGATCACGCTCGTCTTCAATATGCAGGCTCCAGGCGTCCGACGCATCCTGCACGTTGTGCTCAAACTCGGCTTGCGCAGTGGCCAGCGCCTGCATTATTTCCTTGAAGCGCTCCTTGTCGGCTTCGGGAAGGTCCACGCCTGCCAGGCGAAAATCGCGCAGGGCCTGGTCGACGACACTTCTTTGTGCCTCTGTGGCTGCTTCGGGCAGCGTCTGATCTACCGCGGTGTAGGCCTGCTGCAAGCGCAGGTTATGTGACAATTCCGTCGCATACTCGGTCAACAGAGGTAGAGCATTGTTGTACGCCTCTCGCCATTCGCCGGATCCGAGTACTGCCTGCAGATGGCTGACAGGTGACCACACCCTCGAAAGTTCGTGGTCCATCTCTTCGAGTGGCGCAATCAGCGAGTCGAATTCCGGCTGCGGTGTGTTGTCGAGCAGGTCGTCGAGCTTTTGCCGATGCGCTGCGATAAGCTCGCTGAGCGCTGGCATAACGTGCTCAGGTGAAATCTCGGTGAATCGCGGAAGCGACGAGGTGTCCAGAAGGGGATTGGTCATCGCGCTGACTTTAGCAGATGGAGAAAACTTTGAGCCAGAAATACGATCTTTTTGTTATCGGCGGCGGTAGCGGCGGTGTCGCACACGCGCGTCGAGCAGCCGAGTACGGAGCGAAAGTAGCGATCGCGGAGCACGGACCGCTGGGCGGCACCTGCGTCAATGTGGGTTGTGTGCCGAAAAAGGTCATGTGGCATACCGCCAGTCATGCGCATCATTTCGAGCACGCTGCCGACTACGGGTTCGACGTAGCGGTCAACGGCCACGACTGGGGCGCGGTTAAAACGCGCCGCGATGCCTATGTCGCGCGACTCAATGCCATCTACGAAAAGCTGCTCGACAAAAGCAAGGTGGACTATATTGCAGGCAGCGCGCGCTTCGTCGATGCACACACCATTGCAATCGGCGACACGGAATACACGGCCGACCGAATCGTGATTGCAACCGGTGGACGGCCTAGCATGCCGGACATTCCTGGTGCGGAGCTTGGCATTACCTCCGACGGGTTCTTTGAGCTTAAGGATCGCCCGCAAAGAGTCATAGTCCTGGGCAGCGGCTACATTGCAGTGGAATTGTCCGGAGTTTTCAATGGTTTAGGCAGTGATACGCAGATGCTGGTCCGTAAGAACGGGATCGTACGTAGCTTCGATGCGATGCTGGGTGCCGAGCTAATGACTGCAATGCGTGAGGATGGTATCAGTCTGGAAACGGGCGTCGTGCCTGAGTCTCTGCAAAAAACGGACGACGGTGTTGTGCTGCATGCAGAGGACGGCCGCACTTTCGGTCCGGTCGATTGCGTGTTGTGGGCGATCGGCCGCGAACCGAATACTGAAGGCCTGGAGCTGGAGAAATCCGGCGTCGAAACGGGGAAATCGGGCACGATCCCGGTAGATGACTACCAACAGACGAACGTCGAACACATATTCGCTCTTGGAGACGTTACCGGCCGGCCCGCGTTGACACCGGTTGCGATCGCCGCCGGCCGCCGGCTGGCGGACCGGCTTTACGGTGGTATGGAGGGCCGACACCTTGATTACAAAATCATCCCGACCGTGATTTTCAGTCATCCGCCGATGGGCACCGTTGGGCTCACCGAGGCAGAGGCCCGCACCGAGTATGGCGATGCTGTAAAAATATACTCAACCGGCTTTACAAACATGTATTACGCGCTCGGCGACAAGAAACAACGATCAGCAATGAAGCTGGTGACGATTGGCGCGGAAGAGAAAGTTGTTGGCTGCCATATTATCGGTGACGGCGCGGACGAAATGCTGCAGGGCTTTGCCGTTGCGATTCGGATGGGTGCGACGAAAGCAGATTTTGATGATACCGTTGCGATCCATCCCACGAGTGCAGAAGAATTGGTGACGATGCGATGATCCGCTCCACAACAACACTGGCAATACTTTTCATGACCGCTGCGATGCTAACTGGCTGCACCGGCATGGGCTCGGGATACGAGGCACCAACGGTGAGCTTACAGTCGTTTCGTCCAATCCCGTCCGAGACCGGCGGCGGATTGCCGACGTTTGAGATCCGCCTGCACGTGATCAACCCGAACCTCGAACCGCTTGAAATTGCTGGCATTTCGTATGCAATTGGCCTGGACGGCAAAGATGTCATAAAAGGCGTTGGCAACGAGCTTCCCACTATAGAAGGCTACGGCGAAGGGACTTTTACGGTTACCGCAGGCGTCAACGTCATTGCCGGAATCCGGCTACTGCGCTCCTTGATGGCCAAGGACAGCGATAACTTCGACTTTTCCTTCACAGCCAAACTCGACCCCGGCGCATACAAACGGAAAATTCGAATAGCGGAAAGCGGCTCGATATCGTTATCGGGTCAGTAGCAGCCGGTCAAGGTCGTCCCCACTCGATGTTCGAGATCCGTACCACATCGTTGATGACAGAAACTCTTACAGTGATCGCTTCGGAGAAGTCGTCACCTTCCAGTGGCACATAGACCATCGCCCGATCTTCTGCCGACATGTCCGGCCATTCCTCCAGAATCACCATTGGCTGGCCGGTTCCCGTGACGCCACCCATGTCTTCCGACAACAACGCGAATTGTGAAGCAAGATCTACTGCTTCGACCTCACCGCGCAAGTCATCAGACAACAATGCATGTGCGCTTTTTGCATCTCCAGAAAACAGCGCTCGAGCGAACGCCGCAGCAATTTCAATTACCTCTGTCATCGACTGTTATCAACTCCAAGTAGGTGGGAACGATGATTGAGTCTGCAAGCTATACGTCAACACTAGCTGTCCTCGCCTTACTTTCCTTTTGCTACTCGGGTAGTACCGGCATAAAGGCTCTTATAGCAATGGTTACCAAAATTACTGCGGCAACAGCGATAAAAGTCCCGTAGGGATTGAGTGTCGGGCTCTTAACAAAGACAAACAACCGCAAATACGCCGCACACACTGCAACGCCCGCGATGATCGGTGCCTCGACCAGGTTAGCCAGGCTCTGCGCTCCGAAACCAAGCCACATTAGCAGCAACCAGAACGCCAGGCCTGCCGCTGGCAAAAGGCATATCCAGAGATTCCGGGGCTGAGCTTTATTCGACCAATACCATCCCGGAAGAATCAAAATTCCGGCAATGACTATTAATATCAGGAATAGTGCGACCATTCGTTTGCGCTGCTATGAAGCCTACTTTTTCCGAAGCCAAACGAAGTGCCCTGCGCTCACGCGACGCTGCACCCAAATCAGGACTGGCAAAGCGATTGCCACGAACGTCGCCGGGCCCACTACTTTGTCGAATGTCGATGCTGGATCGATGCTCAGGCTTTGCTTTAATACTGCAGCAAACACCCCGGCAACAAGTCCGACGATCCCAAACACCAGGAGTGCCTTGGGCAAGCTAATCTTGTACATGGAGCCTCTCCATTCGTGCGCTTGCTTGTGTGATATTCACCGCGGCCTGCTGGCAGTTTAACACTCGACCGTCTCCTTTCGTCCACGACCAGCCAGTCAATTGCAGCTCCGAACTAAACCGCAAGGTAGTTAAAACTCTACGGTAGGCTCGGGACTATATAGAAAGCCGAGCTGCTCCCCAATGGCTGCGAGCCACTGATTGACCCAGGCGACGTTGGTCTCGCTGACCTGCGGTAACAGCGAGACCTCGACGACAAACATGGCAACAAGACCGATCCAGTACACCGCATGAACAGACCGGCGCATAAACCAATCATAAGCGACACCAATAAGAATAAAGATCCAAGCAACCTTCTAAAACGGCCAATAGGAGGCATCGTTTACTGAGTTCAATGTTGAAGCATTTTGCCTATTCGACTATCCGATGTTGAAATGCTCGATCAGATCCAAACTGTGACCGAGTTCACAGTAGTGGCTCGGTCGATTCAACATGCTACGCGAGACAAATCTAGCTCAAGGTATCGAAATCATGAATACTCGAAAAGGAATCCGGGTAACGACGATCGCAGCGCTCGCCTCCGTTATAGGGGCCTGCTCTGGCGGAAGCGACTCCAACGACGGGACTATCAGTGTATCCCTGATGGATCGCCCTGTTGATGGCGTAGTGGCATTGAATATCACCGTGACGGAATTCTGGATCAAACCTCAGGGCAATGGGCCGGCATTCCAACTCGACATGATCGATACGCCGGTTACTGTGAATCTGCTCGAGCTTACTGTCGACAACCCTGCGATTTTTGTCGAGCGGGCGAATATTCCTGCAGGGACTTACAATTGGCTCGAAATGAAGGTCGATGACTCTACCTCGTCCGCGGCCCATGCCATGACCGACGACGGCTCGATGGTAGTGGTGGATATCGATGTGCCAAGCGACCGAGTCCGCCTGATAAATCACTTTGACGTCGAACCCAACGACTCCGTGCGTCTGCTTTTCGACTGGGATGTGCGTAAGGGTCTGACCGAAGCTGTCGGTCGGAATCTCTATATACTGAAGCCGGTTATTCGAGTGCTGGATGTCGAGGAATTCGGTTCCGTCGTCGGGGAAATTTCCTCAGCGACGGTAATGAAAGCCGAAAACGACTGTAACGCCGATAGTGCCACTGCCATGAACTACGCTATAGGCAATGTGATCTATGTGTTCGAGGGTGACGTTGATACCGGAGAAATCGGCGTTGTCGATGACGTCTACACGACCGTGGAAGCGAAAGACGTGGACAATGACGGCGATTACGAATATCGAGCAGCGCTTATGCCTGGCACGTACACGATCGCGGCGACCTGTCAGGGAAGCAATGATACAGACGGTGATGACGGGCTTGACCCGACGATCTTCTTCCTCGACCCAGTATCCGGTGATCGCCTCGTGACATTCGAGGCCGCTGATACTGACGGGCCGAGCTTCTAGTCCTTCTCGATTGCAGATCAATAAACCGGAGCCGGCTTCCAAGCGAAGTCTGCACCGTTTCTTTTCCAGCCCGGAGATTGAATCCAATGTCGACCTGCTTACAACTGCGCACCATCCCTTTTGGCGAGGGTCTGTTGGCAACGACCGCCTCGAGTCACAAGCAGAAATCTTAACGCGATCCTTGCGAACTTCTGCAATCAGCCAGAAGCCGCAGTTCGCTGCAGGCTGTTCACAGATCACGTACATAAATTGATCCCTGCTCCCCGTCGAGAAACTCGGTTTCTCCGACTGCACGCCAGCCCATTCGAACAAGCAGGTCGCCGCATCAAGGTCCAGCGCCGCTGTTCCAAATATCTCCCCGCCTTCGGCGGCTACGAAACCAATGGGAATCTCGTCACGATTGCAGCGCGACTCCAGATCAGCTTGTGCATTGCCTGGCCCGTTGACTCCGTAATACGGTTCCCACTCCGATAGGTACCAATCCGCCAGCATCGGAATCGATTGGGAATGGTCGGCAAGCAATTCAATGTTCATATTTACAAAGTTAGTTGGTGCAACTGCTTTGACCTCGATACTTACTCGACGAGTTTAAATCCCAACAACTCAATCTCGAATACCAGGGTCGAACCAGGCGGAATTCGATCTCCCAATTCGCGATCACCATACGCCATGTCCGGAGCAATAATGAGCTCACGAACTTCACCACGCTGCATACCGCGGATGCCGTGCTCCCACCCTGAAATGACTTTTTCGTCACCAAGAGTAAACTCGAAAGACTGATTTTCGAAAGTATACGAGGTAGCGACGATCGCACCTCTTGCGTAAGCGGACTCCTTGTCGTAAACCCAACCAAGGTACTCCACAACAACTACATCACCGTCCCTGGCAGCCCGGCCCGTTCCCTGGCGCAAGCTCTTGTACCGAACACCAGGCGCGGCGACCTGGTAAAAGGCATCTTCTGTGCTGCAGGAAGCGTAGTCGACAATTGCTGGCTCGATAGGCTGGTTGCCGTCGCAGTACGTCAGGACCCAGCCTCGAAAGCCGTTGGCCTCATCGCCTGGATTGGCAAATGCTGCTGACAGACAAAAGGTCAGTGTTGTGGCGACCGACATGATCTTTATGACGCCGCTTCTGCCTGCTCTTTTCATCGGACCAACGCTCCTAAAAGCAGAATAGCCTAGGCATTGATCACTATTTGCTTCAAGACAGGTGCCGTATCCGGCATGACCCCACGCCAGATACTGAATGACTCAGCGGCCTGTTCGACCAGCATCCCCCAGCCCATCACCGATTTTGCAGCGTTGTGTTGCCGTGCCCACACACTGAACGGTGTGGGATGCAACCCGTAGGAAAGGTCATAGCAAAACGTATTTTCGCTGACTGCGCTGACCGGGTACGGCGGCGCTTCGCCCTTCACGCCAGCAGACGTCGCATTGATGATCAGGTCATATTGCTCGGTGGCAGGAACAGAATCGAAGCGACAGACCGACACCTCACCCAGATGGCTGAACTCATTAGCGATCGCTTGCGCCCGATCCAGGGTTCGATTGGCAATGCGCAAGGTTGACGGCTCCATTTCGAGCAACGGGCCAACGATGCCGCGAGTCGCGCCTCCGGCACCAAGGATCAAAATGCTCGCACCGTCAAGATTGACGCCAAGGTTGACGACGAGATCGCGTAGCAGGCCGATTCCGTCGGTATTGTCACCGTGGATTTCCTCGTTGACGAACGACAGCGTATTCACCGCGCCGGCGAGGCGGGCGCGCTCCGATACGTGATCGCATAGTTTGGCTACAGTCTGTTTATGCGGAGCCGTCACATTCAGACCTTTGCCGCCGGTGTGGTGGAACTGCCGGGTCGCTCTTTCGAGCTTCTCCGGTGTGACCTGCAACAATTCGTACTGCAGCTGCTGTCCAGTCTGCAGGGCGAACAGGCGGTGAATCACCGGCGAACGACTATGCGACACGGGATAACCCATGACGCCGTACCGATCGATTGTCACGGTCTCTGCTTCCACGCCGCCAGTATAACCTTAGTCAGCGAGCCAACGAGCGGCGTCGATTGCGTAGTAAGAAAGGATAGCGCGAGCGCCCGCGCGTTTGATGCAAAGCAATGCTTCGAGCACCGACTTGCGCTCGTCGAGCCAACCGTTCGCCGAGGCCGCTTTCAACATCGCGTACTCGCCACTGACCTGATACGCAAACGTTGGTACGGCGTAGGTTTCCGATACGCGACGCACGATGTCCAGGTACGGCATAGCGGGTTTCACCATCACGATGTCAGCGCCCTCGGCAATGTCGAGACCGACTTCGCGCAATGCTTCATCGCTGTTTGTCGGCGCCATCTGGTAACTGGATTTGTCGCCACCGGCAAGGTTGGTCGCCGAGCCTACGGCGTCACGAAACGGGCCATAAAAACAGGATGCGTACTTGGCGGCATACGCGAGAATCATCGTATTATGGTGGCCTGCCGATTCGAGCTGGTTGCGTATCGCGCCAATTCTCCCATCCATCATGTCGGATGGCGCGACGATATCAGCACCTGCATCGGCATGCGATTCGGACTGCTGCACCAGCATTTCGACGGTCGCGTCATTCAAGACATAGCCGGCGGAATCGATGATGCCATCCTGTCCATGGGTGGTATAAGGATCGAGGGCAACATCGGTTATCACCGCCAAATCGGGGTATGCGGCCTTGATTTCGCGCACAGCGCGCTGCACCAGGCCATCCGGATTGGCGCATTCGGCCCCGTCCAGCGACTTGCTGGCATCATCGACAACCGGGAACAGGGCAATTGCCGGGATCCCCAATGCCACCACATCGCGCAACTCAAGCAACAACTTATCAATGCTCTTACGCTCAACACCCGGCATCGAAAGCACCGGTTCCGTGCGGTTTTTGCCTTCGAGAACGAAGACCGGATAGATCAGATCGCCCGCGCTCAGGTCCGATTCGGCCACCAGGCGGCGTAGCGCCGGAGTGCGTCGGCTGCGTCGCATCCGGGTCTGGGGGAACCGTAGGGTTTTATTGCCGCTCATATATAGTCTAAATTACCTTATAAGCTGTGATTTTCCCTGTATTTAGGGTGGGATTCCACGCCTGAATCACAGTTTTCGCTGCATTCCGTAATAAAACCAAGAACAGGCGGGTCTTCTCGTATGCAAAGCAACAATGCCGACATTGTTCGGCGCAAGAGATTTGATCAGATAGTGGCTGTATTCCATCAGGATATGTATCGCTATGCCGCCTGGTTATGCAGGGACAAAGCGATCGCTGAAGACGTAGTACAAGAGTCGATGCTGAGGGCGTGGAAATCGCTGGAGGCACTACGCGATGACTCGGCGGCCAAACCCTGGCTGTTGACGATCGTACGTCGGGAAAACGCCAGGTACTTCGAGCGAAAAAGGCTCGAGACAGTCGATATCGACAATCTGACCGCCTCACAAGCTGCTTTGCTGGCCGAACAGCCGGATGATGATCTTGGTGATATGCGTGCGGCTATTTATGCACTGGAAGATGATTATCGCGAACCGCTGGTACTACAGGTCATGATGGGATTCAGCACCAACGAGATCGCAGAACAAATGAATTTGAAACAAGGCGCGGTATTAACGCGGTTACACAGAGCAAGGGCAAAGCTCAGGGACGTAATGGAACAGCAGGCAACACTATGAATTGCGACGACTACAAACAGGCACTAGGCGCAGACCCCAGCTTCGATGGCGGAGCAGGACACGTCAGTGAGTGCGCGTCGTGCCAGGAGTATCGTCGCGAGATGCTGGCGCTGGATCTGAAGATCGGTCGGGCGCTCGCGCTTGACGTTCCGGAACTCGTCATGCCATCGCTGGACGCAATCGATACCGGCAATGTCGTAGCACTTGAGCCGCGCCGCCGGGTTGCTGTAAAAAGCTGGTTTGCGGTGGCCGCGACCGTCGCGCTGGCGGTGTTCATCGGTTTTCGTTTTAGTGCCGACACCAGCAGCAACTACGATTCACTGGCCCAGGAAGTGTTGGCGCATGTGACGCACGAGCCGAAAGCTTTACAGATAACTGACAAGACAGTACCGGCCGACCATCTGCACGAAGTCGTGCCGCAGAATATTGCGAACATGGATCACAACGTCGGGCTGATTACCTTTGCAGAGACCTGTCCGATCAGCGGCTACGAAGTACCGCACCTGGTTATCCAGGGTCAGCACGGTCCAATTACGATTATGTTGTTGCCGAACGAAAAGATTTCCGAGGCAATTACATTGAACGATGAGAATTCTCACGGTGTCATATTGCCTGTAGGCGACGGCAGTATTGCCATCATTGGTTCTCGGGAAGAAGAGCTGGAAGATGTACAAAAGCAAATTTTGCAATCGGTGACGTGGGAGACCTAATCCCACCATACCCATTAACCCTGTAGGAGAAAGAAGATGTCGGATAAGAAAGTGATTAAACCTATTGCGTTGGCTGTTGGCGCAGCATTAGCTGGATCGTTTGCGCTTGGTTCAAGCATCGCAACTGCCGAAGTTGTACAAAGCCCATTCGCAATGACCTCCCTGAGTTCCGGCTTCCTGCTGGGCGAAGAAGGCGCTTGTGGTGGCGACAAAGAAGGCAAGCAAGAAACAGAAGGCTCATGCGGCGAAGGTAGCTGCGGCGGCGACAAGGAAGGCGAAGGCAAAGATAAAGGCGCTGAAGGTTCCTGTGGCGGCGACAAGGACGCTGAAGGTTCTTGCGGCGGCGAGAAAGATGCTGAAGGATCTTGTGGCGGTGAGAAAGATGCTGAAGGTTCTTGTGGTGGCGAGAAAGAAGCTGAAGGTTCTTGTGGCGGCGACAAGAAGTAAGACTGACGCAACCAGTAGTAAGCAAGACCAAGCCCGCGCACCGCGCGGGCTTTTTTGTGCCCAAAAAAACCAGGGACAGTTTACTCAAACACCAATTTAAAATGGTGTTTGAGTAAACTGTCCCTGGTTTTGGGGAAAGGTGGTGTTGTGGCGAATTATTGCGTGAGCAGAAACCGGCGGCAGCTGCTAGATTTAGTGCTATGACTAAAAAGACTAAGCGCTGTCAATGGGCGCAAGACACCAGCCTGAAGTACATCGAGTATCACGACACCGAATGGGGCGTGCCGGTTTTCGACGACCGTGTGCAGTTTGAATTTCTGATTCTTGAAGGCGCACAGGCCGGACTAAGCTGGTCGACAATACTGAACAAGCGCGAGGGTTATCGAAAACTTTTCGCCGACTTCGATGTGGAGAAAGTGGCTCGTTTCACGCCAAAGCGCATCGCAAAGATCCTGCTGGACCCGGCGGTCGTTCGTAATCGCCTGAAGGTGGAGTCTGCCGTGAGCAACGCCAAGGCGTTCATCGCAGTGCAACAGGAGTTTGGCAGCTTCAGCAAGTACATATGGGGTTTTGTCGACGGCAAGCCGATTCAAAACCGCTTCAAGAAAGACAGTGATATTCCGGCCACATCAGCAGAGTCGGATGCGCTCAGCAATGACCTCAAGAAACGTGGCTTCAAATTCGTTGGCAGCACCATCATGTATGCGCACATGCAGGCGACCGGCCTGGTCAACGACCATGTCACCAGTTGCTTCCGACACAAACCCTGCGCTACTTTATAGCCTCGTTTGGGCCCGGCAGACAGGGCCAACAACAAAGGGGGTCACGATGTCGGACATTATCAATGGCAAGCCGAGCACCAATTTCTGGATTATCAGTGCCGCGGCGCTGGTCTGGAACCTGATCGGACTGGTTTTCTATATCGGACAGGTGACGATTACACCTGAGGCGCTTGCGGCGCTGACCGAGGCGCAACAAGAATTTTTCATTGGCACCCCGACCTGGGCGACCGCTGCTTTCGCGATTGCGGTCAACGCGGGCGTGCTGGGTAGTCTGTTCCTGCTGTTGCGCAAGACCTGGGCCATACCCATGTTCATAATTTCGCTGCTGGCAATTGTCGCGCAGGATGTCGACGCGTTCGTTCTTAGAGATGCATACGGTATTGTGGGTGTCAGCAGCCTGATCATTCCGTCGATGGTATTTGTTATCGGCATCGCGCTGCTGTTGTACGCACGCGTAACGAAGAATCGCGGCTGGCTAAGTTGATTTCCCGGACTAGTTAGCGATCCGAATCAGCGTGAATGCGGAAATACCCTGCGGTGTATTGTGGGAGATCCCGCCCAGGTAAATGGTCTCTGTCAGCAATCCGTTCCAGTCAACTGTAATTGTCCCGGTCGTAGCGGGGTTGACGAATGAAGGACCACTTACAGTCATGTTGCCGGGGTCATCGACGCGCCCGAGCGACCAACCAAGAAGTCGATAGATCGAACCAGGTCCGCCGCTGATCTCGTCAGTCTCAAAGCCATGCACGAGAACCAGGTAGCGCCCGGCGTCAGGATTGAACAGATTAAATTCTTCCTGTGAGGTTGGCTCACCGCTTTCGCCGATCAAAACACAGTTGATGAGGTCGGCACAGTAGTAGACGTACATGTCCAGGTCGTCATCCCCATCCGTCAGAGTGTCGAACAACGCCAAGCGCAGAAAAATCTGATTGGCCGCCAGATCCACCAGATGTGCGGTTACGCCGTTGTCGAATCGAAACGAGAAGGTCTTGCTTGGGTCGTTGTCAACGAAGCTGAAATTGTTATCCGCGGTGTCGTTGACGTTGTCGCCGATGACAACGGGCAGTCGTAAACCATGTACGCCGGGCGAATACGCACCGGTGTAGCCAAACTCCGCTTCGAACGACAAGGAGCCACTGGTCCCCAGCGCAGTTATTTCTCCTGGCGCCGTAACGGACGCAGGCCGCACAGCTAACGCGCTATACACATCACGGTCGTTGCTGGTCCAGGTCAGAGAGCCGAAGCGCCACAAGTCGATCGGGCCCGATTCGAATTGAAATACAACATCGAAGCTTGCGGTAGCGCCAGGTGCGACCGTGATACTGGGCGGCACCACGCTGACGCTCACTCCGGATGGCGCAGAGACTTCTGCTGTATACGTGGTCGATGCATCGCTTACGTTGGTCACATGACGCCGGACGGTTTGTTCGCCGGCCAGGTTCGCAATGGCAATCGACGGCTGGTTGAGGTCCTCAGCGGCAAACGAAAATCCCGCCTGCTCCAGTTCGTCGCAGCGCTCTGGAGAAACGGCGGGCGAGGCGATGCCACAGCCGAAGGCATCGAACTCATCGTCGCTTACGTCATAGACAAGGCCCGGGTCGATCGCGTCATTGGGTACGATGTGCCCGGCGCCGAAGTTGAACGGCGTGGCGTCTGTCTCGCCGTCATCCAACGTCAAATTCTGACGTGCTGTGGTCATCAGGGAGGATTTCAGTGCCGACGGACTCCAGTCCGGATTGGCCTGCAATAGTAATGCCGCAACACCGGCAACGTGCGGCGTGGACATCGACGTGCCCGAAAGGTAAGCGAAGTTTTCGCCCCGGGTTGCGTTAACCGCATCGGGTGTAAAGCCGGCGAGTATGTTGACACCTGGCGCTGTCACGTCGGGCTTTAGCAGATCCGGCACCGGACCCAGGCCACGCGAAGAAAACGACGCCATGCGGTTGCCGGTGTCGTTCTCATCCAGGAACAGGCTCTTGTCCAACAAAACAGTGACGTCGACACCATTGTCGAGCTCAGCGAGTATCAGATTGCCGTCGGCCTGACCGATCATCACCGCGGGAATGTCGGCACTGCCTTCGTCGCCCGTCATGACGATCGGGTCGCCGGCGATGTTGTACACAACAACGGCTATCGCACCGGCAGCATCTGCGTTTGCGATCTTGATTTCGAACTCGCAGTTGCCGCGTTGTACGAACGCGATCTTGCCGGAGATCTCGTTGCCATTAACTAACTCTTCACACGCGTCAGATGTTGTACCGGTGTCATCGTCAGCGAGCACGAGGCTGCCTTCAATCGGCCCGGCTGTTTGCAGCTCGGGCGTGAAATTGGCTTCGCGCGCCACGTACAGGCCAGCAATGCTGGCCGGTGTCTTGATTTCCAGCGCTTCAGACGACGACTTTCCGTCGCGCGTTGATGCTGCAGCCGTAATAACCCAAGGCCCGCCTGCGGGTGAGCCGATGGTGTCGAAATCGGGACCATCATTGCCGGCAGCGACGACGGTAAACACGCCGGCCTTGGTGGCGGCCATCAAGGCAATGTCATCCGGCGCGGTGATCCGGGTCATCGAACTGCCAACCGAGTAGTTGATGATGTCCACACCGTCAGCGACTGCGGCATCAATTGCATTGGCCAGGTCGGAAGTGTTGCAGCTGGCGCGAGTGTCTCCAGGGCGCAGCCAGCAGGCCTTGTAAACCGAGATTCGCGCAGCGGGAGCGACACCCTCAATACGGCCGATGAAGGTATTGAAGATCGACGCTCTGACGCGATTACCCGCGGCTGTGGTTGCCGTGTGTGTGCCGTGCCCGTCAACGTCCCGTGCGGACATGATCTCGCCTGGATCAATCGGACCGGTCGCTTCGGCACCAGCCGAGAAAAAGCGCGCGCCAATTATCTTGTTGTTGCAGTCGCTTGCTTCGAATTCTTCACCAACCTGGCACTCGCCGGTCCAACCTTCGAGTGGTGTGAAGACGACCTCGTCTTCGCGTTTCTCAAAGCGATGACACAGCCACTTGCCAAGCAACGTATTCTCCGCCCAGTCGCTCTGGCACATGCTCGGGCGGTCGGCTTCGCGGGTGTCCTGCAGCGCCGGGTGCTCCGGTGCGATACCGCTGTCGATCATTGCAATGACAATACCGTCGCCGTCGAGCCCGGGCGCACCGCGCAAACCGGTTTCAGGCTCGAAAAGATCGAGAAACCGGAGGCTTTGATCCGTGGTCAAAGGTCGGATTTCATCCTCCCAAACCTGCAAAACTTCAGGAAGACTCGCAAGCTTATGTGCCTGCGATGGATGCATGCTCGCTGCGAATCCGTTCAGACCGTACTGGTAGCGATATACCAATTCTGCCCCGGGACCGGCTTTTAGCAGGGTTTCGTCCTGGTCAGCAGCGAGGCGTGCGGCATACGCCTGAACCGTTGCACTGGACTTATCAAAGCGTTTGCGTCCGGGGCCGGTCTTGTACGCGAGCGGTCGCATCTTTGCATCAAAGTCGGCAGCAGACGGCGCGCTGAGTTGCACGATATAAACCTTGCGTGCGGCGGGTTCTTCGCTTTCTGCCAGCCTGATGCCACCAAGACTACCCGCATGACGCAGGTCCGACTCTCCAGCAGCACCTGCCGTGCCGGCGAGCAGCAGGAGGAACGTCGCTAGTGGCATAAGTTTCATTCGTCGTTTTTGTAGCCAGCGATCTCGTCGGCAGAATACGTGACGCCAAGACCCAGAGCGATCCGATTGACGAAATTGAAGTACGAGACAATCAAGGTGATATCGAGTATGTCGCGGTCGCTAAGCTCGACAGCGCGCAGCTCACCCAGGTCGATATCAGTCATCGCGCCGGGCGCCGAGGTTAATTTCTCCGCGTGACGAACGATATTGCTGAGCCGCGGTTCCAGAGTTTCCAGCCCGTCAGCCTCCACCAGCATTTTGAGAACGTCACCTTTTACGTAGCGTTGCAGCGCTTCGGCATGATGACTGACACAGTAAGGGCACTCGTTCGTTGCAGAAACGACGACTGCGATCGCTTCGCGCTCGGCGCGACTCAACCCGGACTTGCCAAACATAAGCGTCATGTACAAATCGACATGATTCGACATCGCTTCCGGATTCAGACTATGAACCTGCAGGATGTTGGCGACTTTGCCGCGCTTCTTGATTAGCTCCGCATAAATCTGCGCCAGCTTACCGTCGGCTTCGCTTACCTCTATTTCCTCGATCCATGACATCGTTCGACGTTACCATTCGTGCCTGAAAAAGAGAACCGCAGCAAGATCTGTGACCGGGTCATTCCTCACTGGGAGCTCTCCCCGAGCCAGTCTCTGGGGTGGAGATAATCGGTATACAATTTTTCTTCCGCGGAGCCTGGGTCCGGCTGCCAGCCGTACTCCCAGCGGACTCGTGGCGGCAGCGACATCAGGATCGACTCGGTGCGCCCGCCGGACTGCAAACCGAAAATTGTGCCGCGATCATAAATGAGATTGAACTCAACGTAGCGGCCACGACGGTAAAGTTGAAACTCACGCTGGCGCTCTCCGTAAGGGTGACTGCTTCGTTTTTTGACGATAGGGGTGTACGCGGGCAGGAAGCTATCGCCAACGGAGCGCAAAAAATCAAAGCTCTTCTCAAAGCCGCCCTTATTCACATCATCGAAGAACAAGCCGCCAACGCCACGCGTCTCATCACGGTGTCGCAAATAAAAATATTCATCGCACCATTTCTTGTAGCGCGCATACACTTCGTCACCGAACGGGTCGCAGGCGCTCTTGGCGACCTGGTGCCAATGCACCACATCTTCCGGAAATGCGTAATACGGAGTCAGGTCAAAGCCGCCGCCAAACCACCAGGCTACGGGCCCGGCATCCGGGTCACCTGCTGAGAAGTAGCGTAAGTTGGCATGCGTGGTCGGTACGTAGGGATTCTGCGGATGAATCACCAGTGACACGCCCAATGCCTGAAAACTTTGCCCGGCCAGGTCCGGCCTTGCTTTAGTCGCGGATGGTGGCAATTCGTTGCCAAACACATGCGAGTAACCGACGCCGGCCTGCTCGAAGACGTCGCCGTCACTCAGAATACAACTGAGACCACCACCGCCCGCAGGTCGTTGCCATGCATCGCGGCCAAACGTCTGCTTGCCGTCCAGTTGTTCCAGCTTCGCGACAATGCGGCTCTGCAACGACTGCAGATAGTCCTTTACCTGATCGAGTTCATTCATCGTGTTATCGCAGCCGCTTGCCTGATGCCAGGTCGATTATTTCGGAAGGACCATGTGCAGGCCCGCATTCGCCGGGGAGGATATAGTCTACACTCCCGACAAACTTGCGGCGAAGGACATCGCTGTCAGTAATGCTTGCCTCCCCCGCAGTGTTGGCGCTGGTTGAAATCAATGGAGAACCCACGGCTTCGCAAAGCGCGCGCGCAGTTGGGTTGATCGTAATACGCACGGCGATGCCGGCATGGTCACCGCGTACCAGTTCCGATATTCCCTCTGCGGCAGGAACGATCCAGGTGATGACCTGCTCTGTTCGCGGGTCCGGGATGTGGTCCGGCGATACCCCTATCCACTCGCGCAGCTGCTGTTTCGATGCCGCAATCAGGATCAAGCCTTTCGCGGCATCTCTTTGTTTGATCTCAAGCAGTCGAAGTACCGCCGCCGAGTTGTCCGGCATACAGCTAAGGCCGAAAACGCCCTCCGTGGGGCAGGTAATTACACCTCCGGCGAGCAGGACATCAGAAGCTCGGGAGATGAATTGATTCATGCCGGCGACTTATTCCTCGGTTTTCTTCGTGGTCTTTTTCTTGGCTTTTTTCTTAGCCTTTTTCCTGGCCTTCTTTTTAGCTTTCTTCTTGGCGGGCTTTTTCTCTGCCGTCTTCTTTTTGGCTTTCTTCTTGCCGCGTTTGCCGCGCACTGGTGCAGCAGCAAGTAACTCGATGCATTCTTCGAGCGTTAGAGTTTTCGGCTCGCGATCTTTCGGCACACGGGCGTTTTTCTCTTTGTTGGTGATGTACGGACCATAACGGCCATTCAGAACCTGAATGCCCTGCTCCTCAAAGTCGAGGATGAGGCGAGCCGCGTCTTCAATCTTTTTGGCTTCGATGAGCTCGAGTGCCCGCGGCAACTCGACGGTATACGGATCGTCTTCCTTCATCGATACATACTTGTCGCCGTAGCGAACATATGGACCAAAGCGACCGACGCTGGCAGACACTGCCAGACCATCGTCTGTTTCGCCCAGCTTGCGCGGCAGCTTGAAGAGTTCGAGCGCATCTTCCATGGTGATGTCGTTCATCTTCTGACCCGGACGCAAGCCGGCGAACTTCGGCTTTTCTTCGTCGTCTTTGGTGCCGATTTGTACGAACGGGCCATAGCGTCCCATGCGTACGGTCATCGGTTTGCCACTCTTGGGGTGTACACCAAGCTCGCGGGCCTGTGCGACCTGCTCGCGACTGACCGACTCTTCCTTGTCGACACACAGTTCCTTGAATGGCGTCCAGAAGTTTTCGAGCACCGGCACCCAGTCCTTCTCGCCGAGCGAGACGGCATCCAACTCGTCTTCGAGATTGGCCGTGAAGTCGTAGTCGACATACTGAAGAAAATGTTCAGTCAAAAAACCGATCACGATACGTGCAATGTCCGTTGGATAGAAACGCTTGCTCTCGATCTCGACGTACTCGCGATTTTTCAGCGTGGCGATAATGCTCGCATAGGTCGACGGACGACCGATGCCATACTCTTCCAGCGTCTTGACGAGGCTGGCTTCTGTAAATCGCGGCGGCGGGTCAGTGAAATGCTGGTCGGCGCGCAATTCATCAAGTTTGATGACATCGCCCTCGAGGACTTCCGGCAGCAGCCGGTCGCCATCATCGTCTTTCGCTCCGTCGTCCTGACCCTCTTTATAAACGGCCATAAAGCCGGGCTCGACCATGACGGAACCGTTGGCACGAAAGCGATGCCCGGCGTCAGGGTCACCTGCCGCCAGTTCAATCGCAACGGTGTCAAACACCGCTGGCACCATCTGGCAGGCCATGGTGCGCTTCCAAATGAGCGAATAGAGGCGAAACTGATCTTCGTCCAGCGAATCTTTCAACGACTCGGGGGTATGCCGAACCGACGTTGGTCGAATCGCCTCGTGGGCCTCTTGTGCGTTCTTGGCCTTGGTTTTGAAGGTCCGCGGTTCCTCAGGAACGTTGTCCGCGCCATACCGTTCGGCGATTAACTCGCGAATCTCGGCAACTGCGACGTCTGCCAGGGTCACCGAGTCAGTACGCATGTAGGTAATCAGTCCGACCTGGCCTTCGCCCGGGATCTCGATGCCTTCGTACAATTTCTGAGCAACGCGCATGGTCCACTGCGTGTTAAATCCAAGTTTGCGCGACGACTCCTGTTGCAAAGTCGAGGTCGTAAACGGTGCTGTAGGGTTGCGACGGCGCTGTTTCTTGCTGATGCTTACCGCGGTGAGTTCACCGTCGGCGGCCTCGACAACAGTCTTTTCGACCTCGCGGGCTGTCGTTTCGTTTTCGAAACTAAATTGCTCAACTTTCTCGCCTTTGTAAGAGACCAGGCGCGAGAGGAAAGGCTGTTCCTGTTTGCTGACGTCAGCCTCGATACTCCAGTATTCACGCGGCTTGAACGCTTCGATCTCAAGCTCACGTTCAACTATCATGCGCAATGCCGGACTTTGCACGCGACCCGCTGACAAACCGCGCTGCACCTTCTTCCACAACAATGGCGAAAGATTAAATCCGACCAGGTAGTCGAGTGCCCGGCGAGCTTGTTGCGCGCCGACCAGATCTGAGGAAATGCCGCGAGGGTTCGCGACTGCGTCTTTTACGGCCGTCTTGGTGATTTCGTGAAAGACGACGCGGTGTACGTCCTTGTTGTCCAGAGCTTTCTTTTCTTTGAGTAGCTCAACCAGATGCCAGGATATGGCCTCGCCTTCGCGATCGGGGTCAGTTGCGAGGTACAAAGCATCGGCTTTTTTCAGCGAGCGCATAATCGCCTTAACGTGTTTCTCGTTGCGCTCGATGATCTGGTACTTCATGCCGAAACCGTTTTCAGTATCGACAGCACCTTCTTTTGGCACCAGGTCGCGGACGTGTCCATACGACGCAAGGACCTCGAAGTCTTTACCCAGATACTTCTCGATGGTCTTCGCCTTGGCAGGCGATTCGACGATGACGAGATTCTTAGCCATAGAGAGCGTTACCCAAAAATGAAAAACCGCGGACGATGCCGCGGTTTAATTACGTGCTTCACAGCAGCGTGTCAAGTTGTCAATGAATTGAGCCGGTACTTTCTTCGAACACCAGGTCTTCCATTCTGGCATAGGCAAGCTCTTGGCCGGGTTGGCTGAAGAGCACCATGAGTACCACCCATTTGATCTGTTCAACGTCGATATCAGCCGACTCCAGCGCCAATAATCGATCGACGAGAATCTCCCGTCCTGGCGGTGTCAGGATGCCGATCTGCTCGAGATAGGTGATATATCCGCGACAGGCTGAATCCAGACGTTCGTGCTCGAAGTCGCTGTAAATGCGAGTCCCGTGCGCCGTCTGAGCGTGGTATGGGAAGTTGTCCTGATGTTCGGTAAGACCGTCCAGCCATTCGAGCGCCCGGTCTATTTCAGGGTCGCCAAAACCTGCTCGCGCGAGTTCGTCGCGCAGTTCATTGTGATCGGCTTCGGGTTCTTCTTCGGTGTCGACGTAAGTTTCGAACAGGTACATTAGTACGTCGAGTACATTTTCTTTCATGCCTGGAGCTGCTCCTTCAGTTTCTGGTTCCGTGAAGTGCCTAACTCAACAGCGAGTATCGTCCGCCGGACAAGGATTCAATCTCCCCATGGAGCTCCAGAATCAGAAGCATGGAGGAAACCTGGTCGATCGTCAATCCGGAATTTTCTGCCAGCTGATCGATGCTCACAGGGTCGTGACCCATGGAATTGCGCAGTTGAACATATTCTTTGTCGAGCGATTCCACCGCGGTTTCCTTGCTCGTTGATTCCATTGTGTTTTGCAGGAGTTGCCCGGCGAGCGGTGCCAGTTCGTTGACGATGTCATCGCTGGTTTCCACCAGCTTGGCGCCTTGCCGAATTAACTCGTGGCAGCCGCGCGCGAGTGGATTATGGATAGAACCCGGCAACGCAAAGACTTCCCGACCCTGTTCCGCCGCAAGCCGTGCCGTGATCAGCGAACCGCTGCGCCGGGCGGCCTCAACGACCAGCGTACCGAGGCTCAACCCGCTAATCAGGCGATTCCGTTGTGGAAAATGCTCCTTGCCCGGATGAGTGCCGAGCGGAAACTCGCTGACCAGCGCGCCGCTCGCGGCAATTTCCTTCGCGAGTCCGTGGTTGCTGGCCGGGTAGATGCGGTCGATACCATGGCCGAGGAAGGCGATGGTCTTGCCGCCGGCCGCGAGCGCGCCGCGATGTGCAGCCGTATCGATGCCCTGGGCGAGACCGCTAACAATCGTAAAGCCGACGCTAGCGAGGTGGCGCGCAAACTCGTAGGCATTGCGTTCGCCGCCCTTGGTGGGGTTGCGGCTGCCAACGATTGCCAGCGCGGGCAGATGCAAAATCTCCGGGTCGCCGTCTACATATAATAAGTGTGGTGGATTGCTGATCTCGCCGAGCAACTGCGGGAAGTCTGCATCGCCGTGCGGAATGATCCGATGCCGCGGGCCTGCCTGCCAAAGGTCGTCGTCGGTTGCGCCTGTCACTGTGCTCATCGCTGTGCTCGCAGAGTTGAGTACGAATGATACAGCGGTGTGCCTTCAACCGGTGCCCAGTAATTCGGTCAGGCCAATAAAAACGGCGCCCGCAGGCGCCGTTCTCTAAAGCAGATCGATTCTCGACTAGATCGGATTGCGCACGTGATCGTAGTTATGAATCGCTGTGGTTGCTTCCATTACCAGGCCATAGCTGATGTCGCCAAACGTCTTGAAGACCATTACGGTGCCGGCGGATTCGTCCGGGAGCTTGACCGTGCCGCCTTCGACATGGTCCGCCACTTCAGGCCCGTCCTGGAATACAGTCAGAACGTCGCCGATGCTCAGGCCGTCGCTGGTACCGCGGTTCATGACAACGACCATGTACTGGCCGATCTGGCTGACGCCACCGACCACCGCGATAATGCGGCCATCGATTTGGCTCGAAGGGGCTTTCGGGAAGAAGTTCAGCGGCAGGGCGTTATCAATCGGAATCAGGAGATCACCCTGTTTCGCTTCCATCGTGGATTCAGTAATCGCCATCGTTGCCGGATCACCGCCGCGACGCAATGTACCTGAAGCGACCACAGCCGCCTGATAACCGATAACTTTGTCGGAGTCGGGGTCGATCAGTTCATCACCAACCTTGACGATATTGAATCGCTGTCCGAGTTCGTCGCTGGTGTTGCGGCGAATGTAAACGGTGTTGCCAGCGGCAGCGATGAGGTGATCGCCACGAGAAGCGAGCAGGTACGGAAGTTGGTCGATCTGATCCTTCTGCAACACAGCGCCGGTTGAAAGAAATGCGGCGATGTCTTCATAAGCGACGCTCGTAACCGCCTCAGTCAGAGGCGTAGCGCGGGCCTCAGGCGACAGGCGGTACGAGGATGCGCGTATCGGCGCTACCATCTGGCGGCCTTCGACATAGACCAATCCGAGCACATCGCCGGGATATATAAGGTGTGGATTCGCGATTTCCGGGTTGATGTACCAGATTTCGGGCCAATACCATGGGTCTTTGAGGAAGGTTGCAGCGATGTCCCACAGTGTGTCGCCCACCTGGACGGTATATTCGTCCGGATGATCGTCGGCCAGCGGTGAACTGCTTTGCGAAAACGCATTCAGGGATCCAAATAGCAAGGCTGCGGCAAATGCTGCGAACGCGATTCGGAGGCGATAGTTCAGGCTGATTTTTCGGAGGGACATGTTGCTCAATACTCCATGCACGGTGTTGAGACCTTTAGCTTTTTGGCGTTGCTATAATATGTCGTTCCGGTGCCGTCGAAGCTGCCAATTACGTCACATTTCCGGGCGTAATCTGCTACCGGGATGAGTTCGTCTGGCGGCAATTGTCTGACATTTTATTAAGTAAAGTCAATCATTTAGACTCGTTTGGTCGCAATTTACGCGAATAACTAACTTTCTGCAGTATAGAAATTATGGCAAAACTTACGATTTTGGAATTTCCGGACCCGCGGCTGCGCAAGACCGCTACGCCGGTTGCAGAGGTGGATGACGCCCTGCGAGAACTGCTCGATAGCATGTTTGAAACCATGTATGCGGCACCGGGAATTGGTCTGGCGGCGACGCAGGTTGACGTGCACCGCCGCTTCCTGGTCGCGGATGTCTCCCCGGACAACTCTGCGCCGCACGTGTTCATCAATCCTGTCATTCTTGAGAAAGATGGTGTGCAGGTCAGTGAGGAAGGCTGTCTGTCGGTACCCGGCTACTACGAAGAGGTAGAACGCGCCGACCATATTCGGGTGCAATATCAGGACCGCAATGGCGATGAAGTCGAGGCAGAATTTGAAGGCTTACTGGCCGTGGTCGTGCAGCACGAAATCGATCACCTCGATGGCAAGTTGTTTGTCGACTATCTGTCTGAGGCGAAACGCTCGCGCATTCGCAAGCGCCTGGTTCGCGACCAGCGTCACCGCAGCGCAGACGCCGGGTCGCCGTAGGATCATCCCTTGAACAATCCTCGAGTCATTTTTGCAGGTACGCCTGAGTTCGCTCTTGCCTCGCTGCGTGCGCTGCTGCAGGCAGGCAGCGTTCCGGTTGCAGTGCTTACCCAGCCAGACCGACCGGCGGGGCGCGGTAAGCATCTTAAGGCAAGTCCGGTGAAGGAGTTCGCGCTGGCGCATGACCTGAATGTGCTGCAGCCAGAATCACTACGTGGCGACGACATTGCCGCGCAGCTAACGGCGCTGCAAGCAGACATCATGATCGTCGCTGCGTATGGTTTGCTGCTGCCACAACGAGTGCTGGATATTCCGCGAGCAGGTTGCCTCAACGTACACGCGTCATTGTTGCCGCGCTGGCGTGGCGCGGCACCGATTCAGGCAGCAATTCTTGCCGGCGACGAAGAAACCGGCGTGTGCCTGATGTCGATGACTGCCGGGCTGGATTGCGGGCCGGTCTTTGTTAGCGAAACTTTGCAGATCAGTCCTGATGAAACCGCCGGTGAGCTGCACGACAGGTTGGCTGCGGTTGGCGGCACGCTCCTGGTAGAGCACCTCGCAGATATTATCGACTCCAGGATCAGCGCCGTGGAACAGAATGATGCCGCTGCGACCTATGCGCACAAGATAAAAACCAGTGATGCCGAGATCGACTGGCAATGTTCGGCCGCGGAACTTGCACGTTTGGTCAGGGCATTCAATCCCGTGCCGGGCGCGTTTTTTATGTTCGCTGATGAGCGCATTAAATGTTGGCGGGCTGCAGAAGCTGTTGCGGAGGATGCGCCTGCGGGAACCGTTGTCGACGCGGGCCCCGACGGCATTGTGGTTGCGTGCGGGCAGGGGGCGTTACGCCTGATTGAATTACAGCGTCCCGGTAAACGTCCCGTTAGTGCCAAACAATTCATCTCGAACGTCGACATCGTTGGCCAGCAGCTATGAGCGAGAACACCTCGGGCGCGAAGCTGCGAGCCACCGCAGCGCAGGTTGTCGACAATGTGATATCTCAGGGGCAGTCGCTGGACCGGGCGCTGGCAGATTGCGAATCGCAGGTTGCGGAACGCGATCTGGCTCTGTTGCGCATGTTGAGTTACGGCACGTTGCGCAATCACTGGCACTTGCAAGGGTGGCTGGACACTCTACTGTCGCGACCGCTCAAGGCGCGCGATAGCTGTGTGAATGCGCTACTTGCGGTGGGTCTGTTTCAGCTCAGCGATACGCGCATTCCCGACCACGCGGTGGTGTCGGAAACGGTCGAGGCCGCGCGGCACCTGCGTCGTCCGAAGCTGGCGCCATTGGTAAACGCCATATTGCGGCGGTTTTTGCGCGACCGAATTAGCGAGCAGGCGCCGTCCAACGAAGAAGCTGAATACGATCACCCGCGTTGGATGATCGAGATGTTGCGCAGCGATTGGCCTGACGACTGGCAGTCGATACTGACCGCCAATAATGACCGCGCACCAATGTGGCTGCGTGTGAACCCCGCGCATGGCAGCGCTGCCGACTACGTCAGGCGCTTGCGTGAGGTCGAAATCGAGTCCGAGACAGTCGCGGGGTTGCCGCAGGCCGTGCGTCTCACTGAGCCGCAGGCGATCGACCGATTGCCCGGGTTCGCTGACGGGCATGTGTCAGTACAAGACGCCGCGGCGCAGTTGGCGGCGCCATGGTTGCTGGCAGGAGTACGGGGACGAATTCTCGACGCCTGCGCGGCCCCGGGCGGAAAAAGCGCCCATTTGCTGGAGATTGGCGGTGCAGAAATCGAATTAACCAGTGTCGATAACGACGCCAGGCGGCTGGAGGCCGTCAGCCAGAATCTCGAGCGGCTTGGCCTGGGTGCGACAATACTGTGCGGCGACGTGGCGACTCCCGATGCGTGGTGGGACCAGCAGCCTTTCGACGGGATTTTGCTCGACGCGGCATGCTCGGCCAGTGGTGTAATTCGCCGCCATCCGGACATAAAACATCTGCGACGCGCAGCGGATATCGCCGCGCTTGCCAAACTGCAGTTGGCGATGCTCACGGGTCTTTGGCAAACGCTGAAGCCTGGTGGACGCCTGCTGTACGTGACTTGTTCTGTGTTTGCGGCGGAAAATGATGCGGTCGTGACACGCTTTCTGGGCGCGCACAGTGACCTGCAGCAAGCCACCGTGTTGCAAAATAACAACATCCACGATTTAATGCAGGGCAAGGCCTGCGGCCAGCAGATTCTGCCCGGAACAGCGGGTCTGGACGGCTTCTATTTTGCCTGTCTCGAAAAGGTTTCCTGAAGAACACGAATGTCATCTGTAGCAAAAAATCGACGCTTTCGCCTGCTGCCTGCGCTGTTGCTGGGGTTGCTGGTGGCAGGCACGGGTGTCGCTGTTGCCCAGGACGACGAAGAGGATCGGGAAGGCTACTTTGAGATTCGGTCTGCCGAAGCGGAGCTCCGGGACGGGGTTCACGTACTCGACGCACGGATGCAGCTGGTACTCAGTAGCGAGGCGCTGCGGGCGCTTGCCAGCGGCTTTACCCTCAGCATCGAATTGCAGGCCGAGCTAATCCGCGTTCGTCGCTGGTATCTCGACAATCTTGAGGCGGAGCTGGCTATCCGCTACGAACTGGAATATCACCCGCTGACGCAGCGCTACATCGTGCGCAACCTGAACAGTGGTGAGCAGGATTCGTTCTCAACACTCTACTCTGCATTGAACAACCTCGGCCGGATTCAGGGTCTGCCACTGATTGATGACGCGGTACTCGAAACGGCAAGTGAATATCGAATACGGGTGCGGGCGTTGCTGCAGACGCGGCAGTATTCCGCGCCAATCCGGATGCTCTTCTTCTGGCGTGGCCAGTGGCAACTCGAAAGTGAATGGTCTGAATGGATACTCGAGCGATAAAACGCGGTTTCTACACGTCGCTGGCCGCGCTCGGGGTCGGCACGGTCCTGGTTGCTGTGTTCCTGCTCAGCCTCACCGCGCAGAACTCGAATGACTTTGATCGTCTGCACAACGTGATTTTTGCAATCAATATTGCCGGCATCATTCTGCTGTTTATTTTACTGGTCGGAAATCTTGCAAGGCTGTGGCGCGATTACCGGACCCATGTTCCCGGAGCCCGGCTAAAAGCACGCATGGTCGGCATGTTTGTCGGTCTGGCCGCGTTGCCGCTGATCATCGTGTTCTATTTCTCGCTGCAATTCATTAATCGTGGCATCGATTCCTGGTTCAACATCGAAGTGGAAGAAGGCATGGAGAATGCGTTGAAGCTGAGCCAGGCAGCATTATCGATGCAGGTGCGCCAGCATCTCAATACGACACAGAAAATCGCGCAACAGCTCGGGCACGGTAACGAGCGTCAACTGGTGTTCGAACTCAGCATGTTGCGGCGCGAAAGCGGCGCCAGCGAGATAACAATCTACGGTAGCAATAACCGTATTCTGGCAACCAGTTCAGACAGCTCTGAAGCAGAACTACCGCGTGCCCTGACAGAAGAAGTACTGCTGCAATTGCAGCAGGGAAGGCCGTACGTTGCGCTGGATCCGGAAGGTTACATTGTTAGAACGGCAGTCCTGTTTCGCATCAGTGGGCGGGCAGAACCAATTGGCGTCCTGCAAGCACAGTTTCCGGTGACGGAAAGGCTGGCGCGCATGGCCGAGAGCGTTGATTCGTCTTACCTTGGCTATCAGCGCATGTTGTATTTGCGGCAGCCGCTCAAGGAAACACTGTCTCTAACGCTAACCATTATCTTCATGTTGAGTCTGCTGGCTGCCGTCTATGGCGCGTTTGTATTGGCACGGCGGATGGTCGCGCCGATTCAGGACCTGGTTGCCGGCACGCGCGCAGTCGCTGAGGGAGACTTCGATACACGGCTACCGAAACCGTCGCGCGACGAAATCGGCTTTCTGATCAACTCTTTCAACGACATGACGCAACGGCTGGCTTCTGCGAGGCGCGAAGCGAGCCTGTCTGCTGCGCTGGTTGAGGCAGAGCGCACCAATCTCGAAGTGATACTGGCGCGACTATCGACCGGTGTGGTGGCGTTGGAGTCGGACATGCGTATTCGCACTGCCAACGAAGCGTCAGGGGCGATTTTGAATTTCGACCTCGGCGCCCATACAGGGGAGTTCCTGTTAGACATTGCAAAAGGTGAGCCGTTACTCGAACAGTTTGTCGATGTCGCGAAAGTGCACCTTAGTGCCGGCGAAACCGAGTGGCGCGAACAACTGGTGCTGCGTGGTGAAACCGGTCGACGCGTGCTGACCTGTGCCTGTACCACGCTGCCCGGTGATGAAGACAACGCTGCCGGTTATGTCATCGTGTTCGATGACATCACGGCTCTGTTACAGGCGCAGCGAGACGCTGCGTGGGGTGAAGTCGCCCGCCGACTGGCGCATGAGATCAAGAATCCATTGACGCCGATCCAGCTGTCCGCCGAGCGAATGCGACGTAAATACCTCGGCACAATGAACGCAGAGGATGCGCAGGTTCTCGACCGCGCGACCCATACCATCGTGCAACAGGTAGAGGCGATGAAGGAGATGGTCAACGCGTTCAGTGACTATGCACGAGCACCGGACATGGATATCGGAATGTTCAGTATGGACAAGCTGGTGTCTGAAGTCGTCGACCTGTATCGCGCGCAGGAGAGTGGTATCGATATCGTTCTAACCTCAGACCCGAGCATGCCAATGATCAATGCCGACATTGGTCGGGTACGGCAGATTCTGCACAACCTCATACGCAATGCGATCGAAGCCCTCGAAAGCACCAGCGACGGTCAGATCGACGTCCATGTGAGTGTTGCTGAAATCGACCATATCGACATCATGCAAATCAAAGTCGAGGACAACGGACCTGGTTTCGAAGAAAGTTCGCTAAGTCAGGTGTTTGATCCTTACGTCACGACGAAACCGAAAGGCACCGGCCTTGGTCTTGCCATTGTGAAAAAACTGGTCGAAGAACACATCGGATCAATCCGCGCATATAACAGCAGAGCTGGAGGGGCGGTTATCAGTATCAGACTGCCCCTGACCGAGGCAGCACGCGAGGCGATAATTACACAGGCACCTAAACGTGCCGAGAAAAGGAGGGAACAAGCATGAGTACATCTCATGTGCTGGTGGTCGATGATGAAGAGGACATCCGTGCCTTGATTCAGGACATTCTGACCGATGAAGGCTATGGAGTCACAGTAGCCGCTGACGCAGAGGCGGCGCGCGCCGCGCGTGCGGATAAAAAATTCGACCTGATCCTGCTGGATATCTGGATGCCCGATACCGACGGCATTACCCTGCTACGCGAATGGTCTGAGGGAGGCGACCTGAACTGTCCGGTTGTCATCATGTCCGGGCATGGCAGCGTGGACACAGCAGTCGAAGCGACGCGCCTTGGCGCGTTCGATTTCGTCGAAAAGCCGCTCTCGCTTGCCAAATTGTTACGCACCGTTGAGGCCGCGTTAAGCTCGGCTGACAAACAATCCAGGACCGCACACGCATTGCTGCCGTCACTTCTGGCACCGGTCGGTCGCAGCAAACTAATGCAACTTTTGCGCGACAAAGTGCAGCAGTACGCGCGGCACGATGCCCCGGTCCTGCTTACCGGCGAGCCCGGCACAGGTCGCAGCGCATTCGCGCGCTATTTGCACGCATTGAGCAGTCGTACAGATGAGCCTTTGGTAAGTGTTACTGGCGCATCGCTGACCGACAGCAACGTCGAGGAACAGCTGCTGGGCAGTGAATCCGGCGGTGAGATTCATGCCGGTGCATTCGAGCGCGCCGCGGGCGGTACCTTGTTAATCGACGAGCTGACCGACCTGAATGATGCGGCACAAAAAATCCTGATTGCGGTCATGGAAAACCGCAGTATCCGACGTGTGGGCGGTAGTGAGGACTTACGACTCAATGCGCGTATCGTTGCCACTGCCGGGACAGACTACGACGCGAAGATGGACAGTGGCGAGTTGCGCCGCGACGTCGTTTCGCATCTGAATGCATTGTCCTTGCGAGTACCGCCGTTGCGTGAATACTCCGAAGACGTTCCCGAATTGCTGGCCTATTACGTTGACAAACTCGTCGACTCCGAGGCTTTGACGTTTCGGCGCTTCAGTGTCGCGGCGCAAAACCGGCTGCGTAACTACCCGTGGCCGAATAACGTTCGCGAGCTCAAGAACCTGGTGCGCCGCCTGTTGCTTGCACAAGGCGAAGGCGACATTTCACTCGAAGAAGTTGAGGCGGACATCAACGCCGGCGAGCAGGTTGATGAGCCGCTGGTGAAGCAGGACTTGTTGTCGCTACCGCTACGCGAAGCACGCGAGCAGTTCGAGCGCGCCTATTTGCAACAACAACTGGTGCTCTGCGATGGCAAGGTCGGGCAGCTGGCGAAACGCGTTGGCATGGAGCGAACTCACCTGTATCGGAAATTACGCACGCTCGGCGTAAATTTTAAAGCCGTCAACGCAGATGAGTGATGGGCAGCAGGTCACCTTCGGGAGAGAAGGTCAGGCCAGGGTCCTTGAAATCTTCAAGACTTAAATCGCGGATCAGGTTCAGTGCCCTGTCCTGAGCATCAATGCTCGGGCCGTGAGGGCGCAGCTGCACAGTAGAGGTGATTTTGCCCGCCACAAAGCGGCCGTGTTGGTCGAGCGTTGCGGTCAATATTGGCGCGACGCCTTTCACGCCCTCTACGCTGATGCCGTAATAGGTTGCAAAGTTGCCCAGGCTGTAGGCGATTAGCCGGCCCTTGTAGAGCTCCATACCGCGCACTACGTGCGGGCCATGTCCAAGCACCAGGTCAGCGCCAGCGTCGACCACGCTACGCGAAAATCGTGCGACATCGCCGCGAGGTTCACCGTAATACTCTTCCTCCGCGAAGGGTACATGCATCATCGACGCACCTTCGGCGCCGCCGTGAAACGTCACGATGACAATGTCGTGCGATGCCGCAAAAGAAGCAACCGTTCGCTCGGCAAGTTCATAGTCATGCAGCAGGTTGGATTTCTGTGTAACCGCATAGGAGAGAACAGCGATAGAAAGCCCCTTCTTCTCGAAGCTCGCAAACTCCCCGACGCGGCCGGAATGGTGAATGCCAGCTGCATCCAGTGCCTGCATCGTTGCAGTGCGACCGTCCTCCCCAAAATCCCGGGCGTGGTTATTTGCCAGACTCAACACATCGAACCCGGCTTTTCGGTAGTGCCGCGCATACCGTGTCGGCGAACGAAACAGGTAGCAAGCGCTCATATTCTTGCACTTGCTTGCCGGTTCGCCACCGTCTACCAGCGTGCCTTCGAGGTTGCCGAAAGTAATGTCGGCCGCCGACAGAATCGGCGTTACGGCGCTGAAATAGCCAACACCATCGTCGTCCGGTAAATGATTGCGCGGATAGTCGGTGCCAATCATCATGTCGCCAACAGCGGCGATACTGATGTGGGTCGATTCCTCAGCCGAAGTATCAGCGCATACGACCAATGTGAACACAGCCACACAGGTTGTCAGTTGACGACGTCTAATCACTAAGCCGAATTCTCAGGACGTCGATTTTTGCGGCCCGCAATCTGCTGCGTAGCAGATTGAGTTCGTCGAGGTCGTCGGTTGGCCCAACATAGACGCGATGATAGTCGCGGTCATTTACCGTGACCCGCTGAATGTGCGACTCGATGCCCTGCAATGCGAGCTCGGCACGGCGTCGATCGGCGTCCGTGTTGGTCGAGAATGACCCGGCCTGCAGAACATAGACCCCGGGCTCGACGATGGCCGCAGGTTGTACGTCCTCTTCCTCAGCGGTTGGCGCTTTTTCAGGCACTACAAACTCAGCCGCCGGTAACAGATCGTAGAAGGTGAAGCGCCGCTCCTTCTTTTCAACTTTGGGTTCCGGCGTTGCACTTGCCGGGATCATGGCCTCGCCATTCTTGTCAATTGCACTCGGTACGTTGGCGGCCAGCGGCGGCGCAGGTTCGTCGTCCTTCACGTAGATCGCGAACGCGACCGACAAACCAATTGCCAGGCCAAATAACATCCACAGCCAGCCAGGATAACTCTGCTGTTGTGCAGTGCTGCGCTTGCGCGTGGAGCGGCGTTTCTTGCGTTGCGCCATTACATTTTCTCTGGCGCAGAGACGCCAAGAATGTCGAGACCACTAACGAGGACATAGCGCGTCGCGCTGATAAGCGACAGACGCGCGTCGCGAATATTTGCGGCGTCGACGATGAACGCGTGCGCGTTGTAGTAGCTATGGAAATCGTTCGCAAGATCGCGCAAGTAATGCACCAGGTGCTGCGGAGCCCGATTGTTCGCTGCAAGTTCAATAATTTCAGGGTAGCGACTCAGCGTAGTCATCAATGCTTTCTCTTGCGGCTCGACCAGCGCCGACAAGTTGCTGCGACCGTTTTCAGGGTCGTAGCTGAATGATTTCTCTGCCAGTTGTCGGAACACACTTGAGATACGCGCGTGCGCGTACTGGATGTAATACACCGGATTGTCGTTTGAGCGACTTTTCGCCAACTCAAGATCGAACTCAAGATGCTGGTCGTGGGAGCGCATGACGTAGAAAAAGCGTGCTGCATCATTGCCCACTTCCTCGCGCAGTTCGCGCAAGGTGACAAACTCGCCGGAACGGGTCGACATTTGCGCTTTTTCGCCGCCGCGATAGAGGGCGACGAATTGCATCAATTCAACTTCAAGGCTCTCTGGCTCATAGCCCATAGCCGCCAGTCCGGCGCGCACGCGAGCAACGTAACCATGATGATCCGATCCCAGAATATCAATCAGGTGATCGTAGTCGCGTTCGCGTTTGTCGAAGTGATACGCAATGTCGGAGGCGAAATAGGTTTTCACGCCATTGTCGCGAATAACGACGCGATCTTTTTCGTCACCAAACTGCTCGGCACGAAACCAGGTGGCGCCGTCTTTCTGGTACAACATGTCGCGCTCTTGCAGCACCGCTAAAGCGGCGTCGATGCGATCGGATGTGGTCAGGCTTTGCTCCGAATACCAGCGGTCGAACACGACGCCGAATTCCGAGAGATCCTCTTCAATGCCCTGGCGAATAGACTCCAGAGACTGCTGCCGAATATGGTTGAAACTATCGCTACCGAGTACTTCCTTCGCCCTCTCAATGAGTGCACCGATGTGCGTTTCCTTGTCGCCCTCGGGTTCGTCCGCCGGGATACCGGCAAGTACTGTAGCCGCGTCGACCACAGCAACATTTTGCGTATCTATTGCCGCGGCAATATCCCGGATGTACTCACCGCGGTAGCCAGCGTTCGGGAATTCGATCTGCGTTCCTTGTGCATCCAGCCAACGCAACCAGACGCTGAGGCCCAGAATATCCATTTGCCGGCCGGCGTCGTTTACGTAGTACTCCCGCTCGACAGTGTAGCCAGCGGCCTGCAGCAGGTTGCCAACCGTTGCGCCGTAAGCGGCGTGCCGTCCATGGCCAACGTGCAGCGGTCCGGTGGGATTGGCGGAGACAAATTCGAGAAGTATTCGCGGCCGCGGTTGCACGGGCTTCCGGCCGTAGTCGGATTTCTGTTCGAGAATTGCCGCGACTTCCGCGTGAACAGCGGCAGCACTCAAGTGAATGTTTATGAAGCCCGGGCCGGCGATTTCCATTTTTTCGACGTCCGCGCTGGCGGGCATCGCAGCGACGATTGTCGCTGCCAGCTCGCGTGGATTCATGCCCGCCGGTTTCGCCAGGCGCATCGCAACGTTGGTCGCGAAATCACCGTGGCTGGGATCACGGGTCCGCTCAACTGTCGTCTCCAGTGCGAGATCGGCGACGGCAGCGGCCAGCTCCGGCAACGTTGCGAGAGCATCCTGGACAAGTTTTGCGACTAAGGTCTTCATCGGGGTGGCGATTCTACATCAAAACAGCTCGATCGGATCGACGTCGATTGACCAGCGCACTTTGCGTGCCGACGGCTCCGCCTCTAAGGCGGGCCGCAGCGTCGCGAGTCGAGCGTGCAGCGTTTTGCGGTCGCTGCTTTGCACCAGCAGCTGGGCACGGTAGCGCCCTGCTTTCTTCGCCATCGGTGCATTTACCGGGCCCAGAACTCGCAAATATTCAGATTTTTCGAGCGCGATGAGTTCGGCGGCACGTTGCAGAAACGACAGCGCATCCTCCTGACGATGAGCGGCGGAACGCAGCAATGCGAGCCGCGTGAACGGAGGCCAGCGTGATTCCGCCCGCTCCGCGAGTGACTCATCCGCAACGCGCGGATAACCGCCTTCGATCAGGGACTGCCAGAACGGATGCTCAGGGAACGCCGTTTGTATGAGCACTTCGCCTTGCCGCGATTCCCTGCCGGCGCGCCCGGCGACCTGCACAATGGACTGTGCGAGTCGTTCCGCCGATCGAAAATCGGCGCCGAACAGTCCCTGGTCCGCATTGATAATGCCAACCAGGGTCAGCTTCGGAAAGTGGTGCCCTTTGGACAACATCTGGGTTCCCACCAGGATATCGGCATCGCCTTGTTCTGCACTCGCCAGTGCCGCTTCGATCGCACCACGCGCCTGCGTGCTGTCACTGTCAATGCGTTGCACGCGGTGCCTGGGAAATTTCGGAATCAGCGCATCTTCAAGTCGCTCAGTGCCCTCTCCCAGTGGCCGCACCTCGGCACCGCACTCTGAGCATGCTGCGGGCAGCGGTGCCTGCGAGCCGCAATGATGGCAACGCAGCGCCTGCGCGCGTGCGTGCACCGTCATCCGCGAATCGCAACGTGTGCATTCGGCCATGTGGCCACAGTGTGCACAGATCAGTGTCGGCGCAAAGCCACGCCGGTTAAGGAACAACAGCACCTGCCCATTTGCCTGCAGGTGTTTTTCGATCGCCGTGACGAGTACGTCGCTCAGGCCATCGGTACTGGCAGACCTGCTGAGATCGACCAGCCGGAGCGTTGGCGGTTTCGCACCGCCGGCGCGGAACGGCAATTCAATATGGGTGAAATTGCCATCGCGACAGTGTTGCAAGGTTTCCAGCGTGGGTGTTGCCGAGCCCAGGATGACGCGCACAGCATTGTTCCTCGCACGTACGATCGCAAGATCGCGCGCCGAGTAGCGCAGACCTTCCTGTTGCTTTAGCGAGTGATCGTGTTCTTCATCGACCACGATCAGCCCGAGGTTTGGCAGTGGCGTGAATACGGCCGAGCGGGTACCCACGACAAGTCCGGCTCGCCCCTGCTGCGCATTGCGCCAGGCATTCAGGCGCTCGAGGTCGCCAAGGCCGGAATGCAGTACAGCGGGCTCGACACCAAGACGTTGCCGCAGGCGATTCACTAACTGCGGCGTGAGGCCAATTTCCGGTACGAGAATGAGTACTTGTTGTGCAGCGTCCAGCACCTCGCGAATCAGTGACAGATAGACCTCGGTCTTACCACTGCCGGTGACTCCGTCGAGCACGAACGCGCCGAACCCGGCACGCGCCCGCAACACCTCCAGTGCGCGTTGCTGATCCTCATTGAGTATCGGCCCCGGTGACGCGGCGACATCGCATTCGAGCGAGTCAGGCTCGGCTTTGGCTTCGAAACGCACAATCAGGCCTTTCTCAAAGAGACCTTTTGCGGCCCTGCGCCAGTTCGGCAGTTGCTCGGTGAGCAGGTCGACCTGGATGCCGTCGCCACCGGCGTCCAGCAAATGTTCTACGAGCTCTGCCTGGCGCGGAGCGCGCTTGGCGAGGACGTCGATGTCCGCTGCGGCACCGGCGTCACTGACAGCGACAAACTGCAGCATTGGCAGCAGTGCTTTGCCCGCACGCAGCAGTCCAGGCAGTGCGGCAGCGACGACTTCGCCGATCGGGTGGTGGTAGTAACTGCTGGTGAATGCGATCAGTCGCAGATCGTCGGCCGACAGTAGCGGCACGCGGTCCAGGACGGCGGTGCAATGCCGAATCTTGTTGCCTGGCAGCTCACTCGAGTCGTCGTGAGCCATGACCATGCCGACAAGCTTCTGCCGACCGAAGGGCACAGCGACCCGCGAGCCAGGTAACGCTGGCTCTGTGCCCGCTGGCGGCAAGTAGTCGAAGAGTCGCGACAGCGGCACGCTGACAGCAACCTTGAGGATTGTCGGGTTAGCCACAGATAGTTAATATAATCAATAAGTTACGATAAACAAAACCGAATGTATTTTACATAATGCGCTGCCAAATCCGGCTTGATCTGGCTGTCAACCGCTTGCTCAATCCGGCGTTATATAAGAGTGACACAGATTGGACCGTGTCGTGGAGCCGTGATTGCAGACAGGAGGACGGGCCAGATGGAGCTGATCGAAGCCAATACAGGTTATTTTGCGGTATCGTGCATGCGCGAGCCATCAACAGGGGCAGGTACGCTGCAACGCGAACGCCAACTAAATCAGTTCCTTGCCGAAGTTGAGCGGCGAGCGTTGCGTATCGCACAGATCGCGGTTCGTGATCGCGATGAGGCGCTGGACCTGGTGCAAAATGCCATGATCAAACTGGTGAACAATTACGCCAGCCGCCCGGAAGCAGAATGGACGCCACTGTTCTATCGCATCTTGCAAAACGGAATTCGCGACTGGCATCGCCGTCAGAAGGTTAAGAACCGCGTCATGGTGTGGTTTGGACGCGGTAAATCGGGCGACGACGAATACGACGTGGTTGCCTCTGCTCCTGATCTCGCAGGCCGGTCGCCGGAGCAGGAATTGCAAACCGGGCAGGCAATGCGAAAACTTGAAAGTTCCGTACATGCACTGCCTGGCCGACAACGTGAAGCATTCATGTTACGTACATTTGAAGGGCTGGATGTTGCCGGAACAGCAGTTGCAATGGGCTGTTCTGAAGGCAGCGTCAAGACACACTATTCCCGTGCGGTTCACACCTTGCGGGACAAGTTAGGAGAACACTGGCAATGAACGAGCCTATTGATAACAAACCAGGTGATAACAAACCAGGTGCTAACAAACCAGGTGGCAACACACCGGGCGGCAACAAGGCAATCGATAGCGACGATTTTGCGGCGCAGGCAAAAAGCGTCTTCGACGCTAGCGTCGAGCGTCTCGATGCCGCCGCATTATCGCGTCTCAACCAGGGCCGGCATGCAGCATTGGAGCAGTTGGCCGGTGGCAGGCACAGGGCTGCCTGGGTTCGTTGGGTGCCGGCAGGCGGCATCGCTGCGGCAGCTTTGGTCAGCATAATCGTGATGCGCGGACCGGAACTCGAAAGCATGCCGGTTGAAGTGGTTTCCGATTTCGAAATTCTTCTGCAAGGCGAGAGTCTGGAGATGCTGGAGGATCTCGAGTTTTACAGTTGGATGGATGCCGCCGACCTGGATGCGGGTGGCAATGTTGGCTAGCCGACCAATGACGGTCTTCTTATTGCTTGCCTGCAGTGTTGTGGTCGTAGCCGATGAAGAACTGCCGGAAATCGAATTTTTGGAGTACCTGGGACTTTGGGAAGAATCGGATGAAGATTGGGTGATGTTCAATGACCCGCTCAATGCCGACAACCAGGACCAGCAGCGGAGCGAACCCGCGCCGGAAGGTGAAGAGTCGACGGAGAAACGTGATGAAAGCTAAACACATAATCGCTATTGCAGCGCTGCTGGCCTGGAGCACGGTGAATGCTGACGATGGCGTGCACTGGGACGGACTGAGTGACGATCAGAAGAAGGTGCTGAGTACCTACTCTGAAGGTTGGGATCAGCTTGAGCCGCAGCGACAAGAGCAACTAGCCATTGGCGCAGATCGCTGGACACAAATGTCCGGCGCGGAGCGCGAAGATGCGCAGCAGCGCTTTAATAGCTGGCGCAAACTGACGGACACGCAACGCGAACAAATTCGCAAGCGTTACGGTGAGTTTCGTGACATGTCGCCGGCCGACCAACGGCGCGTTAAGGAAAATTTCCGCCGCTTCAAGGAGATGCCGCCAGATCGTCGCAGAAAGCTGCGCGAACGCTTTCGGGACCTGACGCCGGAGCAACGGAAGCGGTTGCGGGACCGCATGACGGACAGACGGCCGCAGCCAGCGTCTCGCGATTAATCGAAAAGGACGCCTGCCGGCGTCCTTTTTTTTGGTAGAGTACGCCGATTCCAAGCGGAGATACTTGTATGCGAATCGGTGTACCGAGAGAAATACATACGGGCGAGCGACGCGTTGCGACGACGCCGGATGTGGCGTCTCAACTCATGAAACTGGGCTTTTCCGTCACCATCGAAAAGGATGCTGGCGCGGCAGCCAGCTATTCCGACGCGGCGTTTGCGGCAGCAGGTTGCGAGGTCGTCGCGACCAGTGAAGAGTTGTGGGCCGGCGCAGACATTATCCTCAAGGTTCGCGCTCCGGAGACCGTTGAAGCGGTACTGCTGAACAAGAATAAAACACTGATCAGTTTCCTGTGGCCGGCGCAAAATCCGGAGCTGCTCAAACAGCTCACAGAGAGCGGCGCTACCGTTATGGCCATGGACAGCGTGCCGCGCATCTCGCGCTCGCAAAAAATGGATGCACTGAGCTCGATGGCGAACATCGCTGGCTATCGTGCAGTGGTGGAAGCTGCACAGCATTTCGGCCGTTTCTTCACCGGTCAGATAACTGCGGCCGGCAAGGTGCCGCCTGCAAAAGTCATGGTCATCGGCGCTGGAGTCGCCGGTCTCGCCGCAATCGGCGCGGCCAAGAGCATGGGCGCGATTGTTCGTGCCTTTGACACACGACCGGAAGTCAAAGAGCAAGTCGAGAGCATGGACGCAGAGTTTCTGATGCTCGAGTTCGATGATGAGGACGGTTCCGGCGAAGGCGGCTACGCCAAAACGATGAGCCCCGAGTTCATCGAAGCCGAGATGGCCCTGTTTGCTGAACAGGCGAAAGAGGTCGACATCATCATTACGACGGCATTGATCCCGGGCAAGCCTGCACCGCGATTGATTACGGCCGCGATGGTCGAGTCGATGCAGGACGGCAGTGTGATTGTCGATCTGGCGGCGGAACAAGGTGGCAATTGCGAGCTGACGGAAAAAGATCAGGTCGTCGTACGCAACGGAGTGTCGATAATTGGTTATACAGATTTGCCAAGCCGCTTGGCGGCGCAAGCCAGCCAGCTCTACGGCACGAATCTGCGCCACCTTCTGACAGAGCTCAGCCCGGAAAAGAACGGCGAGATCGATGTCAATTTTGACGATGAAGTCATCCGCGGGGTAACGGTCTGCAAAGGTGGCGAAACGACCTGGCCGCCGCCTGTGCCGAAGCTGTCAGCAGCGCCGAAGCAAGCGACCGAGCCGGCTCCGATGCCGGTCATTGCCGAAGAGAAGTCATCAGTCGCCGGCCCGATCATAGCGACGCTGGTCGCCGGCCTTGCGTTGCTCGGCCTTGGAGCCGTTGCGCCCGAATCGTTCATGGCGCATTTCACGGTTTTCGTACTCGCGTGTTTCGTAGGCTATATGGTGATCTGGAACGTATCGCCGGCTTTGCATACACCCTTGATGAGTGTGACCAACGCAATTTCCAGCATCATCATTATCGGCGCGTTGCTACAGATCAGTTCGGCGAACGAAGTCATCATGTGGATCGCTGCATTCACTGTCTTATTAACGAGTATCAACATCGCGGGCGGCTTCGCCGTCACGCGACGTATGCTCGAAATGTTCCGCAAGTGAGGTCGGCATGATTAGCGCAGGCATAGTAACTGTGTCGTACATCGCTGCGACGGTACTTTTCATTCTCGCCCTCGGCGGGCTTTCAAATCAGGAAACTGCGCGCCGCGGCAACTGGTACGGCATCGTCGGAATGACCATCGCGTTGCTGGCAACGATCTTCGGTGTCGTAACACAGCACTACGAGATCCTGCTCGGTGCGCTGGTCATCGGCGGCAGCATAGGCATCATTTTGGCGCGTCGCGTGCAGATGACGCAGATGCCGGAGCTGGTGGCGAGTTTGCACAGCCTGGTCGGTCTCGCCGCTGTAACAGTCGGTTTTGCAAACTTCATGGACCCGGTCGTGCACCACACGGGCGTGGAATTAACGATTCATGACATCGAAACCTATCTCGGTATCTTGATCGGTGCAGTCACGTTCTCAGGATCGATCATCGCGTTCGGCAAATTGAGCGGCCGCATCGGCGGTAAGCCACTGACACTGCCTGGTCGGCATATTTTCAACCTCGGCCTGCTGGTCGCAGCCATCTGGTTCGGTCGCGAGTTCGTTATTCAATCAGCTGCCGGTGGTGGTCTTGAGCCTCTGATCATTATGACGGTTATCGCTTTGGTGTTCGGGATTCACATGGTGATGGCGATCGGTGGTGCCGACATGCCGGTCGTTGTGTCGATGCTTAACAGTTATTCGGGTTGGGCGGCGTCGGCGACGGGCTTCATGCTTGAGAACGATCTGCTGATCGTGACTGGCGCGTTAGTTGGCTCCAGTGGCGCCATTCTGAGTTACATAATGTGTCGGGCAATGAATCGCAAATTCTTTGCTGTGATCGCGGGTGGTTTCGGCACCGGCGGTGGTGCAACGTCGAGCGGCGAAGGCGAAGAGCAGGGCGAAGTTGTCCCCATAGATGCGCAGGACGTGGCCGCGCTTTTGGCGGGCGCCAAAGAAGTAATGATCATTCCGGGCTACGGTATGGCCGTAGCACAGGCACAGCACACGGTATATGAGATTACGAAAGTCTTGCGGGCTAAGAAAATCAATGTGCGTTTCGGTATTCACCCGGTTGCGGGTCGCATGCCAGGACATATGAACGTCCTGCTGGCGGAAGCGAAGGTGCCGTACGACATCGTGTTCGAGATGGACGAGATCAATGACGACTTTCCGAAAGTTGATGTCTCCGTTGTGATCGGTGCAAATGATATTGTAAACCCGTCGGCGCTCGAAGTTCCGGACAGTCCGATCGCGGGTATGCCGGTTCTCGAATGCTGGAAGGGAGACACGACCATCGTGCTCAAGCGCAGCATGGCGACCGGCTATGCAGGCGTACAGAATCCGCTGTTCTTCAAAGAGAATACGCGCATGCTTTTCGGTGATGCGAAAGAGACCCTCGACGCGGTACTGAAAGCACTTTAAACTCAAAACCCTTGAATCGCGTCAGGCGCGATGGGGTTTGCCAAATGCTTGCAGGAATCGCCACAGATATCTCGCAGCAAGTGCTGCGAACAGATGTTGCCGGAATGCCGCTCGAGTGGATCGACTACCGGGAGGCAGTGCGGTTGTACCACGCCGATCAGGTGGCGTACGACTGCGGCACTCTTTTGTATACCGTTTTTGGCGGCTTTAGCAGCTTTGATGGTGAGCGCAGCAAGATCGATGTCAACTCGATAATTGCGACGCATGGCACCAGCCGCGGCCTCGCACGCAATCGCGATCAATACGTTCCGCCGCTCAACAATCGTACGCTGTTCAAACGCGATGCGAACTTGTGCCTGTACTGCGCGATGCGCTATCCAACGCGCGATCTGACCCGCGACCACATTACGCCAATTTCTCAGGGCGGCGCGGATAAGTGGAGCAATGTTGCGACCGCCTGTCGGCGCTGCAATAACTACAAGGGTGGACGCACACCGGAACAGGCGGCAATGCAACTGATTGCAGTGCCGTTTACACCCACGTACGCAGAGTACATATACCTCAAAGGTCGGCGCGTCCTGGCTGATCAAATGCAATACCTGCTGGCGCACATTCCCCGCTCGAGCCCACTACACGCACGACTGTCAGGTCATCTGGCGGACGGCGAAGAAATAATAGAAGTCCACTTCCATGAATAAACCAGGGACAGTTTACTCAAACCCCAATTTATTCGCGGCCAGGTCAGATGCTTTGCGCTGCCGGAAAAGGGGTTTGAGTAAACTGTCCCTGGTTTTATGCAGTATTTGATTGATGCCAGTGTTTACGTATTTCGGGCTTACTACTCGATGCCTGATGACATGGTTGGTAAGGATGGTCATCCGGTCAACGCCCTGTACGGGTTTTGCCGATTTCTTGGGGACTTTATTGAGCAAGTGAATCCTGAGCACATTGCTGTGCTGTTTGACGAAAGCATGACGGAGTCGTTTCGCAGCGAGATTTATCCTCTCTATAAAGCAAATCGGGATCCGGCACCGGAAGATCTGAAGCGCCAGTTCGGCCAATGCCGTCGTTTTACCAATGCACTGGGCATCATGAACAGCAGCAGCCCTCGTTATGAAGCGGACGATCTGATCGGTACTCTGGTGGAACACGGGCGCACTGTGCAGCGACCGTCGACCGTGGTTACGCGCGACAAGGATCTCGCCCAGCTCGTTTCTCAGAATGATATTTTCTGGGATTTCGCTGGCAAAGGAAAAATCCGTTATGACGAAGTTCGCGGCGTATTTGGAGTACATCCCGAACAGATCGCAGATTTTCTTGCGCTCGCCGGAGATGCGGTCGACAACATCAAGGGTGTGCCGGGCATCGGTAAAAAGACGGCAACCGTGTTGCTCGAGCGCTTTGGCAGCTTGGACGGAATCTACGACAATCTCGACAAGGTCCACGAGGTAAATGTTCGCGGCTCAAACACACTGGGCGAGAAGCTGGCGACATACAAGGACGATGCGCTTCTATCGCGCAGGCTGACCGGAATCGCCTGCGATGCACCCTTCGAGAACACGGAAAAAAGACTGGTGCGATCACGCCCGAAGCTCGGCGAGATCAATGCGTTGTATGACGAGGCCGACATCGGCACGGCTTTGCGCCGTCAGGCCGAGCGCATCTCCGATTTGTCCCGCGACTGAGCGATTGCTGATCTACTCCGGATACACCGCGGTATCGTCAGATTCCTCAACTTCGTAGGACTCGCCAAGAAAGTCCTCTTCGAAAGCGAACAACGTTGTTCCTTCAGGCGCTTTGATCGCGACGAATGCGCCTTCGTAGCCCGGATACTTCTCATGTTGCAGCCCGTGCCGTTCAACAAGATCGAATAGTGCTTGTTTGTCATGACAGCGAAAACACAGCGACGGTGCCTCAAGAGCAATGCTTTCGGATAATCCGACTGCCGCCCCACCCGCGTCAAAACGCATGTGCGTTGTTGGCTCTTCTCGAAACTGCAGCACCACCGGCGCTACGGATGCCCAGAAACGAGCAGCGTGCACCGCGTCGCGGGTGGGCAATGAGAGCTCGAACCAGGTGCCACACGCCGAGTCGTTATCGAATTCGTCGCCACCAGAAAAGGTGCGAGCTTCCAGCATCGTGATGCGGTGGCCGTCGCGGTCATCGAGGCCCAACTGGTTGAACGCATCTTCGTCCAGCTGTACATCTCGAAAATCAAAACCATGGTCCGTCATCGTGCGTACGTGTTTGGCGAGATCCTGTTGCACAAACGTGACCGACGTTTTTTCGAAATGCTGGTCATGCAGGCCAATGCATAACACTCCGTCTGTTAGAACGACGTACTTGTGCGACCACACGTCGCCAATTTCGAGCTCCGAGAAGCCGAGCATTTTATAGAAACCCAGCGAATCCAGAATGTCAGGGGTGTGTACGCTGAACTCAAGATATCGGCCCAGGCTGCTCACGTTGATGACTCCGGCCAACCCCCGGCATGTGATACCACCAGGTCAGAGAGAAATGCGACATGCTCGTCGCGCGCGTTGAGAGCCGGTATATAGCTCAATGATCCGCCACCGGCTGCGACGAATGTTTCGGCATAGCGAAGCGCGATTTCCTCCAGTGTCTCCAGACAGTCGACAGCGAAACCCGGACACACAACGTCAACCCGCTGCATTTTCTCCTGCCCGAACTTCGCGAGCACATCGTCGGTATACGGTTGCAACCACTCTTCGCGACCAACGCGGGATTGAAACGCCACCGACCATTCACCGTCCTCTAATTGCAACGACTCCGAGATGAGGCGTGCTGTTTTCAAACACTGGCAGTGGTACGGGTCCCCATTCTCGAGGTTACTCTTTGGCAAGCCGTGAAAAGAAAACAGCAGATGCTCGCCGCGACCATGCTGGTCGCGGTATTCACGAATGCTCGCTGCGCCTGCGGCGATGAAGTCCGGTTTATCGTGATAGTGATTGATAAAGCGTACTTCAGGCACCCAGCGGCGCTTGCTGAGCGCGGAGCTGACTGCATCAAAAACGGAAGCAGTGGTTGTTCCGGAGTACTGCGGATAGAGCGGCAGGACGACAATTCGACGCGCCCCGGCAGCATGTAATGTGTCGAGCCCAGCCTCTATCGACGGATTGCCGTACGACATCGCCAGTTCAACATGAACATTGCCGGACATTCTGGCGGACAACTGCGATTGCATCGCTGTGACGATATCCTGCGAATGTAACAGCAGCGGCGAACCACGCTCGGTCCAGACCTGCTGATAAGCGTGTGCTGACCGCGACGGTCGGATGACAAGAATGACCAGATTAAGAATCAACCACCAGAGCACGCGGGGGTACTCCACAACACGAGGGTCCCAAAGGAACTGACGCAAATAGCGACGCACGGCTGCCGTCGTTGGCGCATCCGGTGTACCCAGATTTACGACCAGAACGCCCAGCGCTTCAGGCTGTTCGTGTTCGTACGGCGGATGCGATTCAAACCTCGGCATGATCCAGGAAAATCGATGTCGGAGGTGCCAACAGTAAACGAAAGGCCCTTCCGGCGCCAGCAAGCAACGCTATACTCCCTTGTCTTAATTGATAATTATGCTGTGAACAAAACAATGCCGACTCCCGCTGAGAATGACGTACCCGAATCGCCACACTGGACACTGATTCGCGATCTTGCTGTGCTACAGGTCAAACTACTGGTTGATGGGTTTCGTGATCTTGTATTGCTGCCCGCGTCAATGATTGCAGCGATCGTCAGTATCAGCCGCAGTAAAAACGGCGCGCCAGGTCCGGAATTTTACGAGCTGCTTGCTGCCGGCAAACGCAGCGAACAGTTTATCAATCTGTTCGGCGCGCTTCGCAATGCGCCCGCGGGTGTCGATCCGCAAAGTTTCGGTAATGGCGCCGAGATGGACGATATTGTGTCGCGCGTCGAGACCTTTGTCGTTGACGAGTACCAGCGTGGCGGTGTGACTGCCCAGGCGAAATCGAGAATCGACGCAGCACTTGAGAAACTGCGCCGGAAACGCGGCACAGGAAATGGTGACGCCGATCCGTCCGACTAGTCTTTGCGTACGTCGCGCCCCGAAAGCAAATCGTCGAGACTGGGGGGAGGGTGGTCCGGGCCCATGCGTCCGGCCTTAAGACGACCAATGTATTCCTTGTACGCGCGCATGGCTTGATAGCCGAAAAACCAGCAGATCGGAATATTCGCCAGCACCATGACACCGGTACCAATACCGGTGATATTGTCGAGATCCGTGTCCGTCTTAACAAAGCCCAGTGTTGCGACAATGATCAGCGCGCAGTAGATGACCTTGTAGGGCAGCACTGACTTCTCGCCAGCGAGAAACACAATGCCCTGTTCGCCGTAGTAGCTCCAGGAGATCATGGTGGATATCGCAAACAGCCATGCGGCGATCGAGACCAGCCACTTGCCCAGACCCGGTGTAACGCTATCAAATGCCTTGGCGGTTAAGGTCGCGCCAATATAGGTTTGGTAAAAGCCCGCCCCGATTACTTCGGGTTCGGTGGTGCTGTTGAGCGCGTCCCACTGAATGCTGTACGACTCAGCGTTGTGGGCCACGACAGTACCGACAATCTTGTGTCGATCAAAACCGCCTTCGCGCTCGTCGGCGCTGACGACCAGCATCGTCTTGTCCCCTTCGCTCCAGTCTTCGCCGACGAGCGCGTGGTCCGGAAATTGCCATCCAGAATCAGTCTGGGCAGCGACCGGCGTTTGCTGGAAGCTGATGTCCGGTGCGCGATTCCAGATACCAGTCGCGAGAATGATCAGTGCGGTAAACGTGCAGACGACGATGGTGTCAATAAACGGTTCGAGCCCAGCGACAATACCTTCCCGGGCCGGCTCATCGGTCTTGGCCGCCGAATGTGCGATGGGTGACGACCCCTGACCGGCCTCATTCGAGAAAACAGCGCGTTTGAGACCGAACAGGAATGCCGATGCGGCGGTACCGCCGACAAAAGCACCGGCGGCTTCAGTTGGCGCAATCGCTGACTTCACGATCAGCACGAACATTGCCGGGATGTCACCGAAGTGAATCGCAAGCACGTAGATCCCTGCAAGCAGGTACAGAGCGACCATAAACGGCACTAACGTACCGGCGACCTTACCAATGCGCTTGATGCCGCCGATAATTACGCTGCCAACGATGATCGCGAGCACGATCCCGGTGATCCAGCTGGGCACCGAAAAATACTCTTGCGTCAGTTCGCCAACGTTCCACGCCTGAAACATGTTGCCGCCGGTCGCAGTTGAAACCAGCAGAGTCACGCAAAAAATGACGGCGACGGCCTTGCCGATGCCGCCCATGCCGCGGCTTGCCATGGCTTTGGAAACAACATACATCGGGCCGCCGTGCGGATTGTCCGGATCGTCGGTGTTTCGATATAGCATCGACAGAGTCACTTCAGTGAGCTTGATGCCCATACCGAGAAACCCGATAATCCACATCCAGAAAATCGCGCCAGGTCCGCCGAGCGCGATGGCGAGCGCTACGCCACCGATGTTGCCGAGGCCGACCGTCGCAGACAGCGCGGCAGACAGTGCCTGGAAATGATTGATCGCTCCCGGGTCATTGGGATCGTCATAGACGCCCCGCAGGATCGCCGGGCCATGCAGTAACGCGCGATATTGTGAGAAGCCACTCCAGACGGTGAACAACACGCCGGTGCCGATGATGCCGTAGAGCACATAGTTGTGCCAGATAATGCTATTGAGATAGGCCAGCGTCGCGCTGAATTCACCCACTTTATGCAGCTTCCATGATGGCTGTTACGCCCATGCCCCCTGCGGTGCAAACGGATATCAGTCCGCGGCCCGAGCCTTTTTCACTGAGAAGCTTGGCCATGTTGCCGACAATACGCGCGCCGGTCGCTGCAAACGGGTGGCCGATCGCGAGACTGCCGCCTTTTACATTGAGTTTGGTCAAATCGATCGGCCCGAGTGCCTCATTGCGGCCCAGCCTCTCGCGACAAAACTTCTCGGATTGCCATGCTTTCAGCGTCGCGACTGTTTGCGCAGCAAATGCCTCGTGGATCTCGTAGAAGTCAAAGTCCTGCAAGCGCAGATTGGCATCCTTAAGCATTTCGGACACCGCATAGGCAGGCGCCATCAGCAGACCTTCGTCGTCGATGAAATTCACGGCAGCGACTTTGACAAAAGTGAGATAGGCCGAAATCGGCAGGTTCTTAAGATTCGCCCAGTCTTCCGCCGCAAGCAGCACCGCGGCAGCGCCGTCGGTCAACGGCGTACTGTTGCCGGCTGTCAATGTCGCTTTTCGATCTTTCGAGAATACAGGCTTCAACTTTGCCAAAGACTCGAAGGTCGAGTCACGGCGAATATTGTTGTCTTCTTCACAATCGAGATACGGCACGACCAGGTCTTCGTACCAGCCTGCGTCATACGCGTTTGCTGCATTGACATGACTTGCGAGCGCCAGCTGGTCCTGATGTTCGCGTTGCACATCCCAGTCGCGGGCGATGAGCTCAGTACTCTCACCCATCGACAAACCGGTGCGTGGCTCGATAACGCCCGGCAGTTCGGGTTTGAAATGACTTGGGCGCAGGCGAAACCACGGCAGGATTCGCTGCATCGCTGAGCGCGCTCGGAACGCGTCGAGCAGAATGCGGCGATAACTATCCGGGTAAACGACTGGCGCGTCGCTGATCGAATCGACGCCGCCAGCGATGCCAGACTCGATCTGGCCCAGAGCGATCTTGTTGGCGATAACCGCGCAGGCTTCAAGACTGGTGCCACAGGCGCGCTGTAAATCCACACCAGGGGTTTTTGGCGACAAACCGGAGTCGATCAAAGATTCACGGGCAAGATTCCAGTCGCGCGAGTGTTTTATGACTGCGCCGAGCGCAACGTCGCCCAGTGTCTGGCCCTTCAGGTCGTACTTGTTAACCAGGCCTGAAAGGGCGGCGCCCATCAGATCCTGATTGGAATAATCCTTATAGACCGTGTGTGCGCGGCAAAAAGGTATCCGCGAACCTCCAACAACAGCAACTCTGATAGATCGACCGTCATGCAGCATGCTTGTCTCCGTACAATTAATTGAGCGGGGGTGCGGAGCAACTTTACACCATAAGGGCAATTAACTTGAAGGCGAGTTGCTGAATAATGAGGTATCTTGCGCCGATGTTTACACACGGCAAATGGCGAACGGAGTTGCGAGCACTGTTAAAGCTCGCAGGACCCTTGATCGTCAACAACCTGGCCATCGCCGGCATCCATTTTGCGGACGCCGTCATGGCGGGGCGCCTCGGCGCCGAAACACTCGCCGCTGTAGCCGTCGGCGGCAGCATCTGGTTCTTCGGATTTACGATTTGCCTGGGCACATTGATGTCGATATCGCCGATTGCTGCGAGGCATTTCGGGGCCGGCAATCCTGAAATGATTGGTCGCTACACGCGCCAGGGGATTTACTTCGGCCTGTTCATCGCTGTCATTATCATTTTTGCCTTTTATCAATTTGTCGGCGCAGCTCTGGATGCAGTCGGCATTGATCCCAGCTTTAAAAGTCTTACGGAAGGCTATGTTCTTGCGCTCGTCTGGGGTGCTCCGGGCATTTTCATCTTCCTGGCGCTGCGCTTTACCACCGAAGGTATCGGCGTGACGAAACCGATCATGTACGCATCGGTGGCGTCCCTGTTTATCAATGTGTTCCTGAACTGGGTGCTGATGTTTGGCAATCTGGGCGCACCCGCGCTCGGGGCGGTGGGATGCGGCATCGCCAGCGCTATAACAATGTGGTCGATAATGATCGGGCTCGGCGTTTACATGTTGTCCAGCAAGACCTACGCACCGCTGAAAATTTTCGCGCGCGTCGGCAAAGTACGCCCCGACGCAATCAAGGAAATTCTGCTGCTCGGCATTCCGATCGCCGTCATGATCACTGCGGAAGCCGGTCTGTTTAACGCGGTATCCATTCTCATGGGTACCCGCGGTGCGGCGATAGCCGCCGCGCATCAGGTTGCCATCAACTTTGCGATGACAACTTTCATGATACCGCTTGCCCTGAGTTCGGCGATTACAGTGAGGGTGGGTCAGGCCCTGGGTGCCGGCGATACTCAAAAGGCGCGCCTCAGCGGTGCCTTGGGCGTGGTCACTTGTGCGGTCTTCATGACCTGTTCGGCGGCCTTTATGCTGCTGTTTCGCGACACCGTGGTGTCTATCTATACCAATGATCCTGCAGTCACCAGCATTGCGGTCAATCTGTTGCTCGCCGCCGCCATTTTTCAGATTGGCGATGGCATCCAGATAGGCGCTGCCGGTGCGCTACGCGGCTATAAAGACACGCGCTTTCCGATGGTGATCAACGTCTTCGCTTACTGGGTGCTCGCGTTCCCGCTCGCCTATATGGCTGCCGTTACTTACAGCGCCGCGCCGGTGTACACCTGGGGCGCGTTCATCGTCGGTCTGTGGATCGCTGCGGTACTTCTAACCTGGCGCTTCAAACGCCTGTCGAAGGCACATCTTATCCCGGCTTGATATTCGCGTTCAGGCGGAACAGGTTGCCCGGGTCATACCTGGTCTTGAGTTTCGCCAGGCGCGGATAGTTCGGGCCGTAATTGCCCCAGGTATTTTGCTCCGAGTCTTCATTGAGGTTCGTGTAAAAGCCAGCAAAGTGCGGCTTCATTGCCTCATAGTATTCACGTACTGCGACGCGGCCGGCATCGTTTTTCGACGGATCTCGACTGGCATACATGATGCCGAAATTGAACGCGACATCGCGATGCGTAAAGGCGGTCGCGTCTGCCGCGACGCGACCGCTAACACCACCCATGTGCTGGAACCACGACCAGGTCGGCTTGCCCTCCCAGACGTAATGCAAAATGATGTCAATCACCTCAGGAGTGAGTTCCTTCAGGAAGCTGGATTTCAAATACGCCTGCAGACCGTGTGCCGTTGCCGCATCGGCACTGGTTTGAATCTCGTTGTACGGGAATGCGGCAAACTCGCCGCGGATTAGATCCGGGTGAGCCAGCATCGGTGCCAGCGTCTTCTCGCCGACGGCATGATCACCATTCCAAACGACTTCAACCAGCGCCATGGGGCTGCCGTCTTCGCCGGGAATGAATTGTGGTTCGATATTAGCCTCGTCCGGCATTGTTGCGTGCAGTTCTGCGTAGAATTCCAGAAACTCTCGAGTTGCCTTGTAAAAAATTGTGCCGCCATAAACGGTTGGATTGAACGGGTGCAGGCGATAGACAAACTCGGTAACTACGCCGAAGTTGCCACCGCCACCGCGCAGGCCCCAAAACAAGTCCGCGTTCTCGTCTTCGCTGGCCCGAACAACATCACCATTCGCGGTAACCACAGTCGCGGCTAACAGGTTGTCGACAGCGAGCCCGGTGCTGCGGTCCGTACGACCAACACCGCCACCGAGCGTGAAGCCACCAGCACCGGTGTGCGAAACAATGCCGGTAGTCGTGATCGTATTCTGCGCCATCGCCGCGCCGTCCAGATGGCTCAGGAGACAGCCGCCGTCCGCACGCATGCGCATCGTCGTCGTGTCGGCCGCAACCGAGCGCATCGGTGAAAGGTCGATCATCATGCCGCCATCCGAGGTCGATTTTCCCGGAAGGCTATGCCCGCCACATTTGACGGATAACAGTAGGTTGCGTTCGCGCGCGAAATTTACAGCATGCACGACGTCCCGGGTTGATGCACATTGCGCGATCAGCGCGGGTTGTTTGCTATCAAACATGCCATTCCAGACAAGCCTGGCCGCATCGTAACCGACATCCCCTTGCAGAAATAATTTGCCGCCAAGACTCTCGCCGAGTTCATTGACGGCTGCAGACTCCAGTGACAATTCGCCACCGTCGGCGGAAATTGCGGCAATCGTGGATTTGGTAACGCTGGATTCAGTGCCGGCACCGCAACCTGGCAAAGTTGCGGCCACAGCAGCAGCGATAGTGGACTTACAGAAAGTTCGTCTGTGCATAATCCCCCTCCCAGGTTTTCAGCATTTACTACACTTTGTTGCCCTGACCAAAATCAGGGCTGTCACCCGAGAGGTATTCGTCCTCTTCCGGCGTGTTTTTGCGATTTAGAAGCTTGTTGCGATGCGGGAAGCGACCGAACTGTTCAATAATGTCGCGGTGTAATTCAGCGAACTGAGCAATAGTCGCGAAAGTCTCACGAAAGGTCGGTGACACTGCTTCGGTCAACTTGGAAAACAGCTCGACAGACTTCGCTTGCACCTTTCTTGACTCCGCATGCTGCAAAGGCATGTAGAAAAAAGCACGCTCGATCGGGTCGAGCCCCTGATCGGTTTTTGCCATCGCGCCTTCCACGCAGAATTTGAGCGCTAGTTTGTCCTTGGAAAAGGCTTCAGCCGTTTGCCGATAAATATTGCGACGAAACTGGTCCAGTAAGAGGATCAACGCAAGTCGGCCGCGAGGTTCGTCCGCCCAGTGATCCAGCTTACCGTCGGATGCGGCGGCGACATCATCGGAGAAGTCCTTCCTGCACTCGTGGTCGAACACCTCATCAACGCCAAACCATATATCCATACGGCGATCGATCTGCGGTGCGGAAAGCCCGTCTTCATAGAACCAGAATCTGATGATTGCATCGATACGCATTTGATCTTCATCGGTGATCGTCGCAGCAGTGCTTTCACTTAGTAATTTGACCGACATTGGAACCCTCTTGGACATGTCTTAGAGTGCGAATCAGGTCACGAATTGCGCTCAATGAGCGATTTGCGGCCCGATACCCAGTAAACTTTAGCAGATGATGCTCTGTACCACCGGAAATGCACAGCGCCAGGCGCTCGTTACACTGCTTTGTTGTGGTCTGACGGCGTGTGGCGATCCGCCGACACCACCTGAGGCAGCAGTTCGTGCCTGGGTGGAGGAAGGGCAGCGACTTGCGGAACAACAAGATCGCAGAGGCCTGATGGACCTTATCTCACCAGCCTATGCGGATGCGCGCGGCAATGAGCGCGGCGACATCGAAAACATGTTTCGCATTTACTTTCTGCGTCAGAGTAGCATCAAGCTCCTCACGAGCATCGAAGATGTTCGCGTGTTTGGTGGCGATGCAGCCGAACTTGACCTGACGGTGGGCATGGCGGGAGCCAACGATGGCACCTTTGGATTCAGCGCAGATGCGTATAACTTCGAGCTGGAGCTGGTGCGGGACGATGACGACTGGTTGTTAATTTCAGGTCGATGGGGAGAAGTCGGTGGCGAAGTTCATTAGGTCCGGTCTATGCCTGCTGGCAGCCCTTATGCTGGGCGGCTGTGCAGGGATGCAGTTTGCGATCGATCCCCCTGGTGTGACCCTGAAGAATGTCAATATCGCGGATGTCGGCTTCTCCAGTCAGACATTCGTACTGAGTTTTGACGTTACCAATCCGAATTCATTCCCACTGCCGATCAACCACATCACTTATGGGGTAAAGCTGGATAAGCAACGCTTCGCCAGTGGTGCGACGGTCGCGTCATTCACCGTTCCGGCCAATAGTGACAGCGAGTTTGCGATCAGTGTGGAACTGGACCTGCTGCGCACCGCGCCGCAACTGTTGTATACCTTACGTGACGGGGCAAATCGTGACCTGTCTTATGAACTGAGCGGCAAATTTGGCCTCGATATACCGTTTGTCGACGCGGTGCCATTCAGCCACAGCGGCGATATACGACTTCAGTCGCCCTTTGTTTCGCGCGCAACCAACGGCAAAGACTAGCAAACTCCCTAAAAAATCCTTTACTTCGGCCTGATTCAGGCGCAAAAGTGCTGATTCTCGGCGAACGCTTCACGTTGGAAAATGGCGTGGCATACTAAACGGCTTCCCGACCAATTTTGGTTATGGGACGCGCTTTGCGCGTATTCCCTAGGGCATTTATGACGGAGCGATTAGCACAAGGTCTATACGACCCGGCGTTTGAGCGCGACAGCTGCGGATTTGGGCTGATTGCGAATCTCGATGATATGCCGAGTCATTGGGTCGTCGAAACGGCGATCTCCGCGCTCGCGCGTCTGACGCACCGCGGTGCGGTGGCTGCCGATGGCAAGACTGGAGACGGTTGCGGCTTGTTACTCAAATTTCCGTTCGCGTTCCTGCGTGCAGTCGGTGAAGAACTGGGCTTCGATCTGGGCAGCAAGTTTGCGACTGGCGCTGTATTTCTGCATCCGGAAGAACGCCGCGCAAGCGATGCTCGCAATGCCATTGAGAGCGCGCTCACGGACCTCGGGCTGGAGGTTGCGGGTTGGCGCGAAGTGCCAATCGATCCCTCCGTTTGTGGTGAACAGGCGCTCAGGACGCTGCCACGAATCGAACACGTCTATGTGAACGCACCAGAAGGAATGCCGCGTGGCCGCTTCAATCGGCGTTTGTTCCTGGCACGCCGTCGCGCCGAAAAACACATTGGTGAGGGTGACGCCTATATCGCCAGCTTGTCTTCGGTGACGATCAGCTACAAAGGCATGATCATGCCGAGCGTGCTGCCCGATTTCTATCCGGATCTGCGTGACCCGCGGCTGGAGTCATCCGTGTGTGTGTTTCATCAGCGGTTTTCCACCAATACTTTGCCGCAATGGCGATTGGCGCAGCCATTTCGTTTTCTTGCACACAATGGCGAGATCAACACGATATCCGGGAATCGGAATTGGGCGATAGCGCGGGCCAAGAACTTCATCTCCGACAAACTTGACGATATTTCCGATCTCGATCCAATTGTGTCGCTGGTTGGCTCGGACTCTTCAAGCCTGGACAACATGTTGGAGATCCTGCGAGCTGGCGGTATGGACGTGTTGCAAGCCATGCGTATTCTTATGCCGCCGGCATGGCAGGCGATCGATGATCTGGACCCGGATGTGCGCGCGTTCTACGAGTTCTTTAACTGCCAGATGGAACCGTGGGACGGGCCTGCCGGCATCGTGCTGACTGACGGCCGCTATGCGGCCTGCTGTCTGGATCGAAATGGACTGCGTCCCGCGCGTTACGTCATCACAGAAGATCGACATATCACGATCGCCTCGGAAGTGGGTGTTTACGACTACGATGAAAAGGATGTGGTCAGCAAAGGACGGCTGGGGCCCGGCGAGATGATTGCAGTCGATCTGGTCAACGGCGTTTTGCTCGAGAACGATGACATTCATGACGTCCTGAAAGCGCGCGCACCCTATAAGAAATGGCTGAAGCAGGGCGTACGCTATCTCGACTCGGAGTTAATTGACACGCACACCGCAGCTGAGCCGATGGATCCGGCAACGCTTGCGAGCTACCAAAAGATGTTCAATATGTCGCGCGAGGAACTGCTGGATATTGTTGCGGTGCTGGCGCAGGCGGAGCAGGAAGCGGTTGGTTCCATGGGTGACGACACGCCGATGGCAGTGTTGTCCAGGCAAGTGCGATCGCCGTTTGACTATTTTCGGCAACAATTTGCGCAGGTGACAAACCCACCGATCGATTCGCTGCGCGAACGCATCGTGATGACATTGCAAACCAATATCGGGCGCGAGTCGAGTCTGTTTGATGTGGGTCCGGAACACGCAGAGCAGGTCATCATGAATTCGCCAGTATTGTCGCAGAGGAAATTGCGACAGTTGCTGAGTGATGACATGTACGCCGACAGTCACGAGTTTATTGATCTCAATTTCGATGAATCGCTGTCACTCGGCGAGGCGTTGGACAGCATTTGTGAAGCGGCCGTAACCGCCGTGCATAAAGGCAAGCTCATACTGATACTGAGCGATCGGTATCTCGAAAAAGGCAAACTGCCGTTACATGCACTCCTCGCAACCGGTGCGGTACACCATCATTTGGTGCGAGTTGGCCTGCGTTGTGATGTGAATATCATTGTCGAGACTGGTGTTGCGCGTGACTCACATCATATTGCCTGTTTGATCGGTTATGGCGCGACGGCGGTTTATCCGTATCTTGTGTACCAGTCCCTGCACGACATCGCACAGCGCGGCAATATTGATAAACAACAGCAGCTAGGCAGAAGTTACCGCCGTGGCATTCGCAAAGGGTTGTTTAAGGTGATGTCCAAAATGGGTATTTCCTCAATTTCGAGTTACCGCGGCGCACAATTATTTGAAATCGTCGGTATGCATGAGGAAGTCGTGGAACGCTGTTTCCGCGGTACAGCGTCACGGATACAGGGCGCAAACTTCGCAGATCTCCTGGACGATCAAAAGCAACTGGCCGCGACCGCCTGGGAGCCTCGCGCAACCGTGACCCAGGGCGGCTTGCTGAAGTACGTGCACGGCGGTGAGTACCATTGTTTCAACCCGGATGTTGTCACTACTTTGCAGGCCGCGGTCAGCAGTGGCGACTACGATCGTTACAAAGATTACGCGGCGTTGGTAAACGACCGACCGGTGGCAACTCTGCGCGATCTGCTCGATATGCGGCCGCTCGGTCCCGCCGTACCGCTCGACGAAGTCGAAGCTGTCGAGGACATCATGCTGCGCTTTGACAGCGCGGGGATGTCCCTGGGTGCATTGTCTCCCGAAGCACACGAAGCGTTGGCGATTGCGATGAACCGCATTGGAGGCCGATCAAATTCCGGCGAAGGCGGTGAAGACCCGGCACGCTATGGCACTGAGCGCCGTTCCAAGATAAAGCAGGTTGCTTCCGGGCGATTCGGGGTCACTGCTGAATACCTCGTCAATGCGGAGGTCATTCAGATCAAAATTGCGCAAGGTGCCAAGCCCGGCGAGGGCGGACAACTTCCAGGGCACAAAGTGAACGAAATGATCGCGAAGCTGCGCTTTGCGAAGCCCGGAGTCGGATTGATTTCACCGCCACCACACCATGATATTTATTCGATTGAAGATCTGGCGCAGTTGATATTTGATCTGAAGC
>JBBKWL010000017.1:0-5425 GCA_037968975.1 Woeseiaceae bacterium | reverse complement strand
TGTCCCTGGTTCCCCCGAAGCGTCGGGGCTGGAGGCACAGAAAGAATGAAATTATTGAAGTATTGGTGCCTTAGCTCAGTTGGTAGAGCAATGGACTGAAAATCCATGTGTCCCTGGTTCGATTCCTGGAGGCACCACAATCGATCCCCGCAAATGCGGGGATTTTTTGTTTATAACTACCGAATGCATTATCTCTACATCATATACAGTACATCCATAGATAGGTATTATGTCGGTGAATCCCCCGATGTCATCAACAGACTGGACCAGCACAATTCCCACTACTTCAAGAAGGGCTTTACGAAAGCCGCTCAGGACTGGAAAATCGTGCTGTCAACAGCGTGGGAACACAAGGACGATGCCATGTACTTGGAAAAATTCATGAAACGGATGAAAAGCAAAACGTTCATCGAGAAAATCATCGAGGACCGAACTATTTTGAAGGATATTCTCGAAAAAAGATAACCCTCCCCTGGTTCCCCGCCGGTGCGAGCGTCGCGCTCGTACACCCATTATGGATTTTAAAACCTATATAGCCCTAACTGTAAGGTCTAACACTTAGTTCTCCTACCGGCACAAGCAGAAAGATGCTCCCATACAAAAAATTGGAAGTCCGAGGCTAAGAATTTGGCCAATAGTCCGTTTATGAGCCTATCTAATCAGTATTAGTTTACTCGATGAACTTCTCATCGTTGTTACTCTATAAATATATTGCCCTTGAACTAGGTTAGTGTTTCTCATGGCTTCATCGATTCTAATCGTATGGGAACCCTGAACCATAAAACCATTTTTAATACTCCCAATGCGTTGCCCGATAATGCTGTACAATTGAATGTCTACATGCATGAGACTTGGAACGTTCAAAACTATGGTAGGCCTATAGGAACTATCGTATACGGGTCTATGCCAGAATGTTACATCGGCATCCAGGGAATCGAGAGTGTCAGTGCCGTCTGTTGGGGTCTCAGGGTCTGTCGGGGTCTCAGGGTTCTTTGGTTCCTCTGAGTCTGTTGGAGTTTCCGGGTCCGTCGGAGTCTCAGGGACTGTCGGGCTCTCCGGATTTGTTGGAGTCTCAGAGACTGTCGGCGTCTCCGGATTCGTCGGATTTTCAGGATCTGTTGGGGTCTCAGGGTCTGTCGGGGTCTCAGGGTTCATTGGTTCCTCTCCTTCTGTTGGAGTTTCCGGGTCCGTTGGGGTCTCTGGATCAGTGGGAGTCTCTGGACCAGTTGGAGACTCTGGGGAAGTCGGAGCCTCAGGTTCTGTCGGATTCTCTGGGTCTGTTGGAGACTCAGGTTCTATTGGAGTCTCTGGTTCGGTTGGTTCCTCGCGATCTATAGGCGCCGCATCACAATTGAAACCAAGATTGAGATTGTTATAATTACCTTCGAGGGCATTCTCTACTTGACCAATATCCAAACACAACCATTGTGCAAGTACGGTGGCATACAGGCCCCTAAAATCGGTAGTGAAATTGAGGTTACCATTTCCATCCAAGTCGGTAATATCAGGGTGTTCCCCAGCAAAACCATTGCCGCCCAGTCCGGGGCCAAAAAACATGGTTGTAGATGCAGCACCGTGATCGGTGCCATTCGATCCGTTTTCAATCGCTCTTCTCCCGAACTCGGAAAAGGTCATCCCCAGCACATTTTCGTCATGCCCGCTCTGATTCAGATCGTCGAAGAAATTTTTCACCCCAGCTGATAGCTCCCCCATCAGCTCACCATGTCTTGTAATTTGATCTGAGTGCGTATCAAAGCCATTTAAAGTGACCATAAACACCTTCGTACCTATATTGCCCTTGATCAGCCTGGCTACTATCGACAATTGTTTCGAGATATCATTATCGGCGTAGTTGACGCTATTGAAAGCATTCCTATAGGCTTCATGAATAACCCCGGAATAGGCATACGTGGCATTTGACTGTTGCCTTAAAAATTCTTTTTGAATTCCGGCATGACAGGTTTTGTCGATATTCGCCATGTCGAACTGCGTGCCGTTCTCGGCTATCTGCTGTAGCTGATCCGGGTTGGAAACCAAAAAAGAATACGCAATATCTTCATCTTCGAAAATCAAATTACCGATACTTCCAATCTGGATAGCCAAAGGTTCTACGGGTGGCGTCATCAAATAATCCGGATACTTTTCCGTAAAATGCCTGCCCAAAAATCCATCCTCATAGGTTTCGGTCCTTGTAGTAGTCGCCCAAATATCGGATGACGTAAAGTGGGACAGACTCTGATCTTCATAGCCCACACCATGCACTACCCTCATCTTACCCTCGCCCCACATTCTTTCTAATGGGGACATGTAATGGGGAATTGAAAAATCGCCGTTTAAGGCTATCAATTGATTTTGCCTATGGTAGATGCTCGGTCTGTAATTCGCATACGTATCGTACTGTTGCATGGGAACAATGGTATTCAGACCATCATTACCACCTTGTAGCCGAATCAAAACCAAAACACGGTCGCTATCGGCGGCATTTAATGCGACGGCCAAAGGCGAGACCGAAGATGCCCTTAACATGCTGCCGCCAAGCAACAAACTACCACTACCCCCTATTCCCACAGCTTGGACAAAGGAACGGCGGCTCCACTGCCTATGCTCCAGGTCATGACAATCTTTGTTGTTTTTTAATGGCTTGCTCTTAGGGTGGCACATGGGGCTGTTATTTTAGTTGGAATTCTGGCTGGGCCGTGATATGGATAAGGAGGACCCACACTTGCAAGGGTACCGTCGGGAATTGCAAATTCCAAATGCCCTCATCAAAATAGTTGGCTGGAACGTTTGATTTAAAGGTCTCCAAAGCGTTTTGATAATCGGACGCCGTTAAAAGTGATTTAGGTAGATAGGTTTCGAGTATTTTATTTGATATAACTGCTACATCGTCCTCTCCGGGATCGTCCACGATCGCCATGGCCAAGTCTCTAAAAAGCTCCTTATCATAATTGTAATAGAGCCGATTGAGCATTTGCTCGAGATACTTCCATCTATTTAAAAGCAAGCCCGAATTAATCCATGCTTTATCACCATCCCATCCGGCAACATCAGGGGGCTGAAAAAATATTTGACCCATAACACCACCCCAATCAAAAAGAGCATAAGCCATGTAGTCCTCATCCAAAACAGGAAAGGGCATCATAAATTCATTGTAGAAGGAAATCAGTAAATCCAGTGGGCTCTTTATAATAACCCCATGTGAATTGGTGGCGAAAAAATGTTCGCTCCGCAGCAATTTGCGTACCACTGGCGCAATCTCAAAACCGGAATTCACAAAATCAAAAGCTAGTTCATCGATGATGCTTTTAGCTGGAAGCTCCGGATGCACAAAATAGCGGTACAGTTTTGAGACGATAAATTTGGCAATTTCGTTGGGGCGTTCATCAAATAAAATATCGATGACATCATCGTACCCCCAATTACCCGTTCTCCCGAAAATTGTCTTGTCAGCTGCATTAAAATGATCCTCGCGAAAGGTATAGGGCGCACACCTATTCGCTCGAAACGTAAAGCCAGTTAGCGCCTTGGCAGTTTCCTCTATATCGGTTTGAGTATATCCGACGCCTTCACCCATGGTAAATAACTCATACAACTCCCGTGCATAATTCTCGTTTGGACCATTATTTCGATTTTGGTTGCCATTTAAATAGAAAAGCATGGCCGGTGCAAGCCCAATATCGTGTACAAAGGTCTTCAGATTTCCTAAACAATTCCGCTGTAGGATATTGATATAGTCATACCAATACGATGGACATCGGTATTCTTGATATTCCGTAACAAAGTGATTGCTCCAAAAAAGCAGTAACCGATCTCGCAAATCATTATTTTTCAATTCCGACAACATCGTATAACGCCATTCTCTTTTTAAGTCGTCATTATTCAAGTCCGAATCCGTAAAATTATCCGCCCAAGCAGGAGCAGCTATTGGCGCCAAGTTAAAAGCGGCATCTACAAGATCATCTACAGCTTGTTGGGGAGTCTTGGTCAAAACAACCTTGGCATCTTCCGGCGAAATTCCGAATGCCGCCCTTCGATATAAATGATATACCTCATCTACACCCCATGGCTCGGATGCTCCATACACGGTTAATGATGCATTATTGCAATTTGTACCCATAATTTGTGTAGATTATTTCGGTTTTTAGCTGACGAACATCAGACTTCTCACGAACTAAAAAGCCGTTTATTTTTGAATTTTAAAATGAACAAGGGGATTTAAAATCAAAAATACTCTTATTCAAATACGTACTATTTTGCTAATTGGACGCCTTTGTCAGAATTTGAGTGCCCAAGTGTATACTATTCCTGGCACAATAAATTATTGGTTACAGGAAATTGCTCATTTAAATCAAAAAAATCCCCACCACTCGGGTAGGGATTCTTTCAACTTTTTCAGAAATATCATCAGTCAACTTCCAGTAGATAGGCCTTTCTAAAATTAGGATCCAGATTGTGTGCTCTCAGTCTTTTCCTGGCGTCATCATTTAAATCATCATAATCGACAAAGATGTAGAATGTATTGTCGCCTTTTTTCAGACCAATGGCGGTGTAATACTCCAGTTTGCTCAATCGCGCCTTTTCTGCTTCGGCTTGCGCCATTGTCGTGTAAGTACCCACGATTACATAATATCCGGCTTTCATTTCAGAACCATCTTTTGCGAATCTTGGTTTAATTGGGTCTAATTCGACAGGTGCTATTTTTTCATTCGGTTTTTCTTTCACTGGTTCGCCTTCTTGCTGAGCGACTTTCTGTTCAGCTTCTTTCTGGGCGGCCTCTTTCTGTGCTGCTTCTTTCTGCGCGGCTTCCTGCTGAGCGGTAGCTTCTTTCTGTGCGACTTCTTGCCTAGCGGCCTCTTTTTGCGCTGCTTCCTGCTGAGCGGATTCTCTCTGAGCTGCTTCTTTCTCGGCTGCTTCTTTCTGCGCGGCTTCCTGCTGAGCGGCTTCTTGCCTAGCGACCTCTTTCTGTGCAACTTCCTGCTCGGCGGCCTCTTTTTGGGCGGCCTCTTTCTGTGCGGCTTCCTGCTGGGCAGCTTCTCTCTGAGCGGCCTCTTTTTGGGCGGCCTCTATCTTGGCTGCTTCTTGCTGTGCGGCTTCTTGCCTAGCGACCTCTTTCTGTGCTGCTTCCTGCTCAGCGGCCTCTATCTTGGCTGCTTCATTCTGCGCGGCTTCTTTCTCCGCAGCTTCTTTCTGGGCCGCCTCTTTCTGTGCGGCTTCCTGCTGAGCGGCCTCTTTTTTGGCGGCCTCTATCTTGGCTGCTTCTTTCTGTGCGGCCTCTTTTTGTGCGGCTGCCTCTTTCTCGGCTGCTTCTTTCTCGGCAGCCTCTTTCTGGGCAGCCTCTTGCTGTGTGGCTTCCTGCTGAGCGGCCTCTTTTTTGGCGGCCTCTATCTTGGCTGCTTCTTTCTGTGCGGCCTCTTTTTGTGCGGCT
>JBBKWL010000016.1:0-42907 GCA_037968975.1 Woeseiaceae bacterium | reverse complement strand
TGTCAGGCAGGCTGCCGTAACCGGCACCCAGGTTATCAACCGCGTGTTTCGGATTGGCGGTTTCGGTCAGGACGGTATTCACTGCCGGATTGGCAATGATAAACTTCAGTGCGAACTGCGCCCAGCTTGCGCAATCAAATTCGGCGGCCCACTCCGGCAACGGCTTATCCTTCACCATGCCAAAGAAGCGCCCATTAATGAAAGGCCGATTGATATTTACAGCGACTCCATTGTCCGCCGCCAGCGGTAACAGTCGTGCTGCCGCCTGTGGCTCCACCAGCGAATAATTGACCTGGATGATGTCCACCAGCCCGTCTTCGATCAGGCGGCCAACTGCTTCAAAATACTCAGAACCGGACCGAGCGATGCCAATGTAGCGAACCAAACCCTCTTCCTGAAGTTCACGATACAGGCTGTGGGTTTGCCGATAACCCGTCAGATTACGTGTCTGTACCAGGTCCAGCGCCGGCTTACCCTGCCCTTTGGCCACGGTTGCGACCTCGCTGCGCATGGCAGCAGCTGCCTTCGGTTCAACATAATTGCCGAAGAAAAATTTGTCCGACGCGTTTCGGCTCTTCGCGATCGTACCAACGGAGATCCGGCTGACGCCGCCAACGTCGACATAGCCGCCGCCATGCCGCAAAAATGTGTCCAGCAGCTCGGTGGCAGCGGTCAAATCCGCCTCACGAAATGAGCCGGAATTGCCAAGGCCAATCACAGGCAGCGACTCGTCGGTGCCTGGAATCAATCTGGCGGGAATTCTCAACTTGGCCGCAGCCAGCGCCGGCATTGTGGCCGCAAGCAGGGTCGCGCCTGAATATCCCAGAAATTCTCTGCGGTTAGTCACTATTGTTCCTTTTTAGACTTGGTCAATTCTAGCGGATTATTACGCTCTAAGTCGTTGACTCGGGGAATCTGCAGGCTATACTGCCCACAGCTTGAACGATCGGCTTATATTTATGTACTCGTCTCGATGTTCCTTTTTAGTAGCACGACCTGTTTTTCATAAGTAATAGCAGCACTTCTAGCGATATTGGTCTCATGTTGAGGCCTGAAATACTCATGATTAAATAGGTAATTATTATGTCTACGACAACCGGAACGGTTAAATGGTTTAACGATTCGAAGGGCTTCGGCTTTATCGAGCAAGAGAATGGCCCGGACGTTTTTGCACACTTCAGTGCAATTCAGGGCGACGGCTTCAAAAGCCTCTCTGAAGGCCAGAAGGTCGAGTTCACCATCGTTGATGGCCAAAAAGGCCCACAGGCGGAGAACATCGTTCCCGTCTAAGCTTTCTTTATAAGATTGCTACAAAGGGCGAGACCTTCGGGTCTCGCCCTTTTTTGTGCCTGATCGAGTATTCTTAGGCCATGAAAACACAACATACCGCGCTGCTGGTAAGTGCAGCACTCTCGCTCGCCGCTTGTGGCGAATCCTCTAACCCTGCCAGCACCGACGTGCAGCAGGCAGCGCCGGCAGCCCAGGAGCCAGCGCCGGCAACCAAGCAGCAGATTGCCGCTAATGACCTCAAAGCAATGCTGGCAAATCGATCTGAAGAAGATCGCGCGCGCGATGCCGGGCGAAAACCGGCGGAGGTGATCGAGGCAGTCGGCATCGAAGCGGGCATGAATATTCTGGAGGTGATCGCGGGTGGCGGCTGGTACACCGAAGTCCTTGCGCTTGCGGTAGGTCCGAACGGTCACGTTACTGCTCATAACACTCCGGGCGCGCTACAGTTCCGCGACGGTGCCAACGAGAAAGCAATCAGTGCGCGACTAGCGAATGATCGCTTCCCGAACGTAACCCGGCTAAACAAAGAGACGCACGAAATAGTTGTCGATGATGGTCCGTTTGATGCTGCATTCACCGCACTCAATTTACATGACATATACCACCGGGGCGGCGAGGTCGGGGCTGTCGCATCGCTGGCAGCCGTATACTCGGTGCTCAAGCCAGGCGGTTTTTTCGTTGTTATCGACCACGAAGGTCTTGCGGAGAATGACAATGCGGAATTACATCGCCTGGTGAAAGCTGATGCGGTGCGAGTTGCTGAGGCAGCCGGATTCGTTTTGGATTCAGACAGCGACGTTCTGCAGAACGATACCGATGACATGAGCATGCACATGCGGGATGAGTCTGTTCAGGGCATGACTAACCGCTTCGTTCTCAAGTTCCGTAAGCCGGAGTAGCGAAAACTATTCGGCTGGCTGTTGATCGGCCGGCTGTTCCTGGGCCGGCTCTAACGCATCAGTGTCATCGGCGATTGGCTCAGGTTTCGCAGCACCTTGTGGTGTGCATTGCCAACCCGTATCCCGGAGCTTCGCAACGAATGCTTCTGTTTTTGATTCACAGAAGCCGGCTTCTGTGGTCGCTGTCCAGAGCACCTCGGTCTCGCCGGGCATTTCAGTATCTTTGTAGTAGTGAACCGCACAGGGCACGGTCACCCCGGGCTCGGTCAGAATCTCGATGCGTCTCTGCATATCGTCGAGCGAACATTGATAAGACGTCACATTCTGGCCGAGAGCAAGACCTGGGACCGCAGCAGCCAGGCATACAAGCGTGTACTTGCTGTACATGTCACTCACCTTTTCGCAATTGGGTAGAGCTGAAGTCTACCCTACTGACCGCTCGAGAACTTCCTCGTTCGGCGCGCACTAAGCGAAATTGGCGAACTTCTGAACTTCGGATGCCGGGTCGGTCGACCCACGAAATATCCCTGCGCCATATCGACGCCGAGTTCGCCCAGGCGTTCGAGTGAGCGGGCGTTTTGCACATATTCTGCGATCGTTCGCATGCCCGCCTCTTTGCCGATTTCTGCAATCAGCTTGATCATTTTCTGATCCACCGGATTATTCATCAGGTCCTGCACGAAAGAACCGTCGATTTTAATGTAATCAAATTTCAGTTTCTGCAGGTAACTAAAAGAACTGTAGCCTGTACCGAAATCGTCGAGGGCGAACTGGCAACCTAACTCTCGAAGTACTGCAATTTGACGCTCCACGTGCGCGGGTCGCCGTACTGCGAGACTTTCTGTTATCTCGAGAATAATGTCAGTTGGCAAAACTCCGTTCTCTTCAAAAGTCTTAGTCACAAAATCAGTCAGATCGTCATTTTCGAACGCGTTCGCCGAAAGATTAATCGAAAGCTTAAGCACACGATTCGGTTCCGAGAAATCGGCATAGGCCTTCGCGGCATGGCGGATCATCCAAAAGTCGATCTCAGTCATCAGGCCAAATCGAACAGCTGACGGCAAGAATGCGTCCGGAGAGATTAGCTTCCCGTCTTCGCCCCGAAGTCGAATCAGAACCTCGTGATGTGTCGTTTGCCCGCTATCGATATCGTTAATGGGTTGAAAACGCAGCTCAAAGCCGTCCTCATCAATCGCAGTCCGCAGCCGATTCATCCACCCCATGTCCGCTGTCTTGCTGAGTTGCGCGTCTTGTGATTGCTCATAGAAATGCATGCGATTGCGACCCGCCGACTTGGCCTCGCGACATGCGATGTCCGCCTGATTGATCAGATCATCGTAGTGCAGGTTTGCACCGGAAAGCATGGTGACGCCGATGCTGCAATGAACATGAAACATTTGCTCGTCTTCAATATGTGCCATTCGTCGCATGTTGCTAAGAATACTTTGCGCCGTAGAGCGAGCACTGGCGGCATCCGACCTTCTCACGAGAATGACGAACTCGTCACCACCGAAACGCGCTACAACATCATCGCGGCGCACGCTGCGACGTAGTTCGTCAGCCACTTTACGGATGAGGCGATCGCCTGCAGGATGACCGCAGGCATCGTTGACATATTTGAACTGATCCAGGTCAATGAAAAGCAACGCGCTGCCATGCCCATGGCGCATAACGCCTACAATATCTTTCTTCAGCTCCTCCACAAAGCGGCGCCGATTAAATAACCCGGTCAGACTGTCGTGATTTGCCAGCTCCAACAGCTTCGCGTCGCGCTCGCCGAGCGCAGTAGCCGTGGTCGCCAGAGCTTCAACAATATCGGAAATCTCGCGGTGTTCGGCTGGTTCAAATTTTACATCCAGGTTGCCTTCAGCCAGCTGCTGAATCGGACCTTGTAAATTGGAGATTGATGCCAGTGCCTTGTGCAAGGCGTAGCGGCCGTACATGCCGAAAAGAACCAGCAACAACAGCAGTATCAGGATCGCACCGCGAATATTGGATAGCAGTTGATCATGAAATAATACGAAGTCGAGATGTATTGCGACGAAACCGATCAGCGCTCTGCTGACTTCCACTTCGGTAGCAGCCGGGTCAAAAATCAGCAGCCCGTCGTCGGGAATTGACTCAACCCATACCGGGGCCAGAATTTCGAATTGCCGTGGATCAAAAAACCCGGATTCCATGACGTACGGCTTGTCATCCCCTACCAGACCGGTCAGCTCGTCCAGTCGGTTTTCGTCCAGACCACTGATTGGCTCAACGATGTCGTTGTTGTCGACTGAGTACAACGCTGAACCGTTCTTGTCGTAGTAAGAGACATTGTGAATTTCCGGGTAGCGCTGAATGAAACTTTCAAGTCGGATCAGTGCCTCGCTGTCGTTCTCCAGGTATAGCGGCGAACCGAGTTCGTTCAGCTCTTCTGTCCATTGCACCGCCCAGCGACTGTAGCTGTCTTGCAAGACCCACTGTCCGCCCCAGTACAATCCGGCAATTGCGAGGGCCCCGATGAACGCCGCGCTAATGACCTGGATCGACAGAATCTCATTGACCAACATGCGCTTGGTGGCCAGCGAACGTCTACGCTTGAAGTAGCGGGCAACCCGCCATTTGATCACGGCAAGGTTTATCACTGTTTCGAACCGATTCCGGCGACGGCCCGCTTATTCAGGACAGCATCGTTGGTCGTGACCCGTACCTCCGATAACTGGCTCATCGGTGGCACGTCGTCCAGCTCCCCCGCTTGAAGCCGCAACAATACGTTCGCAATGGTCGCGGCTATATCGGCTGCAACGGTAGAAATGCTGATCGCTGCACCTATTTGCAGCATGGATTCATTCGGCACTACAACTGTAACGGCGTGCCGGTTCGCATCCGCGAGCATTTCTCTCAAGACACGTGCACTGAGAATTCGATTGTCAGGAAATAGCCAGAACCCATCAATGTCACCCAGCATGCGCCGAAATAAGTACAACGTTTCCTGGTCTGAATGCGCAATACGCACATCCAGTTCGATTTCGTATTTTTCCGCGGCAGTGCGAGCCGCCTCCAGCAGCTCTTCATGACCCTCACCGATAATGATGCCGACACGGCCGACGGATGGCTGTACCTGCTTCCAGGCCGCAAGTTGCGCGTCCAAAGGAGCTAATGCTGCGACACCGCGACTTTTCTCGTTGAGGAGATCATGTTCCTGGTGATTGAATACCTGGCTGAAAACTACGGGGCGATCTGACATTAAAACGGACGATTGTGCCGCGCGTAAACCAATCGCTACGACGGCTGCCGAGTCCGAATCATTAATCGAGCGCATGATTGCCACGGGCGGCAAGCTCTCTTCGCTGAGGTTGTAGATCTGGTGATTCTCAAAGTGACCTGCCAGTTCAGCAGCGACATCGAGATATGCGGGCTGACTGCTCGTCAGCACGATTGCGATCTGCGGTGCAACGGTAGCGACTGGCGCTACGACAACGGGTTCCGGTTCCGGGTATGGCCCGAGCTCCGGAAGCGGCATTTTAGTAACGACAATTGGCTCTATTTCGTCCGGCTCTTCGAGCGGTTGCCAGGTCGTACATCCGGCGAAAGTTACGGCAACGACGAGCAACGCGCTCGATAGCGTCATCCTCGGCAGAGAGCAATTCCATTGCATGCCTGTAACTCCTTGATAACCCAATAGAAAAATTTCCAGACTAGGTTCGCGACTCCCTGATTTTCACGTAATCGAGGTGGAATTACTGTGTCGCAAGTCATGCTTGATAATTTATACTAGTGGCCAATATAAGGGGGCAAGATCTATGTCATTTATCCAAAATCAAAAGCCGATTGCTGGCGCTGTGTTGGTGATCGCCGCGATCGTATTTTCGTTCCCGGAGAATGCAGAAGATGCGATCGAATCGACGCAGGACAAGATCGCCCGAGCGATGCTGGCAGCACCTGAAAGTATCGCAGCGGCAGCAACCATCATGGACGTCGATGGCACCCTATTGCGGGAAGGCAACAACGGCTGGACCTGCTTCCCGGGCGTTGGTCTGATACCGGGTGACAAGCATCCGATGTGCAACGACGCCGTATGGATGAAATGGATGGCAACAGCAGCAGCCGGCAAACCGTTCGAAACCGACGTCATTGGTTATTCGACTATGCTGGCGGGCGATGCGCTGGTTAACAATGACGATCCAACCGCGACTGACCCACACGCCGGCGGGCCCTACGTTATGTGGGGCGGCACGCCTATGGAGCACGTTATGGTGCCGATTGGCGGCGAAATTCCAGAGTAGTACCTACGAATAAGGTCCTGATTATTGGCAGTTTCGTCGTGCTGCTCGTTTCTTTCTGGAATCGAAACGAGCTACCCGGCGACATCGACTATGTCCCGGAAATACTAACCGAGCCCAAGCAGTCGACGACGGACAAACGCGCCTTTGATATTGCATATAGCGACGTCGACTATCGGATTGAACCGGAGTACGAGTACGATATTACGGGAATGATTGTTTCCTACCGACATCATGATGACAATAGTCGCATGCACCGCCTCGCAAACGATCACCTCAACATGCTCGACGTTTGCGTGGTATGGGGCGACAACACGACCAGAGCGCAACTCGACAGACTGCAATTCTGGAACGGGATATTCACCTGCAACGTGCAAACGCGTGACCAGGCCGCCTGGGATTCGTTCGATATGAATCAACTTTCTAACAATCATTTGATAGCAACGGACAATGACATTCGCAAGCGAGTAAGGGATATCAGGATTGGCGATCAGATTCGTGTACGCGGCTATCTGGCAGGCTACTCCAGCACAGGCGTTGGCAAGCGCGGCACCAGCACAACTCGAACTGATACCGGTGATGGGGCGTGCGAGACGATCTACGTGGAGCACTTTGACATTTTGGAAGCGGCGAAAAGCTATTGGCGAATAGCAATGTACTCGTCGTTGCTCACACTATTTATCGGCTTGGGTACACACTTCCGCCGACCGTATCGACCGCACTGATCTGCCGTGCAGCGCTTTGTTCCAGGACTTGTCCTCACCCTCCTCGCCGCATCCGCACAATGCGACGTTCATGACTACCGGGTTCTCCTGCTCGGAAACAGTCACAGCAGCAGCAATAGTCTGCCCACGCTAGTCGAGAAGCTTCTTGAGAATGACGGGTTTGGAGTGGAAGCGACCGTTAAAGCATCGCGTCGCTGGAATTTTCTTGCTGCGCGCCTGGACGATGGCATTAGTCAAAAGGTGCTCGAGTCCAAGCAATGGACACATGTAATCCTGCAAGCTCAAAAATATTCAACATCTGGCCGTTACACTTATCCCACCGATGCCGCACAAGAGTGGATCAGGCGCGTGCGTGCGCAGAACGCTGTACCGATTCTTTTTCCGGAATGGGCTCGTTATGGGAACATGGAGGAAGGCCCCCGGATTCATCAACTGCATCTCGGGATTGCATCGCGGGAACCGGCTTGTGTAGCCCCGGTTGGCATTGCATGGCAGCTGGTGCAGGAATCGAATCCCGAGATCAGGCTGCATCACGCCGACGGCAATCATTCCAATAGAAACGGAGCGCATCTGACTGCGTATGTTCTCTATCAGGCCATCAGCGGAAATTCAGCGAACAACCTGCCTTACCTTGAAAAGTTGAACATTAAGCCGGCGTTGCAAAAGCTTTTTCGCAAGTCCGCTGCCGAGTCGTTTCAGGTTTCGCCGATATCCTCATTCCAGAGTTGCGGATAGTCGCGAATAAATGCGCGCATCAGCGCAATACACTCAGCGCTGTTCACCACCGACACCTCGACCCCCCGTTGACGCAATAATTCTTCCGGCCCCTGAAATGTCGTGTTTTCGCCCACCACGACGTTGCTGATGCCATACAGCAGAATGGCACCACTGCACATATCGCACGGCGACAGTGTGGAGTACAGGGTAGCGCGGTTGTAGTCGGCCGCGCTTAGCCGGCCAGCGTTCTCCAGACAGTCCATTTCGGCGTGCAAGACTGCGCTGTCTTTTTGCACGCGCTGATTGTGCCCGCGCGCAATGATCTTGTTGTCGATAACGAGTACCGAACCAATCGGAATACCACCGGCAGCCTGCCCCTTCCGGGCCTCTTCGATTGCGGCAGCGAGATATTCGTCCATGTGATGCGTTCTCCCTTTAATATTGGCGGTATGGAAAACTACGATGTCATTGTTCTGGGCGGCGGCGCAGCCGGCCTTATGTGCGCCGTGGCCGCCGGCCAGCGCGGCCGACGTGTCATCGTACTAGAAAGCTCAAACAAGATCGGCAAGAAAATCCTCATGTCCGGCGGTGGTCGCTGCAACTTCACCAATATGCATTGCGAACCGTCGCGATTTATATCAGCGAATCCGAGTTTTTGTATCTCCGCCCTGAGTCGCTATACGCAATGGGATTTCATAGCGCTGGTTGAGAAGTACGACATCCCGTACCACGAGAAAGCCCTGGGTCAGCTGTTTTGCGACAATTCGTCCAAAGATATCCTGGGAATGCTCGAATCGGAATGTACCGACGCGGGCGTGCAAATTACGACGCACTGCGCGATCGATTCTGTGAGTCATAACGAGTCCTTCATTGTAGTCAGTGACAAAGGCAAGTTCGAATCCGCATCTTTGGTAATTGCGACCGGTGGCTTGTCCATACCTAGAATGGGCGCATCCGATTTTGGCTATCGATTGGCGCGGCAGTTCGACTTGAAGGTCCTGCCAACACGTGCCGGACTCGTGCCGTTCACTTTCACAGGCGCTGTACACGACATGACGGATCGTCTGTCAGGCGTCAGTTCGTACGCGACAGTTGCTGCCGGCGGAGAATCGTTCAGCGAAGACATTCTGTTCACGCATCGCGGCCTGAGTGGCCCGGCAGCATTACAAGCGTCCAGCTACTGGTTGCCGGGCAACGATATTGCCATTGATCTTTTACCCGCCAATGACATCAGAGACCTGTTGTTGCGTGCCAAATCGGATCATCCCAAATCGCGGTTGCGTTCAATTCTGGCGGACCAGTTACCCAAAGCTCTGGTGACCGAACTGCAGGAAATGCTTTGGCCGGCAGCGGCGAACAGGCCCTTGGGCGGCTGGTCGGACTCGGAGCTCGGAAGCGTCGCCGCCAGTCTTTGCAGCTGGACTCTGAAGCCTGCAGCGACCGAGGGTTACCGTACGGCCGAGGTGACTTTGGGTGGTGTGGATACCGGCGAACTCTCTTCCAAGACGATGGAGTGCAAGCGACGACCGGGGCTTTTCTGCATCGGTGAAGTCGTTGACGTCACCGGCCATCTTGGCGGCTACAATTTTCAGTGGGCCTGGTCATCCGCACAGGCCGCAGGCAGGGCTATTTGAAAACGGCTGCAATCTCCGCCATGACGTCGGGCGTAAATTTGTCGACCAGTTCAGTCGCCTGCATATTTTCATGGATTTGCTCAACCCTGCTTGCGCCGGTCATTACTGTACTGACCCATGGATTTTGCAAACACCAGGCCAGCGAAAACTGTGCCAGACTTGCGCCCATATCGGCTGCAATCGGAGCCAGTGCTGCCGTCTGTGCAAGTCTGTCCTGGTTGGTCAGTTCGTACTTGAGCCAGTCGAAATCGTGAATGGCCCCACGGCTCCCTGCCGGAATGCCGTTCAGGTATTTGCCCGTCAGCATGCCCGACGCCAAAGGGCTAAAAATCGTCGCGCCGTAGCCGTGCGTTTCGTAAACGGCACGGTAGTCTTCACTGAATCGTCTGCGGTCAAACAGATTGTAAATCGGCTGCTCGACAATCGGTTTATGCAAATGGTGACGTTCTGCAATTTCCAGCGCCGCAAGAATATCGGCGGCCTCCCACTCAGAGGTACCCCAGTACAAAGCCTGCCCGCGCTCGATAATGTTGTGCATCGCCCAGACGGTTTCTTCAATCGGTGTGGTTTTGTCGGCGCGATGACAGTAGAGCAAATCGACGTATTCCAGCTGCAGACGCTTTAATGACCCGGCAATAGCTTCAATCAGATATTTCCGATTCAGCGTGTTTTGCATGTTAGGTCCTGCATGCAGGCCCCAGAACAACTTGGTGGAAACAAGATAACTGCCGCGATGCCAGGACAGCTTCTTGAGCGCAGCGCCCATGATCTCTTCCGCTTTGCCGCTTGCGTAAATTTCGGCGTTGTCAAAGAAATTCACACCCGCATCATAAGCAGCAGCCATCATCTCCACGGTCGAATCCACCGCGGATTTGTCTTTGAAGGTAAGCCACGAACCCAGTGACAACTCACTGACCTGAATTCCGGCCTTTCCCAGATGCCGATACTGCATAAGGAACACTCGTCTCTTGAAGAATGCTCAGTATATCGAGAAACTAAACACTCCTTGCCCTTTATCCGACTCAGCTGGAGACCTCAGATGCCACCACAGCGAATTGTCGTTAACGACCAAATGCAATCTGACTATGCGTATGAGCTAAGCGCCCCTGCCGGGCAAGATTTCGACCCTCGATTTGAGCCCGAGCTTTCTCCCAGGGAAATGCTCGAACTCGGTGTGTTTGGCGGCAAGTACATGACAGATTGTCAGGACGAATTTCCGTCAGACTGGTTTGAGAATGCCAAGCTGTCGCCAGCCGAGTCTGACCCGGAGCTAAATCTGTTCGGCGTCGGCGCCTCGCAGCCCCTTGCTGAGTGGCGCAAGAAAGGCTGGATTCATGATGATGATCCGCGCGGCTGGTTTCAGTGGTATTGCCGGTATTACCTGGGTCGCCGCAGCGCCGACGACGAGCGGCAAATCAAACGCTGGTACGCGATGCGGCGACATATCGGTCAGATACGCAAGAATTGCGAGCCCTACGAACTCGACTGCCGTGCCAAGCAACGACAGGCACTGTTGCATTGGGCCTACGATTCACGCGACATCTGATCAAGCCGTCGCTATGTCTGGGCTGCGTCCGCCGGAGGAATAATCGTCGCCTGCCAGGACACGGCCTGCCAGATGCCCTGTCGCTTCAGAAACGTACCGCTGTTGTAATACTGGCTAATCTCCGACGCATCGTCCGGAGTTCCGACTAAACGGAATGTCACAACTGCCGTCGTGCCGAAGACCTGCACATTGACGTCTTCGCCGCTGTATACAGTCGACGGAGCTTCGCCGTCGTCCGCGCCTTCTGCAGCGAATCCCTCCATGATGTCTGACTTGCCAAAGCGGGTGCCATTCGATGACGTATACACGAGATCGTCAGCCCAGAATTTCGCATGCGCCGCCTCGGTGCCGGAGTTCTCCAGGAAATACTGCAACAATGCGGTCAACTCTGCTGTAGCGGTATCAGACGGCGGTACCGCATCGAGTTTTGCGATTAATTCTTCGCGGCTGTACGAGTAGGCCTGCCATTGATTGAGCTGTACCAACTCTTTGATTTTGGTACTGATCGTCCAGTCTGCTTCACCCTCATTCGGTACTACCAGGTAGCGGCGCAGTGGCGCACCATCTGACATCGCATGCAGGGCCGCCTCTGCAACTTCATCGGGTTCTTTGTATTTGCCGCGATCCCAGTCTCGTTCCAGAAATGCCTGGAAACCCTCTGCAAATGGAGATCCGGCATTCGCATAGAGTTCGTTCTTCGACTTCATGCGCGCCAAGGCGCTTGCCCCGATCGCCGAATCGTAGTTGCCCGGCTCGATGACACTGACCTGCACACCCAGTGGTTCAAATTCCGCTGCCAGCGAGTCAGTAAATGCCTCTATGGCATGTTTACTCATACTGTAGTGACTGAAAAACTGCCCGGATCCTGTTCCGGAAATCGAACCGATCGATGAAATTCGCCCTTTGGACTCGACAATCATCGGTGCAAACGCCTGCGTCACTCGATACACGCCGAAGACATTGACGTCCATCAGCCACTGAAACTCCTCGACCGCAACGTCCGCGACCGGGCCGCCGATAAACACGCCCGCGTTATTTATGAGTCCATACAAACCACGACCACCCGCTTCGACTGTCGCAACGGCTGCGTCGATCTGCTCTTGAACAGTGACGTCGAGCTTGATCCCCTGCACATTGTCGACTGCGTTCAATGCGTCGATATCCGCCTGCTTTCTCGCACCGGCGTAAACGAAATACCCTTCTTTGGCCAGCACCTCGGTAATCTTGCGGCCAATTCCCGTGCTCGCACCAGTAACCAGTATCGCTTTTTGAGCGCCTTTTTCTGCAGCGATCGCATGCGCTGATAAACCGACACACGCAAGAACTGCGAACGCAGAAACGACGCCGATACGGCGAATAAGTGCAGTCATTGAAGTCACCTTTGGAATTATTTTTATGCCTGGATGCGAGGGATAATAGCAGATTGGCGTGCTAGAATTTTGCAACCCGTGCACGAGGAACCCGCACTTGAAAAAGGTCACCAGATTGGCTGCATTCTCACTCATCTCGCTCTTTGGCCAGGCAAACGCCGACACAGTATTCGGAATTGACCAGTACCTCGCACTCAAGGGCGTAGCAGAACTCGAAGTCAGTCCGGAAGGCGCCTTCCTGGCCTATACCGTGACCTCCAGCGACCTGAAGAAAGACACGACGCGCGATGTTGTCTGGATGGTCCCCACCGGTGGTGGCGATCCGGTGCAGATGACCTCCTCCGACGACGACGCCAGTGGCGCACTGTGGAGCCCGGACGGCCGCTATCTCGCGGTGCTTTCCGATCGCAAAGATGAGATCACGCAGGTTTGGCTGCTGGATCGACGTGGTGGCGACGCGCAACAGCTCACCGACTTCAAGCAAGGAGTCGATTCATTTTCCTGGGCGCCTGACAGCAACAGCATGTTGCTGCTGGCCGCCGACCCGTCGCCAGCCGATCTGGACGAAGAAGAACTCCCAAATCCAAGACCGTACGTCGTGGACCGTCTGCAATTTAAGGAAGACTACGTCGGTTACCTGAGTCGTCATCGCACTCACATTCATGTCATTGACATCAAAAGTCGTGAGACTCGACAAATCACGGCAGGCGACTATGACGACAGCGAACCTGCCTGGTCTGCAGACAGCAAGAGAATCGTGTTTGTCAGCAATCGAACCAAAACTCCGGATCGCAATCGCAATACCGACTTGTGGATTGTAAATCTGGAGGACGACGACATGGAGCCGCAACAGCTAACCGCAAGTACCACGACCGATGCCAGTCCGTCCTGGAGCCCGGATGGACGCACTGTGGTCTATACGTCGACCGTAGCCGATGCATTGCCGATCTACGCCATACCGCAACTGACGGTGGTTGATGTGGAGACTGGCGCGACTGCCGTCAATCCGTCGTTACTCGAAACACAGGTCTTTGAACCGCGTTACACCGCAGACGGAAGATCGATACTCGCCATTACCGAATATCACGCAGAACAAAATCTCGTGCAGGTTGATGCGGAATCTGGCGCGGTCCAGTCCTTGATTGAAGGCGAAGACGTGGTCACAGAATTTAGCGTCGCTGCGGATGGCAGTGTTTACACTCTGATTTCGAGACCGCACATGCCAGAAGAAGTTTTCGCCCTGAAAAACGGCATTCTCAAACAACTCACTTTCGTGAATCAGCCGGTGCTGGAGAACCTGAAACTCGCTACGGTCGAAAAACATGCCTACGAAAGCGAAGATGGTACGACCATAGAGGCCTTGTACGTTTTTCCATCCGGATTCAAAAAAGGCAAGGCGCATCCGGGAATCTTGTTCATCCACGGCGGCCCGCAGCAGCAGTGGGACCTGCGCTTCGACTTCGAAGCGCAATTGCTGGCTGCCAAAGGCTATGTCCTGGTCATGCCAAATCCGCGCGGGTCGTGGGGCTACGGACAGGAATTCGCGGAGGCGATTCGGGCTGATTGGGGCACTCTCGACTACACCGACATCATGGCAGGAATCGATTTTGGAATCAGCGAAGGCTGGATCGATGCAGACCGGATGGCCGTCTACGGCTGGTCGTACGGAGGCATGCTAACCAATCACGTCATCACCAAGACCGATCGATTCAAAGCGGCAATCACGGTCGCCAGCGCAACCTTGTATATCGCCAACTACGGTCACGATCAGTATCAACGTTGGTGGGAAGAAGAACTTGGCTTGCCGTGGCTGCCGGAAAATCGCGAAAAATACGATCGTATATCGCCGTTCTTTAATCTCGACAAGGTCACGACGCCGACGCTAATCGTCGGCGGAGAAGACGATTGGAACGTGCCGATCCAGAATTCCGAGCAACTTTACATCGTGCTCAAACGCAGGGGCATTCCGACCGAACTGGTTGTTTATCCCGAGCAGGGGCACACCTGGAGCGACGTGCCATCGTATGACAAGGATCTTTACGAGCGCTTTTTCGTTTGGCTGGAGCGCCACGTCAAACCTTAGCCAGGATCTCCAGCATGCGCTGCCCTGGCTGACGCGTGGCCCGTACCCAGTAGTGTATGAGGAAGTAGGACAGAATCGTCACTGGAATAATCAGCACACTTCCTTCTGCACCGAATTCGCCGCCACTTAGCCATTCCGGGCCCACCGGCGATTGCGAGATCAGGCTCGGAGACTCCTGGCCGCTGGCTGCGAATCCGAATATCGACGCCTGAAAGAAATTCCAGCCAAGGTGCAGCCCCATGGGAAGCCATAGCTGGCCGGTCTTGAGATAGGCGTAGATGAGTTGCGGCGTGATCAGAGCGATCAGGATGCCACCGAGAATAGTGCCGTCGGGATTCAAGATGTGGGTCAGGCCGAATACCAGCGATGAAATAACAATCGCCCAGGTGAGGCCCATTCCCGCGATGAGATTCTGAAAAAAGTAGCCGCGAAAGACCAGCTCCTCCCACCAGGCAACCAAGGTCAGTTTGTAGGCGACAGCGAACACAACCGGGAGCATCGCTGCGTGCAACCCGACATCAGCAGTAACGCTCTCGCTCCACCAGGAGAAGCCGTGAAATTCAATCAGACCCAGCGACAACAACATAAAGAAGACCGTAGCCATCACCAGCGCACTGTTGATAATGCCGGCAATGATGTCGAGAATCGCAAACCGGTCGACTTCGAGTCCCAGCGAAGTGAACGATTTTTTATCGAGAAATTTTCGTGCAATGAATACTGCGAGTGTTGCTGTAACGCCGAGAATGGAAAACTGCAACAGCGACAATTTGGGCAGCGACCCCAGTATCGCGCGGACGCTAACCGCTGCTGCGGCGGTAATCACCGCGAACATGATTACGAACAAAATTATGCGCCAACCTGCTCGCAACAGATTGGTGTCACCGTTGATGAATAGCCTTCTCATCGGAGGTTCTTTTTGACTCGATTTTTCCAGTCGGTTTCTTGCAATGCCTGGCGGAACGATGCCACCGCAGTGAACAAGTCCACGCCGGTCTCACGGGTGATATCGTCAACGGCGGTGCCCATCGCGTTTCGAATTCGCTCAACCTTCGGCACAAGCTCGTGACCCTTATCGGTTAACTCGTAAAATGTCCGACGTCCATCGTCGGGATCGGACGTTGCGCTGACGACACCGGCGGCTTTCATCGACTTCAGGATATTCTGTGTGTGCACGTGACTGACGTCCATCTCACGTGCCGAGTCCATGACAGTCGTACGGTCCGTTTGCCCCAGGCGGCTGATCAGCGACAGCCAGGTGGGCTTCAGGATTGGGTCGACCTCGGCGCAAATATCCGCCCCCGCTTCCATCAGCTCGAGGGACAACATCTTCAGGTGCCGGGCCAGATAGCTTCGTTGTTCGTTCATAAGCATTGAATCTATGTAACTGGTTACGTAATATCTTACATTCTTCTGTAACGTTTTGGCAAGTCACGCGTCGTAACCAGCATGAGCAGGATTTTTCATCACAATTGCCATTAAGCCATCATGAGAGCTGTGACTGACGAACAACTTATCCAATGGGTCGCGGACGGTGACTCCTCCTGCCTCGCGACACTGTTCGAGCGGCATCACCGCGCTGTTTATCAGTTCGTCCTGCAAATAACGCGGCAGCGTACGCACAGCGAAGACCTGGTGCAGGACGTTTTTCTCAAGATCCTGAAAAAAGCAAAATCCTTTCGCGGCGAAGGCACCTTCAAGGCCTGGATGTTCAATATCGCCCGCAACGTTGCTTTCGACCAGCTGCGTAAGAACAAGCGGCAGAACAACGAACCTATCGACGAGCAGGTGCTGGAACAGCATCTGGCGGACAACCGGTCCGCCGAGCAAGCGGCTGCGGGCACACAAAGTATGCAGCTCGTGCTGCAAGCGCTCGCCAAATTACCGGCCGCCGCGCAGGAAGTCATTTGGCTTGGCCGCTTTGAATTCGACAACTACGAAGAGCTGGGACAGGCGCTTGCCTGCAACGCCGGTACGGCACGTGTGCGAATGCATCGTGCCATGACCCTGCTCAATTCGACGTACACCAATATTCATGGAGCACCTATCGATGCCTGACAAAAAACATTCCGACCTGCCGCTGGACAGCGACAGCGCAGAGGAACTCAAACTTTGGGACGCACTGGCTGCGATCAAGACTGAAGAGCCGTCGTCGAACCTACGCCAGAGCTTTTATGCAAAGCTCGAACACGCCAGCCAGCCTACTCTGCTGGCAAAATTTGGTGAGCTACTCGGCTTTAGCGGCAATGCAGGCTGGATCACTGCGGCTGCTTGTCTGATTGCCGGAATCGGTGCGGGGCAAATGCTGGGTGCGACCGATACCGAAGCGGGCAGCACGCGGCTTGCTGCACTGGAACAAAACGTATCGATGCTGAATCGCTCTCTGATCCTGGATCGCCTCGAGAATGACAACGCGGGCAAGCGGCTGCAAGGTGTGATGGACGCAGCTTATATTGCAGGCGAAGACACCGAAATCACAAATGCACTGCTGCAACGAGCCACAAAAGAGCGCGTGCATTCAGTGCGGGCCGCGGCGATCGAAGTACTCGGCCGCCAACTCGGAGCGCCTTCGATTGGTAAAAGAATTATGGATTCCATTCAGGAAGCCGACTCACCGCTGGTACAACTCGCGCTGATCGATCTTGTGTTGCGCAAGGGCGACCCACAGCAAATCGACCAATTGCTGCAACTTGCGGAGGACGGGCTCCTGTTTCCGGACTTATCCCGCCACGTTTTGACCTCCCTAAAGAGAGACGTCGCATGAAAATTAATCTACCAATAGCAAGCTTGCTTTTCCTTATCGCTGGCGCGGCGAATGCTGCGGAGCCAATCACGCAGGAACAAGCGTGGACCGAGACCTATGCTGTGGGCACAAGCACGCCGCACCTGGAAATCAGTAATATCTGGGGCGGCGTGCGAGTGCGCGCTGGCAAAAACGGCGAGATCCGCGTATCGATCTCCGAGGTTCGCACCGCACCCAATGCGGCGATGTTCGAGATGTCGCTTGAGCGCATCAACCTCGACATCGAAACTGATGCCAACAGCGTGTCGATACTGGTGGGCGACCGCGAGAATCGCTGGGACCGCATGGACCGATGTCGCGGCTGTCGAGTCGACTACCAGTTCGACATTCTGGTACCACCCAATGCGAGTATCGATGTCGGCACCGTGATGGACGGGTTGGTCGACATTAGCGGCGTAATGGGGTTGGTAAGCGCGAGCAACGTCAATGGCTCGATAGCAGTCGATAAGATGGTGAATTGCGAGTCCATTACTAACGTCAACGGCCGGATTACAGTCAGCTATGCGCGTGCGCCAATTAAAAATTGCGACATAGAAACGGTCAATGGACATATCACGCTCAACGTGCCCGACGACACGAGCCTGGATGTAACCGCCGATCTGTTCAACGGCGAGATCAGGTCCGACTTTCCGGTTGAGCCGCTGTCGCTTCCGGTGACCGTCGAGCACGTCGTTAAAGACGGCCGGAACCGCTATCGTATTCAGAAGCTCAGCGGTGTCCGAATTGGCGCCGGCGGTCCTACTTACTCATTCGCCTCGATCAATGGCGATGTCCGAATTCGCAGAAATTAGTCATGGAGACAATCATGAAACAACCCCTTTTTCGCTGTGCGCTCGCAGTGACGCTATTGAGCCTCGTTGCGCCCGCGATGGCGCAACAACCACAGGTCATAAACGTGCCGTTGTCACGTCCGGGCGATCCGATTTTTCTCGAGATCGGCATTCAGTCGGCACGCATTGAAGTCATTGGCGAGGATCGTGACGATGCCATCTTCGAAGTCACTGTCGCCGATGGCAGCCGCAAGATCGTAACGCCGTCCGGCACCCAGTCGCTCAAGGGCGGTGGCTACGCACTTGAAGTCGAAGAGGATGACAACGAAATTACGCTGGACATGGACTGGCGCGTTAACAAGGTGACTGTCATAGCGCGAATTCCACGTCGCGCTGACGTCGAGTTACAGACCATTAACGATGGTGAGATTATCGTTAGCAACCTGATTGGGGACCTGGAGCTATACAACACGAATGGTCCGATTACCGGCAGGAATATTTCCGGCTCGGTGATCGCGGAAAGTGTCAATGACAAGATCGACATTGGTTTTATCAGTATGGATCCGGACAAAGCATCGTCAATGGAGACGATCAACGGTGACATCGTTCTCGGCCTCGCGAACAATATTGGCGTGACAACCCACCTCGACACGTCGAAAGGCGAGATTTTCTCCGATTTTGAGGTGGAAGTTCAGCCTATGGAACACGTGGTCGAGCGCGAAGATGACGACGACCGTACGTCGATACGTATCGAAAGCGTCATTGTTGCCAAGATCAATGGTGGCGGTCCTGTGGTGCGCCTGAAGTCCCTGCACGGTGACATCAATATTCGCAAGGACTAGCGGGCAAAGGGTCCTGTCTTAACCCCGGTGGTATAGTCTTGATTCGGTATCGGCTTATCGGCTAACTTGAACAAGACCACACTTCGTTTCGCACTTCCCTCTCTTCTTGGCGTATTGGTATTCCTGACGCCGATCCCCTGGGAGGGTCACCTCACGATTGGTATCGGTATCATTACCGGTTGGGTACGCGACTTGATGGGCGACTACGGTCTGCACCTCGTTGTGAGTCTTACAGTTATCACTACTGTCATGACACTACTGGGCACCTACCTTCGGCCCGTCTGGATACAAAAAAATAGCGCAGCCAAGGACCTGTTCGACGTACCCCTCGTTTGGGTTTTACTGCGCCTGGCCGGCACTTGCTTCGCCCTGATTTATTTTTTCAAGATTGGCCCTGAGTTATTACAATCCGAAGACGTCGGTGGCGCTGTATTCGTTGGAATCGCGGTCAACGTAACCGCTGTATACATCAGCGCCTGCATCCTGTTGCCGTTGCTGACGGATTTCGGCCTGATGGAATTTGCAGGCACGCTGGCGCGCCCGCTATTTCGCAAGGTCTTTCAGCTGCCCGGACGAGCAGCCATTGATGCCGTTGCGTCATTTGTCGGTGCATCTGCCATCGGCTTACTGATCACGATCGGACAACACGATCGCGGCAACTACACGGGACGAGAAGCGTCGGTGATTGCGACCAACTTTTCTATCGTATCCATACCGTTCAGTCTCGTCGTCGCAACCGTAGCCGGCATCGAACACCTGTTTATCCCCTGGTACGGTTTTATCATTCTTGCCTGTCTGATCGCCGCCTTCATCACACCGCGACTGCCGCCGTTGTCGCGAAAAGCCGATACATACATTGCGTCGGGCAATCCGGAGAAGAAGGAACCGGCATTGAACGAATCGGACAAGGCACACGCATCGCTGCTGCGCGAGTCCTGGAAAGCCGCATTGCAACGCGCAAAAGAGGCACCGGGGCTTAAGGGGTTTTTCGCGGCAGGATTCAGGAATCTCGCTTTCTTCCTGTTTTCAGTGATTACCGCAGCAATGGCGTTGGCGACAGTCGCGACATTATTGGTGTTTGAAACTCCGGTTTTCGAATGGATCGGTTACCCGTTCATCGTTCTACTGGAAGTCTTACAGCTTCCCGAGGCAGTCGCGGCTGCTACCGCCCTCTTTGCAGGGTTTCTTGACCAGTACATGCCCGCACTCGCTGCGGCCGGCGTCGACAGTGAAGTTACCAGCTTTGTGCTCGCCGGCTTGTCCGTCGCACAGCTGATTTTCATGTCCGAAACCGGCGTCATAATTCTGCGCTCCAGCCTGCCGATCACGTTTGGCGAGCTGGTCATTATCTTTCTGTTGCGCACGGCGATTGTGCTGCCGGTACTCATTGTCGGCGCGCATCTAGTCGCTGGCTGACGCAATCGCACCGGCTGGCGACAATACGAAACGTCGCAAGCGCCAGTCGATACGAAAACTCCCGGTCTCATCCGGATTCTCGGCAACGTAAATGTCGTCCGGGCCAATCGACTCGCAGATATGATCGCTTAGCAATTTTGCGATACTCGGTTTTTCAGCAGCGTAGATAATGTCCATGTCTTTCTCCTCAAGCATCGATACCTGATGCTGGATGCCAGAATACGATCCCATCGCTTAATCGTGGCTGAACTCAACCTATATGGCAGCTGAAGAGCTTATGTAAAAAACTCTTCGAATAGCTGCTACGCTTAGTAAGAAAGTAAAATCAAAAGGATTCAAGACCAATGAAGCGACTAATAGCTGTTCTCCCTGTGTTCCTGATTTTGGTTGGCTGCGATCAAGGCGCCACGCCAGGGGACCCCTCTGAAATTACCGCACGCTCGGCAGAATGGGGTGCCGCGATGAATGCCAAAGACGTTGACGGGCTGGTCGCAATGTACACCGATGATGCCCGGGTCATGCCGCCTAACGCCGCGATGACCGTCGGCTCCGACGGCGTACGCGCCGCATTTGGTGCCATGGTCGATGCCGGAGTCAGCGTCAAACTGACCAGCATGGAAGCACGCGTAGTGGGCGATATCGGCCATAATATCGGTACCTTTGCAGTTTCTGTGGGCGATACGGTTGTTGATGTTGGCAAGTTCATCGAAACCTGGGAACGCGGCGCAGATGGCACGTGGCGAATAGCCAATGACATTTACAACAGCGACAACCCGCCTGCCGACAGCGACAACGAACATCTCGTCATCCTGCACGACGTTGACGATGCGAATAACTGGCTGGCCGCATGGCGCGGCGACGACAGTCGGCATCAGTTATTTGCAGCCAACGGTGCTGCACATGTACACACTTTCGTAAACCCACAGAACCGGCACCAGACTGCACTCGTTGTTAGCGTGAGTGACATGGCCGCACTACAGGCGATGCTGGAGTCTGAAGACGGCATAGCGGCCGCTGAAGCCGATGGGGTGCGGAGAGATACTCTAAGAGTGCTTACTGAGGCGAATTAGATACAGGGCTGAACCGAAAGAATCGCACGATCTCCACCATCGCCTCGGTATCGAAGCGGCAATAACGCAGGAGTTGCTCTTCCAGCTCCAGCTTGCGCAGCATGTCGGTAGCGGGATTTATGGCTTCGATGAAACCGTCTGACGCCAATGTGCCTTCGTTGATACCGTCGAGCCCGGCATAGCTCATATTTGGGACCATGCAGGGCAGAACAGCCTTGATCGACCAGGATCCGAGCATCTTCGGGTGGTAATAGTTTTGTTTAACTACTGGGTGTAAGTCATAGAGTCTATTCACTATTTTTTCAATATCTCTTGCGATATCAGGGAACATTGCGGCCATTTCCAGGAGGACCGTGCGTTCGTAGGTGGTGTACATCAACACCGGCCCATCCGACCCTAAACACGCGATCAATTGCTCCACCAGCGCCCGCATGGGCGGCGTGCCGGACAGATCAAGAAACTCCTCGTGGCGCAGCGCACCATCGGCTGCTTCGATGTGGCACGACCACTGGATCGGCACGGCCTGATACGGCCGCGTACCTTCCCAGAACGGCACGCCCGGAGCGATCGTCTCAAAATCCAGGTAGTAACGCGGGTATGCAAGCGCGTCGAGTGCCTGCCGCGCCCCATCGAGAATTTCCGGCTCACCTTTGCAGGTCACTCTGTAAATACGTTGTTGGGTCTTGGCCGTTATGCTGTTCTCATCGACATCGAGAATGTCGCGAGCGCCAAGTGCAACATAGTCGGCAAGCCTGGCTTTACTACCGCCGAGGCCAGCAATCGGATACTTGGTGTCCGTCGGCCAGCAGTGCCCCTGGAACTGACATTCGTAGGGTTTGCTGCAGTGCATTCCGACGTTGATGTCCGGCAACGGGCCGGTGACCGCATCGCGGGCCACTTGCAGAAGATCCAGGACTCGCGGTTGCATCGCTCGAACCTCGTCCGTCAGATCGTTCTCTCGCAACAGTCCGTCGTAGTTGCCGTCTCCGGCATACAAAAAGGTGTTGTCGATATGCGCCAAAGCGATCGAAGTCACGTGGATGCCCGCATTGCGTAACACCCAATCCTGAATGGCGCAATCGAGCACGTGATAGTCCTTCACCGACGTCGATGCTTTGACTTCGATGACTCGCCAGCCGTCCTCGTCGGGAATCATCACGTCGGCACGGATCAGGACGCCCTCATGCTTGAAAGTTGCCTCGAAGATAGGGAAATCCGCACCCCCATCGAACAGCGCTTTGGTTTCGGCAACCATAGTCTTGAAATTGAACGCAACCTCAACCGAATCAGCCGTGCCGTAGATCTGCTGCGCAACGTCCCCCACCTGATGCCCGCCGGCGAACGCCGACTCCATCTGTGCGGTGATGACACCGAGTTCCTTGTGGTGCTTTTCAAGGTGTAATTTCTTCGGGCACTGCCACGCAGAGATCAGACGGGATTTGGAGAGGTAGGGCTTGCTCACCAGTCTTTTAGCAGCGTTTGAACAGGCCTTGGCGGCGGCCAGGTCAGCTCAGCCTCTTTAGCCGTGCCGGCGAAGACCGGCGTGACTTCGAGATCGAATGGCGCGCCGCAAGAAAAATTACACCGCCTTAATTCAACAACTAGACTCATTCTTACCTGGCTCCCCGTACCATTTACTCCCCAGCGCGGAGTATAGTCGGGTTCCCTATGGATCAAAGAAAATAAGGTGGGGATATCCATGAACCGTAGACACTTTTTAGGATCGGCCGTCGCGGCAGGTGTTGCATCCGCATTGCCTCTCAGAATTGCGCTCGCACAAATGACGGAGGTCACCGGGGACGTCGCCGCAGTGACCGGCACCGGTAACAGCATTGCAATCGAGAGAGCTGCCGTGCAGGAATTATCCGATAGCCTTCGCGGCAATCTATTGTTACCCGGCAATGCGGGCTACGACGCCGCTCGACGGGTCCTTAATCGTTCCATCGACCGCCACCCTGCCCTGGTCGTGCAGCCGACCGGTGTCGCTGATATTCAAAACGCCGTGAACTTCGCGCGCGAACGCGACCTGTTGCTCGCCGTTAAATGCGGTGGCCACAGTAGTTCCGGCAAGTCGACCTGCGATGGCGGCATGCAACTCGATCTATCGACGTACAGACATGCACGGGTCGACCCGAGCTCACGCACAGCATATGTCGCGGGCGGCAGCCTGCTTGGCGAGCTCGATCGTGAATCCATGGCGTTGGGACTGGTATCGCCGTCCGGCACCGTATCGCACACCGGCGTCAGCGGCCTGACATTAGGCGGCGGTTTCGGTCGCCTCGCGCGTCGTTTTGGCCTGGCGCTCGACAATGTCAAGGCCATGGATATCGTCACGGCCGATGGCAAGTTCCTGCACGCGAGTGCGCAGGAAAACCCAGATCTTTATTGGGCTTTGCGTGGTGGTGGCGGTAACTTCGGCGTCGTAACGGGATTCGAATTTGCACTGCATCCAATGCAACGACAAGTCATTGGCGGAGAGATTGTTTTCCCACTGGATCGTGCGCGCAGCATCCTCACCGCTTTTTCCGAATTGGTGATGAGTGTGCCCGATGACCTGTATATCGATGGCTTTATGACGAAATCGATGACCGGTGAAGGCGACGGCGTCGGCATGCACGTGTGCTACTCAGGACCCGCTTCCAAAGCCGATGCCGTACTCGCACCGGTCCGAAAACTTGGCAAACCGGTTTTCGAAAACGTCGCTGCGATCGACTATGTCAAGATTCAACAGTCCTGGGATAACACCGATCCACGCAACGACGGGCTCTACCAGAAAGGCGGCTTTATCAACGCATTCCCTCGCGCACTGGTCGACAAACTGCTGGATGGATTTGAAGGTGATCCTGGACGTGAAACCCAACTCTACTTCCAGCATTCCGGCGGTGCGATTGGTCGTATTGCTGCCGATGCAACCGCATTCGCACACCGCAAATCGGCGGCCAACATGCTGATCTTCGTCACCTGGCCGAACGATAGCGACGGAACGTCGCATGTCGACTACATTCGCAACTACTGGAAGACTGTCGAGTCCTTTACAGACGGTTACTACACTAACAGTGCAACGGATGAGTCGCAGAAACTGCGGCACTCGAACTACCAGGGCAATTTCGCAAAGTTGCTGCAAGTGAAAAAAGTCTACGACCCGACGAACCTGTTCCGACTGAATACAAATATCGATCCGACGGCTTAAACAATATCGATCTGGCTCCAGTCACCATCGACTGAGTTCAGAAGGCGCTTTAACGGTCTGCCTTTTTGGCGGTACTTGTACGCGTTTCGGTCCCAACGCTCCTTCACCGTCGCGTGCACCGGCCCGGTAATCTTGCGCACGTAGGTGTCGCGCGCGAGGTAAATACCCCTGCGCTGGTTGTGCATTTTTATCGATGGCTTCGGCTCGATGGAGTCGACGAAATGCGATTCGAGCTGCAAGCCGAATTTGGCCGCTTCCGCCACCATCCAACTGCTGGCGCAGTCGCTTAAGCCGCGATTTTTGAAGCCACCGCCCACGTCACTGTGCACGCCGGCGAACCAGACCTGTAGCAGGTCGATGCTTGGTTTCGCACTCCAAAGCACAGGCTTGAAGTCCTCGCGGTTCTCATCGATCGAGACTGCGTGCCGCGCATGCTGGACGATTTTTGACGGCTCAGTATCGTGAAACAGAAACTTGAGATCGTTTAGCGTACCCCAGAACGGCACCGGAATACCGAGCGAGCCGACCGTATCCCATACACCGATAAACTTGATGGGCGTGATATCGGCGACCGCGTACTTTTTGCGAAACGCCTCGGCTAGCGGCTGATTCGGTCCGCTGGCCTTGCTACGTTTTCGATACAAGCGAAATGCGGCGGGGATCATGTCCGCATGCGGCCGGGTTAACAGCCCGCAATTACGAATAAGCCCTGCGAGCGAGCGAACGGTATAGGCGCCACGACTGGAGCCAAAGAAAAACAGCTCATCGCCTTCGTCATAGTTGTGCACGATAAACCGGTAGCAATCCAGGATGTTCTTGTCGATACCGACACCGGATATTCCGCCTGGCAGTATTTTTCTGTCAGAGCCAACACCCCAGTCGTAGAAAGTTACCTGCTTCGTGCCGCCGGCTTGTGGCTTCACTCCGCGAGCCATGCGCAGTACATTGGTTGCCCTGCCGTCGTCTGGCGAATGCCAGGTGCCGTCTGAAAAAATCGTGATTCGTTTCATGAGCGTTAGAGTATAGTCGCAATTTCATGTGCAAACGGCATCTCAAAATTGTCGCGATCTCAATTCTGGCGCTACTGATGATAGCGGTTGGCGGCGTGACCTTCATGCTGAATGGCCTGACCTCAGACGGATACGCGGGCCAGCCACAGGTGGTCGGCTTGCCGCCCGGCTTTAATCCACTCGCCGCCACCGCTCCGTATGACGGCGTGCATCCGGCGAGAAAGGTTCGACCCGTGGACCCGTACGACTACCCCATCAAGATCGGGGACCCCGGCCCGGTCATGCCAACCTACCTGGACAAGCTCGAATATCCGTTTGTCTGTCGCACGGAGCGTTCATTGCTCGGGCAACCACTGATCGACAATCACGATGGCGCAGGCATTGCGGTTTACGACGGCGACGAGATCATTGGCTACAGCAAAGACTGTAGCGTCAATACGCGTGTGTTTTATTACTACCGCAGTAGTGAGAGCGGCAAGTTTCAGCCGCTTTCAGATGCGGCGGTCGATGTCGAAGAGATCAAGGTCAACGGCGAGACCGTACCGTTTGTTGTGCGCCTCGAAATCGGCACAATCAACCGCCACATCTACATCATCGCGCTCCTGCGCGGGCCCAACGATACTCCGGAATCACCGGACTTAAGTTTTTGGAATCGGAAATTACTGTACCAGTTTCGCGGTGGTGTCGGCATCGGTCGACGCCAGGGGCGCATTAACCCCAATTACATCCCTAGCCGCCTTGCAAACGAGTTGCAGCAGGGTTACGCAGTCGCACATTCTACGGCCAATCAAACCTCAACGAGTTACGACATTTTGTTGGCCGAAGATACGCTGGCACGTGTCAAGCGTCAGTTCATCGCACGCTATGGCGAGCCTGAGTACACCATTGGTCTGGGCAAGTCCGGTGGCGCAATTCAGCAATACCTGATTGGCCAGAACCGGCCCGGGCTGCTCGATGCGGGTATCGCGATGTACTCCTATCCCGACACTGCCACGCAAATCACACGTGTGATGGACTGCGAACTATTGGAATATTACTTTGATGTAACCGACTCCGACAACGAAAAATGGCAGAAGTGGTCGCAGCGTTCCTGGATCGAAGGCTTTAATGCCAGCGACGATATGCCCAATGGTTTTGAGAAAATCCGCGCGTTGCAGTCGCTGGTTCGCGGACAGTGGCCGAGCTGGTCAGACGGACAAACTGAGTGCACGCGCAGTTGGCGTAACCTCACGCCGCATGTCGCCAACCCGCGCTACACCTACTTCGAATCATTGTTCGCGAAAAACGTCGCCGCGCAGGTGCCCTTCACCTACTGGGACAATCAGAAACATATCTACGGCACTGACGAGCACGGCTATGGTCGCCGGACGTTCGACAATGTCGGCGTGCAATACGGTTTGGCCGCGCTCAAAGGCGGCCAAATTACAATTGAGGAGTTTCTCCACCTCAATGACAACATCGGCGGTTGGAAAGCGCCGATGGAGATGACCCGCGAACGCTTCTGGAATTCCGGTGGTGCGCAGTCCGATCTGGCGGACATTTCCATCTGGAGTCAGCACAACATGGCGGCGACGAGGAACGAAGCTGACGCAGAGGCGATGGCGGCAGCGTATCAATCCGGTAGCGTGTTTCTCGGCGAACTTAGCATGCCCGTCATCGACTTTCGACACTATCTCGAGCCGCGACTCGACATGCACCACAGTCTGCAATCTTTTGTGTCGCGATTGCGCATGCAACGTCAGCAAGGCCATGCCGACAATCAACTCATCTGGTTTGCAGATCTACCTTATGAACCGTTAGATGACGCCCTTGACTTACTCGGGCGCTGGCTGGAAAACAAAGCGAAGCCTGCGGAGGCCTCGGACCGTTGTTATGCAGGGGACGGCAAGCTCATCGCCAGCGGCGACCGGGTTTGGGACGGCGCGTGGAATAAACGTGAAGACGGTGCCTGTACGAAAATCTATCCGCCCTACGCGAATCCGCGGCTGGTTGCCGGTGACGACTTTGCCGGCTACATCATGAAATGCCACCTGCGTTCAGTGGATGACGCAATCACCGCTGGCGTCTACGCACCTGCCGACGGTCGTGCGCATCGCGATGAACTGCAGAGAATTTTCCCCACAGGCGTATGCGACTACTCACTCGGCGATGTTGGACGCCCTGTCGATATCTTGTGATACACCCAGAGGCGAGCCAGGACAACGTAGTAACCACTTTGCACCAGAAACGCGTTCCAGGCAGCAATATTATTGGTCGTTTTTCTTGCTGCGCCGAACATTTTCGCGGTTTCTGATGCTATACCCACTAAGAGTAGTGCGAGACAAAAAACCAGCAACCACCGAAACAGCGTTCGCGTTTCTGCGGCGCACAATGGGCGATACAAGATGATGAAAGCTATTTGAGTTAGCCAACTGGCGAACGCAAAACCGTTTGTGCCAATGCGTCGCAGACGTCCGAAGTCTTCATCCGGCAATCCCAGCGTAATGACGTAGATAGTCAGAGCAACAACGGAGACGGCCGCAAGCACCGCCAGGACGCTGACTTGTAAAGTTGAACGACCACTCCGGTGAAGAAACATTGTCAGCCGATACCAGATGAGCGCCAGCACAACGGCCAATGAAAGCACGCCCACCTTGAATATCCAGAACTCCGGCGCGTTACGTCCGGTGGAACTAACGCTCGTGCAGCCCTGCACGTAGGCAAAGCACGCAGGCACGTGTTCCAATGCTGCTGCGATCAGATAGCAAACGTTGAACGTAAGCAGCGGCAAGAGCGCCGCCCAAAACGGCAACAGCCGCAGATAAGGCGTCTTGGTCTCGCTTATAGCGACAGTGCCACCGCAATTACGATCAGCGCCGACACGATGGCGCCAATGCAAAAGCCTTTCAGCAAGGTTGAGAACCAACTGGGTTGTACCGCGATAAGAGCCATCATTGTGCTCCAGCGGCGCGAAGTATGGGCGTTGCAACGGCAGGCACCCATTGCAGTGCAACCCACACGACACCCATGCCAAGTGCGACACCAAGTGCTAGAAACGGTAGCTTGAATAATAGTGTTCCGATAATCGGATAATCTTCTTCAGCCATTAGTTTTTCTCTCCTAAGTCAGAAACGAGCTTTTGAAAACGTGCATGGTTCTTGAGACCGGCAAATCGCGGGTCGGCATTGATCAGCTTCTTTGGGTAACATCCGAGTCCAACAGCACGCTCCAGCGCGTCCAGAGCCTTCACCTCATTATTGAGTAGTGACTGCAGAATCGCATTTGAAAAATGAATTTTGGACTCGTTCGGCCGGCTCAGTAACGCCGAGTCCATCCACGCAACCCCTTTATCGACTGCCCCTACTAATACATTATAGACGGCCAGATTCGATTTGATGATGTCATCGCGAGGATTGCGCGCCAGCAGGTCCTCCCCCAGAACCAGCGCGCGCGCGTAAGCCAGCAATGCGGCGTCTCTTTCACCGTCCATTTGTGAGTACGTATCGCCAAGGCTGCCCCAGGTCGCGTAGTCATTCGGTCCCAGATCCAGCGCTTGCTGGTAGGCAACGACCGCATTCTCGTAATCGCCCATAAAATGATAGGTCCAGCCAAGATCCCGGTACGCACCCCGTGTCGGCGATATTTCGATGGCGCGCCCGGTTGCCTGTAGTGCTGACTCTGCATCGCCTTGCATGTTATAGACCGCACCCAGAATCAGATGAGCACGCATATTATCCGGACTCATTCGAAGCACGTTTCGCAGCAGGACTTGCGCCTCTGCGTAGCGACAGTGCCAATAGAGGAATTCTGCAAGCACCATGGAGTGACGCCAGTTTCCAGGCTCCATCGCAATGGCCTGCCGAAACCTGTCTTCGGCCCCGACAACGTCGCCCTTCGCGTCCAGTGTCTGGCCGAGCCCGACCACGGAGTCTGGCGTAGCGGTTGTAGCGATCATTTCCCGAAAAATCTTCTCGGACTTCTCGTAGTCGCCCGTGTGTCGATACAACTCACCGAGCGCTTGCTTAACGTCTCGCGAGCGACCGTCGATTTGCAACGCTTTGACGCACTCGGCCTCCGCTGCATCGATGGCGGCCGCTGATCGATCCAGCACGTATTGCTCGAGTTCAACCTGACATAGTCGCGCGTAGGCGATCGCATACTCCGGGTCAAAGCTGATTGACAGTTCCAGCAAACGCCGCGCACGGTCGAGTGTCTTTGTTGTTGGTGGCTGTCGCAAATAGCTCAATCCTTGCAGGAAATTTTGATGCGCCTCAGCTGAGCCAGTCCGCGCGTCGGCAAGCACGACCTGTAATTCGGGCTGCAGTATGCCGACCAAATTGAACGCAACGGCACTTGCGATCTCCTCTTGAATTAAAAACTTGTCAGCCGAATCGCGATCAAACGTTTCCGACCACAAATGAAAGTTATCGTCACCATCGATGAGCTGCGCAGTGACACGGACACGGTCGCCGTCAAAGCGCACGCTGCCTTCGAGAATCGTCGCCACTCGCAGGTCTCGGGCAATAGCGCGAGGATCCCGATCGTGGCTGTCAAACAGGAACGATGAAGTACGCGACGCAACGTACAACCCTGGTACACGTGCCAGGGCGTTGATGAGCTCTTCGGATAGCCCAAGCCGAAAATATTCGCCTTCGACGTCATCACCCAGATTTACGAATGGCAAGACTGCGACAGACGCCGCTTGCAAGGGTTCGTCGCCGCTATCAACTTCAACACTTTGATGCACGAGTACGACCAGCAGAATCGCCAAAACAATATTCAGTGGAATCCCGAATTTTTCAGTAGTGGTGTAGTTGTCGCGGCCATGTGCGCCATGGGTATAGGTAAACAGCAGCACTGACGGAATCAGCGCCAACAGACCAACCAGGATGGCAAACACCCATTGCGGCCCAATCAAATCATGTTCGGTCAACCACTCAGTCACTTCGATCACCGCCCAACTGCCGGCAAGGTACGCGCCGAGTATGTGCGGGACGCGACGCGCGACCAGCGTCGTTAGCCAATTCTCAGCGCGTGATCGTTTCTTGCTGCCGCTCAGCGCATACAAGCGAACCGGATGCGAGATATTCTTGAGCATTTTTTCGCCGAGGTCGACGACATTCAGATCCAGATCATTTTGCACTGCCTGATAGACCGATTCGGAAATCACCAGGCCGTTCGGGTCTGCGAGACGTTCGACGAACGATGCAATGTTGACGGCATCGCCGTAGATATGACCCTCGGTTACGACAACATCACCGACATCAACGCCGATACGCAGGTTGAGTCCGTCTTCTGCAAGAACCTGAGACTGGATTTGCAACGCACAATTCACTGCATCGATGGCGCTTGGAAAAGCAGTGATGGATCGATCGCCCGCGTCGTCGAACCACTCGCCGTCGTGTTCTGCGATAATTGACTTAAGGAGTTCGTGACCACGGTTGAGCAACCGTAGCGCGTTGTTTTGGTCGGCTCCCATCAAAGCGGTAAAACCGACCATATCAGTGACCATTACGGCCGCCAGTCGGTGATCAGACATTGCAGTTCCTGCGAATGGTCTGGGAACCATCATGGCACTGCAATTTCGCAATTGCCAGAAGCAGGCCTTATGAACTGCCTGTTTTTAGCTCGCCCGGCCAGGCCTGCAGCGCTTAGTCCGGCAACCAGAAGTACATGAAATTCGTCAGTTCAACGCTTTATACGAAGATCGCAGGTGCCCCTACTCATATCGCCGCCCCTGATGTTCGAGCCAGCCACCCACGTGTCTTCCCTGCGGATCATGATGCGTCCAGTGAATGACTCCACCCCGGTCGTTGGTCTCGAACTCCCCGTAGAAAGAAACCGTATCGCCACCTTCGAGCTCTGGAATTCTCGGTGCAAGATCGATGTTGTGGGCGACCAGCACGGTGCGTCCGGAGCTGAGTTCCAGGATGAAGCGCTGGTGTCTACTGCCGTCGTTGTCGTCGGGCAAGACACGCAGCACCATACCGCTGCTCTCAACCTGCTGCCCGGGAAGCCATTGACTGTCCGGGCGCGCGTGATCCGCAGAATCGACGACAATCGCCGGACCTGAGGTCTCAATTTGCGGCGACTCGTCATAGAGGTAGAGTGCCGCCGCGATAATAATAAGAACGATTAGGGTTTTCTGCATGTTGTATTCTTCTTCGAATTCCCTGAAATCTACCACGAGCGCCTGATCTATACATGGCTGAACAGCCGCAACCGAATGCCAGTTTCTTCACCCGCTTCCTGGGTGTGTTTGTCTATAGCCGACGGGCACTGGGTTTGGTATGGACGACGAGCCGTGGCTTAACCATCGCGCTCGCACTTCTGACCCTGGTCGCCGGCATCTTACCGGCCGTGATTGCGTACATCGGTCAGCTCATTGTCGATGGCGTGGTTGTGGCCATGGCAGCAAGTGACCCGGATACGAATCGTGTGTTGTGGCTGATCGTGCTCGAAGCATTGGTCGTTATTGCGGTGGCCGCCAGTCAGCGCGGTATCTCGGTGAGCCAGTCCCTGCTACGCGCCCTGCTCGGCCAGCGCGTCAACGTAATGATCCTCGAAAAAGCATTGACGCTGCAACTCGCACACTTCGAGGACTCGGAATTCTACGACAAACTCACGCAAGCACGACGCGAAGCATCGAGTCGTCCCCTGAGCCTCGTCAACCGAACTTTTGGATTGGTGCAGAACGCGATCTCGCTCACCAGTTACGCGGTATTGTTGTATGCGTTCTCACCCTGGGCGGTTGTCATACTCATCGGTGCCGGTCTGCCCTCGTTCTTTGCCGAGGCGAAGTTTTCCGGTGATGCGTTCCGGTTGTTTCGCTGGCGTTCGCCAGACACGCGCATGCAGATGTATCTCGAAACCGTCATCGCGCGTGAGGATGGTGTCAAAGAGGTCAAGTTGTTCGGACTCGGTCCACGCCTGCTGCAACGCTACCGCGACATCTTCAAGAAATTGTTCGTCGAAGATCGCAAGCTGACCATTCGTCGTGACGGCTGGGGTTTTGTGCTCGGATTGTTATCGACGAGCGCGTTTTATGGCGCCTATGCATGGATAGTGCTGACGACAATAAACGGCGGCATCACGCTGGGCGCGATGACCATGTACTTAGTGTTGTTCCGACAAGGCCAAAGTGCGGTCGCCGCCAGCCTGACTGCGATCAGTGGCATGTATGAAGACAACCTGTATTTATCGAACCTGTATGAGTACCTCGGACAGGAAGTGCCGAGTCGTGGCGGTGAAAAGCAGCGCGGACCTGCACCTGAACGCGGTCTTGAGTTCAAAAACGTGTCATTCGCTTACCCGGGTGCAGCCGGTAAGGCACTCACCGACGTGAGCTTTCAGATTCAGCCGGGCGAAAGTTTGGCGTTGGTGGGTGAGAACGGCTCCGGCAAGACGACGCTGATCAAGTTGCTAACCCGATTGTACGAACCAACCGAAGGCAACATCCTGCTCGACGGTCTGGACCTGCAGGACTGGGATGTGGAGACACTGCGCCAACGAATCGGCGTCATCTTCCAGGACTTTGGGCGCTACCAGTTTTCGGTCGGTGAAAATATCGGTGCCGGCGACGTACGCCACATCGACGACGCCGAGCGTTGGGAAGAAGCCGCAAAGACCGGCATGGCGGCACCGTTCATCGAGGCAATGCCCGACGGGTACGACACACAGCTCGGCCGGTGGTTTAAGGGCGGCCGTGAACTCTCCGGTGGACAATGGCAGAAGATCGCACTATCACGAGCGTTCATGCGCAGCGACGCCGACATTCTGGTCCTTGATGAACCGACGGCCGCAATGGACGCGCCGTCCGAAGCCGCGATCTTCGATCACTTTCAATCGCAGAGCGACACCAAGATGACCATCTTGATATCGCATCGCTTCTCGACGGTACGCGCAGCCGATCGCATTATCGTTATTCACGACGGCGAGATACTGGAGCAAGGCAACCACGAGAGTCTGCTCGCCGAGAACGGTCAGTACGCGAGTTTGTTCAGACTGCAGGCGAAGGGCTATCAGTAAGCGCAAGAGAAAAACCAAAAGGCCTGCGAAGCGCCCGTTGCGCAAGGCCCTGAAGCTGGCAGCACTCGTATTGCTCGCAGCGGTGACGCTCAGTGTCCTGATAGTTCTGCCGCTGCGCTGGTTGAATCCGGCAACGACGGCCTTCATGTTGCAGGATGACAGCGGCCGCGAACCGCTATTGCATGAGTGGGTTAACTGGCCAGACGTTGGGACAGCGATGCCGCTGGCCGCGGTGGCCGCCGAGGACCAGCGATTCGCGGTGCACTTTGGCGTCGATTTGCATTCCATACGCAAGTCACTGGACGAAGCCGAAGATGGCGAGCGCCTGCGCGGTGCGTCGACCATTACACAGCAACTCGCCAAAAACCTGTTTCTAACCTCCAGCCGGAGTTTTGTACGTAAGGGCATCGAAGCCTACGCCGCAGTCGTAATCGAAATTTGCTTGCCAAAACGCCGGATACTTGAAATCTACGTCAATGTTGTCGAACTTGGCCCGGGGATCTACGGCGTCGGGGCGGCAAGTGGACATTACTTCAACACAACACCGCGCGATCTAACTGACGGACAAGCCGCTTTGCTTGCAGCCGCACTACCGAATCCTATTCAATTTAAGGTCAACGCACCGTCAGCGTATTTACGCGAGCGGCAAACGTGGATCGTCGGCCAGATGCAAAGACTGCGGAAAGAGGACTGGTTGTATCACCTGCGCTGACATGGGAAACGTTACGCACGACGTGTAGCCGGAAACCAGTCGATATTGAGGAATTGGATGATATTATTCGGTCAGTCGAACTGAGTAATTACCTAAGGAGTCCATTAAATATGACGCGTACTCTATTGATTATTAAGGATTTTTACGCGTTAATCGGCGCGTTCACGGTGCGGACACTTCTGACACCGGTCAGTGGAGCAGACGGAGTCAGCGCCGAACCGCCTGGCTACTAGCCGGGCAATTGCCGTACGCGAACGTACCTCTCACCCACCCTTCCCATCAACACGCGCGCCAACCAAAATCGGCGCATAAACAATCGCGAATAGCAGAAACGTCAACACCCACAAAGAACCCGCCACAAGAACCACGGTGGTGTAACTCACTGGCAACAGTGCCGGACCAAAGACCCGAACGGCTATTGCAAGCACGAGAGACATGTACGCTACAGTTGTGGCAGGCCCGACCTCCAGCGGCCGGCCTGTGTGGCCCAGCGATGCCCTCGTCATGATGGCGAGAATCATCGTTGCTGTGGCGCCTGCCGCTAGTGCGTGCTGCCAGTGTGCAGCCCATGCATATCCGCCGCCTAGAGACATCGCTCTGAGCGCCAACCCAATTGGCAGCCACAGGTAGGCAACGTGCAGGATCCAGACAATCGGGTCGTGGCGGGACTTGATAGTGTGCCAGCCGCTCAACCGCACCAGGTGCAGGACCGCCGCGATAGCGGATACCGTTATGATCAGCATGCGATCGGCGGAAAACACATCTGCGGCAACGAAGGCGACCATTGCAGCGATCAAGCTACGTTCAACAATCGCGCTGGAACGTAACGACACTTCCAATCCACGCTTACGCAAGGCATTGCCCGTGAAAGGTGGCACAACGCGGCCCGCAATGATCGTTATCAGTAACAGGATCACATCGATCCCTGCTCGCAGAGCAGCACTCGCGACAACGGCATCACCGGCATGCAGTGCGTACAGGAAAACAAGATCGACAGACCAGAACGCGGCGATCACAAGTAGCAACACCATATTGCGATTGCGTGTCCGAAAAAGCGAGGGAGTGATGGTCGCAATAAGCGCGGGAAGGAAAAGTGCTTCAGCCGCAATCACGACCTGCAACGGCAGCGTGCCGACAAGCGCAAATGCTATGCGGCCCATTAACCAAAGAATCACCAGCGCGACAAGCGGTGCGCCGGCAAAGCCGCGACTGTCCGTCCAACTCGGCACGGCCGTAAGCACAAAACCGGCGACAGCAGCACCGATAAAGCCAAACAACATTTCATGGCTGTGCCAGAGTTGGGGTGGCAGGGGCTCGAATACTGACGATCCCGTGTCATAAGCCCACATCCAGGTCGACATTCCGACGACCGCGAAAACGCCCGCCAATAGGAAGAACGGCCTGAATCCGTACGCAAATGGAACCCATTGTTTATTCATCAAGTACTACCTTTTGCTCACTGCAACCGGGGCCTATCAGTAAGCCGCAGCACCTGCGTCGGGATGCTCGCTGAGCCAGGCGTCTGCCACTTGCTGCGCTGTCGCGAGCTGCTCGGCCGACAGGTTAGACGCCACGTTATCGCGCTCATACTCCGCATCCTGAACGCCTAGCTGCGCCGCGATGTAGTACCAGGTATAGGCGTCGGAAAAGTTCAACTCCACACCGCGCCCGTTTTCGTAGGCCTTGGCAAGGCTGGTTTGCGCCTGGAGGTGACCTTGCTCGGCTGCCGCACGATAATAATTCGCCGCTTCCTCGTCGTTCATCGGCACGCCCCAGCCATTGGCATGCATCACTGCAAGATTGAATTGTGCTTCGCTGTGTCCCTGCTCGGCCGCACGTCCATACCACTGCAACGCCAGCTCATCGTTCATCGCAACGCCGAATCCGTTCGCGTAGAGACGGCCAACACAAAACTGTGCGGCCGCAATGCCCTCTTCGGCAAGCGGCTCGCACTCCGCCAGCGACGTTTCATAATCGCCTGACAGATAGGCATTCAGTCCGGTTTCCAGGTCAGCCGCCAAGGCGACGCTGGCTTGCAGCAGAATTGTAATGGCGATGAAAAATCGTACCGGACCGTACATGGAATTTGCCTCCAGGCAGTTCCCCTACCTTAAGAGTAGCCGACAAGCTGCGAATTTCCTCAAATATCGGGCAAGACGACAATTGGGAGTAGTACCTAGTCGGTGGGCAAGAGGCGTTCTGTGAGCAATAACGGCCAGCTACTATCAAGAAAGCCCAAGGACAGGATATGCTTCACGGGATGCCCTCGAAAACAGCCCTTTGATCGATCTTCGCAGCGACACCGTCACTCGCCCCACAGCAGCCATGCTCGACGCAATGATGTCGGCCAAGGTTGGCGATGACGTTTATGGTGAAGATGCAGCCGTAAATGCTTTGCAGCGACACGCAGCCGAGATGTTTGGCATGGAATCCGCGTTGTTCTGTCCCAGCGGCACGATGACCAACCAGATCGGCATTCGGGTGCACGTACAACCGGGTGACGAAGTCGTTTGTCATGAGTTGTCGCACATTTATCTTTATGAAGGTGGCGGCATCGCGTCCAACTCCGGCTGCTCGGTTCGCCTGATGCGTGGCGAGTACGGGAAATTCAGTGCCGAGCAATTGGCGAAGAACATTAACCCCGTTGACGACTCGCATGCGGCGATGACCCGCCTTGTAGCGATCGAAAACACCACCAACGTTGGTGGCGGTAGCTGTTGGGACATTGTTGACATCGAAGGCATACGACAGGTCTGCGATCAGCACGGTCTCGCACTCCATCTGGACGGCGCGCGCGTGTTTAACGCCCTGGTCGCCAATGACCAGTCTCCCAAACGCTTCGGCGAGCTGTTCGACACGATATCGATATGCCTGTCGAAAGGGCTCGGCGCACCGGTCGGTTCACTGCTCCTTGGCAACAAAGAACTGATCGCCAAGGCGCACCGGGTTCGAAAGTCGATGGGCGGCGGTATGCGCCAGGCCGGCTACCTGGCGGCGGCAGGTACCTACGCGCTCGAACATCACGTTGAGCGGCTTCGCGACGATCACAACAAAGCTCGAATGCTCGGCGATGAATTAAGCGGCTTGAGTTACGTACACGCGGTTCTGCCCGTTGCAACCAATATCGTCATTTTCGATCTCGACGACAGCATCGACAGTGATCGTTTCCTGGATTACCTGCATCAGCAAGGCGTACTTGGGATGATCCTCAAGGGACAGACAATCCGCTTTGTATTTCATCTGGATATCAGTGATGCGCAGTTTGAGGAAGTTCTGAGTGCAGTTAAGCGGTTTGAAAGTGATGGAGTAACGGTGTGACAGTGATTTTGCGGCGACTTGGTGCATTGGTTTCGATAACAGCGATTCTCATGCTGCTAGTCCTTGCGGCATGTAGCGACAATTCAAACAACTATGCGGACCATGTTTTCGTCAATGCGCACGTGTATACCGTTGACGAGGAAAAAACCTGGGCTGAAGCGCTTGCGATTCGCGGCGACGAAATTGTCTTTGTGGGCGACAATGCGGGCGCGCAGAAGTTAGCTGGGCCTGAGACTGTGCGTCACGATGTCGCCGGCAAGATGATGTTGCCCGGATTCATCGATTCGCATACCCACCCGATCGCCGGTGGCGCTTTCGCGACCTCGCTCTCTTTAAATACATTTGGTTCTGTGGATGACTGGATTGCGGCTATCGATGAATTCGCCAAGGCCAACCCGGATAAGCCGCTAATTTTCGGTTACGGCTTTCTTGCCACGACTTTCGGTCCAACCGGGCCGACCCGCCAGCAGATCGATGCAGTAGTCAGCGATCGCCCCGTGTTGATTATTGATGAAGGTTTTCATGGTGCGTGGGCCAACAGCATGGCGATGGAAAAGCTCGGCATTAGTCGCGATACGGTTGATCCGGTTCCCAATTTTAGTTACTACAAGCGTGACGAAAACGGCGATGCGACCGGCTACCTGCTTGAAGGCACGATCGGGCCGGCTATGGAAAAGCTGAGCGCTATCACGGAGCAAATCGTGGTCGACGGCACCCGATTAGTGATTGAACTCATGAGTCAATACGGTGTTACGTCGGCGTTTGATGCCGGCGCACTCGGCTACGAGGAATATCTGCATGATGTTTTACAACAGTTGTCTGCATCTGGCGATATGACCGTACGCATAATCGGCGCTTCTCGACCGGACGGACCGGAGAGTCTCGACACGGCAATTGAAAATGCGGTTCACTGGCGCGACACCATCCGCGGCGAGAACTATCACTACCGCATGCTCAAGCTTATGGATGACGGCACGGTTGAAGGTCGAACTGCCGCAATGTTTGAAGACTATCAGGGAGAGCCCGGCAATAGCGGCAAGACCGTATTTACCCAGGACGAACTCTCGAGCACTGTAACGGTCGCGGCCGCCGAGAATCTCGATGTACACATACATGCACTCGGAGAGCGTGCGGTACACGAGGCGCTGAATGCAATCGAGACTTCGCAGGCCGCACACCCGGACAGCGAAACTCGCTACACGCTCTGCCATATTCAGGTAATCCTCGACCAGGACCTGCCACGTTTTGCAGAATTAGGCGTATTCGCACAAAGCACACCGCTGTGGGCGTCATACGACACCTACGGTAAGCAGTTTGTCAGCGCAGACCAATTCAATCGTTTTTGGCGATTCAAGAGTCTTGCGGACCTCGGTGTGAAATTGACATTCGGCAGCGACTTTCCCGCGACGGGAGCCGGCACACTGGGAATATCGCCGTTATTCAACATAGAAATCGGACATACGCGACAGAATACCGGAGATCCGGACTCCCCTGTCCAGCCACGCGAGTCAGAGCGCCTCGATATCGACACCTTGATTCGCGGCTACACGATCAACGGCGCGCACCAACTACACATGGAAAACGAAATCGGTTCCATTGAAGTCGGCAAGAAAGCCGACGTGATAGTTCTGTCCGAAAATCTGTTCGAGGCGAACCCCTACGAGATCGGCAAGGTCAGTGTGGAGTTAACCATGCAGGGCGGCAAGGTCGTCTATCAAATGACGGAGTGACCGGATCAGGGGTTGGTGGCGCCCTGCACCGCCGGATCAGGCAGCATGTCGGCCACGACCGTATTGTTCATTGCCTCGGCAAAGTTCTTCGCCGTTTTCCCAAAAATATTCGTGAGGCTCGGATCCGCTCCGTGTTCAAGCAGCATCCGCACCAACTCTTCGTTGTCCCATCCCGCCGCGAGCATCAGGGCGGTCATGCCCTTCTTCTTACTCTGCACATTCACTTCTGCGCCGTTTTCCAACAGAAAGGCTGCAACCTCGTTAAACGAGCGTTTGGACGCGTACATCAACGGGGTCTGGCTATCACTGTCCTGCAAATTGACTTCGGCCCCTTTGCCAACGAGGAACTCGACAACTTCAAGATGCCCGTTGCTGGCAGCCAGGATCAGCGGCGTGCGTTTTTTCGGGTCTTGGGCATTTACATTGGCTCCTTTCATCACCAGGACCTCGACATGCGCCAGCTTTCCATCGTAGGAGCTCTGGATAAGATCTCTGTCCCTGTCGCTCAGGGCTTCCGGTGCGGCGTTTTTTTGCGGGTCCTGAGCTGGGTCAGGGGTCCCGATCACATCTGGGGTCTCAGTCAAATCTGGGGTCTCGATCACATCAGGAGTCTGTTCCGATTTAGTGGTTTGGGCGAAAAGAGGCGTGCTGAAAGCCCCAAAGAGAATTGCAAACGTAAGGAATATTTTCATGGGCGAATTATACCCTTTCTAAAGTTGAATAAACCGACAGTCCGGCAGAGTCATCCGCCGGTTCGGGAGTTTATGACAAATACCTGTCAATGAAAAAAGGAGGGTCTCAACGAGACCCTCCCCTTTTTCCTGTTGTTACTGGTTTGTGATTATTATTTTACGTCGTACTGAATAACTTTGGTTCCCCAGCCGAATACCTCGCCAAAAGGAAGACCAAATGAAGGCCATATAGACTCGGCAGGCTTGGCGTATTCCTGGGTGTACCAACACGTATCATCAACCGGGTCGATTGACATGGCGCTGTAATCACCCCATCTGGCCGTAAGACGCTGAACATTTCCGCCAACGTTGCCGTCAAATGCCACCAACTCCGTGATGTTCATGTGGTTTGACGTGCCCTTCCGGCCAACAATGCCAATACTCGGGTAAGTCGATGCGCTGGAGATGCTGTAACCCAGGCAGGTGCTGCCTGAAGCGGTCATTGCGATACTGCCCATCCAGCGGTGGTCGCCGTCGGGAGAGAACGTATTCTCTTTCTTCAGCTTCCAGCCTCGGTCTTTGTCATTCCGCAGCTCGTACCAACGCACACCGGCAGTCCCCGAGCCGTCGGCATCAACCGTATGACTGAGAATTGCCGTTTTGCGCGCTCCGGTGTCACGTGTCTGGCCACGATGCATCATGCGGTCGGTAATACCTTCCAGGAATGGAATCCCCTGTAAGCCCAGAGGAATCCCATCCACGGCTCCGTTGGTAGTACCGGATCCCGGCTGATCGATACACGCACCACGGCTCGCACCGCAAAGTCTGCTGTCCCATGGCGTAACCGGGATTCCCGTAAAGCCAAGGCTCGAGTTCAGCGGCGTATCCCAGTCCGGCGTGAGCTCCGCTACAAAGAGCGTACTGCCTGAGCCACCGAGATTCGTGAAGAATGTCGGCAATGTGTTGTCGAAGACCGGCCCGTCGTTATCACCAGGAACCCAGCCAAATGCCAGCTGAGCGGCCTCGCCTCCGGTGAAGAGCACCATCGTTGCCGGAACTCCGGCCAACATTTCGGCTTTGTCGATCGCGCCCAGAGCAGAACCCTGGAACGGCGTGAACAGATTGACCATCACGTTGACAGCGCCGGTTGAGAAACCGAACTTCGGATAATCCGGAAAGCCAATACCGGTGAAGTCGAATTCATAGACGTTGTACGTTCCAGTCGGATCGCCCGTGGTCGAAATGGCGACACAAAGGCCGTCCTGATTGGACGCCAGGAACTGTGATACCAGCCAGCGATCGGTTTCCTCGTCATACAGGACTACCGGGTCGCCATCGTCAGAATGCGCGCACCACGATTGTCCCAGCAATGCATTAAAGACCGCACTGGTCGGGAAAGGACCAAGAACGGAGTTGCCTTGCTTGTCGAAAACCTCGGTAAGCAGGTTGAACATCTGCACGTAGTGGGTTCTGCCAACGTCGCCAACCGTGTCAGGCGGAGCAACAAATGTCCCTAATACATCCCAGTTGTCGTCATTTTCACCGCCTTCGAATACTTGCAAGAGTTCAGCCGGCCCTTTCCAATTGACGGTCCCGTTGCCGGCAACCTGTGAGCCGACATTGTCTGCATCAGATTTTGCGCTTTGACCGTCAGACCTCATGAAAATAGGCACTTCCCGGAGCGAATCGAGCGCATTGCCCTCTCGAGCAGCAGCAATTGTGGCAGGCGCCAAACCAGTCACGATGTTTCTGACCGAATCGGACGTGCCGTTAAATGAAGATTCGATGACCAGCTTTTGCGGTGGAATCGGCGCCACGCCTTCTTCGACATTAATCACGACGGTTCCAGCATCGCTACGACCTGCAAACTGGCCAACCTTGATGTAGTAAGTTGTCCCAGCGACGACGTCAAAATTCAGATGGTCGTTCAGACCCTGGTCAACGCAGGCAACCGCAACGAGTGCACCACAGCTGCCGGTATAAGCGCCGTGTGCGGTGTCTAATTCGCCACCCACAGCCGTCGTGCTGCCGAGTGTATTGATGTCAACAAGTCCGGTGGCATCCGGTGTGTATTCGTACCAGACAGTCTGTGTGCCGTCATCGTTTCCCGCAGCATTACAACTGAGCAATGGATCGGAGGCATCCAGCGTCGCATCGGTCGCATCGACACTGGTTGTATATGGCGGAAAAGGAGCAGACCCCGGCAGGGATTCGGCCGAGTCGCAGTCGTCATTTGGCGGAGCCTGCGCAAAGGCAGAACCGCTTGCTAGAAATATCGTACCTGCTGTCGCCAGAAGCAGGCGATGCATGCCGATTCCATTCGATCTAATAATGTGCATTATTTATTCCCCAATAGTTGCTGTACAGAGATCACGCGACTTTCCAGCCGGTTCTGACTAATGAAATACTCTGAATTACTCGCAGAAAGATCATTCCGGATTCGAGCTGTCCCCAAAATGCTTCCGTCCCTTTTTTCATTAGATTGATCGGGCGGAACAGTTTTTTTATTTGCAGACCAACATTATTGGTCCGCGTAGCTCATGTTTATAACCCTTCCGATCCGACCCTGCAACTTAGAAGGAAAAGCTATAAAGATCTCGTCAGGTTATGTTTTTTACATAACATGAAATGCCACTTTCCCGGACCCATTTAGTCGCATGCAAAGACCGGGTTGAGACCGCGGAAAAGCCATGCTACCAACTGTAGCGGGCGCTGAACATGACGTTCCGGCCAGCCGCATCCAGCCCGGACCCATGGTTCCGATATCGCTGGTCAAGCAGATTGTCGAGGGTGAGCGAGAGCCGCCAGTCCTGTGCGAACGCCTTTTCGGTGCGCACCCCGA
>JBBKWL010000015.1:0-8112 GCA_037968975.1 Woeseiaceae bacterium | reverse complement strand
GCGGTGATCAACAAGAGCGATAAAACCGCGTTTGAGCCACCGCCAAGCATCGTCGCACCCAGTGTGCCCGACACGATGTCTTCCGCCACGATGCCACCGCCAAGATTTGCTCTGGCGGGTACCAAAACCAGGTATTGATGCAATACAAAAGGTAGCTGAATGAGGCCGATAACGATCAATGCGATCGGCAGGCGATCAATCTTCAGGCCGTCCCAGCGCATTAAACTGATGGCAAAAAACAGTCCGAGGACCTGAAAGTAGCCTTTTAGTCCGAACGCCACGACGTCCAGCGAATTGTTATTCAGTATTGATGAAATGATACATATCGCTACTAGCATCAGCGTAAAGAGAAACACAGACGATACGGGTCCGCGCGAACTTTCCAGAGAAAGTGCTTTCTCAACCAGAACGTACATACCCATCACGAACGCCATACCCGCAACGGCCCAGCCCACCATTTGGAAACCCGGGGCATAGAGCTGCAAAGAGCCCACTATCACGAGGGCAGCGACAACCATGGCGGTGATGGCGAACGACGGATTGAGAAACACAATTAAAACGCCGAACAAACCAAACGCCAGGACAAATATCCGCACGTCGCTGGTGCTCGCGATGAAGCCGGCGGCCAGTGCGAGGACGACCGCCGCCGAAAGAATGAGTAGAGACTCGAGGTGAAATTGTTTTAGGACGCTTAGTCGCACTGAATTGTCACTTTGTTATAGCGAGATCTGGAGAGTTAATTGCGCAGCGTAACATTCGCAATCTCTCCAAATCTCAGGATTTTGTCTATTCTAATGCAAGCGGAATCGGAGGGTAAGGTGTAAGCAACTAAAAAGTAAGGAAAAACTAGCCTGGCCACGTAAATTTGGATTGTTTTCAGAAGCTCCACGGTGACTAACCATAATGAATGATTTTGGTTGCAGCCGCAAAGCGTGATGGGGGTCACATCGTTGTTCCACAACTGTCTCTAAATCCCGACAGAAAGGTTGCGCTTATGTAAACGCGGTCACGAATCGATTGATGTTGTACGTACCGTTGTTCATCTGCAAAACAACAACAAGAAACGAACTTCATGAATCGCTACTTACTCGCTATAGGCGCTATATTTTGCGCCGCTTCCGCTCATGCTGACCCGGTTCATTTTGAAGACACATCCGACAAACTCGGCTTCGAGCGCGGTACCGAATCGTGGGGCATTGCATGGGGAAATCTCAACGGCGACAAGTACCCGGACCTTTGGAATTCAGGGCACCGTGATTTTACTCGCCTGTACCGGAACACCGGCACCGGCGACTTCGAAGATGTCGCCGCTGAATATGATGCGCAGATGAACGATTGGTGGATGATCCTCACGCAACGCGACGTGCACGGCGGCGCCTGGGGCGATTTTGATAAGGATGGCGACGACGATCTTATCGTTGGCGACGAAGATGAGTTCTTTGTTAATCACGCTGACTCCGGTGGCTACTTTGAACGATCCAGCATGACCACCCGGCAGGCCTTTGCTGCGTGGATTCCCTCGAGCGATGGCAGCACGCTCGTGTCTGAAACGCGATGCAATGGCAACTACGTGCAGTTTATCGACGTCGACAACGATGGCGATCTGGACAAGATCTGCGGAGATGCCGATATTTTTCCGGAATCGAGAAGCGACGCAGCTACAGACATCATTCCCGAGATCGGCAATGTCTCCGATACCATTGTCGGAGACTTCAATAATGACCTCCTGCAAGACATCGTTGCTGTCCGCGGCGCACTGCATTCGGTCGGCGCCTCAAAAGTCGACGACACTTCGATCGACGCCTGGTTCCGAGAGGGGGCCGGGCCGCAATTTACGTTCGCTGCAGTCGGACCGGTCAAGTTCATCATTGATGGCCTGGGCGGTGGAGCCTACCTGGAAGCAGACGTATTGAACCTGGACACGGATGGAATGACATCCGGTGCCGCCAGGGGGATTGAAATTAACTATGACAGCGGCTCAGGCCGTTGGAGGGTTCTGGATAACAGCAATGAGGACCGGAAGGACCAGCACTACGTGCGGGTTCGTGCCACAAACTCAGTGAGTGAGCCGGAGTTCACCGGCCAGGATAACCGCGATCTTCCAGCCGCCATGGCGCATGCAGTCAATAACGGCAACGGCTTCGACTGGGTGTACAACACGGGACTCAGCGCGCCGGTGCAGTGCAACAGCATCACCACTGCCGACTTTGACAACGACATGGACCTTGATCTGTACCTGGCTTGCGGCATCGGCGTGGATAACACGGCGAATGTGTACTACGACAACCAGGGCGACGGAACATTTCAGGCGGTCACGCTGCACGGCGGGGAAGGTCCTGTCGGATCGGGATACGACTTCGGTGTCGCCGAAAGTGTTATTGCCGCTGATTATGACGTTGATGGATTTGTGGATCTCGCGGTGGTTAATGGAATCCTGTTCTATCCGTTTGGATTCGGCGGCCCGGATACATTGATTCGAAATCTTGGCAACGACAATCATTGGGTCGAACTGGATCTGATTGGCGTGACCAGTAACGGCAACGGCATGGGAGCTAAAGTCTACGTCACTGCGGGTGGAGTGACACAGCTCCGCGAGCAAAACGGCGGCTATCACCGCTGGTCCCAGGATCATCAGCGCATCCATGTTGGCCTGGCCGACAATGCAGTCATTGATGAGATTCGAATCGAATGGCCCTCAGGTGCAACCGACGTACATACGAATGTTGCCGCGAACGTTCTCTACGATGCGATTGAAGAAACTTCGCTTTTGCCCGCCGATTTAGGCTTGCCCGTAGTTACGGCTATCGAACCCGGCGACGAGTGTGGAATTCCCTCTTACAAGATAACGTACGGACCTATGATCCAGGTCTGGCGCGACTGTGGAACGGATTCCTGGCATTTACGCATGCGAAGCGGCCTTGGGCGTATGACGGAAAACGTGCCGTTGATTTCGAATGGAGCATTGGTTGCGGACACGAAGTTCCCCACTGCGAAGGGCATCAATCTGGGTAGCCCGGATTCGATGAGCAACGAGTCGGGTGTGCTGAGCTTCCTGATTTCTGTACAAGATGATTCGGGTCCGAGTAAGACAATCAACTTCTCTACGTCGGGTCAGTCAAGAACCTGTCTTCGATTCAATGACCGCGATATCGAATCGGTGGTGATAGGTGCATCAGGAAAACGATTGGAGCCGCCATTCGATCTCTCCAATGGCTTTGGCCCTTGCGACAGCGATGGCGACGGCATATTGGACACCGACGACAGTGACGACGACAATGATGGCGTTGACGATGAATTGGACGCGTTTCCATTCAACCCGTTAGAAACTCTTGATTCGGACGGCGACGGAGTGGGCGACAATGCCGATCTGTTTCCCTACGATGCCAATGAGTGGAAAGACTCTGATGGTGACGGCCTTGGCGACAATACAGATGTAGATTGGGACAACGATGGGCTTACGGATCTGGGTGAAATGCCCGACCAGACGCCGGTCTTACTAACGTCACCAGTGTTCAATATTCCGGCGGCCGGCGGCGAGTCCACCAGTCTTTTCGATCTCTCTGAACTGCCCGTGAATATCGGCGACACCGTTACCCTGATGGCCGTGGTTGCGGATGGCGACCTCGACAGTTCGGGCGAGTATTTCAGCCTTGTTATCAACTCGGGTGAGTTTGCTAGCGGCGACGTCCGCACTGACGAAGAATGCGTCGACAACCTGGTCCCAATAACTTCAAGCGTGCAGTCTGTTGTTACAGTCGTCGATATCGGTGGCGGCATTCCGGGTTTATCGGTAGTCGGTAAAACGACGGCTGATGTTGGTGATTTTTGCGCTGTTGGCGGCGTCGACTATCAATTGAGCGTGTCTATTCCACCTCGGACCTCATTGGATCAGGATGGTGATGGCGTTTTAAACATCCATGACCTGGACAGCGACAACGATGCTATTGCGGATGTGGTCGAGATCGGCCTGGTCGACGGCGACAACAACTTTATTGTTGATGACTTGCTGGGCCAGCAGGGCACGGTGAGTGTTGCTCGTGACACGGACGGAGACGGCATTCCGGACTATCTGGATCTTGAAAGCACCAATCCCAGCAACGACGGAACGGCCTACGATATCGACGCATCCGGCCACGCGGGTCTGGATACGTTCAGAGACGGTTTCCTGAGCGATCTGGATATTGACGGCGGCACGGACCTGGACTCAGACGGCATCGACGACCTGATCGACCTGGACAACACTGTTCCTGGTTCGACGTTCACCAACCAGAAGCCCGTCGCTCTAGCTGCAAATGTGGTCACGACCGTCAATGTTGCGATCGCAATCACTTTGCAGGGAAGTGATCCCGACATGGATAACCTGGACTTTTTTGTCACTGAAATTCCTGAGAACGGCGTCCTATCGGGTACGGCGCCGAACCTGACTTACACGCCTGATCCGGATTTCGCAGGCCCTGACAGTTTCACGTTCGTCGTTAACGATGGCTACGGCGACAGCGACGCGGCGACCGTAAGCGTTACAGTGAATGACAGCGATACTCCGTTGCTGGATTGGATTGCCGCGACAGGTGGCGTTACTACCAGCGCCAATCACGTTGTAAACAGTGGCGCCGTTGGGGGCTGGTTTAACAACACGGTGCAATCAGTGTCGCTGTCTTCCTTAGGGTTCAACGACAATTTCGAATTGCGTCTCTTGCTCGAAAGTGATCCTGCAGGTACGACCTGGGTGACCGGGCTGGGTGTAGACGAGTCGTCCTCAAGTTGGACTGATGTTGACTTTGCACTACGCAGCTCAAATGGGCGGCTTACCGTCTACGAGAATGGTGCGTGGCGAACCAATGGTGACATGCTGGCGCAAGGCGACACCATTTCGATACGGGTTGCCTCGGGAAGCATCGAGTACCGGCACAATGGCGCTGTGGTATTCAGCTCCACCTATGTTGGTGCACCGGAATTCTACGTCGACTCTTCCTTCAAGACCGGCGCGGTTGAATACAGCGTGCTGCTGGCAGGCACACCGGATCCTGTCACCCCGCCCGTCGAAATGGCAATTATCAATTGGTCCGGGGAGGCAGGCGGCGTATCCACTCTTGACGACCAGGTGGTCTATTCGGGAGCACCGAGCGGGTGGCTGAACTCCGCTAATTCCGAGAGGTTGTCGACTCTTGGAGCTATCGATGACTACCAACTCGTTTGGACCATCAAGACAGACCCGGCCGATACGCTCTGGATAGCAGGTCTCGGTATTACAGAGTCGTCATTGAGTTGGAACGACGTCGACTATGGCATGCGGAGTTCGAACGGTCGGCTCGCGATTTACGAGAGCGGGGCGTGGCGACGCAACGGCCCGGTGCTTGCACAAGGTGACCAACTGTCAATTCACGTACAGGGTACCCAACTCAACTATCTGCACAACGGCGCTTTGGTTCATAGCTCATCGATTATTGGTGGCGAAGACTTTTACATTGATATGAGTTTCAAAAGCGGCGCTGTTTCTCTGGCTAATTTCAAGATAGTGCAATAGATAACCTGTTTACATAATTCAGAATTTGTCGGCAAAACCCGACGGAAAATAACCGCTTATGTAAATCTCCTCACGAATCAAATGATGTTGAGCGTACTCTGTTCGTACGGTCAACAGCAGGCAAGCGAAGGCCGGGCCCGAATAAAAACAAGATCAATAAGAACAAAAAAATGGACTTTATGAATCGTTCAATACTCATCTTGATTGCCCTGTTTTCTGCGCCATCGGTGTATGCCGACCCCGTTCAGTTTGAAGACGCGTCCGACAAACTCGGCTTCGAGCGCGGCACCGAATCGTGGGGTATAGCCTGGGGAAATCTTAACGGCGACAAGTACCCGGATCTCTGGAACTCAGGACACCGTGATTTCACGCGTCTGTATCGGAACACCGGCAACGGCGATTTCGAGGACGTTGCCGCTGAGTACGATGCCCAGATGGACGACTGGTGGATGATCCTCACGCAACGCGATGTGCACGGCGGCGCCTGGGGCGATTTTGACAAGGATGGCGACGACGATCTTATTGTTGGCGACGAGGACGAGTTTTTCATAAACCACGCTGACAGCGGCGGATATTTTGAACAAGACTTCATGCCAACCCGGCAAGCCTTTGCCGCGTGGATTCCATCGAGCGACGGCAGTTCGCTTGTATCTGAAACTCGCTGCAACGGTAATTACGTGCAACTGATTGATGTCGACAATGACGGCGACCTGGACAAGATCTGCGCCGATGCTGATATTTTTCCGGAGTCCAGAAGTGACTCGACCACCGATATCATTCCTTCGATTGGTAATATCTCCGATACGATCGTCGGCGATTTCAATAACGACCTTCGCCAGGACATTATCGCCATTCGCGGTGCACTGCATTCCATTGGTGCATCGAAGGTCGGCCCCTCGTCAATCGACGCATGGTTCCGGGAGGGCTCCGGCCCACAATTTACATTTATGGCGACCGGCAAAGTCACGTTCCTGATCGATGGCCTCGGCGGCGGCGCGTACATGGAAGCAGATGTTCTCGAGCTCGATACCAACGGGGATATTTCGGGAGAAGCCAGAAATATCGAAATCAATTACGACCCGGCCTCCGGCGTGTGGACAGTATTCGACAACAGTGATGAGGCCGAGAAAGATCAACACTATGTGCGGGTTCGTGCAGATGGCACAGTTAGCGAGCCGATCATGACCGGGCAGGACAACCGTGACCTCCCAGCAGCGATGGCCCATGCAGTGAACAACGGCAACGGTTTCGACTGGGTATACAACACTGGACTCAGCGCGCCCGTGCAGTGCAACAGCATTACGACCGCCGACTTCGACAACGATATGGATCTCGACTTATATCTCGCGTGCGGGATCGGCGTCGACAATACATCCAACCTGTACTACGACAATCTGGGCAACGGCACCTTTGCTGTTGTGAACCTGCATGGCGGAGAAGGTCCGGTTGGGTCTGGTTACGACTTCGGCGTCGCCGAAAGCGTTGTCGCTGCGGACTACGACGTCGACGGTTTTGTGGATCTCGCTGTGGCGAACGGCATTTTATTTTATCCGTTTGGTTTCGGCGGCCCTGATTCATTGATTCGAAATCGAGGCAATAGCAATCACTGGGTTGAGCTCGATCTGATTGGCGTCACCAGTAATGGCAACGGCATGGGGGCGAAAGTTTATGTAACCGCGGGCGGCGTAACGCAACTGCGGGAGCAAAATGGCGGTTACCACCGTTGGTCGCAGGACCATCAACGCATTCATGTTGGTCTTGCCGACAACGAGACTATCGACGAGATTCGTATTGAGTGGCCGTCGGGTGCGGTCGATGTGTATGCCAATGTTGCCGCAGATCAGCTGTACGATGCGATTGAAGCAAGCTCACTGCTGCCTGCCGACATGGGCCCGACCGTAACAACGGTCATCGCGCCTGGTGAGGAGTGCGGCATTCCCTCGTACAGAATTACTTACGGACCGATGATTCAACTATGGCGTGATTGTGGTACTGACACCTGGCATCTGCGTATGGAAAGCGGTCTGGGACGGATGACCGAGAACGCGCAATTAACAACGGTCGGCTCGTTGGTCGGTGATAACGATTTTAATACTGCTCAGGGTATCAACTTCGGCGCGCCAGACGCCTACGGCAACAAGGCGGGAGTCTTAAGTTTTCTAATTGCGGTCCAGGACGACGTCGCACCAACCAAGACAATCAATTTCTCCGCAGAAGGTCAGTCGCGTACCTGCCTCTGGTTCGGCGATCGGGATATTGAGGCCGTAATTATTGGCAGTTCGGGCAAGCGGCTGGAACCACCGTTCGATATTTCAAATGACTTCGGTCCCTGCGACAGCGATGGCGACGGCATTTATGACCGTGAAGATAATGACGATGACAATGATGGAGTAGAGGACAGCGCGGACGCATTTCCGATTGATCCGACCGAAGCACAGGATTCTGACGGCGACAATATCGGCGACAATGCCGATCTGTACCCCAACGATGCGACTGAATGGAAGGACTCGGACGGCGATACGATCGGTGACAACTCCGACAATGATAGAGACAACGACGGGCTGACTGACCTGACCGAATCACCGGAC
>JBBKWL010000014.1:0-7106 GCA_037968975.1 Woeseiaceae bacterium | reverse complement strand
AGACTCTCAAATGGTGTCCGGTAGCGAATCGTCGCTGTTGATTGCTTTGAGAATTACTGACATATTTTCCCCTGGTGTTCTGGATTGATCGCTGTGGCATCAGTGCCCGGCGTCGAATGACAAGTATAACGAATCGGCCGTGCCCATCGATCTTTGGTACCCGACGTATGAGAATTCGGTGAACTTGGCAGGTAGAATACGATCCAAGCTTTTAACTGCTAAATAATGTAGGTCGTCGATGATTCCGAACACGAAATGCTTGAACGCCGTCGGGGCGATGCTTGTTGTCTTTGTCGGTGGATGCGGCGGCGGTGGCGGGTCCGGTATGACACCACCGCAACCACTAAGCACCGGACCTGCGATTTGCGCTGCGGGCACTGCGGCGGATTTCTCCTGCGCTGGCGTAGATCTTCGCAGCCGCGTGGCGCTGACATCGATGCAAGGAACCTCTGGCACCGACATCTGGGGCTGGGCGGATACGCAGACCGGCAACGAATACGCATTGATGGGCATGACGAACGGCACCGCCTTTGTCGATGTTACAGATCCGGAAAGCCCGGTCTTCCTCGGAATCCTGCCTACTGCAACCATCTCGTCAGCGTGGCGTGACATCAAGGTATACCAGGATCATGCCTATATCGTTGCCGATGGCGCCGGGGCACATGGCATACAGGTGTTTGACCTGACGCGGCTCCGCGGTGTGAACGCGCCGCAGAGCTTCACCGCCGATAATCGCTATGGTGATTTTCAGAACGCGCACAACCTGGCTATCAATGAGGACACGGGTTTCGGTTACGCCGTTGGCACCAATACCTGCAATGGAGGCCTGCACATAGTCGATATCACCACGCCAAACAACCCGATGTTCGCGGCGTGTCACAACCTCTTGGAGGTGCATGACACGCAGTGTGTTTCGTATACCGGGCCTGATGCAGACTATGCGAATGCTGAAATCTGTGTGAATGCTGCCGGAGACCGTGTCGAGCTCGTGGACGTGAGCATTAAGTCGTCCATCGTGTCGATCGCCAACGTCACCTATCCGCAGCGGGGCTTCGTCCACCAGGGCTGGCTGACCGAAGACCACCGTTTCTTGCTAGTCGGCGACGAATTCGACGAAAGCAGCTTTTCGCTGCCGACGCGAACGCATATTTTCGACGTCTCCGATCTGGACGCGCCGACCTATATTTCAGCGTATGAGGGGTCAACGGCTTCGATCGATCACAATCTGTACGTGCTGGGCAACCGTGTTTTCGAAGCGAATTACTCGTCGGGTCTGCGGGTCCTGGAATTCGGCAATCTCGCCAATAGCGAGTTGACCGAAATCGCACATTTCGACACGTTTCCCGAAAACGATGCCGTGGGTTTTGACGGGGCATGGAGTGTTTACCCCTTTCTGCCGTCCGGCAATCTCCTGGTCAGCGACACTAGCAACGGACTATTTGTGCTGACGCTGCAGTAGTATAGCGGCATGCTAAGCATCACCAACATCACGGTTGGCATTACCTGCCTTGTCTCTTACATTCTGATGCAGAATCAAACAGGCAAAGCGCTCCTGGTCTTTCATCCGGTGACCATTCGGGAACACCATCAGTGGTATCGCTTTTTGACGTCCGGCTTTATCCACGCAGACATGATGCATCTCGCGATCAACATGTTCGTCTTGTGGTCATTCGGCAATGCAATTGAGAAATTCTACTTTCCCACCTTTCTGAGCGACTTCAGTGCCCAGAAATACATGCTGCTGTATTTCGGCGGTATCATCGTGTCGTCAGTGCCGAGTTACCTCCGCCACAACAAGAATCCAAATTATGCAGCGTTGGGGGCGTCGGGCGGCGTGTCAGCCGTGGTATTCGCCGCGATTCTTTTTGAACCATGGCAGAACCTGTACTTATACGGTGTCATTGCGATTCCGCAGATACTGGCGGGCGCGGCCTACCTGTTTTACTCGTGGTACTCGGATAAAAAGGCAGCCGACAATATCGGCCACATGGCGCACTTCGCCGGAGCTGTCTGGGGTTTCGTTGTTACAGGGTTAATGAATCCTGAGCTGTTTACGCGCTTCATGCAGAAGGCATTGCAAGGTCCGAGCTGGCTGTAGGTCGTTGCGAATTGCGGTGCGTCATAATCGTACTATCGTCGCTGTATCGTCTACTTGGTATACTAATCGGCTATGTCGGTGAACCGACCGTTACTGAAGACAAAAGACAATGAAACGCTTCAAGAACATCCTTTTCCTTGCAAATCCAATCGAAAATGTCGAATCGGCACTGCAGCAGGCGCTCTCTATTTATGATCTGGAAGACTCGCGAATCACAATCGTGGAGGCGGCCAACGACATTTCTTCGTCGTTCGTGGAAGCCGGCATTATATCCGACGGACTACGCGACGAAATCCTTGCCGAACGGCGTAAGAATGCCGAAGCCCTCGTCGATAAGATCGACGTATCCCGGGACATCGAAGTAAAACTGCTGACGGGAACGCCGTTTATCGAAGTGATCCAGGAGGTCATTCGTGGCAAATACGATCTTCTGGTCAAACCGAGCGCAGGCGTCGGAACGCTCGACAGGTTGCTCGGCAGCAACGATATGCACATCCTGCGCAAGTGCCCGTGTCCCGTGTGGATCGTCAAGCCAACACGTAAACACAAGCACAAGAAAATTATCGCGGCGGTAGATCCGGACCCAACGCAAACCAATGCGGAACTCAATAAATTGATTCTCGAGCTGGCAGCATCGCTGGCGGCACACCACAACGCGGAATTGCACGTTGTGGCCGCCTGGGGAATGCAGGGTCAGCTTGCCATACGACTACATGTGCATAAGGCCGAACTAATTCAGTTACGCAAGGATATGAAAAAAGCAAACCAGCATTGGCTCGATGAGCTGACGACCCGCTTTGAATCGAACGGCGTTGAGTTGCACTCACATCTGGTCGAAGGGCGTGCGAGCGATGTCATTCTCAAGGCGGCCGAGGAGCATAGCGCGGACCTGATTGTTATGGGCACGGTCGGTCGGGTTGGCATTTCCGGCTATTTCATGGGCAACACGGCCGAACGAATTCTCGCCGATATCGATTGCTCGATCCTTGCGGTCAAACCGTCCGGCTTCCAAACTCCGATCACCGTGTGAGGACCAGGAGCATCACTCAAAGATGCGGCCCCCGTCCCGTCCCCCGCAGGTCGTAAAATAGCGTGTCGCACTGGCGCATCAAGACCGCGCTGTTTATCAACTACTTCGTATTCGCGATTCTCTTAAACAGTGTCGGCATCGTCATCCTGCAGGTGCAAAACAGTTCTGCTCAAACTCATGAATCACCTCGGCTATCCTGGCCATGCAACTAATCGCCACTCCTCAAGTCAAATCGTGCGAGCAACCAAGGCGAACAGCAATGATCAAAATTCATAACCTCAGCCTGTGCATGCTGACCGCACTCTTTCTGGTCCTGTTCTCGAACAGTTCCATCGCTACTGAGACCGCACCGCAAAAGGCCGTGTTCGTCACGGGCGCGAACAGCGGCATCGGTCGAAACATCGCTGAGCGCCTGGCTGCAGAAGGCTACTTTGTTTATGCCGGCGCGCGCAAAAAGGAGGACATTGAGACACTCAGTGGCATCAAGAACGTACAAGGCGTGCGCCTCGATGTCACAGTACAACACGACATCGACTCTGCAGTAGAGCTGGTCACGGCAGAAGGACGTGGTCTGTATGCCGTCGTGAATAATGCCGGCGTCGTCGTGATGGGACTGCTTGCAGAAACAGACGAGTCAGAGCTCGACTTCCTGTTTGACGTTAACGTGTATGGCCCATACCGAATGGTCAAAGCGTTCGCGCCACTGTTGGTCGAATCAAACGGGCGGATCATTAACATCAGCTCAATGGCGGGCATCATGTCGCCACCTGCCTACGGTGTTTACAGCATGAGTAAACACGCGGTCGAGGCATTTACAGATACGCTGGCGTACGAGCTAGGAACGGTCGGTGTAGCTGTCAGTGCCATTGCACCCGGGCCCTTCAACTCAAATGCGGCCCAATCAATTTGCGAACGTCGCCGCAAACAAGACCGCGACGCTAGCCAGTCGATCATGCCGGAACTGGCGGCAGAACTTGACCAGCCTTGCGACGCCACCGCGAAGTTTCCGGAGCCCGATCCCGTTGCTGATGTCGTTCTACAAGTGCTCACGGTGCAAAAACCCAAAGCACGTTATCTTGCGCCCAGCGATCCACAGCAGGCGGAATTCATCGCACGCAATATTTTGCAGCAACTGGCCGATCTGAGCAGTGGCCAGGGCTATAGCCTCAACCGCGAACAACTGATTGATATGCTCGACGCCGCGCTATTGTCGAAATGAGGGCGAAGTCGGCGGCGTTTTTTTTATCACAGCCGCATAAACTGCTGACGCGTCCTTGACCAGGCGTAACCCAGCAGTACGCCCAGAAAAAATACTTCAGCACCAATATTAATGATGCTGTTGATTATGCGTTGCAGGGTTTCGGGAATGTCGAATGGCACGAGCGCCGCGGCCACGCTCCAGAGAGAATCGGTAATGAGGTTGGTTACATAGAGCGATATCGTGATTGTGAATATCGACACCACCGCGGCAATACCGGATTCGAATGCGGAGGCTAACAGAGATTCAACATCACGTGACTGTGCGATCGGCAGCAACATCCAGACACAGATAATGAAAGAGGTTGATACACCGCTGGTACGACCGAGAAAGGGCAGGTCGGCGCTCGGCACGACCTGCAGCCAGGTCAGAATCACCACCGCCACGTAACACAACCCCCAAAGGGTGAGCAGATGCGGTGCGACCAGCGTCCAGTTGTCCTCGGCCTCCGAAGCGGTGAAATCGCGACTTTGCGTTTCTGCCTTTTTCATCAGTGCGCGCAGATACACACCGACGAGTACCGCGGGTATAAAAGATGGATACAACACGACCGTCGTAATGTGGCTAAACCAGCTTTCGAATCCAAGCAGCGCCATCTGCGACAATCCGGCAGTAATCGCAAGGCCGAGGACCAAAAAGACCAGTTGCCTGAAGCGCTGCATTGTCGTCTGCGATTCTGCAACGGCCTGCGGCAGCTGCCGGATATTGACGACGGTGTTAAAAATATCCTTCAGTCCATCAAACGCGCGGCGTCGTGCTGAACTCCATGAATAGGCGTCGCCGTCCTCAAAGATCTTGGTGAAATGGTCCTCTACCGGCGCTCCGTGCGCACCCCACACAAATTGTTTGACACCGACTTTTGCTGCAATCTCGCGTGCATCGCGGCGCAGAATATCGAATGCCAGCACGCCGGGCACGGTCTCGCCGTCGTTGGAATTGCGAAGTTCACCGTCGAACCAGTTGCCTTCCGGAAGCTTCTTCTTTTTGCGAGCAACGGCCCCCGCCCCTGAGGGTTTGCGCCGCTTTTTGCCACGTAACTTCGCCAACGGAATGAACACAAAGGAGTTTGCTCCCTGGCGCTCAAGAAGACCGTCGAAATCGGCGCTGTGCTTGCTCGGCACGGCAGTAATCTCGAGACCATCAATCCGGAGTTGAACTTCTACCGGCTGGGCTTTGTTTTTCTTCCTGGACATGCAGCAGGGCGCAATGCGGTTATCAACTTGGCGGAATCCGGAGTGTACCGCGTTGCTCTGACTCGTTGCAGCTCTTCACCGGACAGCGAAATCCTCGTCCGGGAAACGCGCTTCAGTTGCTCGGTGTCAATTTAAGCAATCGTCCCTGACTGTCGTCACGATCATCTTCGAGCACCCACAACGCGCCATCAGGGCCCTGCGTAACATTGCGAATGCGTGCACCCATCTCGTAACGCTCAACTTCCACCGCGTCGTCGCCATCGATCTCGATGCGAATGATCGCCTGGGATGACAGCCCGGAAATCAACAAATTGCCGTGCCAGGCTGAAAACAGGTCGCCCGTATAAGTCATCACGTGTCCTGGCGAAATGACCGGCGTCCACCAAACTGCCGGTGGCGCGAAATCCGGGTTGGTGTCGTGATCCGGAATAGCGCGACCGTCGTAGTGTTCACCGTTGGAAACCACCGGGTAGCCGTAATTGTCGCCACGCTGAATGCGGTTGAGTTCGTCGCCACCAGACGGTCCCATCTCCGTGACCCAGGGTTGACCGGCAAGGTCGAACGTTATGCCGAGTGGGTTGCGGTGGCCCAACGACCAGATTTCCGGATACACGCCCTCATCGTCCACGAATGCGTTCTTCTTGAAGTGATTGACGAACGGATTGTCTGCAGGAACAGAGCCGTCGTCGTTCAGCCGAACAATCTTGCCTATGTTGCTTTGCATGTCCTGCGCCGGTGTGAATTTCTGCCGATCACCTGATGAGATCCAGAGGTAGCCATCCGCGTCGAACGCGATCCGGTGACCATAGTGCCCAAAGCCGACCATCTTCGGATATTGCCGCCATAGCACTTCTATGTCGGACAGCGCCGCACCTTCTTCAGACAGCGCAAGCTGGCCTCGCGCCACCACTGCGCCGCGTGTTCCGCCCCGAGCACCTTCCACGTAGCTGATGTAGAGCAGGTTGTTGGATGCAAAATCCGGGTGCAGGACCACATCACCGAAACCGCCTTGCCCGCCGTAGTCGACATCGGGCAGTCCTGAAACGTCACCGTGCATCGTGCCGTCCTGAGAAACGATCCGGATACGGCCTTTCTTCTCACTCACGAGAATACGATCGTCCGGAAGAAAGGCCATCGCCCACGGCCCTTCAAACGTAGCGATAGTCTCTACGTTGAATGGTTGCGCTGCTTGCGCCTGCGACCAAGCAACTGAGCACACAGTTATCAGAATTGTCAGCACTTTCATCGTTGTTAAACCACTGCGGTAATGAGGATCTCTTCACTCTAGCTAACAACGACATCCTTCACCAGCTGCCTGCTGCTTAAAGTTTATGCAACTGTATTAACAAACAAGGAGCGCATCCAGTGAGCAACCATAAGATCATTTTGTTGGCAGCGGTGTTTACGATCCTTGCCATTGAACCGGGTGCGCAAGCGGAAAGGTCAGAACAAAGCGAAAGCAGCGTGACAGTTCGGTTTGACGGTGTTGACTATCCGCTGGAGCTTAAAGAACCAGCTTACTGCGGT
>JBBKWL010000013.1:0-66570 GCA_037968975.1 Woeseiaceae bacterium | reverse complement strand
CGCTTGCACCGATGAGCCTTGCCGTGGCGCAGGCACCGGGCGATGGTGACGTTGTCGAAGAAATCATGGTTACCGGCAGCCGCATTGCCCGCAAGGACATTGACGGGCTGGGCAAAGTCAATATCCTGAGCAGTGAGGATTTCGCGGAAATTGGTGCGGTGTCCATAGACCAGGTGTTGAAATATTCGCCATTTACAGCCGGCGCGCAGGCCGGCGCGGAGTCCAACTATCTTTCGGCGAAGGAGGGCTATGGGACCGCGAGCGTGAACCTTCGTGGACTTGGCCAAAACCGGACCCTGGTGCTTGTCAATGGGCGCCGCTTCGTCCCCGGCGGCTCCGGCGCTAATTCGGTGGTCGATCTCAACAGTATTCCCGTCAACGTCATAGAGCGTATCGAAACCTTGCTCGACGGCTCATCCGCAATTTATGGTGCGGACGCAGTGGCTGGCGTGGTCAATATCATCACGAAGCGCTCATTCGACGGTTTGCAGGTTGACGCGACTTACGGCGTAACCCAGGAAAGCGATGGAGAGAACACCGAATTCAATTTCATGTTCGGGCGTGAGCTGGACAATGCCGGATTTGTTGTCAGTGCGAATTACACGGACCGTCAGGAAGCTCGCTCAAAGAATCGGGCGTTCTCTGAATGTTTCTTTGAAGAGGAGGACGGCGACAAATTCTGTTCCGGCAGCTCACATACGGCCGGCGGGCGCGGCAGCACCGAGACAATGGGCACCGTTCAATTCAATCAGGATCCTAACGGTGACGGGGACTCGTTCGTGCCCTACAGCTTCACCCAGCATGCATTCGATTTTCAAGAGTTTTTTAATCTTACCGCTCCCTATGACCGAGTGAATTTCAGCGCAAACGGCTTTATCGAACTCAACGATCGCGTTCTGCTTTACACGGAAAACACGTATTCCAAACGGCAATCGAGCACGGAAGCCAGCCCGGCCAATATTGGCAACCAATTTTTCTCTTCGACATACCCGCACAACCCGACGGGAGATAATTTGACTTTGCGCCGACGCATGGTTGACGACGGCTTTGGTGCTCGTATTTGGGAGCAGGAGGTATCCCTGTTTCGAACGGTGATCGGGCTGGAGGGGGAGCTGAACAACGGTTGGGGCTGGGACGTGTCGATGAATTACGGAAAAAGCGACTCCGATGAAACCTTCACCAATGCTATCGACCTGCTGAATCTTGCAGAAACGCTTGATGAGTCTAATTGTGGCGCGCCAACCGCTACGCAATGTGTGGACTGGTTTGGGGTCAACGATGCGTCGCCCGAAGCACTCGCATTTATTAATGCGACCATCCCGACGGCTGGCGAGAATACTCAAACCGGCATACTGGCGACCATTACCGGGCAACTGTTCGAAATGCAGGCGGGGCCCGTTGGCTTCGCGGCCGGACTTGAATACCGGAAAGATGAAGGAAAGTACGCGAATCTCTATACCCGGCCCAGTCGGTCCGGCGGTGGCGGAAGCGGGGCACCGATCGACGCCGATCTTTCGTCAACGGAGCTATACGCTGAAGCCATTTTCCCGATAGTCCAAAATTTCGATCTGAGTCTTGCGGCTCGTTTCTCTGACTACAGCGACTTTGATTCCGAGTTCACTTACAAAATCGGTGGTGACTGGCGATTGACGGATCAATTTCGTATCCGCTCAACTTTCTCAACATCGGTCAGAACACCCAATATTCGCGAGTTGCACACCACAGAAGAGCTGAACTTTACGACCTTCGTAGATCCATGTGATCAGTGGGAGGGTAAGAGCGATGCGAATCTTATGGCCAACTGTGCCGCGGATGTGGGCGCGGGATTTGAGCAGGGAGAGTTGTTTATCGAGGTTGATTATCCGGGAAGCCGGACGCTCTCACCCGAGGAAGCAGAAACGTTCACCTTTGGTGTTGTCTTCGAACCCGCTGCGTTAGAAGGTCTGGCGCTGACACTTGACTACTACAATATCGATATCGAGAATTCCATTCGGAATATTTCGCCGTCCGCAGCACTCGAACAATGTTATTTTTCAGCCAACAAATCGAACCCGACGTGCAACGATGTGTTTCGGGATCAATTCAGCGGTGACGTCGTGTTTATGTCAGTTCCTCTGGTGAATGCCGCAAGCGAGACGTTAAGTGGTCTGGATTTTGGCGTGCGGTATGCGTTTCAAGCATTGAATAGTGACATGATGTTGCGCTGGGACACTGCCTATCTTGATCAATTTGACGTCAGGTTCAGGGGCGCGCCGAGCAAGATCGATTTGGCGGGAACGATCTCGAACGGCGAGGGTGGTAACGGAAGTTACACTGAATGGCGATCCAATCTGTCATTGTCACTCGACAGGGACAACTGGGGTGCGTCTTACCGCATGGCTTATGTCGGTGACGCCGCAAGTCAGTTCCAACGAATAGGGGCGACCAAACCGGGCGTTGATAGTGTCACCTATCACTATCTTTCAGGAAGCTATCGAGCCAATGATAATCTGACCTTGAGAGCCGGCGTCAACAACCTGTTCGATCAGGGTCCCGAGTACTACACAGATCCGATCGATCAAAATACGGACCCGTTCACCTACGACCTTCTCGGACGAAGATATTTTGTGAGCGCCTCGTATACGTTTTAGTGTGACATTTTGACCAGTGGGGACTTTGGCCCGGCTGGTCTTTGGAACGCTGGCCCTGCGCAATTAATTCCGTGAGTGGTGCCGGCGCCCAGTAGAATTGATCGAGCACATCCATATGATTTCGGCATATGACAAACGTCATGGTCTAATAATTCGCAATAAGAAGGCCAAAGCATAGACATGGGCGAAAAAGTTGTTTCGATGAATCGCGCACAGGCGCGTTATCTCCAGGTAAAGTCATACGTGCTGCAGCAGATACACGACGGCATTCTGAAGCCGAACAGTCGCGTGCCCTCCGAGAATGAGCTGGTTGAATCGCTTGGCGTTTCGCGAATGACGGTAAATCGCGCTGTGCGAGAGTTGGCGGACGATGGTTATGTCGTCAGAGTCGCTGGTGTTGGAACATTCGTCGCCGACTCGCGGCCACATTCCCATGTCCTTAAAGTAAAAAATATTGCCGATGAGATTTACGCCCGGGGCCACGTGCATACTGCCAAGGTAATTGTGCTGAAAGAAATTGAGGCTGATCAAAGACTGGTGGGTGAACTGGAATTGCGACCTGGTGACACACTTTTTCATTCGTTGATACTGCATCTTGAAAGCGGGAAGCCCATTCAGCTAGAAGACCGATACGTCTGTCCGAGACTGGCACCAGATTATCTAAACGTCGATTTCACCACAGTCACGCCGAACGCGTACCTAACGAGCGTAGCCCCTTTGCACAATGCGGAGCACACAATTCGTGCGGTAAACCCGACGAGCAAAGTGCGACGATTGCTCAAAATGGACAAGGATGAACCTTGCCTGGTAATCCGTCGCCGAACATGGACGCAAGGAAGGCCAGTCAGTCTGGCTGAATTAAGTCACCCGGGTTCCACGTATGAATTGATCGGAACAATGAGTGAATGAAAAAATGGGATAGGGAGCGAAAGACGCGATAATCGCCTGTACAACTTCAGCGCCGCATTTACCTCTATTGCAAATTATTTGTCATAGTGGTTGCAGCGAATCGTGCCGGTAATTCTGAATAAGCGCCCAAGAGCCCCGGCAAAGCGCTCCGACACCGAGCAACCAAATTGCTAGCACTGTCAATAATCCCAGAACCGGCACATAGGTGAGGAGACCCACGGCGACAACGGTGACAAGAATCGCGATTAGCGCTTGCCACGCCGCGGGGTTCGGTTGAAACCGGCGCAACGTTAGATCACCTAATGAAAACAGCCCTGTTAACATGCCAAGTAACAGGACGACGAGATAGGTACCGAGCAACACTAAGCCGAGCCACGTGCCTATTCCTGTGACGAACAGAAGTAGTGCCAGTACTGGCGTGACAACTAGTACTACAAAACCAATAATTAGCGACAAGCCAGGTTGAGCAGCAATCCGATCGGCAGTCGCGCGCATTGGACGTGAGAACAACAGGAATAGCACCACGACAGCAACGATGAGTCTGAGCGTAAAGAACAGCCCACCGTCAGTCTCAAGCTCATCCATGTAACCGGGCAGCGGTTCTTTTATAACTTCGCCTTCTATGCGCGCTTCGGGATCGATATCCGCTTCATTTCTGCTTCGCCACGTTAGATCGCCAAGCACAATTGCGTTGGGCCCGAGACGCAAATTCTCGCCAATCAATTCCGCGTTACCAATGATCCGCGCATTGATATTAATCTCTTGGGCGTAAACCTTGAGTTCGCCACCAACATCGCCAAGAACATTTACTGTGCTTCCTGCCAGCCAAGCCCAGTCTCCGACCGGCTTGCTGATCGTCACCGTTTGACCGGCCGCGACAATGTGGCCTGTAACGGGCGACGTTACACGTATATGTTGACCGGCTGCGCGCACGTCATCACCCACCTCGGAGGAGATTTCAAGATCCTTTGCCGCTACTATAATGTCGCCTGTCACCTTACCGCCTACAGTGACGCTCTGCCCGGCGGCAACAAGATCACCATTCACTGCGGCTTGAATACTCACTTCGCGACTCGCGGCGTAGAGATCTTGATCAACCGGCTTGTCGATAAGCAGTAAGTCGTCAGAGTCTTGCGCCCATGCCACAATCGTGACAAACCCCACACCAAGCATGAGCACAGCAACTATGTTGAGTTGACGTGTGTGCATGACTATTCACCTTCTCTACGACTATCAATTATGTGAGTTCATAATGACTGCACTTCGCACATGAGTCTAAACTTGCGACGCCCATTATCAATAGGGGAATACCGAACACCGAACACGGGATAGAAATGAGCAGATGATCTGCTAAGCTAAAACGATGCCTCTATCTATGACTTGGGCGCTTCTTGCCAGCGCTCAGCGTGACTGTCTTCGGATATCCCTTATTCGTCGTCTGAAAATAATGCAATACCCTGACGTCGTGGGTCGGAGTTGAGGCCCGCTGTCCTCGGCCGCGAGGAGCCAAAGGCGGCCGAATTTGGTCGTGAATACATCGCGAATGTTTGAACAAGAGCCGATTCGACTCGAATTGATCGTGACCTGACGAGCTGAGTCTTCAGCGCTGTTGGAGGAGAGCGAAATGACGGGACATGCGCATCCAAATTTAGCGCTACTGAAAAAACTGAACTTACATGATTTAGATGCGTGTACGAACGTCTTCTCAGATGATTTTACATGGCACTACTTTAATTCAAGAATGCCGGAGCTCGACGGGTGCCACAATGGAATCGAGGGGTTGAAAACGTTTTTCGCGACGCTGAATGAACGGAGCAACGGTAGTTTCCAGGAGAAAGTGATTGACGCTCGTCCTGCAGGCGATGAACTCGTCATCACTCAAGTTTGCAATCAAATGGATTTTGAGGGTAGTAGTATTGAATTTGATGCGGTCGTTATTTGGCGGGTGGTTAACAATAAGATTACTGAAGCATGGGATATTCCTGCTATTAATTCGATACGAATTGGTTGATCGTGGACCATGGTCGAGCAGGGTCTGCTTCTAGCCGACTTCGTTCGGCCTCCACGGCAATGTCGGGTGTTCTTGACCGACTGCGCCCAGGCGGGGACGGACACCTTGTATCTCCAACGGGATTGGAGTCGGAGAAGGGAACTGGTCCACTTAATTATTCCGCAGAAGTTGGGATGTCATGATTTGCTGGTGTGCGATTGACGAGTTCTGGCTCGTTGTGGAAGTGTTCGCCGCGGCACTATCGCTACCTAGCTCGACGTTGCCTGTTTCCTCAGCACTCGCTGCGACTGACCTCCTCCCAGCAAACGCCAACTTCAGCCTGTGTCAGATAGGGGGAAGCTTACGTTTGGAGGGTATTGCCGAGTCATGTGAGTGAATCGCCTCAGTAAACCCGGGGCGATTCAGGTTACATCAACCGCCGGACTCCAAATGTAAGTGTTGCTGAAGATGTGGGGCGTCGTAAGTCCAATGAGACCAAAAGAATAGTTGGTTCGAAACGCAACCGCGTGATCGGCCAAGGGATATACCAGGGATATACCAGGGGTGTACCGCAATGAATTTCAAAAATCGCTTCCAATCTCTCTGTACCTGCGTGATTACTATGATGGCGATGTCTGTTGCCGTGAGTCCACAGGCAGAAGCCCAGTCCGACGGCGATGCAGCCGCCGATGAGGTACTCGAAGAAGTCGTCGTCACGGGCGTCAGAGGACGGCCACGGTCAGTCTCGGAAAGCCCCATTCCCATCGATATATTCAACGCTGAACAATTGGATAGCGTCCCGCAAACCGGCCTGTTCGAGGCGATGCGGTTCCTGGTGCCTTCTCTGAATTTCCCCCAACGAGCAGGCGGAGGCACAGCAACCTTCATTTCGTCAGCAGGGCTACGTGGTCTCAATCCGGACCAGACTCTGATTTTAGTCAACGGCAAACGCCGGCACAGGACTGCCCTCATCAATACCAGCACCGGCTTGTTCAGCGGTTCCGCTGGTGTGGATCTGAACATGATCCCCAAGTCATCAATCAAGCGGATCGAAGTTTTGCGTGACGGTGCGGCCGCGCAATACGGTTCTGACGCCATCGCCGGCGTCGTCAATATTATTCTTGAAGACGGTGCTGAAGGAGGCCGGCTGACTGCGAGCCGCGGCGAGAATTTTGATCGGGGGGATGGTGAATTCCTGAACGTCGGGATCAACGGCGGTCTACCGCTGGGGGGCAACGGATATATCAACCTTGCTTTCGACTACATGGACAAGAAATTTTCGAATCGAGCGCGGCCCGTGCCGATTCCGACTGATCCCACCAATTTGGGTGGGTTGAATGTGTATCCACTCCTACCGGATGGCAGCATTGATCCGAGAGAGGCGACGATTGACCGTCTGGTAACCACGAACTACGGCAACTTTCCGCAGCGTACCTACCTGGTTGGCGTGAATGCGGCGTACGACTTCGGTTATGTCGAGTTGTATAATTTCTCAACCTACGGCAAGCGCGATTCAACACTGGATTTCACGTTCCGCAGGCCCCGAGACTCGCGCGCAATACCGGAGATCTATCCGCAGGGCTTTCGTCCAACGGAAGTCATCGCCGAAGAAGACTATGAGGTGCTCACTGGCGTTCGCGGTACGAGAAATGAATTTGATTGGGATTTCTCGGTTGGCTTCGCCCGCAACGATGCGGATTGGCATAACACTGTCGGTATCAATGCGAGCCTCGGCGCGTTGAGCCCCACTTCCTTCTATCTTGGTGCCCTCATCGCAGACGAAACCACAGCCCAGTTGGACGTAACCAAACCCTATTCACTATCCTCGGGCGGTGATTTACAGCTCTCTTTCGGCACACAATATCGCCGGGAAAGTTTCAAAATCACCGAAGGAGAACCGACGAGCTATGCGGACGGCAATAATGGCCTGGCTCCCGGTGCCCAGGGATTCCCGGGGTTTGCTCCGGAAGCGGCTAATGATCTTTCGCGTAATAATATCAACGCTTACGTTGAACTCGGTTGGGACCCGTCTGAGCGCTTGTTTCTCGGTGCCGCCGTTCGTTATGAAAACTTCAACGACTCCGCAGGCGATCAACTAATCGGCAAGATTAACGGCCGTTACGAAGTGACTGACACGTTTGCGTTGCGAGCGTCTGCCAACACGGGATTCAGGGCACCCAGCGTTCAACAGTTGGGATTCAAGGGCAGCCGTGGTCAGTTCGCTGATCTCGACAATGATGGCATTGCCGAGACGATTGTGCTGCGACAAACCTTGCCATCGACCGATCCGGCGGCGCGAGCTCTTGGGGCCGAGCCACTGACTCCGGAAGAGTCACTGAACTTCAGCGTTGGTTTTGCCTGGGATGCGAGCGACGCCATCAATGTCACCGTCGATTTTTACTGGCTCGATGTGGATGACCGCATCGCGCTGTCGACCCAATTCAACCGCGGAGATGGGCGTGCTGCGCAATCGGGCGGCACGATAGGCGACGAGATTTCAGCACTGCTGGATGCAGCCGGATTTGATTCGAGCCTCGGTGGAGTCAACTACTTCACCAACGCAATCGACACCCGTAGTCAGGGTGTCGACGTCGTTGCAACCTGGAATATCGACTCAGACATTGGCTTGTTCACGCTGAGCGGTGCATATAATTACAATGATCTGACCATTGAGCATGTCGATCCCAATCCACCGGAACTTTCCGGCCTCATACTCGCTGACGGTTCGCCTATCGTACAGTTTGACCGTTCGCGTCTTGGAACGTACACCGACGAAATCCCCGAGTCGAAATTCGCATTCGCCACGAATTTTTCGAATGAAGGGTTTCGGGCTAACGTTCGGGCGACTCAGTTCGGCAGCTTTGTCAATGTAGCGACTTCAGAGCCAAACGATACTTTCAATAGTTCGGAATGGATTATCGACGTCGAGCTGGGCTACGAGTTCGACGGCGGCTTAGGCATATACGCTGGTGCAAATAATGTCGCTAACACCTATCCTGCTGAGGTGAGGTCGGTCGGCAGCCTGGGTAACGGCTTCTACGATACGATAACGCCCTACGGTTTTACCGGCGGCAACTGGTATCTGCGCAGTGCTTATCGATGGTAGGCGTCTGTTCAGGCAGCAACGGTGAAGTGGTGAAGTGCGGCTGAGAGATAAGAATATGCGCGATAGTAGCGGCCTCAATCCGCCTGCGGACTCGACAATTTCAATTTTGGTAGATGAGAATTGATCTTAAGTGCCATGAATAAAATCAAGCTGTTCTGTGTTGCACCGCGATCGCCCGCTGGGCAGCATTCCTACAATGCGAAACAACATTTCGCGTCAGTTCATGAGCTTTTTTGACCGGCTGCTACGAAAGTATTGGGACCGTGGCGCAGTTGAACGGTCTGATTTTCACCAGCTTCATTTGCGGAAAGCTCGCTAATTTGCATCGCTGCCACACTTGGAAACAGAAAAATGAACTCCAGTTGTATTCTGAAATTCAGCGCATACTCGTTCCTGGTCGTCAGTAATGCGAATTGCATGGCGGATGAGGAGATTTCTTTCACGTCCGTGCAAACCGCAACGTTTTCAGATCCAGGTGGCCAATCAAATGCCTGGGGAGATTACGACAACGACGGCGATCTTGACCTCGTTGTCACATTCCGCGATGCGCCGGTGCGTCTCTATCAGAATGGTATCGACGGTTTCGAAAACGTTGGCAGCAGCCTCGGACTGCCTACTGATGGCGGCAATCCACGCTCGGTAGCATGGGGTGATTATGACGGCGATGGCGATCTGGATGTTTACGTTGGCTATTCCGGTTACGACGGGCCCGCAAATCGTCTCTTTCGGAACAATCTGCAGGAAGGTCAGGCCGGATTTACGGAGGTGGCCGAGGCAGTAGGAGTCGCAATTCATGGCATTACACGACAGGTGGCGTTCGTCGACTATGATTCCGACGGTGATCTTGACCTGTATGTGGCATTGAGAGAGACAGTCAACAGGCTCTTACAGAATAATGATGGCATTTTCAGCGATGTCACGTTCAAGACGGGGATCATGGAGCCGCGACGAACGGTCGGGGCATGCTGGTTTGATATGGATTCCGATGGCGATCTGGATTTGTTCACGGCGAATCAGAACGGTGATCGGGATGGTATGTTTCGAAATGACAATGGAATGTTCAGCGATATCGCAATCGAACTGGACATGGACAGCTATCGGCGCCCCCTGACCGACGGCGGTGTTGGTTGTGCAGTGACCGATTTCGACACCGATGGCGATCTGGATCTGTACGTGGCTGCGTATGGCGAGGACATGTTGTACCGGAATAACGGCAATGGCACCTTTACCAATGTCGCGCCGGAGATGGGGGTGGCAAACGAACACCACATCGTGACCGGCGTCTGGGGTGACGTGCAGCATGATGGTAGGCCGGACCTGTACACGGTTGGCTATGTTAACGGCAAGCCTGAAACTCCGGATTACCTTTATATCAACGAGGGCGACCGTTTCGAAAATCGCGTTCCCGCCAATCTTGCGAAAGACGGTACCGATCATGGCGTTCAGTGGGGAGATTTTGACCAGGACGGTGATCTCGATCTGGCGTTGGCGGCGAACGATCCGGCTGGTGCGCATTATTTGTATCGAAATGATTTGCCGGCTGACGTTGCCGGTCGCTCAATACAGGTGCTTGTTCTCGATACCAAAGGCCACTACACCCGGGCAGGTTCCGAAGTTCGCGTATACCGTTCCGGCACTAAGGAACTGCTGGGCTTGCGAATGGTTGATACCGGCAGCGGATACAACGCACAGAATGCAAAGCCGGTGCATGTCGGGCTTGCGACGGTTGGCAAGATCGATGTACATGTGACAGTGCTGACGCCTAACGGGCGAAAAACGGAAAAGTACGTCGATGTCGATTGGGAACGCCTTGAAGGGAAACCTTTCGTCGCGAAGGTGGGAATGTGACGGTGACCGCGCAGATTGCTTCGTGGCCACCAGATATTTGCAGGAGGACACTTTGAAGCTACGCTATTTGCTTGGCATCGTATTCGTATGCACGCCATTTCTCGACGTTCAGTCCCAGAGTTTCGAACGCTACGATGGCGAATTTCCTGAGACCGTCAAGGCGATCTACCATCAGCGCGTGAAAATGCGCGACGGCGTTGAAATGGCGACCGATGTATACCTGCCGAGTGCGACCGGGACCTTTCCAACGTTGCTGGTACGCGACATGTACACAAACGGGTCAGCTGAGGTACGTCAGCGGTATGCAAAATTCGCAACCACCAATGGCTACGCGTTCGTCTTTCAATCTGTGCGCGGGCGTTACGACTCCGAAGGAAATTGGTACCCCTATTTCCAAGAGATCAACGACGGCGACGACACTATCAGCTGGATTGCTGAACAATCCTGGTCGGATGGGCAGGTCGGCATGTTCGGCACCTCATATCTTGCGTCAGTCCAGTGGCTGGCGGCTCTCAATCGCAACCCCGCATTGGTCGCCATCGCACCAGCAATGAGCCCGGGAAATTACTATCGTGATGTGGCCTATCCCGGGGGTGCATTTTCGCTGCTGTCTCGTGCCCGCTGGGGCGTTGGACTCGCCGGCAGTCGTACTTCCATGTCCTTTCCGGTCGACTGGATAAATGGCATAGATCACCTGCCACTCTATACATTGGCGGAAAGCGTGGGATTCAGCGTACGCCATTTTCAGGACTGGTTGGATCACCCCTCTTATGACGCGTATTGGGCGCCGTTGAATCTTGAAGCCCGGGCGTCGGAAATGATTGTCCCCGCGCTAAATTTTGGTGGCTGGTATGACGTATTTCAGCGCAGCACGATCGGTAGTTATACATCGATGACCGAACAGGCAGCGACGGAGGCAGCGCGAAACGGACAAAGGTTGATAATCGGTCCCTGGGTACATGGCTGGAATGTATCCCCGCAGGTGGGCGACCTGAATTTTGGCGAAGACGCGCTGGTCGACGTCGACCGACTGTTGCTGGAATGGTTCGACTATTGGATGAAGGACGGGCCGGCACCGGCGGGTGCGCCGATCAGGCTCTTTGTCATGGGTGAAAACGTATGGCGTGACGAAGAACAATGGCCACTGGAGAGGACCGAATACCAACCATTTTACTTGCACGACGACTGGCAACTTTCTACGGACAAACCGCGACCTGGGCAACATTCTCGCAATTATACTTACGACCCGAGTGATCCTGTTCCAACGTTGGGAGGGAATATTATGGAATCTTCTCTCCGTGGTCCCTATGATCAGGCGCCTTTGGATGATCGTAAAGACGTATTGCGCTTCGTTTCTGAGCCGTTCGACGAGCCGACGGAGTTGACCGGACCGATAAGCGCCGAAATTTACGCAATAACGGATTCGACTGACACGGATTTCATGGCGAAATTGATCGTCGTAAAGCCCGATGGAATGGCATTTAATCTGGTGGACGGAGTCATACGCGCCCGATATCGACAAGGCTTTGATAAACCTCAGTTGATTGAACCTAATGTAGCCTATAAGTATTCAATTGATATGTGGGCTACAAGTTATGTTCTTTCTCCTGGGGACCGACTTAGGGTCGATATAACAAGCAGTAACTTTCCGCGGCTTGCCAGGAACTTGAATACCGGCAAGGTGTTTGCAAAGTCCAGCGAAATCAAAGTTGCTCATCAGACAATATTGATGAACGCAGAGCATCCCTCTCACATCATTCTTCCTATTGTCCCGAGCAATGACTAGGGTTTAACCCGCTACGTCGATTAGTCGCGAAACGATGTAAGAGCTTTGCAGATGAATCTTTACGAAACAGCTAGAGCATTCTTGGCAATCACTGCACTCGCACCGTGCCCGCAGCATTGGTCTTCAGCGGTGTGCTGAAGTCCGCTCTCGAGCATCGGACGGCCACGAGCCAGACAGCAATTATTAGTAAAGGCAGTTTCGTGCCCGGGCCCTCATTGAACGCCAGGTTTGAGGGAGCACAAATGAGTACGTTCAGGGAAGTAATCGGTTTCAGAATCTCGCCGAGCAGCAGCGGGAGGACAATCCAGGTTAGTGATCACGAGCTGGCGCAATACGCAACCTACGATACGAGAAGTTATGTCATTCGCGTGCGCAGGGCTGCTGCAATCGCGTGATGCCGCAGCCAGGATCGCTACACCAACCTTCCAACGAACATGAGTCCAACTCTTGTCCTTGCTACGGGATTTGGTACACAGGATAGCTGGAAGGCGGAATGACAAAGTCGTACTGAGGCTGCAAGTACATGACGATATCTATAAGCTCCTGCACAGTCATGTAACGATTATAGACATACATATTCGACTCACCATTCTCGGACACCAACTCTGCGGCGTAACCGTCTGCCAACTTGTGGGAAGGGTTGATGATTGCTGTAAGCAACTCACCGTAAGACTTTACCCGCGTTACTGTCCCTCCGAGTTCAACGTAAGGATTCTGCCCCTCGATGTCTGGCAAAGTGGTACCTGCGATCGTGTGACACTGGTGACATTGCATATATAAGAAAGCATCCCGCCCCGCTGCCGGATCTCCTTCCGGCAGTACGAAGCCTCGTTCGGACATCATGTCGCGTTCGCAGCCTGTTAGAACGATCAGGATTGGCAATAGTAAAAGCAGCGCCTTCATTGACTTGTCCCTCGTACAATATATTTAGGCGAAGGTATAGCACGCAATTACCAGTATTAGTATTCGGGAAAACCGCAATATCGGATCTAAGCAACTGGCACGATAATCACGTCGAATGAACGCAGACTCATTGCGCCGGACGCGATCTCCACTCAGCTGCTCGTAGGGCGGAGTTCGAATAGACACGACGTTGCTCGCGCTAACCGCATCGTGTAGAAGCCAGTGCATTCGTCAGAAAAAGGTCGATGCCGCCCGCTGCGCTGACTCGCATTGAGCAGGGTGTATATGCCACCTGCGATCGGCGTGGGAATATGATAGCCGAGGCGCGCCTCCGGGCTTGTCCCTATGCGTCGCATTGCGCAGCTTGTGCTCGCGACAACGACCTGTCTGCGAACCGCGCATAAATTGCTACTTTAGGTCTGAACTGCAAGAGACATACGAACGAGGTGAGCAAGCGATTTGGCTTTTATTTTATCCATGATACGACTGCGATGAATCTCGACAGTTCGCTGACTGACGTCGAGCTCAAATGCGATGATTTTGTTCGGCTTGCCAGTGACGACCAGATCCATGACCTCCCGTTCACGGTTTGTCAATCGTCCGACGCGGTCGCATACGCGACGCGTTTCCTCTCGCTGCGACCGGCGTGTTTTGTCCGTGAGTAAAGCATCATTCAGTCGATCCAGCAGCTCCTGATCGCGAAATGGCTTCTCAATAAAACCGAAAGCGCCTTTTCGCATCGCCTCGACCGCCATTGGTACGTCCCCGTATCCAGTGACGAAGATGATCGGTAAAGTACTGCCTTGTTTCGCTAGTTTTTCCTGTAGTTCGAGTCCACCCATTCCCGGCATACGGATGTCGAGGACGAGGCAGCCAGCGGTTTGGGTAGAATATTGCTCGAGAAATGCGGCAGCAGAATCGAAAGATTGGTGTGCTTGCCCAACAGATCGCATCAGCATTTCCATAGCGTGCCGAATCGACTGGTCATCGTCGACGACGAAGACGGTGGGATCCGCGGTAGCTCGTTGCGTCATGTGAATCCCCGGTCGGTCGTGGCGTTCACCGAGACACCTATTCTAGCATCATGGGCAATACACACGATATTGTCGTGACTGCGAAGAGCGCGGATGACACTTCCTTGCCATAATTGGAGCATGGGGATCAGTCGCTGCATGATCGCCCAGGCCGTATGGGCGATGCCGTGCATTCGTCAAAAAAAATTAATCTTACGTTCCTGTTAGCTGACGAATATCGTCCTTTGCGCGTTGCACACAATCCCTTCCTTAAACCAAATATTCAACAATCCGGAAACCTACCGCCACCTCTTTACGACGAAAACCAATCTGGCCACCGGCCAGGAGTTCCTCGCTATCATTCAGGCCGCTATCAATGCAGGTACGCGTAAGCAGTCGGGTGTTGACTACAGCTTCAGTTACGGTACGGAAATCGGCAGCGCCCAACTCGACCCGAGTCTTCTGGGCACCTACGTGATCGAGGCAGAAAGTTCTCTGACGGGCAGCAGCCTGGGCCGTTTCGGCAACGACGATGCCGTCGTGTTCCGTAATATCGCAAACCTTAGTGCGGCTCTGTATCACGGCGACTTTAGCCACACTCTGTGGGCAAATTACCGCGACGGCTACTACGACCAGGCACAGACGGTCGAGGTCACGGGAACAGGTGTGCCGCTTGGCCAGGGTCCAACGACAACAGTCCAATTACAGGTCCCATCTTACACGGTGGTTAATTATCAGCTGCGTTACATGATGCTGGCCGACAGTCTCGGGCTGACCTTAGGCGTCGAGAATGTGGCTGATCGGGAACCCCCGTTGTCTCTCCGAACAGGTGGCGCAGGTCACCAGGTTGGCTGGGATCCACGTTATGCGGACGCCTTCGGACGCACTTATTATGTGCAGGCCAACTACTCGTTTGATTTCTGATCATCGCAATAAGTTTTATTCAGTAAGTATGAGATCAAGCCGGCTTTGGAAACGAAGCCGGCTTTTTTGTAGCATCGTCGCAACTGCGAGTTTGTATCAGTTGCGCAGGACTTTACGTTGAGAACCGGGCAGCGTGAACTATGACAAGCCTTATGCCGTTTGCTATTGTTTCCGTACCGAAAGCGGAGAGGACGCCACAATGAGAATTGTCAAAGTGCTGGCGTTGATCGGTTTGGCTACACTGCTGGCAGCCTGCGTTACCAGGGGTGAGACCGCCGGTACTATCGCCGACAATTCCAACGGATGCAGGAAAGTTCACATTGCAGGCACCCGTTTTCCGAAGACGATATGCGGCACTGGCAGTCAAGGCCTGACGGATCTTGAGAAAGACAAACTGCGCGAGGCGATCGGTGGATCGATCGTGACGGAGCAGAATTAGCCACTTGATATCACAGTCGCCTCTGGAAGCGGCTGGCAGCTTTTGATGTGTCTGGATGGAGATCCACGTCGTTACTGCAGCATGATCAGATTCCTAGGCCGACGATGCCAACGGCAATCAAACGACGCGGAACAGAAATTCGCACAAGTACTCATCACCACCAGATAGAAAAAGGGGCCAATTGACCCGCTTTTAATCTGCAGCTGACGCTTCTCCTCACAGAATACATACCCTATCCGCTGACCTCGTGGAATGTACCTATATGAGAGCACCTCAATTTAGATATTGTGCTTGTAGATAGTCAATTTCGAGCGGATCGTACCGCACCTGTGGTGATGCGCAGTCTAGCCGCCAGCGAAGCTTAACTTCTGCGATGACCATCGCCACAGGTTTGCGCGTAGTGCAATACTTTGAGGAATGCAATCATGCAAAGCGACGATAAGGCACCGGACGTCCACATTGAATATCAGGTCTGGGACCGTACGACCCGATGGTTTCACTGGATCAATCTGGTGTGCGTTTTAACATTGGTTGTGCTTGGGCTGGCAATTCTTAATGAGAAGTCCTTCGGTGTCAGCGCAGATGGCAAAATACTTCTGAAAACTTTGCACGTTTACGCGGGTTACGCCTTTACAGCCAACCTTATGTGGCGACTGATTTGGGCGTTCGTCGGTAGCTCAAGTGCACGCTGGCGCGCACTACTTCCGTTCGGGCGTGGTTACACGAACTCGCTTCGCCAACACATTCGTGGATTTTCTCGAGGCGATACACCGGGCTACCTGGGCCATAACCCGCTGGGTCGTCTAATGGTTTCCCTGCTGCTGCTCTTACTAACGGTCCAAGCGATCACTGGCCTGGTACTTGCCGGAACTGATCTCTACAAACCGCCATTTGGCAGTGTAATCGCCGAGTGGGTAACGAACGGGGATTCGCAGAGGCTTGCGAATTTGACGCCGGGTTCGAAGGATGCCGTGGATCCAGTTGCATATGACGAAATGCGCAGTTTCCGAGAAGCCTTTATCACGACGCACGAGTACTCCTTCTATGCGTTGATGGTCTTGATCCTGCTTCACGTTGCCGGAGTAGTGGTTGCCGAGATCCGCGAGAAGAGCGGTTTGGTTTCCGCCATGATCAGCGGCAAAAAAATGCTTGCCGAAACTCCTGTCGATACAATTGATACCCGACCCGCAAGTAAGGAGTGATTAAGTGACCTACTATTTCTCGACCAAACTGGATATGCCCTTTGACGCCGCGGTAGATAGAGTTACCGAAGCTCTTAAAAGCGAGGGATTCGGCGTCCTGACAACGATCGATGTGCGAGAGACGTTAAAAAAGAAGCTTGGCATCGACTATCCACGCTACGTCATTCTCGGCGCCTGCAATCCGGAAATGGCCCACGAAGCGTTACAGGTGGAAAATTTGATTGGTACGATGCTGCCGTGCAACGTCATCGTACGTGACCTTGGCGATGGCAAATCGGAGGTCGCGGCAGTAGACCCGGTGAGCTCCATGCAAGCGGTCAATAACCCGAAGCTCGCGAGCATTGCGAGCTCCGTCCAGTCCAAACTTAAAAACGTAATTAGTTCGTTGAAATAGCGGTGAAACCACAAGCTTCGAGATCGGTATGGTTACGGCTTGCTGCGGCTATAAGTACGGTTTTCGGTGTACTGACGATCCGTGAAGGCGGAGCGGTACTTTTTTTCGACGGCACAGCCCGTGAGGCCGCGGGTCATCTCGTACCCTTTGTGCTTTGGTTCAATTTTCTGGCCGGGTTTTTTTATATCGTCGCCGCACTTGGAATTTGGTTCCGTCAAACATGGGCCGCTTACGTGGCCCTTGCGATTGCAGTTTCCACATTGCTCGTATTTGCCGCATTCGCCTTGCACGTTATGAACGGTGGTGCGTATGAAATTCGCACGGTTGTGGCGATGACATTTCGTAGTGCCTTCTGGCTCGCCATCGCGGCGACTCTTTTGCTGACCCAAACTGCCGGAACCACAGGGTCGGTCAATAATTAGACGGGCAGGGCCGGCAGCATGCTGAAAAGCGTCAGCCCTATCCAGGCTTGCCGTCAACGCGCGGTTGTATGAGGATCGGAGCGTAAACGATCGTAAACAACAGAAAAGCGCCAATCCAAAGTGTCATTGCGATGACGATCTGCGTTGTGTAGCCCCAAGGAAGAAACGCAGGGCCCAGCACGCGCACGGTGGCGCAAAGAAGTAGCATGCCGTAAGCCCAGGCAACGGGTCGCGGCGCGCGTAACGATCGGCCAGTATGGCCTAGCGCGGCGCGGGTCATGACCGCCATGATCATCGTCGCCGCGGCACCGATGCCGAGGGCATGCAGCCAGTGCGCAGCGTAGCTATATCCACCAAAAAGGTGGAGTGCGCGCAATGCCAGGCCGACCGGTAGCCATAAATAGGCCGCGTGCAGCACCCAGACGATGGGGTCCTTGAATGTGTGATGCGTCTGCCATCCGCCGATCCGAATCAAATGGGCGCCAGCGGCAATTGCAGCGATGACAGAGATTAATGCGCTGGGCGCACGAACCAGGGTCGTCCCTGCCAGCAGAATCATGCTGGCGATGACCACGCGCTCGACGCTGCGCCAGGTTCTCAGGTTTGGCTTGCCGCCCCTGAGCTTCAGGGCGTTGGCAGTGAACGCCGGAACAATCCGACCGCCGATAACTGTGATCAACAGCAATACTACGTCGAGCGCGCCCAGCAGGGACTGCCGACCGAGCAGGAAATCCTCACGCAGCATGCCCCATAAGAACGCGGCGTCGAGCAACCAGAGTGCCGCGAGAACCACTAACAACGGCGTGTTGCGATTGAATTTTCGCAGTAGAGCGGGTGCAATGACGAGAATAAGCGCCGGCAGAAAGGCAAGCTCGGCGACGACCAATGCTGCTACTGGAATCTGGCCTGCAGCGGAGAACGCCAGCCTGCCGAGCATCCACAGCATCGCCAGTAAAATCAGCGGCATTCCAGCGAAACCACGGCTAGCAGTCCAGCTTGGCACAGCCGTCAACATGAATCCCGCGATCGTCGCGGCCACGAAACCAAATAACATCTCGTGTGCATGCCACCATTGCGCGGGTATAGGGCCTATCGTCGAAGTACGCGAGACATATATCCAAAGCCACGCGATGATCGCGATCACTGCATAGGCGCCAGCTAACAGGAAGAATGGCCGAAAGCCGTAGTCGAACAGGGCGAAGCGTTTTACTGTTTTTTTCGACGGGCGCACGACAACTACTCCGATAGCAGAACATGAAGCGGACCCAACGGGTGGTGGGCGAAGGCAACGGCCAATATGCTTACGTAGAGATTGACGTGCACGACCAGTGCAATACGAAAGAAATCGACAAATGGAATCCACGCCTGCACAAGCGGAGTTCGGGCAAGAACCAGCAATAAGGAGAAAAACCCAGCTGCAATCAATGAAACAAGCGCAAGCGTCAACCACCGCGTTGCACCTCGGCGGGCGTGATCATTCGCAACTTGAATATTGTAGGCCACTCTCAAGTTCCCTCTGCAGTCATAACCAGCATCCTATGACCCTTGCCCTGGGAGCGCAAAAAAATCCCACGTACGACCGTAACCGGCGTCTATCCGCACATGCGGCAGTTTCCGCTCAATACTGATAGCGACTTACTACCGGTTGCGAACGTGGAAAACTCAACGGGTCCTAATTCAACGGCAAATGTCTCTTGGCGACTTCGTGCTACTTTGCCGATGCGGTTATGCTGCGGAAGCCTTGATCTGAACGCCCTTTACTACTACCAGCACGTCCGATTCAATATCGGCTAATATCTTTTCTGCTGTATTGCCCAGCGCGACGCCAGAAAGGCCGTGACGGCCCACATTGCCTACTATGACCAGACCTGCATGGAGGTTGTTGGCCGACTCCGGAATCACTTGGGAGGCACTGCCCCGAACCACATGCGCTTGAGCCCGTGAAATATCGAGGGATCTCGCGATATCTGGCGGATGCTTGAATTCCTCCGACTTATCGAAGGCGCTGATCGAATGCAGCTGTAAGTTCTCAATGTTGCCGCGAATGCGTTTGGCTAGTGCCACAATTGTTTCATTAAGCGCTAAATGATCGCTGTCTGTCGCATTGGGATTTATCGCAATAAGCACCTTCTTCAGATCGGTGGCCGGGTCCTGCTTAACCAGGAACAGGGCGCTGCCTTTAAGCTTCCGAATCAGGCGTCGATCAGAATTCCCCAGACTGCCGGGCCGGCCGCTCGCACGTTTGATGACGATGCCCGCCTGCATTCTTTCCGCCACGATGCAGACCCCTTCACGCCAGTCAGCATTCCAATCCACTATCGGTTCAATTGGTATACCCGCCTCCGAAGAATCAGCCAGAATTTCGTTAAGCCATAATTTATGGCGCTGAACTTCAACTGCACGCAGTGTTTCCGCATCATCACATTTCGAATTCGAGTGAGCGCATAAGTACGCAAAGATTTTGGGGTCGTCCAGATTTTTCCCAATCGCCAACGCCTTTCGCAAACTCCATTGATCGACTCGAGTTGGATCGATTACGGCCAGAATACTATTTTCCTGAAAAATCATTTAAGTCTCACTCCGTGCCTTCCTATCTAACGGACAATTATGTGCCGTGGTACACCGCAGTGACAGTCGTATCAATACGTACAATTAAGAAAGTCTCCGAGGCAATTTGCTGGAACCAGACGGGCAACCATGCGGTTTCAAACCCGTCGGTCGAGTTTGCAATAATCTGTTAGGGGGAGGAAAGTGGTCAGGCGATGACGGCCTGAGTCATGTACGAGAGTTTCGGGTAAACACGGGCCGGTCCTGACGCAACAAGCGTCGGTGCGGGCAGAATCAGAGGCCCGAAAAGACGCCGGCTCGAAGAGTTTTACTAGGTAGTCATACGTATAAACAAGAACGCGCTATTCCCCTAACATCCGGCACTGTTTGCGTATTAGAACTGGCGAAGTTGTTTTTAATCTATCGCCGCGAAGGGGCATTTCTGTGGCAAGTCTAACGGGAGTACATCAAAACTTGCTTGTCAGGCATCTTGCTCCATGAAGTCCACGATTTCATCCTGGCTGGTTTTGAAGATTTTGTTCACGCCGCAAGCCATATTCCGCGAGCTCTCCGGTACACGGCCTGATCCCTATGTCGTGTTCTTTCGCTATTTGATCTGGCTTTCCGTTGTTCCGCCGGTTTTCGCGTACATTGGCGCGTCCTATTTTGGCTGGCGCTTAGGCGCTGACGAACCGCTGTATCTCGAGTCCGGCAGCCTGATGCTGATCAGCATTGCCTATTTTGTTGCGTTGCTTTTCGGTTTTGTGAGTACGGCAATCATTTCTCAGTGGATGGCGAAGACCTATGAAGCGCGAGAATCGCTGGGCATACATTTCGCACTCGTTGTTATTGTTGCCGCGCCACTGGTCGTTGGCAGTGCCATTCACCTGTATCCAAGTGCGTTCGTCAACGTGCTGGTTCTTATCCCAACGCTCATGTGGTGTATGTACTTGCTGTATTCCGGCCTGCCAATCATTCTCAAGATCGATCCTGAGCGCGGCATGCTGATGGCCTCGGCCCTGATCGCACACCTGTTGGTGGCAGCGGTAATTCTATTGGGACTGACTGTGGGTTTGTGGAGTCGCGGCATCGGGCCGATGATCGGAGTGTAGACAATAGTGGCTGAGGGCAAAATCGAAGAGTATTACCATGACCGCGTCGTCACCGCGCTTGTCATGTTTTCAGTTGCCTGGGCTGTACTGGGCATGACAGTTGGTGTCTACGTCGCTGCTGAACTGGTCTGGCCTGGCATCGACTTCGGCCAGCAGTGGCTGTCCTTTGGACGTCTGCGAACGCTGCATACCAACGGCATCATATTCGGCTTTGGCATTTCAGCACTGATGGGCACGGCTTTTTACAGCGTGCAGCGCACCAGTCACATACCGCTTTACGCGCCAAAACTCGCCTGGTTCTGCTGTTTTGCCTGGCAGCTCATCGTTCTCCTGGGCGGCCTGTCTCTGCTGGCCGGATGGAATGCCGCCAAGGAGTATGCCGAACTGGAGTGGCCGTTCGATATCGCCATAACCATTGTCTGGATATGCTTCGCTATTGTGTTCTTCGGCACCATCGCGAAACGGCGTATCAAACCGATCTACGTGTCAAACTGGTTCTACGGTGGCCTGATCATCGTTATTGCGATGTTGCACATTGTAAACAGCCTGGCCCTGCCCGTGACGATTTCCAAATCCTATTCGCTGTTTGCCGGCGCGCAGGATGCCATCGTGCAGTGGTGGTACGGGCACAATGCAGTGGGTTTCCTGCTGACGGGCGGATTCCTCGGCATGCTTTACTACTTTCTGCCCAAACAAGCCGACAGACCCATCTGGAGTTATCGGCTTTCAATTGTCGCCTTCTGGGCGTTCACCTACAGTTACATCTGGGCCGGTCCGCATCACCTGCACTACAACGCGATTCCAAACTGGGTGCAAAGCCTGGGAATGGTAATGAGCCTGGTACTGCTCGCGCCCTCATGGGCGACCATGGTAAATGGCATCATGACGGTTGCGGGCGCTCACGAAAAACTAAAGACAGATCCCGCGCTTAAATTCATCGTGCTTGCGCTCGCATTCTACGGACTTGCAACGTTTGAGGGTCCGATGATGGCCATTAGAAGCGTAAACGTTGTCAGCCACTTTACTGACTGGACGATCGGTCATGTTCACTCAGGCGCGCTGGGCTGGAATGCGATGATCACCTACGGCACGTTCTACTTTCTCGTTCCGAGGCTGGTGGGTACTACGCTTTACAGTGACCGACTTGCCAACATCCATTTCTGGATGGCACTCGCCGGTACGATGCTTTATATCCTGGCGATGTGGGGCGCCGGCGTATCGCAGGGATTGCTATGGCTGAGTCTCGACTCGATCGGCGAGTTGAGTTTCAGCTTCAAAGACATCATGGCCAGCATGCCGCCGTATTACCTGTTGCGATTTGCCGCCGGGCTCATCTTTTTAACGGGCACGTTGCTGATGGCCTACAACTTTATGAAGACCATTGGCGGCCGGCGAACGGTGCGGGTGCAACCGCCGGCAGTCACGGCTTACGGAGTCTGAAATGAACGGCATCGGACTACACAGAAAGCTGGAAAATAATGCCGGGCTATTGATATTCGGTATTCTGTTCGTTTCCGCCATCGGCGGGCTCGTACAGGTGTTGCCAAGCATTTTTCAGGAATCGTTGCAGACACCGACCGAAACGACGTTGCCTTATCCCGCACTCGAACTGGTTGGGCGCGACATTTATATTCGGGAAGCCTGTAGCGTTTGCCATTCGCAGCAAGTGCGGCCGATTCTCGCCGAAGTTAAACGTTACGGGCCATATTCACGAGCGGGAGAATCCGTCTATGACCGGCCATTTTTGTGGGGTTCCAAGCGCACCGGCCCGGACCTGCAGCGTATCGGCGGCAAGTATCCGGATATCTGGCACGAACTGCATCTGCTGAATCCTCGCGACGTTGTGGTGAATTCGATTATGCCCGCGTATCCGTGGCTCAATCAACGCGCGGCGAACGCGGACGGGGACATTCAATTAAAAATGGTGGCGCTGCGCAAACTCGGTCACCCGTACACGAACGAACAAATCGAGGCCGCACCCGCCGCACTCGAGGGGAAGTCAGAGCTGCAGGCACTGATCGCCTATTTGCAGATCCTGGGTACTTCATCCAGCAGTGAGCACACGCTATGATGACTTTTTTTATCTTTGCAGGCGACATGCTCGTCATGCTGTTTATGGTCGTACTTGTTACCTGGGTTTACTGGAAATCGTCTGACGCAACAACGAATCAATCTGCTCGCATTCCGTTAGAGGACGAACGCAGCGATGAGTGATATGCCGACAGCATTCTGGGCGGGCTGGATCTCTGTCATCACGCTCGTCAGCCTGGCGGGACTCGCCTGGCTGATCTTCAGTATTTACTTTTCGCCAACCGATGAGCATGAGGGCGCAGACGGGCCGGTGTGGGACGAAAACTTACGCGAAGGTTCACATCCGGCACCACTATGGTGGTTCTGGATGATTCTTTCGGCAATGGTGTTTTCGGTTATTTACCTCATGCTTTATCCGGGTCTCGGTGCTTTTCAAGGTGCATTGAAGTGGACCCAGGGCGGCAGCCTCGAGACCAGCATGGAGCGCTACGACAACGAGTTCGGCAACGTGCGTCGTCTGATCAATGACGGCAGTCTGGCCACACTGCAGGAAGACCGGGGATTAATGCGCTCGGCAGAGCGCATCTTCGACAGGAACTGCGCCGTCTGTCACGGCTATGAACGGCAGGGGCAGGCCGCACATTTTCCAAGCCTGATTGACGCCGACTGGCAGTGGGGCGGCAGTGCCGAACAGATCGAACACTCCATTCGCTTCGGGCGCAATGCCGTGATGGTTAGCTGGGCGCAAATCCTAGGCGAGCAGGGTATCGACAATGTCACCAACTACGTTCTGGCAATGGCAACGCCGGATACCGGCGAACACCCTGGTGAGGTCCAGTACACGCAGTTCTGCGCCTCGTGTCACGGGTTAGACGGCACTGGTAACCAGGCACTGGGGGCACCCAACCTTGTAGACGAGGTGTGGCTCTATGGTGACGAGGAAACGGCAATACGACAATCGATTGCGCAGGGGAGAACGGGCCAGATGCCCGCTTTCGGTGAACGCCTGGACGATACGCAAATCAAATTGCTGGTAGCGCTATTGCAGAATAACGCTGCCGCGGAGGCAGCTGCCAACTGACAGGCTCGGGCGTAGGGATCCGAGCAGGTCGTTGCAAGCGTGGGTTTTAGACCGCCACCACGGACGGTCCTCAAGAATGTCGGTTGCCAACTCGAACATGAACTAAAGCACGAACCCGGCGACCACATTAATGCTCGTCGCACTCTCGCTCGCATAGTCAAATAAGTTGACGTTCGTGGTGAGCGTATGTGTCGCTCCAACCCAGTCGTCTTTCCTGTGCGAGTGGGAACGTTTGGTACTACAGCACGATAATGCCCTGCCCTTGAGAATGTCGCCGGTTAGTTCGAAGTGCTGTTGTGTTTCAGCGGTGCCACCGCAGCTACTGCTGCTTGCGCCTTGCGATAGCGTGGTAAACGAGAAATGACAGCCCCATGCCGACGACCAGAACTGTAAATGAAATTTTCCCGCGGTGCGGCGTTGCGTCCGACCAAATTTCGCCGTGTTCAAGCCGGTAGAGGATGTACATTGAAACGAGCCATGGTGCGAATGCGATGCTGATTTCAATCGCCCGCCTCGCTTTCTGTACCATCAAGTCACGCATTTTTAGATGGTATCATGGTGCGCATATTGCGTATTCCTGACCTATTAATACCGTATCGATCGGATTGCATGAGCATTGAATTTAAGGCATTGATGAGCACCAACGCCCTCAACGGCTGGAATCTGTTCTGGCTGGTCTCTCTGCCAATGTCAGTCGTCATGATCATCGCCATGGCGGGTGTCGATATGTCTAGTGGCGAAGGCGTGTCGGAGATGATCGGGTTCTCGGTGCGATGGGCTGTGCCGTTTATCTTTCTTGTAGTCGCTGCATCCTCCCTCCGGGTACTTTTTCCCAGTCCGGTTTCGAACTGGTTGCTTCGCAACCGGAAGTACATCGGGCTGTGTTTTGCCGTAGCGATGGCCTGGCAGGGTTTGTTTATTTTCATCATGTCGAACGTCTTTCGAGGCTATTACTTCGAAGAGGTCTACCTGTTTCGCGATGAACTCGAAGGGACGATCGGCTACATCTTCCTGCCTGCGATGGTATTGACATCGTTTCGCTTTGGTCGCAAGTATCTGACGCCGGAGCAATGGCGCTTACTGCACATCAGTGGTGTCTATTTCCTGTGGGCCTATCCGTTCAGCGTCTACTGGTGGAATCTCTATTATTACGGCAATCCGGATCCTATTGACTATCTGTTCTACTGGAGTGGTTTTCTCGCTTTTGCGTTGCGCATCGCAGCCTGGGGCAAAAAGCGCCTGCAGCGCATCCGCACGAATGCGACGACCAGCAGATCTCCGTTGCCGCTCAGAGTGTCCGGCGGCGCCTTCGTGATCGCTGGTTTGCTTGCGTCGGCAACAGGGTCTTACTGGCAAGGAGCTGTTTCCGATTTGCTCACTGGGCCCGAGTGGTCCGCGACCCTCGAGTTGTGGCTGCCATTCTGGCCGTTTGAACCGTTTCTGCCGCTTGCCATCATCGGGCTAGGTACTTTGCTTATGACACATTCCCGAACCGTCGACGAGCCAGCGCTCGCGCTTAGCCGATGATAACCAAGGCAGGAGACCGATGAATTCACGCGACCGGAAACTTGGCATGAACCGAGCTATCACGCGACGCGACTTCATGAGCGGCGTCGGCCTTGCGGTGGGTTCTGCCGTGCTGCCGTCATGTGCAACTAACTCTGACCCTGGAAGGAACATGGCTGCGGGGTATTACCCGCCGGGCCAGACGGGTATGCGCGGTGCGCATCCCGGTTCCTTTGAAGCGGCGCATGCGCTGGTGCAGGGACAGCGATTCGACACTGACCGCATCGACGAACACTACGACCTGGTCGTTGTCGGCGCAGGCTTGAGCGGACTCTCGGCGGCCTACATGTATCGGCGTGATGTCGATCCGAACGCGCGCATTCTCGTCCTCGACAATCACGATGATTTCGGCGGTCACGCGAAGCGCAACGAGTTTGTACTGGACGGCCGGACCTATATCGGCTTCGGCGGCACCATGCTGATCGAATCGCCCAAAACCTATCCGCCGGTGGCCTGGCAACTGATGCAGGAGCTGGGCATCGATCTGGCGCGTTTCCGCGGCACTCAGAACAAAGAGCTGATCAAGAAGTTCGGCCTAGGCGACGGCACTTTCTTCGATCGGGAGACGTTTGGCGCAGATTTTATGACGACCGGCCGTCATGGTTTCAGCGATTCGATCAGCGAGGCGCCGTTATCGGCATCAGGCAGGGCGGAACTTACGCGGCTGTATGCGGATGAAGAGGACTACCTCGCCGGAATGGGGCCAGACGAGCGGCGGGCCGTCGTCGAATCGCTGAGCTACAGTGAATACTTGGAGAAATATGCCAGAATTGGCGAAGAAGTCCTTACCTACGTTCAAAAACTGCCGCATGGCGTCTGGGCAATCGGGTCCGACGCCTGCCCCGCCTGGCTTGCACGGGCAGACGGCTATCCCGGCTTCGCTAACATGGATATCGGCGATGCGGATACCGGCGAGGCGGAAGCCGACGATGAGTATTATCGTTTCCCGGATGGCAATGCATCCGTCGCCCGACTATTGGTACGCAAACTGGTACCCGGTGCAGCACCTGGCAATTCGATGGAAGATGTTGTTTCGGCGCGCTTCGACTATACGCACCTGGATCGGCCGGAAAATCGCACGCGCATTCGCCTGAACAGCACCGTCGTTGGAATTTCCCATCAGGGTGGCGAGCTGGACGCGGATGTCGACATCAGCTACGTGACTGACGACAGGGGTCACACACTAACGGCAGGCAAGGTGATCTGGGCCGGCTACCATGCGATGTTGCCTTACGTCTGTTCCGACATTCCGTGGCAGCAGGCGGACGCCCAGGGGAGTTCGGTGCGGGCGCCACTCGTTTACACCAGCGTTTTGATTCGCGACTGGAACAGCCTCGCAAACCTTGGTCTGCGTCGGGTTTACTGCCCTGGCAGTTTTTTTCAGCGAGTCATGCTGAGCCATGAAGTCAGTTTCGGTGATCACCATTTCGCCGAATCTCCGGACGTGCCGATCGTCCTGCACTTGCAGCACATCCCGTTGCAGCCCGGATTACCTGCGGCGGAGCAATTCCGGGCCGGACGCCGGCGTTTACTGGCAACGCCGTTCGAGACATTCGAACGGAATGCACGAGATCAGCTCGGTCGCATGCTGGGCACGGGTGGCTTCGATCCGGCACGGGATATTGCGGCAATCACGGTCAATCGCTGGCCACACGGCTATGCCTACTCAGTCGATAGCAGTTCAGGTGAGGTCGCGTGGTGGCCCGAACGGTGGCGTCACGAGCAACGGCCGTGGGTCGCTGCGCGCAAGCGAGTCGGTAACATCACGATTGCCGGAACGGACGCTGCATCAAACGCGATGACGGAGGCTGCGATCGAAGAGGCACATCGCGCCGTTCAGGAACTGAAAAAAAGCTAGTCCGTACTAGTACTCGGGCGGCGGCGTGGCGCGCGTGCGGAGGACCAAATTGGTTTCTAGCGTGATTCGCATTTCACGACCCGGCTGCACGGGCGCAATGCTTTAAGCAGCACGATCAATCGCCGCCAGAATCATGTTTTTGGCAGCAGCGGCATCTTCCCAGTCGCCTATGCGCACCCATTTGCCGGGCTCAAGATCCTTGTAGTGTTCGAAAAAATGTTCTATCTGCTTCAACGTGATAGGCGGCAGATCGGTGTGGCCATGGACGTGGTCATAGTGTTGTGTGAGTTCGTGTCCCGGAACCGCAATAATTTTTTCATCCTGCCCGGAGTTATCTTCCATGATTAGCACGCCGATGGGCCGAACATTTATGACACATCCGGGCGCAAGCGGGCGTGTATTGCACACGAGCACATCGATAGGATCGCCATCTTCCGATAAGGTATGGGGTACGAAACCGTAGTTGCCAGGATAGGACATGGGCGTATACAAAAAGCGGTCCACGACCAGCGTACCCGCTTCTTTGTCTAACTCGTACTTGATCGGCTGGCCACCCAGGGGACACTCGATGATGACGTTAACGTCATCCGGCGGGTTGTTCCCGATCTTTATGGCTTCTATTCGCATACCCTGTTCCTCTCATCCATGTCTGGCTGATTCGATGTCGCGAAAGGTATCACGCCAAGGGATTGCAGCGCAGGACCTATCCGACGTAATGGTCGGCCAGTTACCATAATCAACGTGAATTCGAAGGAGGCCCGCCCTGCAATCGCCTATCCGTGCCGCTGTCCGGTTCGACTTTAAGGTACTTATTCTCGCGCTGCTGGCCGGGTTGATGCCCGTAATAGTTTTCGCAAATTCAACGAAATCCGGTAGCGTCAGTCAGACGGACAAATTTGACGGAGTGGTCGAGGATGCGAATGGTTGCGACGCATTGGCAGCGGAAGCACAGGAAAGTACATTCGTGCTGCTGGATACAACGACCAAGACCTGGACCGCATGCAATATCGTTCGTGCGCATACGCGCTTTTTACCGGCGTCGACATTCAAAGTTCCCCACGCTTTGATTGCTTTGGAAACTCACGTCGTTGAGGATGTGGAAGATAACGTCTCCTGGGACGGTCGGAGCAGGGCAGTAGCCAGTTGGAACCAGGACACCAGTCTTGCATCCGGCATGGAAAACTCAACGGTCTGGTTCTATCAACGCACGGCATTGGGTATCGGACATTCACGAATGAAACGATGGGTCCAAAAACTCGCTTATGGGAACCGTCGCATCGGCGATAAAGCTGCACTTTCAAGCTTTTGGCTCGACGGCGAGCTGCGAATTAGCGCCATCGAACAAGTGGTCTTCCTGGACCGACTAAGGCGACATACGCTTCCCGCTGACCGTCAAAGCCAGCTAGCGGTCGCTGACATGATGCGGCAAGCTGAGCCAGGTGGGGAATGGTTTAGAAAAAGTGGAGCGGTGCTCCCGATCAATCCCGAGACCGGCGACATTGATCGGGATTCTCTGATCGTCGCGCGTCTCGATGGCCTTGACCAGGTCGGTTGGTTTGTAGGTTGGATTGAGCGGCCCGGGAATAATGCAGGCGCAAAGGTTTTCGCCTTTAACCTGACCCTGAATGAGGCCGCAGATTTCGCTAGACGGGAGCACCTGACGCGAATGTTGCTGCGGGAAAATATGCAGCTGTCATCTGGCAAAGGTGGCAACTAGCATTCGCCATTACAATTTTTCGTCGTCACGCTTCAACTAAATTCTGTTTCGCCAACTGCGTGATCATTGCGACGTATCTTTGCTGGTCCCAACCACAATCAATGACAAGCTGCTCCCAGTTTCGAACGCTCAGCATGGTCCACAGCATATCTACCGCTTCTTCTCTTTTATAAGCGGATGCAAGATTTCCATTGTCAATCAGGGCATCAATGATTGCGACACATCCATGACGAAGCGCCTGCATGCGATCGTCCCACGCGGTCGCCGCTTCGGCGTCGGTGTCTCTCATAGCAAGCAGTGCTTTTGCAATACCGTAAATTTCCGGAATGTAGTTTCCCCAGGCATCAATGTAATTCTCAAGACGCTCAATGCCGGTCTTTGCAGCGCGGCTGCTTGCGAGCCGACTGTCGACACCCTTAACTTCATCGACATGCCGGGTGGTCGCAACCAGTAGCTCAGCACGGGTCTTGAAATGCAGATAAAGCGCTTGCCGGCTGATCCCGGCCCGCTTGGCGATATCCGTCATTCGCACACCCTGCCCTTGGTTCGACTCAAGAAGCTCCCAGGAAGCGCTCAGGATGCGTGTTCTGGTCGATTTCTCTTTGCTTGACATGGTGTCAAGTATCCGCATATATTGGCGCCTAGTCAATTGACACGGTGTCAAGTGAAAGGAGACAACAATGAGACTGGTCATTTTTGGAGCAACGGGAAGTATTGGCAGGCTACTGGTCCGGCAGGCCTTAGCGACGGGGCATCGGGTCATTGCGTTCGCGCGGAGCCCCGAGGTACTGCAGGAGAAACATCCGAACCTGACACTGTTTGCCGGAGATGTTCTTGACCCGGAATCCGTCGTCGCCGCCGTTGCGGGCCAGGATGCCGTCCTGATTACTCTCGGTTCCGGTCGAAAGGGCACAGTGCGCTCGGAAGGAACGTTAAACATCATCAAAGCCATGCAGCAGCAGAAGGTAGAAAGATTGGTCTGCCAGTCAACACTTGGCTGTGGTGGAAGCTGGGATAACCTAAATTTTTTATGGAAGCGGATTATGTTTGGCTTGTTGTTGCGAGAAGCTTTCGCCGACCACCAATTACAGGAGATGTACGTCAGGGACAGTTTGCTTAAATGGACAATAGTGCGTCCGGCAGCGTTCACCGATGGACCTGTCACTGATCAATATCGGCATGCATTTGCCGAGAACGACAGATCCGTCACATTGAAAATCTCACGGGGTGACGTCGCGGCATTCATGCTCAAGCAACTTGAGGATAAAACCAGCGTAGGGAAAACCCCCGGACTCTCGTACTAGTTACAGCAGCTAAAAATAACCAAGGAGATAATTGTGACTCAGAATTTGTTCTTAATTTTATGTGGTATTGCCGTGATATCGTCAGCGCTCGTGTCCGGAATATTCATGGCATTCTCGGATTTTGGCATGACGTCACTGGGTTCCGTGACACCGGCGAGTGGAATCGAATCAATGCAGGTAATCAATCGCGATGTGTACGGTTCTGTGTTCGTTAAATTGCTGATAGGTGTTGCTCCATTTTCCGTACTGCTAACCGCTCTTGGGTACTTTCGTTTGCCTTTAGTAACGACGGTCTGGCTTGCAGCGGGGGCGATTATTTACCTGGTGGGCGTAATCTTCGTGACAATGAAATTCAACGTTCCAATGAATCAGAAGCTTGACGTAATGGACTACGCCTCTGTGGAGGCGGCGTCCTACTGGGAGACCTATGTCGCGGACTGGACGCAATGGAACCACATCCGTACGTTCGCCTCCGGTACATCTGCGCTTTGTTTTCTCATTGCCTGTGTCTACCATTCGCGAAGTCTGCCGACGTAAGTTCGCGGATGTATTTCAGGCTCACCGAATACCCATGAGAAGGCTATCTTGCGTGCGTGGTCCGTTCGAGCAATGGTGCGGAACTAAGGTCATATCCCAGTTCGAATACGTAGCAGTTCCTCGGCATCAAGCGGCGTGCGAAAACATGTCGAGATCGGCGCGATACGATGAAGCACTTACGTCGAAAAAACCGAGCAAGGTGTGCGAGATGTTGTCGTGCGACAGTTCTTTTTCATGCAGTTGTTCCAGCGCGTACGAATTAACCCGATGTCTTTTCTGAAATTCTGGTGACAGCCAGACAATGAAGGGCACTTGTGTTTGCGCCAATGGGGCGATCGAATAGGGCAGGCCGTGCAGGTAGACGCCGTTCTCACCGAGCGACTCGCCGTGGTCTGAGGCGTAAAACAGAAATGCATCTATGTCGTCAGAACGGGACTTGAGTTTTTCAATCAGCTTCGTCAGCAGGTAGTCTGTATAGACAAGCGTGTTGTCGTATGCATTGCTGACCATCTCTTTGGAGCATTTCGTCGGCGACAATTCATCGCACGACGGTGTGAAGACGCTAAATTGCGCCGGATACCGGCGGTTGTATGCCGGCCCATGACTGCCGAGCTCGTGCAGAACGATCAAGAGGTCAGGACCATCGCCTTCCAGATAGGGCTCGACTGCGTCCAGCAATACCTCGTCGAAGTAGCCTATGGGTGTGTAAAACGGGGATGCTTTGTTAAGGTTCTGCCGCAGATTAATATTTTCGATTCGATCACAGATATTGTTGCAACTCGAATTGTTGTCGAGCCAGACTGTCTGCACGCCGGCGGCGGTCAGTATATCGAGCACGTTGGATTCTGTACGCGCGATGTACGGCTCATAGGTGTCGCGGCCGCGCATCGAGAACATACAGGGCACGGAGAACAGTGTCGACGTACCACACGAGTCAGCCTGAGCGAATGCGACGTTGCTCGTAATGTCTAGTGTCGGGTTAGTTCTTTTTCCATACCCGTTCATCGAAAAATGATCGGCTCGCGCGGTCTCTCCGACCACCATAATGCCAATCGATCGTTTCAACGGCGTACGGCGCTGAAATGCGTCCGCATCGATGACATGAAATGGCCGTTGTTCAGGTATTGCGTCGCGTGCCAGTTTAACCAGCGAAACCAGGGGAAAAATTGGCATTACCCGGAAGCGAAGTGCAGGATGCTCTGTCGCGAAGAAACTGTCGTACTTGTAGGTGGGAAGCAGTATTGCGACGACCAGGGTGAGTCCAACCACCGTTACCAGGGCGCGGGTGCCGATTTCCCTGCAAAGTGTTTTTGGACGGATTGCGATGAATAGCAGCATTAGTGATGGCACTACACCGAAAGCCAGCACGTGCCCGATTAGTGGCAGGGACGCCAGTTCCAGTGCTTCGGCAGAATTCCCGTCTCTGACTGTCGCGGCGATATTTAAGAACATCGACTCATCAAAGACCACGCCGATCTCATTGGCAAAATAGCCAAGCGTTGCCGTCGCGATAAGGAACACGCCTGTCAGCGGTTTTTGCAGACAGCCGATGCCAAACGTCAGCAGGATCGTGTTAGTGACGAATACCATCAAGGCGACGATCGCGAGCAGAAGCCCGATACCGTTCAGCGAGAACGGCTCCGGCCCGTCAATTAGTGATACAAGCAATGCAGCATTATTGGCGGTGACGATGTACACCGAAGCTGCCAATGAGAGCTGCCACGATGTCAGGCTTAATTTTTTCACGGCAGTGAATCTGCGCTATAGCTATACCTGTCAGGTTAGACGCAGGAATATGAAGCAATCCTTCGACAAAACCAGGTGAAAAGTTCCGACGATTTAAACGACAGCGTCAATCGACGTCGCTGATCGATTAGATCGACTACCGAGGCGACTCAATTTCGGTATTTATCCACACCTTGCGGTCCAGCAGTTCGCCAATGCGTTTTAATGTCTTCGCCGTCTTGACGACTGGTTTGTCCCTGTACGCCCGCCCGGAGTTCTTGCTGTTCTGCAGATCAGTACCGGCCTGCCGGGTCCATTCCAGTGCCGTCAGTATTGAGCGATCGATACGAGCTTCAGACCAGATGACCGCGCGTTCGAGGTGATGCGCCGTGGCCCAGAGATAACGGCCTGCCATTTTGGGCTGACCGGCATCTCGGGACTGAACGCTCAAGGTGAGGTAGTGCTGCGCAAGCAGCCAATGTGTGCGGGCAAAAGCAGCATCTATGGTGGCTGTAGAAACGGACGGGGTGTCCATGTCTGCATTAATCGACTTAAGCCGGGCAATATTCTCGGATAAAGGCTCCCTGAGTTCAGCCGACGCCCGCCCGGCTTCAATCTCAAGAAAACCGATGCTTACCTGCAAATCGTGTTTTCCGCTAGCAAATTCCTGGCGAATAAACGCATCGCGGATACTGCGAAAGCGCTTTGAGGGCATGTCATAAAATAACGCCCAGGTCGATTCGTCGAGCTCAAACAAAGGCCGCTCAGACGATACATTTTGCGCCTGGGACATCGCTGCTGTGGTCCAGCATAAACCAGCGACGATCATGAAAGATGCAATTCTGCGCCGTGCGCCGCAACGGGTTTTACGAGATGTGATCGCCATGTCCTGAACTGCCAATTTTGATATCAGCGGCCAGCTTATCAGCGCAGGCATGCGTTCAGGGGTGACCGCGATCCCAGTCTCACGCATTTTATGCCCTGCATGTTCTTCCATCGCAGCGACAGCGAGCGTTAGCAAATAAACACATGTATGGATTAATCGGGCTCAATTGACGCTGCCTAAGCGTTCGTCCAATGCGCTTTTCCGTTGCAGTACTTCGCGCCAGACTAACTTCCCTAGCGAATGATTTCCCAGCCTCGCTGCCTGGCGATTTCGGCTAGCTTGCGATCCGGATGAACCGCTATCGGCCTCCCCACCCGTTCAAGCAGTGGCAGGTCATGGATGGAATCGCCATAGGCAACCGTGTCGTCAAGTGAAATACCCGTGTCGCCGGCCAGCGCCATCGTACAGGTGAGTTTTTCTTCGCGAAACGGATGTCGACCAATGGGCTTGAAGACAAAAACGCCGTCTTCTATCCGGCAATCGCTGCCGATGTGCCGATCAGCCCCCAGTACCTCGCCGATCGCCGCTGCGAGGAAATCAGGCGTGCCCGACAGCAATGCAATATAGTCGCCGGCAGCCTGATGTTGATTCAGGCGGGAAATCACTTCGTTGTCCATTTCCGCGCGCAGCGTTTGCTGTACCCATTTTTCTGCAAGTGAGGAGACTTGAGAAGCGTACAGTCCTGTCAGATAGGCCTTGTTCTTTTTTAAAGTATGCCGCCCGTGTCTGGGCGCCCACTTAAGGAGACCGTGGGCATACCTTGCCCACTGTAGAGGACCCTGGTGATTGTTTCTCAGCAGATGGCGGTAGAAAAGTCGCTCAGTTGATTGGCCCGGTACCAGCGTACCGTCAATGTCGAAAACAGCCAGGCGTCTGCCTTCTTCTGCTGTCACCAAAGATCAGGAAAACGGTCGAAACTTGAGAATCGTATCGCGCTCGTTATAGACGTACTCTATGACCACCGGGGCGCCGCGCAGGAGGCATAGAAACACACTCGACAGGATGAAGACGTCGGCAGCGGCAAGGAACACGCCTGACCATTGACTCCATATCGTCGGGAACGCATCGGGAATGGCATAAACGAGGAGCAGCCAACAGAACGTCACAGCCTTGATGACGGCGTAAAATATGCGCATGAACTTGCCACTGACCAAGGTCTTGCCCAGATCAGAGGTAATCATGGAAAACGGACTTTGGTGGTGCTGGGATGCCTGAGTAGATCTTATGGCGTCGACGATGCCACCGCGTACGATGAATACCAGTGGCACCCAGAAAGCGACCAGTTGCAGGTCGACAAAGACTATCCACATGGCCAGCTCAACGATTCGATCTGCGGCAATATCGAATACGGCGCCAAACTGGCTGCATTCATCACGTTTGCGGGCGACATAGCCATCCAGACCGTCTGTTACGAACACAACGATGAGAACAACAAGGCTTAGAAATTGCCAGGCAGGGGGCAGCAGATAGAGCAGCGCGATAACAAGCGCCAGTAACAACAACCTGCTGAGCGTTATTAGATTGGCCACAAACCTCTCTCTAAGTTCTTTTTCCGCATACAATTGTCAATGCGGGTCCGACAATACGCAATGCATTCATCGTGCCAGCTCTGCCGCGCGGCCCGGTTCCGGGCGATTTTTAAAATATTGCCTCGCAGAGTGCCGGTCAAGGGTAACATTTACACAGCTTTGTAAATTGCGTGCAAGCTGGGCGCAGGGCCGGCCCACTCGCGGAGACTTTACCGTGTGGCGTGCCCAATAGAACGGCGGTGCTAGAATTCGTTCCCAGTACTGACAGGGTCACGATTCAGGGGGAGATCATGAGAATATTCAATGTTCGGCTGTTAGTAGTCGCGATGGTATGGCTGGCATCTGGCAACGCGGTTGCCGAGGGAAGTCGCCAGAGCGCAACCATCGTTGTGCCGGAGGACGCCCGCTCATCATATGAAAACTGGGGTTACGCGCCAGCGGTGAAGGTCGGCAATACGCTTTATGTTTCCGGCGTGGTGGCCTATCTCGAGGGAGAGGGCAGTTATGAGGACCGCTACGCTCGCGGTTTTTTGACAGCTCTGCGCTGGATTGAAACGGTGCTCGCTGAAGGCGGTGCCAGTATGGATGACGTGATAGACATCACCTCATATCACACGGATCTGCAGCGGCAACTGCAGACAGCTATTAAGGTACGGATGGAGAATATGTCACCCCCGCATCCGGCATGGACAGCCGTAGGTACCACGGCACTCGCGTCCCCGGACGGCGTTACAGAAATAAAAGTTGTGGCCGTACTCGAGTGATAGCTCGAAATGCCTGAGATAAAAATGACACTCCTCCACGCAACTCATTGGATCAACATATGCAGAAGCTCACCTCTGAATTTACCAGGATGCTGGTTTTCCTCTCTCTGGCAATGCTGATGTCTCATGCAAGCGCTCAAGATGCTGCTGAGAAGCCATTCGACCCCGAAGCGCGGCTTAGAGAGCTGGGCATCGAGCTGCCCGCGCCCCCGGAGCCCGTCGCCAATTACGTAAACGGTGTGCGGACCGGTAATTTGATATTCCTCGCGGGCAAAGGACCTCGGCGTGCCGATGGAACCGAGATCACTGGAAAACTGGGCGCCGGGGTTTCCATCGATGAAGGTTACGAAGGCGCACGTCTTACCGGCATCAATCAGCTTGCCGTGCTGAAAGCGATGCTCGGGGACCTGAAAAAAGTGAAACGCATCGTCAAGGTGCTCGGCATGGTCAATTCTGACCCTGACTTTATTGATCAGCCAAAAGTCATCAACGGATTTTCTGACCTCATGGTGGAGGTATTTGGCGAACGGGGCCGCCATGCTCGTGCAGCGGTCGGAATGGCCTCGCTGCCGCGAGGGCAGTCGGTAGAAATCGAGTTGGTAGTCGAAGTAGAAGAGTAAAATTGCAACGAATTGCTGAGGAACATGACATGACAAAATATGCTTTTCGATGGCTGGCCTGGTCTTCGTTGCTGGCACTTTGCTTTACGAACATCGCAGCTGCCCAAACCAACCCGCTTTGGTCGGAAAAGAAAATCAAGAATTACCTGCCGCACATGAGTACCGCCGAAGTGGCGTCGTTGCTGACACGCAGTGACATCGTGATTATTCCCATCGCATCGCTCGAACAGCACGCAGATCATTTGCCGATCGGAACCGATTTCATCAACGGCGTGGAGCGCGCCAAACTTATCGCTCAGCAGCGCGACGTGCTGGTCGCACCGGTGCTGATGATTGGCCAGTCGCCCTATCACATGGGCTTTCCCGGCACGATCACCTTGAGCGCAGATACGATCGTGCAGGTACATCTCGAAGCGGTGCAAAGTTTGCTGAAGCACGGCTTCCGGCGTTTCGTCATCATGAATGCGCACGGCGGTAACCGGGCGATATCTACCTACCTCGCCGATCAGATTAATCAGACGACCGGCGGCGTGGCGGTGACGTTCGAAGATGCGATACGTCCGTTCAGCAGGCGCGAGCCGGCTGAACCCGCCACCTTGCTGGATCGCCATGGTGGAACCAGCGAAACTTCGAACTCACTGTACTTGATGCCAGATCTCGTCCAGATGGACAAAGCCGTTGCCGCGGAACTGACGTTGCCGGATCACCTGCAGGCCATGCTGCCTGATGTGGTGGACGGCGAGCCAACTGCGCTTATGCTGTTTCTGGCGGAAGGGTTAAAAGCGGAAGAGACCGGCAAGAACACCTCTTCAGCCGAAATGTCGACGACCGGAGTGTGGGGCGCACGCGATCCGGCGGAAAGCACCGTCGCGCGCGGCCGTGCCGATACTGACAGCTTGGTTGAGGCGGCGGTGAAATTTATCGATCGCTGGAACGAACTCGCCGGTAGCCGTTAGTTGTAAAAAAAGGAACAGCGTTGCATAACGCTGTTCCTTGGTTTCTGCCTGCGGATCTCCCGCGGGGCGGGCTCCTACGGTTGCTTATCAGTACCATGCTGGCGGCCCACGGCCGCGATGCTATTTCTTTAATGCGTCGCGAATCTCGCGGAGCAACAGAACATCTTCTGACGGCTTCGGCGCTTCGGCCGGCTTTTCTTCCTGCTTTTTCTTCATCTTGTTCATGCCGCGAATCACCATGAAAATTGCGAATGCGACGATGACGAAATCAATCACCGTATTCAGAAAGATGCCGTAGTTAATTGTTGCAGCACCGGCTTCGTGCGCTGCCGCGAGCGAGGCGTAAGGCGTTTCGGTCAGGTTAATGTACAGGTCTGCGAAATCAACATTTCCCATCATCTTGCCGATAGGCGGCATGATGATGTCGGCGACCAGTGAACTGACAATCTTGCCAAACGCGGCACCGATAACAATGCCGACCGCCATGTCGACTACGTTTCCGCGCATTGCGAATTCTTTGAACTCTTTCAACATTCGAATTTCCCCAATTATTATTTTAAGACAACGCCGTTTGCTGTACCGGCTTATTTTACTACACCATCATTCTAGTCTGCGGCGGCGATGCGGCGCCACTCTATCATTGTCGCTTTCGGCTTGACCACTTTCAGCACGATCGATGAAGAAGCGTCTTTCACAGCTGGCATCGCGAGCAGATCGCTGTCAATAAAGTTGCCGAGCGCGTCCAGATCAGTCGCTACGACTTCGAGAATGAAGTCGATGGTTCCGGAGATCATGTGGCAGGCCTGAATCTGCGGGTGCTTTTGCACACGCAAGCGAAAGTCCTCGGCGAGTTTGGTCTGCTGACGGTCTATGTTGACCGCGACGAACGCCTTGACGTGGTGACCCAGGGCCTCTTCATTAAGATTGACCGTGAAATTCTGAATGACGCCGTTCGCTATGAGTGCTTCGACGCGCCGCTGGCAGGCGCTCGCAGAAAGGCTGATGCGTTCCGCCAGCGCACTCCAGCTCAGACGGCCGTCCCGCTGCAGTTCGTACAGGATACGAGTGTCATATTTATCCAAAAGGCAATAAACCTGCGTGAAAATAAGGAAAACGGCTAAAAACCTGCGCAATAGTGCCACGAAACTCGTCAATACGCACGGTCTCAAACGACGGCTGGCACTACACTCGTCACTTGCCTTGCCAGATAGAGAAAGGAGAAACACCGGTGTCCTACCTTAAGAAAATTGATCACGTTTCCTATGCGGTCCAGGGAGGGAATATCGAAAAGTGGGCCTGGTTTCACATCGAAGTGGAGGGCGGCACGCTTATCAAGCGAATTGACGACGCTCGCCCAGGCGATACGAACAGCAGTATGAAAATCTGGTGCATCGACTACGGCGACTTTGGCATTGCCCTGATTGAAGGCATAGATCGTGCCGAGAAATCGCAGGTGACCTCATTCGTCGAACGGCATGGCGATCATTCCTGTCAGCACGTGGCCTATGACTGCTACAACCTGGATAAATTTATTGGGCACATGAAGTCGCTTGGCGGCCACCCGCGCGGCAATGTGCTGGTGCAGGACGATGGTTTCGGCATGCTGAAGCAGATGTTTGCGAAAGGGTATGCGTCCGGCCACGCAGGAGAAGCGACCTTTCCGGAATATTGCCAGCGACCGAGGACGGCCGATGAAGCTCGCGAGGTGGAGATTACGTTTTCCAATGAGGCGGGCGGCGAATTTTACAAGCAGGTCCAGAATGCAATTGACGAGGGCGATGAACAGCCGTTCTTCGATTTTATTCACATGCCGGATGACTGGGCCGTACCACCCGAAAGTGTCAAGAATGTCGCCGCATCCAAACAGTAGCCGTTTCTGCAGCTATACTCCGGCAGTATGAAACCAATCTTTCGACTCGATGCCCTGCCGATAACCCTGGCAATGCTGCTGGCCATTTCCACAACGAATTTGTCGTTTGCAGCCGCGGCCGACGCTGAGGAAGCCGCCATCCGCGCCGATTTGCAGCAGATGGCAGAGGACTTCGTGTCGCTGCGACAAATGCAGGGTTTCCCGTATGAAATGCCGCTGGCAGACGCCTATCACTGGCAGGATGAGATGGTCGAAATCATGCGTCCGATGCTGGGCGGAGTGGCGGGGTATAAAACGGGTGGTCACGATCCAGGTCCAGGGTTCGCTACCTTCCCGCCCGAAGGCATCCGCGCATACGTTTTACAAGGCATGCTGCGGGAAGACGGTGACACAATCCGTGTCGAAGACACCGTCGTTGGATTTCTGGAGGCGGACTTTGCCGTGCGCGTCGGCGATGCGGCAATCAATCAGGCAGAAAGCGATCTGGAAATTCTCGCCGGCCTGGATGCGATCGTGCCGTTTGCTGAAGTGCCGGATCCTTATTACGATCCGGAGACGCGATCTATCAATGGCACGATCGTCGCCAATATGGGAACGCGCATGTCGTTCACCGGCACACCCGTTCCGATCGAAGCCAATGCTGACTGGCTGCAGCGTATCCGAACTTTTGAATTTGCGGTCGTTGACGAGCACGGCACCGTCATCGATTCCGGAACCATGGACGGCTGGTATGACCCCATTGCTGTCGTACGCTGGCTGCGCGATCAGCTGGCAGAGTCCGGTAAGGAACTTATCCCCGGACAGTTACTCTCACTCGGTAACGTCGGGATAATCCGGCAAATACACGAGAATTCGCCGCGCGGGCCGGCGTATGAGTCAGACCGGTTTCAGCTCGAGTATTACGGACTAACGGACGGTGAGCCGGCAACGGTCACCATTAATATAGATCGATGATGCAAGCACGCAAACACTTTTTCTGCAGCTTCTTGCTAAGTGTATTCCTGACCGGTATTGCCTATGGCCATCATGGCTGGGGCGGCTACAAGGAAACGATGGAGATCTCGGTGACAATCACCGAACTCAAACTTGGCAATCCGCACGATCGTCTCATCGCCGTAGATGAAACCGGGCAGGAGTGGAATCTGTTACTGGCACCGCCGGCGCGTAATCGACGATTCGGCTTTTCAGCGGACAGTGTGAGTGTGGGTGATGTCCTGCAGTTGTTCGGCCAGCGGCATCCGAGCCGCCTGGAAATGAAGGTTCATTGTCTCAACAGGGATGGCGAGAACATCTATACCTACCGTTACGACAACGGTCGTACCAGCCTGGAACGCAACCGCAGCGGTCGCGAGGATTGCAGTTAGAGTTCGCCAGTGCCGCGGCGTCCTGCCGATCCGGCGACAAAAGCCCCTTGTCAGCGCAGCCGTCTCAGAGCTGTCTGGACTTCTGTCGATCGTGCCATCGACTTGAGGGACAGGGCAAGGCGATTGGTTTACAGTCTTGCCGCTAGCTACTATTAAAATGCGAGGTGCAAGGTGACCAGGAAATACGACATGACCGCAGGGGGAGAGACGCTGGCAGTCGATACCTACCTTGACGTACACAATCCCGCTAATACGGAAGAAGTTGTCGGTCAGGCCCCGGTGGGCAAGCGCGAACATCTCGACAAAGCCGTCGCTGCAGCGTCCAGGGCTTTTAAGACCTGGCGCTTCTCCAGCGAGCAAGACCGTACCGATGCTTGCAACGCCATTGCGAAAGTCTGTGCGGACCACGCGGATGAACTGGCTACTCTGCTGACCAAAGAACAGGGCAAGCCGCTTGGCGGACTCGGCTCGCGTTTCGAACTCGGTGGGTGTGCGGGCTGGGCAAGCTACACCGCTTCGCTGAGCCTGCCTGACAAACTGATAGAAGACAGCGCTGAAAAACGCATTGTACAAAAGCGGGTGCCATTGGGTGTCGTCGGCTCGATCACACCGTGGAACTGGCCATTGATGATTGCCATCTGGCACATCGTGCCGGGAATACGAACCGGCAATACGGTTGTCATCAAGCCCTCGCCGTTTACGCCGCTCAGCACACTCCGCATGGTAGAGCTTATCAATGAAGTGCTGCCGCCCGGTCTCGTGAACGTGGTGTCCGGTGGCGATGAGCTAGGCGCGGAGCTGACCGGTCACGACGGCATCGACAAGATTGTGTTTACAGGCTCGATAGCTACCGGCAAAAAAGTGATGGCAAGCGCGGCGAAGGGGGTCACTCCGGTCACACTGGAACTGGGTGGCAACGATGCCGGCATCCTTCTGCCCGGCGAGGATCCGGCGAAGTATGCTGAGGGGCTCTTCTTCGGCTCTATGATCAACTCTGGCCAGACCTGTGGTGCCTTGAAACGACTGTATGTGCACGAAAAAGATGTTGCCGCAACCGCCGCGGCTCTGGCGGCCTTTGCCAAAAACATCCCGATGGGCGATGGCATGGATGAGGGCAGCATGCTCGGGCCCTTGCAGAACGAGCGGCAGTTCAAGCGAGTTGTGGCGCTCGTAGAAGATGCGAAAGCGCACGGAGGCCAGTGCGTAAGCGGTGGCGAAGCTGTCGGTGGACCAAATTACTTCTATCCCGTGACATTTGTTACCGGTGTTTCTGACGGACACCGACTGGTGGATGAGGAGCAGTTTGGTCCGGTGCTGCCGATTATCAGCTATAGCAGCGTTGATGAGGCGGTTCAGTGCGCCAATGGCACGCAGTTCGGTCTTGGCGCCTCAGTGTGGGGCAGTGACCCCGAACAGACCGAGAAAGTAGCGGCTTCGCTTGAGGCTGGCACTGTTTATATCAACAAGCACGCGGAGATCGCACCGAACGTTCCTTTCGGTGGCATCAAATGCTCGGGATTCGGTGTCGAATTCGGCGAAGAAGGATTGGCAGCCTACACCTCGATCAAGATTATTAACGCCGCGGCCTGATGTTGCACGACAACAATGCGTGCTGTCGTGGCGGCAAATTCCGCTGCATAAACGCTTAACGGATTAATAATACTTTCTGATTGACGGGGTATAGCCATTCCACGCCGCGCTCAGTTACGATCGCGTTGTCTTCAAGCGGAATTCGTAATTTCTTGCCGCCCCATTCGGGTATTGCCGTGTAGGCGAACAGCTCGATCGAAAAGAGATTGGTCGGCTTGATCATGTACGTCATCCGTTCCGGATTGAACCACGCAATCGAAGGTCCGATGCCATGGCCAAGGTTGCCAACCGAATGACAGCCGATGATGACATCGACTATGCCGGCGTCGGACGTAGGCTCGTTGAAGTTGTCCATGAACTTGAAGCCGGCATCGTTTATCCGCGATTTCAGAAGTTCGTAAGTATCACCTGCCGTACGTCCGGCTTTGATATTGCTTTTAAGGATGTCCCTTACAGCGCGGCCATTGTCGAACGCTTTCTGGATACTGTCAGGCAGGTGCGTTTCACCGTCTTTCAGGACGTAAGCGTGCCGCTTCATGTCGGTATAGAAATTGAGGTAGCCGACGCCCCAGTCGATTGCCAGGAAATCGCCGCGCTGAATAACATGATCGTTTGAGAGTGCGACGAAACCATCCGGTCCGGTGATGTAGACGGACGGCATGCCAAACGATGTGCCAAGATTATTCTCGAACTGCTGCTCGTGCATCCACCAGGCGACGTCAGCGAGTGTTGTCTTGCCCGGCGTGATCACCTCGTTGGAAAACGCACGTTCAGCAATACTGCGCGAAAGCTCGCCAGCCCAGGCGAATGCCGCAATTTCTGACGCAACTCGCCGGGAGCGAAAATCGGACGCCAGTTTTTCCGCCGATACGAATCGGCTGGCAAAATCCGGCCCGAGGTCTTCGGTTAATTTCTCATAACTTGTGTGACTGAGTCCGTCTGCGGCGCCAATGTGGCGCGCATAGTTCAGCGCAATGGTTTCGGGATTTCGCTCAGCAACAAACGCCTGTAATTCGTCGGCACTGCCAAAGATGTCGTAAGCGCCATTGTCTTCGACCAATGCCGTGTCGACGCCCAGAATTGCGCGTTCGATTCGACCGTCGCCGCGATCCGTGAAAATATAATAGCCGTAGGACCCGACGTAGCCCTTGCCAAAATCTTCTGTGAGCGGATCGTCCTGACCCTCCCGATTCACGGTGATCCACATGTCGACGTCGTTTTCCCGCATGACTTCGGGCAACACAAGATCGAATTTTTCCTGACGGATCTGGTTCATCAGTTCCCAGCGCTGCTGCGCCTCACCTTTCGCAAAGGAGGAAGCAGCAAGCAGGCTTAAGATTACGGCCATCAGCGCGTTGCCAGGGGAGAGCGTCTTCTGCAACATCATAGTGATACCTTCTTCAGAACAAGCCTGTGATTCGTCCGTTATCGGTCACGTCTATCTTTTCAGCGGACGGTATTTTCGGCAGGCCGGGCATCGTCATGATTTCACCGCAAACGACGACCAGGAATTCCGCGCCGGTCGCCAGGCGTATCTCGCGAATCGGCACGTCGTGGCCGGTTGGGGCACCCAGCAAGCCCGGATCGGTTGAAAAACTGTACTGCGTTTTCGCCATACAGATGGGATAGTGCCCATAACCCTGCTTTTCAAATAGCGCGAACTGCTGACGAACTTTCTTATCCGCAATGATGTCTTCCGCACCATAAATGGTGCGCGCGATGTGGCGAACTTTGTCCCAGAGAGGCAAATCGTCTTCGTAGAGCGGGCGGAACTGCGATCGATGCCCGTCAATGAGGCCGACGACATTCTCGGCGAGTTTAGCGGCGCCCTGGCCACCATGTTCCCAGTGTGAAGACACGGTGCAATCGACGTTGAAGCCAGCGCAGAAATCCCGAATAGCCTGATGCTCTGCGTCCGTATCCGTCACGAAGTGATTGATCGCGACCGTCACAGGCACACCGAACTGACCGATGTTCCGGATGTGACGGCCAAGGTTTGCGCAACCCTTTTTGACGGCTGCAACGTTCTCCGCGTTTAAATCCCCTTTGGCGACACCGCCGTGCATTTTTAGCGCACGAGTAGTGGCAACAATCACCGCTGCATCAGGCTTCAGACCCGTTTTTCGGCATTTGATATTGAAGAATTTTTCTGCGCCAAGATCGGCGCCGAAGCCGGCTTCGGTGACCACGTAGTCGGCCAGCTTCAGTGCGGTCAGCGTGGCGATTACTGAATTGCAGCCATGTGCAATGTTGGCGAAAGGCCCTCCATGCATGAGCGCAGGATTATTTTCCAAAGTCTGCACCAGGTTTGGCTGCAGGGCGTCGCGCAGCAGGGCCGTCATTGCACCTTCGGCTTTCAGTGCGCGGGCCTGCACGGGTTTCTTGTCGCGGGTGTAGCCAATGGTGATATTGCCGATACGTGTGCGCAGGTCGTCCAGCGATTTGGCCAGGCAAAAAACGGCCATGATTTCCGAGGCAACCGTGATGTCGAAGCCGGCCTCCCTGACAACGCCGTTACTGTATCCGCCCAGTCCGGAGGTAATCGTCCGCAAAGCGCGGTCATTCATATCGACGACCCGTCGCCAGGTGACCCGGCGGGGATCAATGTTGAGCTGATTGTCCCAGTGCATGTGATTGTCAATGATCGCTGAAAGCAGATTGTGCGCTGCACCGATGGCGTGGAAGTCACCTGTGAAATGCAGATTGATATCGGTCATCGGTATGACCTGGGCGTAACCGCCGCCCGCGGCACCCCCTTTCATACCGAAGCACGGGCCAAGACTCGGTTCGCGCAGGCAGATGATGGCTTTCTTGCCTATCTTGTTCAGCCCGTCTCCCAGGCCGACCGTCGTGGTTGTCTTGCCCTCACCAGCCGGGGTCGGGGAAATGGCTGTGACCAGGATAAGCTTGCCGTCTTTTTTGCCGTCGAGGCGTTGCAGAAAGTCGTAGCTGATTTTCGCCTTGTCGTGACCGTATGGAATGATGTCATCCGGCGTGAGCGACAAGCTGGCGGCGACTTCCGCAATGGGACGTTTACTGGCGGCCTGGGCGATATCGATATCGGAAGGGATCTTGGTCATGGTTTCTTCTTATGGTTGTTGCCGGCTCTGTCTATCACGATATGAAACGAGCAGGCAGATGGTGAAACGGCGCGCAAAGTCTATCAGATCGGCTGCGGTCGCCGCAGGCTATGGCATACGAGCAGCGCCATGGTGAACAACAGCATAGCCACGGCCTGATGGGTCGCAGCGAGAAAGACGGGTACGAAGAGCAGCAATGTGGAAATGCCGAGGATGACCTGCAACGCGGCAGTGTGCAGCAATGCGTTCGTACTCTTTCTTGCACGCGAACCGAGTTCGGCCATTGGCAGACGGAAACGGAATATGACAATGAGTACGAAAGTGCAGATGGCGAGAATGCGATGGTCAAACTGCACTGTTGCCAGGTTATCAAACAGGTTTAGCCACCATGGCTGCAACGCCATGACATCCGGCGGAATCCAGTACTCCCCCATCTTCGGAAAGGTATTGTAAATCTTCCCGGCCTTCAGTCCCGCCACGAAACCGCCGGATACGATCGTTACCGTAACTAAGCCGGTCAGCGCAACGGCCCTGCCGAACCAGCGATGCGGTTCTCCGACCGCTGCGGGATAAAGCAGATCGAGCGCGACCCAGAACATATAGCCGTAAATGAGAAATGCGGCGACCAGATGTGCGGTGAGCCGGTACTGGCTGACGTGCGGATCATTCACAAGACCACTCTTTACCATGTACCAGCCCAGCAGCCCCTGCAGCCCGCCAAGCAGAAACATGACCGCATACTTCAGCGTTTCATGCCGCCGGATGTAGCCCTTGGCCACGAAATAGACGAACGGAATGAGGAATACGACGCCGATAATACGGCCCAGCAGACGGTGCAGATACTCGAGCCAGTAGATTCCCTTGAAGTCATTGACCGTCATATGTGAATTGACGTTAATGAATTCCGGCGACTGACTGTACTGCTCAAATTCCTGCTGCCACGCGTCGGCATTCAACGGCGGCAGGACGCCCGTGACAGGACGCCATTCGACCATCGACAGGCCGGATCCGGTCAGCCGTGTGACACCACCGAGCACAACCATGACAAAAACGAGCAGACAGCACACGAGCAGCCAGTTGGCGATACTTCGATTGCGATCATCGGTGTGTTTCATTGGCTTTCTGCGTTGGAATAAGTTGCGGCGCCGATGGTATCAAAGTTAGGCGCAAAGTCTCTGAGGCGATTTCAGTCGCTTGTGCCCAGAGGCAACGCGGTCGTGTACTTGATAGTCTCCATACTGAATGATGAGCTGACATCAAACAGGTTTACACGCGTAATCATTTCGCGATACATCCTGTCATAGCTTTTCATATCGGGTACTACCGCCCGGATCAGATAATCGACATCGCCACTCATACGATGCACTTCCATGACGTTTGGCATCGAGGTAGTAACGGTATGGAACTGATTAAACCAGTCCGCGGTATGTTCGTGTGTCCGGACCGCTGTAAACACCGTCAGGTTCAGCCCGAGCGCCTCCTGATTCAAAAGGGTTACACGTGCTGCTATTACGCCGGATTCTTCGAGATTCTGGATGCGGCGCCAGCAGGCCGATTTGGATAGCCCTATGCGCTCAGCCAGCTCGCCCACCGTCAGGGTCGCGTCCAGCTGAAGGGCATTCAGGATCGCCTTGTCCTTTTTGTCGAGGACCTTCACCGCCGTTGTTGTCATCGTCTAATCATCGAACATATCTCGGAAAGTTGGAATATTATACGGCAAAAATGGATTAAAGCGAAACAATGTCCGTAAATATCGCAAATTTGATCAACCTTCCCGGAACCTGTTCGACGCCCGCTACGATACCATTGGGTCAACAATAATTTCTGCCAGACGGCCCGGGGCAACAGACAGTCGTCAGGAGCATCATGATGGACAATCGCGTGATTTTCGCCGCCTTCCTCGTATCGTTCGTGTTTTATTCCGCGTACGTCTACACCGCGGGGACGGTGGCACCGCATGTATCGCAAAAAGACGACGCGGTCAGTCGAGGTCAGCAGGCGTTTCAGGATTACAACTGCATCGCTTGCCACCAGTTCTACGGTCTGGGTGGTTACATGGGCCCTGACCTGACCAACGTCATTTCAAAACGGGGCGCTGCATACGCCAGGGTTTTTATTGCCAACGGGACGACCGCTATGCCGAAGCTCGGATTATCGGAGCAGGAGACCGACGACGTTGTTGCCTATCTTGCGTTCGTCGACAGCACTGGCACTTATCCGCCGGAAAACTACGAAGTAACCTGGTATGGAACAGTTAGCCAGGAGGATGACCCACGATGATGGCCCGTGACCACAACCTGATTGGACTCAACTTTCTGCGACTTGCCATGCTGGCGCTTGCTGCGGGCATGTTCTTCGGCGTAATCGGCGGATTTCAATTCCTGTTTCCGCAGTTTCTGCAGGAGCTGTTGTTTACCAAAACCAGGCCACTGCATGTTTCCCTGGTCATTTCCTGGATCTTTCTTGCAGCTATTGGCGGTATTTACTTTTATCTGCCGCGGCAGCAAAAGCTGAAGCTCTGGTCTGTTCGCGCAGTCAACGTGCACTTTTGGGTGTTCGTCGTCACAGGCGCCGCGATTCTTGTGAGCTATCTGAGTGGCCGCTTTGGCGGGCGCGAGTATTTCGAATTTCCGGTCGTGCTCAGCGTGCCTATTTTTCTGACCTGGATACTGTTCGGCGTCAACTACTTCAATACTGTTCGTCAGCATCGGGAGCCCTGGCCGGTTTATTACTGGATGTGGGGCACGGGCATTCTGTTTTTTCTCATTACCTTCGCTGAGTCGTACCTCTGGCTCATTCCGTACTTCCGTGAAAGCATGGTTCGCGAGATTATCGTGCAGTGGAAATCCTACGGGGCGCTCACAGGCTCCTGGAATATGCTGGTCTACGGCACGGCGATCTATGTGGCAAGTCAGATTGCCGGCAATTCCGACACGGCACGATCGAAGATGGCCTACGGGTTATTTTTCCTCGGCCTGTTCAATCTGATCTTCGGCTGGGCTCATCACACCTACCTGGTGCCGTCACAGACCTGGATCAGAACTTTTGCCTATGCAGTCAGCATGACCGAACTGTTCATTCTCGGCAAAATCCTGTGGGACTGGCGACGCTCGCTCAGTGACTTTCAGAAGAATCGTCACTGCAACGCCTATCGGTTCCTGTTTGCGGCCGACATCTGGATATTTATCAATCTTGTCCTGGCGCTGATCATCTCTGTGCCTGCCCTCAATCTCATTACCCATGGCACGCACATCACGGTAGCGCATTCTATGGGGTCGACGATCGGCATCAATACCATGATTCTGCTGTCGTCGGTCTTCTACATTATCCGTGAAGAACTGCCGCAAGAAGTCCACGGTGCATGCGGACGGCAGGTGATGACGGGGTTCTGGGTCGCCAACATTTCGCTGGGCGTTTTCTTCGCCGCTCTCCTGATGGCGGGGCTCGGTCGCGGACTTTACGACGGGGTGTCGTTTCAGGAAATGATGTTGCAGATCCGACCTTACCTGCTAATTTTTGCAACCTCCGGCATCACGCTGATGCTGGGCATGTGGCTGGTCCTGTGGAATGCATTCCGCCTTATGGGCCGGATCGTGTCGGCAGAAGAAGCCCAGCCCCAGCTGGAGCCGGTTGCGTAGTTACGCACTAATCGGGTTCTGCCGGGCGAAGCATCCGTTCCGGTCTCAGGAGGCGTTGGCAAGGGCAGGAATGGTCTTCCTGAGACTCAGGTACATGAAGGCATAAATCAGCATGCCGGTGAGCGCGGCCATGGCGCACATAATGAATACAGCGCTATAGCCAAGGCTCATTCCCAGAATCGAGGCAGCAAGGTTCGGCCCGATAATCTGCCCCAGACCCTGTGCGGCAGGCATCAGTGATGCGAATTTGCCCGTGCTATCCACGTTGGCCACGGTGGACATCTGATAAACGTCGATAAAAATCCACAGGAAATTGAATGTAAATACGCTGACGATGATGTTGCTGTTGGTGATGCCGCCGGCCAGCATGCCAACAATCGCAGCCTGGACGATCAGCGTTACCAGTAACGGCCGAATCAGGCCGAAGCGATTGCTGATGACGGTAGCGAACAGACAACCGACGATGCTGAGGAACGAGGCCCAGGTCAGCACTTTGCCCACCCACACAGGATCGGCAGCCGAGTCGGCACTCGCCAGTTCGATATAGGTCCAGTAAGCGCCAATGTTGATATAGGTAACGACAATGGCAGACAGACAAAGCCAGGGCACGTATGCCGGAACCGCGAGCTTCCCGCCACCGGACACGCTACGCAGTGCGCCGGTCTTCGATAACGCTGCAGGCACGCGTGGCACCGGGCGAGGTGGGATCCAGTGCAGAAAAAGAAGCCCCAGCGCAAAGCAGGAAATGAAGACGAGATAGATCCCGTTCATCGTAAGCTGTGGCAGAAAGTGCATTTCCAGCGCCTGTGAAAAAGCGAAGGCAAACAACATCATGTTGAAGGCGCGGGCTGGTCTGGCTGTGGCGCCGAGACTCGCGACCGCAACCGCCGTATATATTCCGCTGCCAAACCCGGCCAGCAAGCGCAGCCAGAGCACCTGTTCGTAGTCCACCATAATGATGCAGAGTGCATTGGCAGCAATGGCGATGCCCGCACCCGCGACGACCAGCAGCCGCCGGTCGATGCGGGCTATGATCGCTGATGTAACGACGGCGCCCAGCGACAGCCCGCCGAGATCAGCGCCGGCAACTCTGCCGACTTCGACTTCGCTGAAACCGAGTAGCGTGACCCAGGCGGTGCTGATGACGGGTATGCCGACCAGCACGCCATAGCCGACGAGCGTCATATACAGGGAAATGACGATGGAGCGCCAGTCGTCGAAGACCGTCTTCCCGTCGCCCAACGTCACTCCCTTGACTGACATGTCGATTTATCTCCCCAACAATTATTATTATTGCAACGGTCGGCTATGTTGATCGTTTGCTGTTCCGGAGCCTGGCGATGATGATCGAGAATGACTATCGGCCGTCTGGCCAGGGATTGATTTGCATCAATCGAGAGTGACGTATTGCTCCAGTCTTGCGACTTCATCCGCATCGACGTATTTACCAATCTCACGACGGAACTGCTGCAGGTCACTGTAAGGGCGGTATTCTTCGAACTCGTGCGCCATGCGACTGCCGACGCCCGGGATAAGGAGAATGTCCTCCTCCTCCGCCGTATTCAGATTAATTGGCACGAAAACTTTGGCGTAAAGTTCGCTAAGCTGCTCGTCGTCGAGATCTGCTGCGAGTAAATCATTGAGCTCGTTAATGGTGGTGAAAGGTCTTTTCTCGATGACCGTGTTGACGAGTGCTTCATTCAGGTGCGGGAGTGCAGACAGTTCGTCCCGGGTCGCTGAATTGGCATCGAGTATGTCACCTGACGCGGCCTGCGAGACGATGATGAGCATAAATGGTATGACAGATTTCAATAGTGTGGAAATGCTTGATCGCATAGGGGAGTCCTTCCGACATGGGTGGCGATGGGCGAAGCTAACCATACTAGCCACGGCGTGGGAATGGCGTCAATCGCTTCTCTTTATACAACGGAGCCAGGATTGAGAGAGGCAATACGCAGCACGCATTGGTTTGTATGGGCGTTACTGGCCTTACCGTTCACCTGGCTCACGGCTGGCTGGATCAGGGGCTACCTCTTCTACGGTGAGCTGTTGCATCTGAGCGGGCTGATTTCCGCCTGGCTGCTGATGCTCACCATGGCTGTGACGCCGATCAGAATGCTTTTTTCCCGGCAACGCTGGTCCGGCTGGCTGCAGCGTCAGCGACGTTATATCGGTGTTGCATCGTTTGCTTACGCTGCACTGCATACGATTATCTATGTCTACAGAAAAGACAGTCTGAGTCTCATTATCGAGGAGGGCTTGCAAGCGCCGCTGCTGACCGGATGGGTGGCCTTCCTGATTTTCATATTGCTGGCACTGACCAGCAACGACCCTGCCGTTCGCTTCCTTCAACGTCGTTGGAAAAAGCTGCATCGCCTTGTCTACCCCGCCACCGTTTTGCTGTTTGCGCACTGGCTGCTTACGGCGTTCGATATGCTGGCGGGCGTGACCAATCTCTTGCTGCTGGCCACGATAGAGACCGTTCGTGTCGTCCTTCAGTCCCGAACTCGGAGAACAAGCCGTCCAACGTGATACCCTCGCGCCGATGACGCTCAGTAACTGCCACAATATTGAAGACTTGCGCCGCGTTGCGAAGCGCAAGCTGCCATGGCCGATTTTCAACTATATGGACGGGGGAGCGGACGACGAGATCACCTTGCGCCGTAACACCGACGCATTTAACGACTATGAGTTGCTGCCGTCTCAGTTGTCCGATGTCAGCCGCCTTGATCTCTCGACCACGGTCCTGGGGCAGGATATTGACTGGCCGGTGTTTCTATCGCCAACCGGCGCGTCTCGACTTTTTCATCATGAGTCAGAGCCTGCGGTTGCGCGCGCCGCGCTGAACGCCGGCACAATTTACAGCCTGTCCACACTAGGCACGACGACGATCGAGGACATTGCTGCCGTCAGTAATGGCCCCAAGATGTACCAGATTTATATCTTCAAGGATCGCGGCATCACCCGGGACTTCGTCAAGCGCTGCCGTGCCAACCGGTTCGACGCACTCTGCCTGACTGTGGATACTCCGGTCGCCGGCAATCGGGAGCGCGACCTGGTCACCGGCTTTGGCATTCCGCCGAAAATGAACGTGCGCAGCGTCGCCAGCTATTTGTGGCACTTGCCTTGGACAGTACGTGCCCTGCTAAAGCCGGAATTCGATATGGTAAATGTCACCAGCAGCACGGCAGCGACCGTGATTGACGAAGGTGTAATGGCTTATGTGAACAGTCAGTTCGATCGATCGATAAACTGGAACGACGTTGAGTGGCTGGCGACCGAATGGTCCGGCCCGCTGGTCATCAAAGGCATCCAGACCGTTGCGGATGCCCGCAAGGCGGCAGACTGCGGGGCCACCGCCGTTATGTTGTCGAATCACGGCGGCCGGCAGCTCGAATCCGCGCCCGCGCCGGTGGATTGCATCGCGCCGATCGCCGACGCGCTGCGTGACCGGCTCGAGATTATCTGTGACGGTGGCATCAGGCGCGGCACGCACGTGATCAAGGCACTCGCGCTGGGCGCCAATGCCTGCAGTATCGGGCGCGGCTACCTGTTTGGCCTCGCCGCGGGCGGCCAGGAGGGTGTGGAACGGGCTCTTTTCCTGCTGCGAGCCGAGCTGGAGCGCGGCATGGCCCTGCTTGGCTGCCGGACAGTGTCAACGCTCGGAGAACGCTATATTCAAAGGCGCGCTGGCCCAACCTGAGGGTAGTGCAACAGCTCATTTGGGCAGATTGCATAGCTTGCGGGCGCCGAAAAAGTAGGTCCGGGGGGAAATTCCAAGTAATATATTCCTGGCTTCGCTGCAAGCGAGTGCGTAAACGCCGGTAGCAACCGGCGCGTTTTTTGAAGAGGTAGATATGGCAGGCGAAAGAGTGAGTGGAACCGTTAAGTGGTTCAATGACGACAAGGGCTTTGGATTCATCGAGCGGGAAGGCGGCCAGGATGTATTCGTACATCACAGCGCTATCCAGATGGAAGGATTCAAGACGCTTAAGGAAGGCCAGAAAGTGTCGATGGAAGTGACACAGGGTCAGAAAGGTCCCCAGGCTGAAAATGTGATGGCCGACTAGGCAGCATTTTCAGCGCCGGTTCGGGGCAGAGCATGCCACTCTCCGGCGCCGTTCCAGCAGGCAGAAATCTGTTCCAGTCACCGCTGCAGGGACTGGAAGGGAACGCGCTGCCATGTCTCACCGCAATGTGCAGGTCCGGTGTTGCGCGGGTCCGCTTGCGTCCGTTCACGGGCCTGTCATTACTGGCGCTGCTGTTTTCCGGCTGCGATTCGACCTCCAATTCAGCCCCGACGTCGCGCCAAGTCACTGCCGCATTTGTCGGCTCCGCTGCCTGCCAGACTTGCCACGACCAGGAATTTTCACTTTGGCGTGAATCCCATCACGCGCTTTCCATGCAGCCGGCAACGCCTTCCAACGTGCTGGGTCAGTTTACCGATATCGATGTGCAACATTTCGGCCAGACGAGTACTGCTTTTACCCGTGGCGAAAAAATGCTTGTCCGCAGCCCCGTTGCAGGTGGCAGCGCGCAGGAATTTCCGGTCCGCTACACCTTTGGCGTTTATCCGCTTCAGCAGTACCTCGTGGAGGCGGCGGGGGGCCGGTTACAAGCTCTGCCCATTGCGTGGGATTCACGCAGCACCGCTGCGGGTGGCCAGCGTTGGTTTCATCTTTATCCGACGGAGCCGCTAGCGCCCGGCGACCCGCTGCACTGGCAAGGCCCCCAGCAGAACTGGAACTTCATGTGCGCCGAGTGTCACTCGACGAACCTTGTCAAAAATTATCAGGTCGACAGCAATACGTTCGCCACCACCTGGTCCGAGTTAAACGTGGGCTGCGAAGGTTGTCACGGGCCGGCGTCATTGCACGTCAATGAAGCCGAAACTCAGCAGTTTTCCGCGAACCGTGGACTGCTTGCGAACCTCAATGATTCGGGCCGCGCTACCTGGCGAATGAATCCCGCCACCGGAATCGCCGAACGCAGCGAGCCTAGATTGCGTCCGCCTCAGCAGCCCGAGGCCTGCGGCAGGTGTCATGCGCGCCGCTCCGTTATCAGCAGCAACTACGTCTACGGTCAACCGTTGCTCGCGACACATATTCCTGCGCTGCTGGATGAGGCGCTTTACTTCGCGGACGGACAGGTAGACGAAGAAGTGTTTGTCTACGGTTCTTTTCTGCAGAGCAAGATGTATGAGGCGGGTGTCAGTTGCAGCGACTGCCACGAGCCGCACGCCGCTACCTTGCGCAATGCAGCTTCGACCAGCGCGGTATGCGCGACCTGTCATCTGCCGAGCCGCTTTGCAAGTGCTGAACATCACCATCATGAGGAGCAGGCGGTGGCCTGCGTGGATTGCCATATGGCGAGCCGCACGTTCATGGTCGTTGACGACCGGCGCGACCACAGCTTCAGGATTCCCCGCCCGCAAATGAGTGATTCCGTAGGCGCGCCCGATGCGTGTACAAGTTGTCACGCAGATCGAAATGCCGCGTGGGCGTCTGCTGCTATGACCGACTGGTACGGCACGCCGGACACTAGCCACTATGCTTACGCGCTCAATGCCGGGCGGCAGCAGAATGGCAATGCAGCGCTGTTGCGCGGCATTGAAAATCCAGCCTATCCAGGGATCGTACGAGCGACGTTGCTGACCTTGCTGCAGGCCCCGTATTCACAAGCAGTCGCGACAACAATCAGCACGGCGCTTGGAGACGCGGACGGACTGGTTCGACTGGGAGCACTGCGTGCATTGCCAGGTCTGCAGCCGGAACAACAGGTCGACCTTGCCTCGCCCTTGCTTGCCGACTCTCTGCGTGGCGTTCGTGTTGAGGCACTTCGCGTCGTTTCGCCATGGAGAAACCTCGTGCACGCCCGGCACAGCCGGGACTTTTCGGACGCGGAAGCGGAGTTTATTGACGCGCAGCTGGCGACTGCAGAACGGCCGGCGGCGCACGCCAGTCTCGGCAATCTCTACCTTGACGCCGGCAACGCCGCGCAAAGCGAAGCAGCGTTCCGGCAGGCACTTCGCATTGATGCACTGCATGTCGGAGCCAGGGGAAATCTGGCTGACCTGTACCGCCGGCTCGGCCGGGACAGCGACGCAGAAGACGTGCTGCGTGCAGGCCTGGCGTTACGCCCCGCGGAGCCGGCCTGGCAGCATGCCCTGGGTCTGCTGCTGGTCCGTACGGATCGGCAGACGGAGGGTCTGCAAGCCTTGCGCAAAGCGTCTGAAGATGCGCCGGACAACGCCCGCTACCTGTATGTCTATGCGGTGGCACTGAACTCCCTCGCGCAGTCCGATGCAGCGATCGATCTGCTTGCCAGTTCACTGCAGCGCTTCCAGGGCGACTTCGACCTCCACTGGGCGCTCGCGACGATGCTTCGCGATCAACAGCGACGCGAAGAAGCTATTGCCGTCACCGAATCCCTGCTGGAGCGCTTTCCAGGGATTCAGCCCGCTGAAGATTTGCTGCGCTCGTTGCAGTGATCAGACAGCCAGCGCGTCCCACATCAGCTTGCAACCCACCACGAACAGCATTACATACGCGATGCGAAAGAAAAGCCGGTCAGACACGCGGCGGTGTAACCACACGCCGAGTCCTATGCCGGCAGGAGCGAGGGGTGCCAGCACCAGCGACGTCATGAGATTGCTATGGTCAAACTGGCCGAGCCAGGTGTATGGCACAAGTTTGACGTAGTTGACGACCGTAAAGAAGACCGCCGAGGTGGCCACAAACTGGGTTCGATTCAGTCCCCGCCGAAGCAAATAAACGCTCAGCGGCGGTCCGCCGGCGTGGGCAACAAAACTGGTAAAGCCGGCGCTTGCCGCGGCGACGGCGGCGAGTCGCGGGCCGAACAGGGCAGGTGGCGACTGCCGGCGCCGCGATACGGTCGCCCAATGCTGCAAGCTGAACGTTATTGCCAGAATGCCGAGCAGCAGGCGTATAAGATCCGGGCTCAAAGCATCGAACAGCAACGTACCGGCAGCAATGCCGAGTAATGAGGCAGGCAGAATCAGCCGGAGCTCAGAGATCACCCATTCGCCGCGATACGCCCAGACGGCAAACACATCCATGAGGCAAAGAATCGGCAGCAGGATGGCAGCTGCCTGCAGGGGTGAAACCACGAGCGCCATCAACGGCACTGCCAGGATGCCGAAACCGCCTGCGAATCCGCCCTTGGCGATTCCGTAAAGGAGCACCGCAGGCACGGCAGCAAGATAGAACGCGGGATCGGTGATCATCCGGGACTCGGCAGAGCGACGGCCGGGAGAATAGCAGGAATGCCGGCCGCAGCCCGCTTTATGCATTCAGTTCAGGCACTTATTCGTGATTTAATGGTCGATTATAAAACCCGCAAAGGCCGGAGAGATCTCAACTTGAAACTGCGAATCCTCGACAATTCCATCCGTCTGCGCCTGACCCGTCCCGAAGTGGACAAAGTGCGTCAGGACGGTCTGGTGCGTGGCAGAGTACGCTTCGCCGGTAGCAATACATTCGAGTACATTCTCGAAAGTTCTCCCGCAACCGTGAAGCCTGAGGCACACATCTCCAGCAACGTACTGACGGTCAGGATTCCGGTTGCTGACATAGAGCGTTGGGCCGATAGCGAACAGGTGTCGATATCCTCCGAGCAAATGCTGGACGAGGGCGAGCAGCTAAGAATCCTGGTGGAAAAGGATTTCGCTTGCCTGGAGCCGCGGCCCGGTGAGAGCGAAGCAGACATGTTCCCGCATCCGGACAAAGATGCTTGCCGGGCGTGACCGCAGCTGCCAGCCATCGCTTTGCGAACTTCGCTACCTAGCCGCTCGCGCGGTTCTTATGCAAGGCGGTCGGGGGTCCCTTTTAAAAGGTGATTCGCCGTGAAGTTACGCGACTGACGCCCAAATGCCGCTGCGGAGCTTTTCTTGGCGAGTGTGGATGCTAGAATCCGCGCGCCGCCGGTAAGTCCGTGGCTTGAATCCGTACCGCCGCATCAAAGGTTAATCATGGCTGTTTTTTCCGATCCTGCGTTCGATCATCATGAACGCGTTCTTTTCTGCCACGATTCGCGGACGGGACTGCATGCCATCATTGCGATCCACTCCACGACGCTGGGGCCGGCAGCCGGCGGCACGCGACTGTGGTCCTACGCCACGGACGCGGAGGCACTGCACGATGTGCTCAGACTCGCGCAGGGAATGAGTTTCAAGAACGCGATGGCCGGACTCAAGTTCGGCGGCGGCAAAGCAGTCATCATCAAGACACCGGGATTTGAAGGCACGGACGCGCTTTATGAGCGCTACGGCGAGTTCGTTGATCAGTTGAATGGCAGTTATGTGACTGCTGAAGACGTCGGCATGACCGTCGATATCATGGAAACCGTCGCCAGAAGTACGCCGTACGTTGCCGGTCTACCGCGTAAGCAGGGGCAGGCGGGTGGCGATCCTTCGCCGAAGACGTCCTTCGGTATCTTCAAGGGCATAGAGGCGGCCGTTCGTTCCAAGCTTGGCAAGGACAGCGTCAGCGGGCTGACCGTCGCCGTGCAGGGCGTTGGCCACGTGGGCTATTACCTGTGCAAATTTCTGCACGAAGCCGGCGCCAGGCTGATTGTCGCCGACATCGACGAAAAGCGCGTTGAGCGTGTCGTCGAGGAATTTTCCGCGCGGCGAGTTGCACTGGCAGACATTCTCCTGCAGAAAGTTGACGTGCTGGCCCCGTGTGCACTTGGCGCAATCCTCAATGCAGATTCTATTCCGCTGCTGCAAACTTCGATCGTGGCGGGCGGCGCCAACAATCAGCTCGAGACGGATCAGGACGGTCTGCGGCTGCATTCGGCCGGCATCCTGTATGCGCCGGATTACGTGATCAACGGCGGCGGCATCATCAACGTTGCCAGTGAGTATTACGGTGACGCCAGCGACGCTGAGGTGTGGCGGCGCGTCGAAGCAATAGGACCCCGGCTCACGGGCATCTTTGAAGAGTCGGCGAGCGCAAACTTGCCGACCAACGTAATTGCGGATCGCCAGGCGCGCAGGATTATTGCCGAGGCTCGCTGAGGGCGCGAACGATACCCAGTAGTTTCTCGGGGTTTGGACGATCGGCGAGAAAGCGTGACAGTTCTGCATGCCTGATGATGCCGTCGCTGTCCGTCACAATCGCCGTTGGCCAAACGGTATCGCTGCCATATTCAGTGCGGTATTTTTGCGGCACGGCGTCGGTCATCAGCAGGCCAAGCTGCCGCGCCACCTGCAATGATTCGTCCAGCCAGAACTCAAACCGGACGTTAAACAAGTCTGCCACCCGCCGCGTCGTCTCAAGTGGTTTTGGCGTAAGAAGTACAAGCTTTGCACCCGAGTCGTTGATCGCCTGATAGTGCGCGGCCAGCGTCTTCACCTGCTTGCTGCAGAACGGGCACCAGCTGCCGCGCACGAAAAGCAGGACGGCGGGGGCTCCGTGCAGCTCCGATGACGACACTGCTTTGCCATTTTCGTCGCTAGTGGTAAATGCGGGCAGTGGCGAGCCGGGGGCAATGATGTCTGGCACCTTCCGGCCCGGCATTTTCCGCTGAAAGACGACGACGAGCACGATGAGCGTCGCGGCCAGCACGCCAATGAGCATGCCTGTAGTCACCGGAGAAGGTCAGCTTTGACGGCGTACAATGACGAATACGCAGCGCCGATGGAGGCCGCAAACCACCGTACGCAATCCCCAATGCGAAATTCGACGCGATTCTCCATGCTGAATATCCCATAATCGGTGAATAGGCAGATAGTCGAATACTGCACCCCCTGAAAGAAAAGGCAAGCCGTGACAAGCAATACTGTGCTGTGGAAACCCTCGCGGGAAAGAATTGAACAAAGTGCTATGTACGCGCTTATGGCTGAACAGGGCTTCGACAATTATCAGGATTTCCATCGCTGGTCGATTGAGAATATGACGGCGTTCTGGCAGTTGATCGCCGAATTCGGCGAGGTCGAGTTCGACGTTCCCGCCACGGCAGTTCTCGATCAGCCTGGCGACCTCACGACAGCAAACTGGTTCACTGGTGCAAAACTCAGCTTTCCCCGCCATGTGTTGCGGCATCGTGGCGACCGGGCAGCAATTGTATATCGCGGTGAAAACGGCGTGCGACGCGAACTGAGTTTCGACGAACTGCGCCAGGCAGTTGCCGATGTGACGGCGGGATTCAAGGCCGCCGGCGTTACAGCGGGCGACAGAGTGGCGGGTTTTCTGCCTAACTGTCCGGAAGCGATCATTGCGATGCTTGGCGCTACAAGTCTGGGCGCGATCTGGTCTTCCTGCTCGCCGGATTTCGGCATTAACGGCGTTGTGGACCGGTTCGGACAGATCAAGCCCAAAGTGCTGGTGACGGCAGACGGGTATTTCTACAACGGTAAACGCTGCGAATCGCTGGCTGCCATTCGCGGCGTCCTGGCAGAAATTGCCTCGATCAAGACCACGGTCATTGTTCCGTTCACAGGCGAACACATCGACCCAGGTGAAGTATGCGGCGGCGTCTCATGGGCGGACTTCAGTGTTCCAGGTTCGTCACTTGAATTCACGAGCACGCCGTTCAATCACCCGCTCTACATCATGTATTCATCCGGCACGACCGGTGTTCCAAAATGTATTGTCCATGGCGTTGGCGGTACGCTCTTGCAACACCTGAAAGAGCACAGTCTGCATTGCGCTATCGGTAGCGATGACCGGCTGTTTTACTTTACGACCTGCGGCTGGATGATGTGGAACTGGCTGGTTAGCGGGCTGACGGTCGGTGCAACGATTGTGCTGTATGACGGTTCGCCTTTTTTTGAGGACGGCCGCATTCTCTGGCGGATGGCGGCGGAGGAGAAACTCACTATTTTTGGCACCAGCGCAAAATTTATAGGCGCGCTGCAAAAAGCCGGGGTACGGCCGAAAGAAGACTTTGACCTGTCGGCCCTGAAAACGGTGTTTTCTACCGGGTCAGTGCTGGCCCCGGAAAGTTTTGACTACGTCTATGATGCGATCGGCGACGATCTTCAGCTGTCGTCGATATCCGGGGGTACCGACATCCTGAGCAGTTTTGCAGGAGGTAATCCCGTGCTGCCGGTCAGGCGTGGCGAGTTACAGTGTCTTTCGCTTGCTATGGACGTAAAAATTTTTAACGAGGATGGTGTGTCGGTGTTGCAGGAGAATGGCGAACTGATTTGCGCCAACGCGTTTCCGTCGATGCCGGTCGGATTCTGGAACGACCCGGATGGAAATCAGTATCGCGCCGCGTATTTCGAGCGCTTTCCGGGTGTCTGGGCGCATGGCGATTACGCCGAGATCACCGCCGAACGTGGCATGGTTATCTACGGGCGTTCCGACGCCGTGCTTAATCCCGGCGGTGTTCGCATCGGCACGGCGGAAATTTACCGACAGGTAGAGAAGCTCGATGAAGTGATGGAATGCATTGCCATCGGCCAGGACTGGAATGACGATGTACGCATAGTGCTGTTCGTCGTGATGCGCGATGGCGCGGCCCTCGACGAAGAGATGAAAGACCGCATTCGACAGGTGATCAGAAAAAACACGACGCCGCGGCACGTGCCGGCCAAGCTCGTGGCGGTCCCCGAAATCCCACGGACCATCAGCGGCAAAATTGTGGAACTTGCGGTGCGCAATGTTGTGCACGGCAAGCCGGTAAAGAATACCGATGCGCTGTTGAATCCGGCCGCGCTCGAGCATTTCCGGAATATTCCGGAACTGGCTGTCGACTAGTGACAACAGCAGCGATCGGCAAAGTCGTTTACGAGGGCAGGGTCAAAGCCGAGTGGATCGACGTTAACAAGCACATGAATGTCGCTTACTACGTGCTTGCTTTCGACTATGGAATCGATAGCACTTGGGAACAGATAGGAATCACGGAAGCGTACATGCAAAAAGAGCGAGGTTCGACATTTGCGGTTGAATGCCATCTCACTTATCAAAATGAATTACTGGAAGATGAGCCGTACTATATTACCGCTCAGTTACTCGCCTTCGACGACAAGCGAATCCATCAGTTTCAGCGCTTGTATCATGCAGAGACCGGCGACCTGTGCGCGACGGCAGAGTGGTTGCAGCTGCATGTCAGCCTTGATACCCGGCGTGTCTCGCCGTGGCCGGCGTCCATTCGCGAGCGCTTGCAGGCGCTTGCTGATTCCCAGGCCGGGCAATGCCGGCCTGCCGAGACCGGCAGGACCATTCAACTGAACTCCCCGCATTACACACTCTGATACTGATCTATGGCGCATAAAGACTCGTACTTAATGGCCATCGATCAGGGCACCAGCAGTAGCAGGGCGGTTATCTTTGATGCCAGGGCCAAGGTCGTCGCTTCAGCGCAGCAGGAGTTTCCGCAGATATACCCGCAACCTGGCTGGGTTGAGCACGACCCGGAGGATATCTGGCAGTCTGTTCTGAGTGTGAGCAGGGCAGCATGGGACGAAGCCGGCAGCCCGGACATTGCCGGACTGGGCATCACGAATCAACGCGAGACGACGCTTATCTGGGACCGGCAGTCGGGCAAGTGCATTCACAATGCAATTGTCTGGCAGGATCGGCGGACGGCTGACTATTGCGCGGCATTGAAAAGAGACGGCCTCGAAGAGTCCGTCTCCGCCAAGACCGGGCTGAAACTGGATCCCTATTTCTCGGCAAGCAAAATTGCGTGGCTGCTCGACAATGTGCCAGGCGCAAGAGCGCTTGCAGAGGAGGGTAAGCTCGCGTTCGGCACCATTGACAGTTTTCTCCTGTGGCGACTGACGGGAGGAAAGCGCCATGCCACCGACGCAAGCAACGCATCACGCACCCTGCTGTTCAATATTGAAGAGCAGAAATGGGATCGGGAGTTGCTCGATATTTTCAGCGTGCCTGAAGCGCTATTGCCACAGGTGCTCGACTGCGCTGATAATTTCGGCGTGACGGACAAGAGCATCATTGGCACGCGGGTTGCGGTCCGTGGCATTGCCGGTGATCAGCAGGCCGCTCTGATTGGCCAGGCGGGTTTCACAAAAGGCATCACCAAAAGCACTTACGGTACCGGCTGTTTCGTGATCACCAATACTGGCAGCAAAGCGCTGCGTTCCACAAATCAGCTACTGACGACTGTTGCCTACCGGCTTGCCGGTGAAGTGACCTACGGGCTGGAAGGCAGCATTTTTGTCGCCGGATCGGCCATTCAATGGCTGCGCGATCAACTCAATGCGTTGGCATCGGCGGCAGATACCGAAGCGATTGCCAGGAATACGGGGATCGTTGAGCAGGTACATGTGGTGCCGGCGTTCGCCGGTCTCGGCGCGCCTTACTGGGATCCTAAAGCGCGTGGGGCGATTCTCGGGCTCTCAAGAGACAGCGACTTGAGTCAGATCGTTACAGCGACACTGCAGGCCGTCGCCTATCAGACGAGAGATCTTGTACTGGCTATGGCGGAAGATGGTGTCCAGCCAAGCGTCATCCGCGTGGACGGTGGCATGGTGCACAATAACTGGTTCCTGCAATTTCTGGCTGACATCTTGGGCGTTGCCGTTGAGCGTCCCGGGAATGTCGAATCAACGGTGCTGGGGGCCGCTTACCTGGCAGGTTTACAGTGCGGAGTATTCGCCTCGCTAGAGGCGGTCGCAGATTGCTGGACCAGTGACCGTATTTTCAATCCGCAAATGGACGGCGACCGGCGCGACGGCTTGTACGCCGGCTGGACAGACGCAGTACAGCGGGTGCGCAGCTAAGCCCAGGCGCTTGCTGGCAGGCAAGCCGTTCACACCATAAACTGCGACCACGCGACGCTGGCGTACGCAACGACGACCACCACCAGAGCGAGAAATACGGCGGCCGATCCAATGTCTTTGGCGCGCCCGGAAAGCTCGTGGTAGTCGAGGCCGATACGGTCGATCGCCGTTTCGATTGCAGAGTTCAGCAGCTCCACAATCAGCAGCAGCAGCAATGACAGAAGCAGGAAAATCTTCTCGTATAGCGTCTGCCCGAGCCACAGGGCAAGCGGCACCATAACAAGCAGCAGCAGCACTTCCTGGCGAAACGCCTGTTCATGTCGCCAGGCGTGAGCGAAGCCCTGCATCGAAAATTTGCTGGCAAACAGAATACGGCGTAAGCCGGTATGTCCTGGTTTCCCCATAGTGAATTTCGCCCCAAGGGAGAAAACAGAATTCTAGCGCAAATCTGATAACCGACGCGGGACGAACCGGCGCCCCGGCAATCGGTGGCTCACTCTTGACTATGTCTCTCGTGGGCACAATGATTGTGTTTGGAAAAGGGCCTTGACCCTTTAGCAATCGAAAGAGTCATTGTCTTTGCTTCGAGCACGGCAAAAGCTGGGAAAGTATAAAATTCTTGGACGCATCGCTTCCGGGCCGCTCGCCGACGTCTATAGAGCGTCCGATACCATTCACCGCACCCGCGTTGCGCTTAAGATTGCCAAATCCGGCGACAAGGTAAATCACGAAGACTTTCTCCACGAAGTCCAGATCGCCACGAGGCTGCGGCACCCGAATATCCTGCAGGTTCAGGATGCGAGCTTTATTGACGGCCATTTCGTCATAGCGATGGAGCTCGGCGATAAGTCACTTGGCGATCGTATTGAACGGCGCATTGCCACCGCGCACGCGATGCGCATCGCAGAACAGGCACTGAGTGCGCTGGCATTCGCGCACGAAAACAAGATCATTCACTGCGATATAAAACCAGAGAATTTTATTCTCTTTCCCGGCAACGTCGTGAAACTCGCGGACTTCGGATTTGCAAAAGTCAGCCTGCGTACGCTTAAGGCGTCGGGCTCAGGCACGATTGATTACATTGCTCCGGAGCAGGCCATGGGCAGGCCGAAGTTTCAGTCGGATGTCTTCTCCATGGGCCTCGTTCTATACCGGTTGTTTTCCGGCAAATTGCCGGAGTGGCCGTTCAAATGGCCGATGGTTGGCAACGATCGCCTGCAGACGCGACTGTCGCCAGCGCATACCGCAGTGCTTAAGAAATCGATTCGGCTTGATCCGGCGGATCGCTATCGCAGTGCGATCGACATGTATGCGGCTTTTCGCAGTGCCAACCGTCAGCCGGCACGCAGCAAACGTCCGAAGACGAAAAAATCTGTGTCAACGGGTAACGGCGCGGGCTGGCGACAGCTCCAGTGGCGTGAATTTCAAAAACGCTTTCGTCAACAACTGGAAACCACGCATCACTGCCGTAAGTGCGAAGGGCCGGTTGCGGAGGCGATGCAGGCTTGTCCCTGGTGTGGCACCGACCATCCGGTTCCCGGCGCCGAAACCCGCATGCCGTCGATTTGCCCGCGCTGCGAACACGGCGTAAAAAACGATTGGGAATATTGCGCCTGGTGCTACGGTCCCGGCTTTGAAGTGGAAACATTACGTCGCTATCCGGACAAGCGCTATGTGAGCAAATGCGCCAACTGCAAGTGTCGCCAGCCGCTTATGTCATTTATGCGCTACTGCCCGTGGTGCCGCAGTAAGGTCAAACGGCCGTGGAAAATTTCCGGCAGCAAAGATCGCTGTACGTCCTGTAACTGGGGCGTTGCTGGTGAATACTGGGATTACTGCGCCTGGTGCGCAGCGCCGGTAGAAAAATGACCACTGATATATTAATGCTCGACGGCGCGACGGAAGCGGATACCCTTGATGCAGCCGTCGGCGGTGGCTCACTCGTAGCCTATACCTGTCCTGCCCCAAACAAGACGACCGAAAATGAAGACGCCGTGGCCGCCATCCCTTATGGACCCGGGTCCGTTGTCCTGATTGTCGCGGATGGTGCCGGCGGCCTGCCAGGAGGACGAAAGGCGTCACGTGCCGCAGTGCAGTCGCTGGAATCTTCGCTGAATGCTGCGATGGCGGAAACCATGTTGCTGCGCACAGCGATTCTGAACGGCATCGAGGCGGCAAACGATGCCGTTCTCGCACTGGGCAGTGGGTCCGCCACAACAATGACTGTCGTGACCATCGAGGGCATTATTGTGCGGAGTTACCAGATTGGCGATTCAGAAGCGATGGTCGTCGGCCAGCGCGGCCGGATTCGTTCGCAAACGATGGCGCATTCACCTACCGGGTTTGCAGTGGAGGCGGGTCTGCTAAACCCGCGCGATGCCATTCATCACAACGAAAGGCATCTGGTGTCTAACTTTATCGGCACGGCCGAAATGCGAATCGACGTCGGGCCGGGAATGAATCTTAATCCTCGTGACACGGTGCTCGTTGCCAGCGACGGCCTGACAGACAACGTCCACCACCACGAAATCACGGAGTTAATTCGTAAAGGCCCTTTGCAGACCGCAATCGATTCGTTGATCGGTCTGGCACGACGTCGCATGACGGTGGAAACAATGCATCAACCCAGTAAGCCGGACGATCTGTCAGTCATTCTGTTTCGCAAACCCTACAAAACGGAAGCAGCCCTCGCCGCAGCGGCGGACGCTGCCGACGGTAGCAAGTGAGCTCCTCTGGAGCGGCGCACTTTCCGCTAGCGCAAGGACCGTTGCTGCCCTTTTTCACTGACCACAAGCACGTACCGCCATCGCGTTAATTCAAGCGTCTAATCCTTATAAAAATCAGCGAAATACGTCGCCGTCTACGGCGGACGTCAGCGATCAATTTAACAATAGCGCCCGTACGGTCGCCGGCAGTTGCTACGCCCGTCCATGCGTATTAAGGTCTGATGCGATGCGGCGCACGCCCTCGCGGCGGATCGCGGCAGTGCGTTTCCCCGGCTTAAATGGAACTAAAGCACTGAAATTGCTCTCCAATCAGCCACAGGCTGATGGCGACGGTAACGACAGGTTCAAGCGCCGCGCATCGGCTTTCCAGGCAAACGATCACTACTCAGGGCGATAAGCGATGAACGCAGCCAGCCAGAAACGACCTATCTTTTCCAACGTTCGACAGGCCAGCCTGGCCGTGGCGATTGCGACGGTGCTCGGCGCCTGCGCGGTGAGCGTCAACGGTAACTCCGGGATGAGCGGCGGAATGTCCGGCGGCGGACCGGGCGGCATGCCCGGCGGCTCCGCGGGTGGCGGGATGTCTGGCGGTGGCTCCTCGGGTGGCTCCTCGGGTGGTTCCTCGGGTGGTTCCTCGGGTGGCGGCATGTCCGGTGGCGGCTCTTCGGGCGGCGGTATGTCCGGCGGCGGCACCTCGGGTGGCATGTCGGGCGGTGGCTCCTCGGGTGGCGGCTCCTCGGGTGGCGGCATGTCTGGTGGCGGCTCTTCAGGCGGTATGTCCGGCGG
>JBBKWL010000012.1:0-34909 GCA_037968975.1 Woeseiaceae bacterium | reverse complement strand
ATACCGGACTCTTGCTGGATCCCGTGCGCAAGACAGCAATGCACGAGTGTCATGAATTGGTCGGAGCGCCGATGGAAGTCGTGGGCCAATGGCATCGGCCGTGGTATTTCCCCCAGGCGTGTGAAAACCTGGATGCTGCGGTGGCCCGCGAGTGCCTCGCGGTGCGCAATTCAGTGGGCATGATGGATGCGTCGACGCTTGGCAAGATCGATGCGCGCGGGCCGGATGTGGTGGAGTTCCTGGAGCGCATTTACACACATGACATCGCCAGGATGAACGTCGGGCGTTGCGCCTACGGCATCATGCTCGGCGAAGATGGCATGCTCATGGATGACGGCGTCATGGCGCGAGTCGGCGAGCAACAGTTTTATCTGACAACAACGACTGGCGGTGCCGCCAACGTTATGAGCTGGCTGGAAGCATGGCTGCAAACCGAATGGCCAGAGCTTCAAGTGTATTTAACGTCGCTAACGGATCAGTACTCGACCATTGCCGTCGCAGGACCACAAAGCAGATCGGTTTTACAAAAACTGGATTGCGATGTCGATCTCGGCAATGCGGAATTTCCGTTCATGTGCGTCAAAGATGCGCGACTGGCAGGCGTCGCGGTGCAACTGTTCCGCGTAAGTTTCAGCGGCGAACTGGCCTTCGAGGTCAACGTCGACAGCCGTTTTGCCGCGGACATGTGGCGCAGCATAGCCGCTGCAGGCAAAGAATTTGGCATTACGCCGTACGGCACTGAATCCATGCACGTGCTGCGCGCCGAGAAGGGTTTTGTCATTGTTGGTCAGGACACTGATGGCTCCGTGTCACCGGCCGATTTGCGTATGCAATGGCTGCTATCAAAAAATAAAGATTTCCTTGGCAAGCGTTCCTTGTCACGACCCGACGCAGTAAGGAACGACCGCAAGCAACTGGTCGGATTGTTGTCGGACGACGGCGTCACCGTGGTCCCCGAAGGAACGCAATTGGTCGAAGACCCGGCTGCATCGATTCCAGTACCGATGTGCGGTCACGTGACGTCGAGTTACGCGAGCGCCTGCCTCGGGCATCCGATCGCCATGGCGCTGGTCGCTGGCGGGCATTCACGAAAAGATGAAACGGTCTATGCCGCGTGTCTCGATGGCAGCTTCGTACCTATGAAGATTACATCGGCGGTATTTTACGATGCCAAGGGAGAGCGGCAAAATGTCTAGTTCGACGGTCAAGCTGGAAAGACAGACGGATACCGGTTGCATCAATCTCCGTGGCGATCCAAACAACTCCGAATTTCTTGATGTGGTGCAGAAAATTATCGGTCACGCTTTGCCCCTGGCGCCAAACACGGTTGTGAGTGGTGAGCCGGACATTTACTGGCTCGGACCGGACGAATGGCTGCTCGTTAGTGCCGCTGCGGAGTTGCCAGGAGTCGCGCATGCACTGCGCGAGGGATTACAACTGCAACACGCCGCTGTTAGCGATTTAAGTGGTAGCCAGATTGCGTATCGGCTCAGCGGTGACAAGGCTCGACAGTTGCTCTCGAAAGGTTGCGCGCTCGACCTTTGTCCCGAGGTATTTGGTCCCGGCGCATGTGCCCAGACCGGACTGGCGAAGGCCGGTGTGATCTTGCGACCACTGGCGAATGCACATGGCTTTGACTTACTGGTGCGACGAAGCTTTGCCGACTATCTGTGGCAATGGCTGCTGCGTGCCGGACGCGGATACGGGATTGAAGTCACCTGATTCGCAGATCATACTGCGCTTATGACTGACGTTTCTGAGAATGCGCTACCGACCCAATTCGGATTCTTCCTGGTCAATGACTTCACCTTGATTTCAATGGCGTCTGCGATTGAGCCTTTGCGTATGGCAAATCGAATTTGCAAGAAAGAAGTGTATCGCTGGAAAACGATATCGGAAAGCGGAGGATCGGTTAGCGCCAGTGACGGCTTGTCAGTCAACGTTGATAGCAGTATAGAGGATCCGGACGTGCTGGCTGGAGTTGATATTTTGTTCGTTTGCGGCGGCTGGAACATCGATAAGAATACAAGGGAAACAACCGTCCGTTGGTTACGCTCATTAAGCAAGCGCGGTATCGGCTTCGGTTCCTGCTGTACCGGCAGCTACGTTCTCGCTGCGGCGGGTCTGCTGGACGGCTATCGTTGTAGCGTGCATTGGGAGAATATAGGTCCAATGACCGATTCCTTTCCGAAAGTCCACGTCAGTCGCAGTGTGTACACGATTGACCATGGTCGCTACACCTGTTCAGGCGGCACGTCGCCGGTCGATATGATGCTGCACCTCATCAAGAGGGAATGCGGCCCTGAAGTCAGTGCAGGCGTCGCAGAGCAGTTTATTTATGAGCGCATCCGGCGCTCTGGAGAACGGCAACGCGTGCCGCTAAAGCATGTTGTTGGCAATCAGTCTGAAAAATTGATCGTCGCTGTAGAGCTGATGGAGGCGAACGTACGGGAACCAATGAGCCAGGTCGACATCGCGTCTTACACGAATGTATCGAGACGCCAGCTACAACGCCTGTTCGAGCGCTACCTGCATTGCACACCGTCTCGATACTACTCGCAGATTCGTTTGGCGCGCGCCCGCGAGTTGCTACATCAGACGAGCCTTAGCCTGGTAGAAATATCTGCCCTTACAGGGTTCGTCTCGAGTTCGCACTTCAGCAAGAGTTACAAGGAGCATTTTGGTCATTCACCCAGTGTTGAGCGCAAGAGCTAGTCCGGCTTTTCTGGGTTGACCAACCTTTCCGCCTCGCCCAGCTCTTCCTGATAGTGAATTTCCTCCTCATAGACCTGCGATGCTGTATACGCGGTAGCCATCGCATCGCCGAAGTGAATGTGGTGCTCGGTTGGGGTGCTGGTTCTACGGAAAGTGCGTAACACGATATAAAGCCCCAGCGACACGTGTACCAGCAGTGTCATCAAGTACAGTCCCAGTGGCCCGCCGAATGCCATTACGCCGGAGGCCAGGAACGGTCCGATTATCGCACCCGCGCCGTACATGAGTAACAATCCGCTCGACACCATCACATAGTCATCCGCGTCTGCATAATCGTTGGCGTGGGCAACCGCGATCGCATACATGGGAAACGCGAAGAATCCCCACGCGGCGCCGAGCAGATTAGTGCTGACAAAGCCAAGTTCCCCGACCGTCAACACGATAACGGCGGCGACGATGGCGCAAAGCGTTGTGGAAATAAGGAGAGTCCTGCGTCGCCCGATGCGGTCAGAAAGAAAGCCGAGGGGCCATTGCGCGGCGGCGCCACCAAGCACGGTTGAGGACATGAACCATGCGGCCAGTGACGGATCACTCGACACGCCAGTGGTAAACACCGGCGCAAGTGACCAAAATGCACCATTCGAGATCCCCACTGCAAGGCAGGCAATTGTGCCGGCGGGCGATATCCGGAACAGCCGACGTATATCAACTTCTACCTGTTGTGGTAATTCCGGTGTTTGCGACTTGGTGAGTGCGACCGGAACCGCGCCCAGTGACACGAGCACCGACGCGATGATGAACAGCTGTAAGCCAGACGGGTCGTAAAGCAGGGTCATCATCTGGCCCGCGGCCATTACGGTCAGTGTGATCATTACATAGGTAGAAAAAACGACGCCACGATTGTCATTGCTGGATTGTTCATTCAGCCAGGATTCGATGACAACGAACAGCACCGCAAAACAAAAACCGGTCAGGAAGCGAAGCAACGCCCATGCGACTGGGTCCAGGATCAAACCATGGATGAGCGGTGCTGCCGAACCCAAAGCGGACATAGCGAGAAACACTCGGACATGCCCGACACTTTTGACCAATTGGCCGCCTTTCAGGCAACCCACGGTGAAGCCGAAAAAGTAAGCGGCACCGAGAACCGCAATTGAAAACGTCGAAAATAACTCCAGCGACGCCCGTAGCGGTAGCAGGGTACCCTGCAAACCAAGGCCGGCGAGCAATATCGATACCGCGACCAGCAGGGTCGCGACCGGAGCAAGAGCCTGTCTCATCGTCGTCGCCTGGTCAGATTTCGGATTCGACACCGAGCCGTTCGTGCATCAGCGGGCTCGTAGTCGTGTACTGCAAGTGCACTTTTTTGCCAGGTTCAAGCAGCGCTTTGGCGGCAAATGCGGCCAGGGCGGCCTCGTGAAAACCACTGAGTATCAGTTTCTTTTTGCCCGGGTAGTAATTGATATCGCCGATAGCAAATACCCCGGGAATATTGGTCTCAAACTTCTCAGTATCCACGTTGACGGTCTTGCGATTGAGATCGAGTCCCCATTCCGCAATGGGCCCGAGTTTCGGTGCCAGGCCGAAGAATGCCATGAGCGCGTCGAGCGGCAGTTCAACCTCGCCGCCGTCATTTTGAGCGATGGTGGCGGACGTTACTTTATTGCCGTCATCGGCAAATGCACTGATCTTGCCTTCAATGAATCGAGCTTTGCCGGAATCGCACAGGCCCATGAGTCGACCTACTGTTGCTTGTGCGCCGCGAAACTCAGGTCGACGGTGAACGATAGTCATGCTGTTCGCCGCATCGGCAAGGGCTACCGCCCAGTCCAGCGCTGAGTCGCCGCCACCCAAAATAACAATATCCTTGCCCGCGAACTGTTCGGGATTGCGAACGCGATAGTAAACATTGCTGTCTTCAAAATTCTCAAGATTAGCGAGTCGTATTTTACGAGGCTGGAAGGAGCCGACGCCGCCGGCAACGAATATCGTCTTGGCGTGAAAGACCTTGCCTTTGGCTGCCTTGACGATGAAGGAGCTGTCGTCTTGCACGGCAAGTTCCAGGACTTCTTCGCCTAAATGAAAAGTGGCACCAAACGGTTCGATTTGCTTCATCAACGCATCGATCAATTCTTCGCCGCTGCAAACGGGAATTCCCGGGATATCGTAAATGGGTTTGTCCGGATACAGCTCGGCACATTGGCCACCAACCGCTGGCAATGAGTCGATCACATGGCAATTGACGCCAAGCAATCCGAGCTCGAAAACCTGGAAAATACCGCATGGGCCCGCACCGATGATAAGCGCGTCCGTATTGATCGTATCCGCTGTCATGCGCGCACGATACTACAGTTTGGTGCGCGGTTGCCCTTGCAAATCACGCAATCGGCCAAGGACGTCAAGGCCTTGCATCGACAGCCAGTGCAGAAGGTCGATGAAAACCCAGTTTTCAGCGAGTTTGTCACCGTCGCGCCGATAGATATCGACGACGCGCATGTCTGCTCGTGTCTGGTTGCCGGGCAATCCCAGGAATCCACCGGTCGGCGTGTTGGTCAGGTTCGGCCAGCCGAAGAAACCCGCGTAGCTTCCCTCGGCAATTCGCGCTACGTGGCCGTTAAAAACCTTGTCTGCAAGGCCGCAGCGAAATGGGTACTGGTGCTGTTGCTGGTAGCGTGGAATCGTGTAGGTGGCGCCGATGCCGGCAGGGCCGTACCAGATCATGTCCTCGTGCCACGTTTCCGACAGAACCTCGGGCGGGCATCGGTCATCGCCGCTGCGGTTTAGTTCGGATAGGTCTGAGATCATTCGATTGATCAGAGCGGCGGTCTGCTGACCCTCGTCCGGATCCTGTTGATCATCGAGTATCCCATCGTGCGTCCTCGGACCAGGATGAATAAATGCTGCACCGGTTTGCGGCGGCAACGGATCGTGACCGGCTTGTTGCATGACCTTGATGATGTCGCAGAAAAATGCGGACTCTACGATCCGACCGTCCTCAACCCGGTGAAATTCAGCATAGGGTAGAAGTACAATTCGCCGGGTTGCAGGAATATCGAGCCAGTCATTTTCGAACAAGCCCAGCATGTGCCCCATGCTGGCAACCCAGACCGACTCACCGTCATCAGCATCATTGCGGCCCGCCATAAAAACATCCTCGCGGCGCTGCATTTTTGACCACGCGTTTCGCAACGGCAGCCAGAACGCGTCGATGACTGCTTTGGCGCCTTGCTGTTCATGAAAGGGATGCATCCCGCGCCAGCGGTAGTCGGGTGCGGTAAGCTCGGCGAGTACAGCCGAAAGGTTTTCAAGTGGGCACGCGTCAAATACGGCCTGGTAGGCTCTGACGGTTTGTTTTGCACTCTGGATCGTGGACGTCATGGTGCGGCAATAGTATTTGAATCGAATTCGAATGCAACTTGCGCGCGCCGCGATAAATATAATTCGCAATCTAAAAACAAAATGCGATATAAGGCATGCAGCGTACCCCTACTACAACGGAGCCGTAATGACTGGAGCAAGGCCGGATCAGGCGCACCTGACGCGCGACAATAACTTGTCAAAAACAGATGCAACGACGTCAACAATTGAAGCAATGGTCGACGGGCTCAACGACCACGACATCGACAACATGGACAGATTTTTCAGTGCTTCGTTTCGCTGGATGGGCAACGCCGGCTGTGGCACGAAGACAGGCCTGCGTGAGTTTCAGGAAAATTGGCAACGTCCGTTTCAGGCTGCTTTTTCCGAAAAGGTTTGTATCGACGAGGCGCGTATCACGCAAGGCGAATGGTGCGCTGCATTTGGTCGTCAGGAAGCAGTTCATAGCGGCGAGTTCATGGGAATTTCGCCAACCGGCAAGCGCGTTGAAATCCGATACATGGATTTCTGGAAAGTTGTCGACGGAAAAATTGTCGACAACTGGGTGATGGTGGATTTCCCGCACGTCATGCAGCAGTTGGGCGTGGATCCGTTCAATGGCCACGGCTGGGAAAGACTCGACCCAAAATCGTGATAACGGTATCGGAACGTCAAGCTGCCTTCGATTTGTAACGAGCTACACGCAAATCCGCCTGCGCCTTGTGCCCGGCAAAGCCCTCCAGGGCGCACAAGCGAGAACAGTACTCGCCAACCATTGCTGTTGCTTCTGGCGAAACCCGTTGATAGGTGCAGGTCTTAATGAATTTGCCGACCCAGAGGCCACCGGTATAGCGGGCAGCTTTCATTGTCGGCAAAGTGTGATTGGTGCCGATTACTTTGTCGCCGTAGGAAACGTTAGTCTCGGGGCCGAGGAACAGCGCGCCGTAGTTCGTCATATTCTCAAGAAAATAATTTGGATTCCGGGTCATAACTTGCACGTGTTCGCTGGCAATGCGATCCGCTTCTTCGACGAGTTCGACTTCGGTATCGCAGAGAATGATCTGGCCATAGTCTTTCCAGGCGGCGCCCGCAATGTCGGCTGTTTCCAGGGTCTGCAGTTGTTTCTTAATCTCGCGTTGCGTGTCTTCAACCAGTTTTTCGGACGTGGTCAATAAAATTGCAGGCGAATTGGGGCCATGTTCTGCCTGACCCAGCAGATCGGTCGCTGCCATTTCACCGTCGCAGGTCTCGTCTGCAATAATCAGCGTCTCTGTTGGGCCGGCGAACAGGTCAATACCAACGCGGCCATAGAGTTGGCGCTTGGCTTCGGCAACGAATGCGTTGCCGGGGCCTACCAGCATGTCGACCGGCGCGACTGATTCTGTTCCAAGCGCCATTGTGCCAACTGCCTGAATTCCGCCAAGGCAGTAGATCTCATCGGCGCCTGCCATGTGCATCGCCGCCACGATCGCATCATTAGGCGCGCCGCCGTGTGGCGGTGCACAAGCGATGACGCGTTTTACGCCGGCTACTTTGGCTGTCAGTACGCTCATATGTGCGCTGGCCACCATCGGGTATTTTCCGCCGGGGATGTAGCAGCCGACGCTATTGACCGGGATGTTCTTGTGACCCAGGAAAACGCCCGGCAGAGTTTCTTCCTCGACGTCGTGCATAGAGGCTTTTTGAATCTCTGCAAAGTTTCGGATCTGGGTCTGGGCAAATTTGATGTCGTTAATGGTCTGCTCGGGCAGGCGTGACACAGCAGCCTCAATCTCGTCGTCGCTCAGCCGAAAACTGGTCGGCGACCAGTTATCGAATTTTTTAGATAATTCTCGAACTGCGGCGTCGCCGCGAGTCTCGATGTCTTTCAAGACACTTTCGACCGTTGCTTTGACCTTCGCTCCCATATCGGCAGCAGCTTCCTCGCTGATACCGGACTTGATGACCTTGATCACGATATTGTCCTCATATGAACAGTTTTGATTTATATAGTAGAAGTCGCGGCGCGGGGTTTATCCCCGCCACGTACAAAATAAGCCTCGGCTGGCGCATCACCTGTGTTGGCGAAACTACGCGGCATATCAATTGGAATAGTCATGACATCGCCGGCGCGGAGTTCAACCTCACCGTCGACAAGTCGAATGATCATCGAGCCAGACTGCATCATGATGACTTCTTCCTCATGGCGTTGATGCGACTCGCCGTCGGCACCGCTGTCTAGGCGCACATAGCGCACATGAAATCCGTGTGGCCAGTGCATCTTGCCTGCTGGCATATCTTCATTGTCATTCGCAGCGCCGATGATAGGCGATTCATGAATTCCTGGCGATGCAGATTCTTTGCCGTCTATTTCGGCTCGGGTAACCACACAGCTTTGCATGTCAATTGCATGCAGATGCTGCAGCGCAGCGACGTCAGCATCGGTGGTCGCACGCATCGCAGTCTTACCGGGTGGAATCGTCTCGCCCTTCGAGGTGTCAACCAGACTACCGTCTTCGAGCAGGACGAGTCCGTACTCTTTTGCGTTATCAAACACGTATGGCGCCCAGGTTACTTGGCCCGGGTCATCACCACCCAGTACTGCGAACATGAAACCGGTATCGTGACCCACATTTTCGAAGCCACGAAACACCTGCGTGGGAATGGAGATTGTGTCGCCGGACCCGAGACTGATGCTACCGTCTTCGCGATTTGGGCCGAGGAAAAATGCCCATGTCCCGGAGTGAATGACAAACACCTCTGCGGTTTCATGGCTGTGCTGTGAGTTTATACAACCAGGTGGTTGGCGCGCGCCGCCAATATTAAAGCCGTGCGGGATGTTGATATGAACGTGCTGATCCGGGCTTTCCGCAACGCCCGGTCCAATAATTGTGAAGTTCTCTTTCTCGGCGCTGCCGGGCGTTCGCGTATCAATAAACGCGGTGGTGCAGGGTTGCAGTTCGTCGTAGCGAACTAAGCGCTCGGCTAGCAAATTGGCTAGCCCGCTTGCAGCGGAGGTGGCCTGATCCATATGATCGATCTTCCTGAATTCCAGCGGTGGTTCAATGGAGGCCGAATGTACTTCGAATGCAAAAAAAATTCAAGAAATACCATAAGAGAATCGGCCTACATCAGTAAACTCTGAAAGTAATTCGATTTTTGCTATGCATTCGAAGTACAATTCGCGCCGCGAAACGGCAATACGACGCAAGGGAAGTCAAAAGAACCATGACGGCCAAACGAAAAGGTGCTTACAGCGCGGACGACGGGCTCGTTGCTTACATCCTGGGTATTACCTTCGAAATCTGGGAGCAGCGTGGTGTAGATTTAATCAACCAGTATTACGGCGCTGATACGGTGGTTTATGGCCTGGATGGCATCATCCGTGGGGCCAGGCAGATGATAGACGGCACCAATGCGATGCTCGCCGCCTACCCCGACAGACTCCTGCTTGCCGACGACGTAATTTGGACGGGTTCGCGTGAACAGGGTTTCTACTCGTCTCATCGTATCATCAGCCCGATGACCAACGAAGGGGCGACGCTGTTTGGTCCGCCAACCGGGAGAAAAGTTCGCATCATGACTATTGCGGACTGCGTCGTGGAAGAGGGCGTAATCACACTCGAGTGGCTACTGCGCGATAATTACGCCCTGGTAACACAGCTGGGATTCGACTCAGTGGATTGCGCGAAGACTATAGCAGCGGGTCGCAATGACGAGAGTAACGAATGGATCGCCAAAGAAATTGATCGCTTGACCCTCGCCGGAGTTCCACAGCATACCGAACATCTGGCAGACCCAGTATCGGATACCACGGAATTTGCACTGCAGACAATCGCCAACAACTGGGCACACGGTGATGCTGCGGCGACGTCACTCGCGTACGCGCCGTACGCAGTGCAGCACCGCTCACCTATTGAGCTGCATTCCGGGCGAAATTCGATCGCGGATCATTTCGCCGGGCTCCGTAACGGCATCAGTGTGGCTGGCGTGTCGGTTGATCACATCGCCGTACAACCAGCCGACTCCGAGGGTTTGCACCTTGCAGCACGCTGGTGTGTCGCCGGCACTCACACAGGTGAGTACCTGGGTCTGGCCGCGACAGGTCGTCCCGTTTACGTTCTTGGTGCCACCCATTGGCGAATTGAAGATGGCAAAATTGCACTCGAGTGGACCGTGTTCGACGGACTCGGCGTGCTCAGTCAACTGGTCTGAGCATGGCGAATAAGCGCAGCATCGTCGACGCACACCACCATTTGTGGGATTTGGAGGCCTGCCACTATCCCTGGCTCATGGCGCATGGAGTAGAGCGATTTTTCGGTGACCCAACGCCAATCCAGAAGAATTATCTGGTTGCCGACTTGCTCGCCGACGCAAAAGACTATGAGCTTGGTGCATCCGTGCACATTCAGGTAGGCGTCGCGCCGGGCGACGAGCTCAAGGAAACAGCATGGCTGCAGGGCGAATGCGATGTACAGGGTCTTCCTACAGTGCTGGTTCCGTTTTGTGACTTGAGTGACAGCAGCGCTTCCCTGCGTCTGGGCGCGCAGCGCAATTATTCCGCGGTGCGCGGCGTTCGACAGATTGTCGGTCGTTCGGACGAGGAAGACGCAGTTACCGGCAGTGGAAGTCTGTTGAACGATTCGGTCTGGCGTGAAAATCTCGCCTTACTGGGTGAGCTCGGTCTTTCTTTTGATCTGCAACTGACATCCGGGCAAGCGCCACGTGCCGCAGAGGTGTTGGCGCAAGCAACAGCCACGCAAGTTGCTATTTGTCATTGCGGCTCGCCGTGGGACCAAACAGCGGCCGGTTTGGAGTCGTGGCGGCGCGGTATGCAATTGCTCGCCGAACTGCCGAATGTTTCCTGCAAGATTTCCGGTCTCGGCATGTTCGATAACGAGTGGACGATTGATTCTATTCGTCCGATGGTTGAGTCATGCATCGAAGTTTTTGGAGCAGATCGCTGTATGTTCGGCTCGAATTTTCCGGTCGACAAATTGCACGCAAGTTACCAACGAATATGGCAGGCGTATGAGACGATTTGCGCGGGCATGAGCGATGTGGAGCAGGAACGACTGTTTAGCGGCACGGCTCGTGAATTCTATCGAATAGCCTGAGCCAACTTATTCGCCCCGGCAAGCACCAGGGAATGTTCGGAACTCAACAGAAATAAACTTGCGCCACGGTCTTGCCAGTCCGGCAATTCCGCCAGGTCGGGTGTGAACATACCGATCGCCGTATCGTTTGATTTTCCGCTAGCACATGTTTTCTGCACAGTCGCGATAACGTCGCCGTCCATCACTGACTTTTGCATACCGACAGCCAGATCGACACGACCAACGAACAAACAGTCGACGCCGGGAACCGCCGAGATCGCCGCAACATTATCGAGCGCTGCAATATCCTCAATTTGCACAATGACGACGGTCTGCTCGGCGCTGTTGCGGAGGTGATCAGCCATCGGTTTTGTGCCGTAGCCGGCTGCACGCGTCGACCCCGCATAACCGCGGCCGCCGTCTCCGAAGTGAGCGGCCTTAACAATCGCGGCAGCCTGTTCCGCGGTGGTGACATGCGGCACTAAAATGCCCGTTGCGCCACAATCAAGCGCGTTGCGAATATCGGTTTGGGAATCGGACGACAAGCGAACCAGGCTAGGCATGTCGGCTGAGCGCAAGGCGGCGATACACGCGTCCGTCTCCTGTCGACCAAAAGGATGATGCTCGGCATCTATTGCGATCACATCCAGATCAGACAGTGCCAGCACTTCAGCCATTATCGAAGAAGGTGTTTTTAAGAATGTGCCCAACAGTGAATCACCGGAGGTGAGTCGCTGCCGAAAACTACTAATTTTCTGTCCCATCGTCCTTATCCCCAAAGTTGTTCGCTAGCAATCGCTGCGCCATCGGCCATGCTCTTGAGTTTGGCGTACACAATATCCTGATCCACCGCGCCAAATCCTGCAAAAGTAGAGAAGCCACAGTCAGTACCGGCGATGACACGCTCACGCCCGACGATGTCTACAAATCGTCGAATGCGCTCGGCAACGAGTTTCGGATGTTCGATAAAATTGCTGGTGGAGTCGAGGACGCCTGGTATCAAAATCAGGTCATCAGGCAGTTTGGCGTCGGCAAACACCTCCCATTCATGAGCGTGCCGTGGATTCGAGGACTCAAAGAGCAATGCACCGACATTTGCGCGCAGTGCGATCGGCAAAACCACCTCCATCGGCGCGTCGTGATGGTGCGGCCCCTCGTAATTTCCCCAACACACGTGCAGTCGTATCCGGTCTTTCGGAATGTCGGCAAGCGCATGATTTAAGGCATCGACATGCAATGCTGCGCAGTCCTTGTATTCCTGTTCCGACTTTCCTTTGAACAACATGTGCCGACCGAGACCCAGGTCGGGTGAGTCCAGTTGCAACACCAAACCGGCATCTGAAATCGCTTTGTATTCCGCCGCCATGGCATCGGCAAGAGCTTCCAGGTAGGCCTCATGTGAAGGGTAGTGTTTATTCGGTTGGAAAAGTGCGATCACCCCGGGTGAGGCGGCGTTCATAAAACCTTCGGTAGGTGGATGGTTTCTCATTGCCGACAACATATTTTCGATGTCTTCGTTGACTGGCCCCATGTCCTTGACCTTAATATCCGCAATGCAACATGGCCGGCGATAGCTTGGCGTACCGCCTGATGACGCCTGGCGTTGCAGAAAACCTGGAAACTCTTCGAGGTCACTGGGCGGAGACCGATCACTATCTCCATCAAAACCGGTGATGCGATCCTTGATATAGGTGGCGTAGCTGATCTTACTCATTTCCCCATCGCTCACGATGTCCACACCAGTTGCGACTTGTTTGGCAACCACGTCATTAACGGCATCGCGAATGATTGCGCCCGCGTTGGCGACGTCTTCACCTTTTTCCTGGGCGAAAACCGTGTCGGTCACAGCTCGCGAGCGCGGCAGGCTGCCGACATGCGTCGTGAGAATTCGATCCATACTTGAAATCATGTTTATCCTTTCTGTGGTTGTAGGAGGGCCTTTAGGCCCGATTACAAGGCTAGTAATTTTTGCAGTTCTTGAGTCACTACTTCCGGTTGTTCCATCGAAGACAGGTGGCCGCAAGAATCGATAATTTTGAGTCGCGCATGCGGAATTTCGGCTGCCATAAATTGATGATAGACGGGCGGACAGATGCGATCCTCGTCACCACACATGACTAAAGTTGGGCAGCTTATCGTACCCAATGTGGACACGCTGTCGATTCGCGAGCGTAATGCGAGTGATTGACTGCGAAAAACATCGGCACCCAGATCCATCACCATGTCAAGAATCGTGCTCAACAGAACGTCATCGTCGCGATGCGCCGCAGCGAGATAAATTGGTTTAAGTGACTCAGTCGCGAGCTCGCGAAGTCGACCGGATGCAGCCGCAGCAATTTGTTCGAGGCGCATGCTTTGCCGATCGGGCGACTCCGCATGTGGATTGGTATCGAGCAGCCCCAGGTGTGTGACGCGCTGGGGTGCCTGGCGCCAGATCTCGAAGGCGAGAATGCCGCCCATCGACAGCCCAACCATAGCGAATTCGCCGGGTGCGTCACGCAAAACGTTGCGCGCCATTTCCGGCATGGAGTCATGCCGGCTTGTGTCGGCGTGAAATATGTTTTGAGTGAGATGTTTTTCCTGCTCTGTCCAAAGGCGGGCGTCGCACATCATGCCAGGTAGCAGTAATACATTTTCCGCGGTCACTCCGACAGTTGCTACGAATCGTAGCTTGCCATTCGTGCAGACCCACCACGAATGCGCTCGCCGGAAAATACCCGTTTTTCAGGTGACAAATCTGGATCCTCGATGCGGTCGATTAGCATGGATACGGCAGCCTCCGTCATGCGCCCGACAGGTTGTCGAACGGTGCTCAGATCGTAAGCCGCGAATCGTGCTGGTCCCACGCCGTCGAATCCGACAACAGAAATATCCTCCGGCACCCGGAGCGCAAATGCTTCTCGCACTTCGTCGACACAACCGATCGCCATCGCATCGTTGGCGACAATAATTGCATCCGGCGGTGTGTTAAGTCGATTCATGATTTTTGTTACAGCCAGACGACCGCTTTGATAGCCGAAATCACCGTTAACGATCGTTACGTCTTCGACGCCGAGATCTTTGAGTTTCTGTAGGGCTCCGTTTGTACGTTCGGCACTAACTGGAGAGTCAGCAGGTCCGGTGACTATGGCGTAACTGCGGTGGCCGGCAGCATGCAATTCACCTACCAACCAACGCTCGCCTTCTTCCTGGTCGCAACGCACCGAATTGACGAGCGCTTCAGGGATTGTCCTGTTGTAGAAAATAACCGGGATGTGCGCATTGTCGATAGTTTCGACCTGCTGCGGAGAAAGCAATGCGGCAGTGACAATTCCATCCACACGATATTGCAAAATCGTCTCAAGGACCGAATCGATGTCTCCTTCGTGCTCCAGGGTGAAGAGCAAAACCCGAATGCCGCGATCAGAAAATCTTTGTGTTAGCTGGAAAAGGACTTCCGGGTAGTAGAGATTGGTCTGTTGAGAAATGATCACCGCAACCATGTTGGATCGTTGTGTGATTAAACCTCGCGCAATTGCGTTGGGCCTATAACCGAGCTTGTCGGCGGCCGCCATTACGCGATTGCGCATGTCTTTGGATGCGCTGGCGCCATCCTGAAAAACGCGGGAAACGGCTGATTGAGATACGCCCGCCAGCTCCGCGACATCATAAGAAGTCGCGCGTTTACGCCCGCTACGAACGTTCTTGTCCGCCAGATTCGTGACTTTACTCATTAGTAGCCTCAATCGAGTAACTTTCAATCGACGTTGATGGTAGGCAGTATTGCATCCGCATGCAATTCTCAACTGATCAATTGGCACTCGTAACAGGCGCTGGTCGCGGTATTGGCCGTGCTTGTGCAGAAGGCCTCGCAAGCGCCGGTGCTCGGGTGATAGCGGTTGCGAGGTCAGAAGAAGACCTCGTCAGCGTCGCGGCTCACGAAAGCGGGCGTATCGAATCAATCTGCGCTGATGTCACTGATGATGCGTTCATTGAGAAGGTCGCGGAGATTCGGGGACTGACTATTTTGGTCAATAATGCAGGCGGCAATCGGCCGCAGGCATTCGTCGATGTCGACAGTGAATCGCTGGATTTCATGATCGACCTCAACATTCGCGCCGCCTTCAAAGTGGCGCAGGCTTCGGCCAAAGCGATGCTCGCTCAGGAAACAGCCGGCTCAATCATCAATATGTCATCGCAAATGGGTCATATCGGCTCACCCAATCGAACGGTCTATTGCATGAGCAAACATGCGATTGAAGGTTTAACCAAGGCGATGGCAGTTGAGCTGGCGCCCAATGGTATCCGGGTGAATTCGGTCGCGCCGACCTTTGTGGAAACGCCTTTGACAAAGCCTATGCTTGAAGATTCGGAGTTCAGGGAATTCGTTTTTGGCATGATCCCGCTAGGAAAGCTGGCAACCTATGACGATATTGTCAACGCAGTTCTATATCTCGTTTCGGCTGGCATGGTCACCGGGCACAGCCTTCGAGTCGATGGCGGTTGGACTGCTCACTAACAGGACGGCGTCATGGAAAAGCTAGGCACGCTCAACTGGTCGATCCTCATCGGCTATATTCTTCTGAATCTCGTTTTGGGATTCGTGCTGAGCAAGAACGTCAAGACAGCGGATGACTTCTACGTCGGTCGCCGAACCACACCCTGGTGGGCTATCGGTATTTCAGTCGTCGCAACTTATGTTAGCGCACTATCATTTCTTGGCGGCCCGGCCTGGTCCTATTCTGAAAGTCTCGCGGTTATCGCTATTCACCTGAATTATCCAATTGTCGTGGTCCTGGTTGTAACGTTGTTTTTGCCTTTCTTTTTTAATAGCGGTGTAGCATCCATCTACGACTATATCGAACGGCGATTTGGTACCAAGTCACGAGTCGTCATCTCCGGCGTATTTCTGGTTTCACAAACACTAACCTCGGCGGCGATTTTGTACGCTACCTCGTTGGTCATTCAGTTCATTACCGGAATTGATGTAAAGACAGCGATCGTCATAGTTACCGTTATTGCTCTCGTCTACACGATGATGGGTGGTATCACCGCTGTGATCTGGACTGACGTGATTCAAGCCGGTGTGTTGTTCGTAGGTGCCTTTATAATCTTGTTCGCGTTGATCGATAAAATGCCGGTTCCACTGATGGAAGTGCTGGCAGACCTCAAAGTGCAGGGCAAAACGAACCCATTGAATTTTTCCTTCGATTGGACGGCTGAAGCGACAATCTGGTCCGGTGTGATCGCAATGACCCTGTTCCACGTCACGGTGTACGGCGCCAACCAAATGATGGTTCAGCGCACATTGGCTGCCAAGAATATTGGCGATGCAAAAAAGTCGTTTCTCTTGATGGGCTACGGCGCGTTCTTTATCTACTTTCTATTCTTCTTTCTCGGCATATTGTTTTACGGCTATTACGGTGGACGCGAGTTCGACGACGGCAACACAATTATCCTCGAGTTCGCTGCGAACTATGGCATGCCAGGCTTAATGGGCATCATTGCTGCGGCAATTGTCGCGGCCTCGATGTCGTCGCTGGACTCATCATTCAATTCTCTTGCCACAATTTCAACGATCGATTTTTATCAGAAGTTTTACAAGCCGAATGAATCGCCTGAGCACTATCTGAAGGCATCACGTGCGTTCACGATCTTCTGGGCAATTATCATTATCATTCCAGCGATCATCTATTCCACGAGCGAAGGATCTGTGCTGCAAACGCTGAGCAAGATCGGCGCCTATTTCGTCGGCGCCAAACTTAGCATGTTTGGGCTGGGCTTCTTCTCAAAACAGACGACAGAGAAAGGTCTCCTGGTTGGTGTCGCAATTGGTTTTGTAATCATCTGGTATGTCGCCACCCAAACTGACATCGCCTGGCCGTGGTATTGCCTGATCGGCGGCGTTGCAAATATTGTGGTCGCGCTAGTTGCCAGTCGTGTCATTGATGGACCTCAGTCTGAATGGTCGGAATACTCGATCAAAGGGCAGCAAAAGAAGTTCCGCGACGAGGGTCTGGCCGAGAAGGATGGTGGCTGGTACGTAGTCCCCGGAAAAATAGATAGGGCGAGCTACTACCTGCTTGGATTTTTTGTACTCACCATCGTTTTTCTATTTAGTTTCGAACGATTGATCTAATGAAAGCGGTAGCTCTGCTTGTACTTCTTTGTGCGACAACAGCAGGGGCGAGGCCAGGTTTAAACTTCGAGCACGAATTGCCGGATGGCCAAAGTTTCACAGCCTACCTCGTCTCCTATGTTTCCGACGGACTCAAAGTGCATGCGATGGTGGCAGTACCAAAAGCACAAGTGCCGGCTCAGGGCTTTCCTGCGGTCATTGCAAATCACGGCTATGTACCGGACCCGCGCCAATATGGCATCGGCGCAGATGGCATCAATTCACGACCGGGTGATTACTATCGGTCGGTGCCCGAATTATTTGCATCGCGTGGATTCTTGGTGATCATGCCGGATTTTCGTGGCCACAATAGTTCTGAAGGCTATGATCAAATAAAAGTTCAGGATCGAGATAATATGGCGGCGATCGTGGCCGCCTATGCTGCCGACGTCAGTGCGTTGATGCGACATCTGAACGAGTTGGAGAAACTCGATCTCGAGCGTGTATTCATGTGGTCACATTCGATGGGTGGCGGAGTGTCCATGCACGCCCTGTTGAGTACAGACATCGTCAAGGCGTCGTCTTTCTGGGCGACCATGAGTGTTGCTCAACTGGGCGAGCGATTTGTATCCTTAGATGGCCCGGTCATGATCCAACACTCGAAAGATGATGCATCAACAGAAAGTCAAAACTCGCGAAATCTGGCGGCTGCTTTGCAAGCAATCGATCATCCTGTAACGCTTTACTTGTACGACGGCGCTGACCATTTCTTTGAGGGTGATTTGCGTGAGAATGCGGCTGATCGTGACGCCGAGTTTTTCAGATCCGCTGCTGATAGCTCCTCAAGAGAAACGACTGAGGAGTGATGGTGGACAACAATACTAATCAACTTAACAAGAAGCTCGTGACGCAGTATTGGCAAGAGGTGGCCAATGCTGAAGATCGAACGCTTGTCGATATCGTTCGAAAGTACGCGAGCGCGGACTGTGTCTGGCACGGTCCGGATCCGATTGGGGATCTGAAAGGAGCTGAGGAGTTTACGGCGGGTTTCGCATTACCATTTTTGAATTCCTTTCCGAACGCGACCCGAGAAATCTATATTGCCATTGGCGGCAAATCGAATGGCCGTGCGGATGGTCAGCAAGATGGGCGAATGTGGGTCGGTGGAACCGGAATGTTGAATGCGACATTTGTGTCTGACTACCTCACGATTCCCGCGAGCGGCAATGACGTCAATATTCGGTGGGGCGAATTCTGTTGCTTGGAAGACGGCATGATCGTCGAGTCATTTTTTCTTCTCGATTTGATTGATCTTATGCAACAAGCCGGGGTGAATGTCTTGCCGCCAAGTCGCGGCGCCGATGGCGTGTATCCGCCGCCGAAGAAACGTGACGGCTTGCTACTGGCGGAACAGGACGACGCAGAATCCGCTCATACCTTGGAGCACATACGACGATTCATTTTTGATGCGCTGAACAGCTACGACCAATCTGACCTTAAGAGCATGGGGATTGCCGATTTCTTCCATCCGGATGTGCAATGGTACGGACCGGGCGGCATCGGTGCCTGCAATGGGCTCCAGGAGTTTGAAGGCTTTCATCAACGACACTGGCTACATGCTTATCCCGATCGAGCTGTGCAGAATCTCGACGCGTTAATAGCGGAAGGCAAATACAGCGGCGGGCCCGGATGGGCGGGAGTCTTGGCAACACACACCGGCGACTATCTGGATTGCCCGGCCACTGGTCGAAAAATTGAATTCAACGGCATTGACTTCTGGAAACTCGAAAATGACATGTATGTTGAAAACTGGGTGTTCGTCGACATGATCCACCTGTTTCGCCAGTTTGGTATTGATCTATTCGAGCGAATTCGATGACTAACTATGCGCGGTCTTGATCTTGTCGGCTGCAAACTCGGCGATCATGATCGCCGGTGCGTTGGTGTTACCGGCAATTAACTCGGGCATGATCGACGCATCCACTACGCGCATAAGTAGATATCGAAACGGCGACCACAGGATGGATGGCAAGGTCGGTAGTGAAATTCCGCGGCCCGCGCTGCAGATCTCCGAGATGCCGACCGACTCACCGGCAGCGATCCAGTCTTCGCATAGTGGGTAGCGCGAGGGCAGGTCGCTGACAATTATTGGTCCGTTCTGTTCGTGCAGGTCATCTTGAGTTCGCAGTTTGTTTTCGGCTTTCTTGAAATAAGGCAATACCGATGACCAACTCCATCCGCCGCAACCCGGTTTCTCCCAGTTGTCGTAGTCAGACGCGCGGCCGCGGAATAGACCATGCTATTAATGGAACCGGAGCCACCGAGTGTCTTGCCGCGCGGTACAGTGAGCCTTCTACCAGCCAGGTGCGTTTGCGGTGCTGACTCATACATCCAGTTAAATTCAGGGTCCCGAATGAGCTTGACGAGAGCGACTGGTGTTTGCACGCGCCAGTTTCGATCATTTCGCCCCGCCTCGATCAGCGCGACGCTGCAATCAGGGTTTTCACTCAGCCGACCCGCCAACGCGCAGCCAGCTGAGCCGGCGCCGACAACGACAAAGTCATATTCGGATGTGTGGTTCATGGTCAAAATTTGTCCTTAACTTGTTGATATTGCGGTTAATGAGGATAGAAAATGTACTTCGAAGTCAATTAGCATTCTCAGAAAACAATTATAAAACAATAAGATAGAGCAATTCGGACTCGGTCATCGTTGGCAGAAGGTGAAATAGTAAAGCAGTCTTGCATTCGAAGTACAAATACACGTATAGTCATCTCGGTTTCTACGTAATAGCCCAGATTGGGCGTCCAATGAATTCGTTAATCCCGGGGGGATCCGAGAAATGAAGGCCAAGAATCAATTAACTTCGGCTTCGATTAGCAAAACAGCCGTCGCTACGGCAGTCGCAGCAGCTGTTGCGTCACCATTAGCGCTGGCGCAAGAATCAAACCCGCTAGCTATTGAAGAAATTACCGTCACAGCGACAAAGCGTGAAAGTAGTGTTCAAGATCTCGCGATTTCTGTAACAGCAATAAGCGGCGATCTGATTAGCGAGCTGAACCTGGTCAACGTTATCGACCTGGACAAAGCTGTTCCCGGCTTGAAGGTGCGCTACATCGGCGCCGAACCGACCATTATCATGCGAGGCGCAGGTGCTGCCGGTACCAATGATCTGGCGGTGCCAATTTACGTAGATAGCCTTTACCGACCACGAGCGGGACAAGCTTTGGCCAGCTATCTTGACCTTGAGCGCGTCGAAGTTTTACGCGGACCGCAGGGCACGCTGTTTGGACGCAATACATTCGGTGGCCTCGTAAACTACATTTCACGTAAGCCTACGACGGAAGCATTCGACTTCGGAGTGAGCGCGTCAGTAGGCGACTACTCGTATCAGAAACTGGAAGGTTTCGTTAATGTGCCACTTGGCGACACGATGGCATTTCGATTGACGGCTAGCGACACGGCACGCGATCCGCTCATTGAGAATGTATACAATCGAGCTGGCGGTCTTCGTGATGAAGACAACACTTACGCACGTGCGCAGCTGCGATTCGAGCCGAACGACCGCTTCGACATCACGTTGGCGGGTACATACTGGGAAGACACTTCGAACGGCAATGGCGACTTCGCCGGCGTTGCGTTGGGTATTCCCGTTGATGCCGATGGCAACACCAACGGTATCAGTGGCACCATGCAACCGCGCGTAGGCCGATTGCCTGGTGACGAAGGCACGTCTTGGCCGGCCGCAGGCGGTCGCTACACAGCGGGCGTCTTCGGTGTTGACGAAACTGCCAGCATCTTGCCTGACGTTCGAAAAATTCGGCAAGACGTCGAGCCGCTTCGGGACATTGAAGAAACGTCGTTTAGCTTGTTGGCAAATGTTGACTTCGGACCGGTCATACTTACGGTTAACTACGGCATTTTTGACTACGAAGAATTCCGTACAGCTGATTCGGACTACACGCCGAATCCATCGGGCTGGGCTGAGGACAATCCGGGTGCAATTCCTGCGAATACCAATGGTGCGGGTTACTGGCAACAATGCTGGGACGGACCATGGTGCGGACTGGTTGCCGGCAACCGCTTGAATTCGAAAGCGTACCAGGCCGACATCAACCTGAACTCCAATGGTGACGGTGCATTGCAATGGACGCTGGGTTACTTCGTCTACGACGATTCCGGTCTTGGCGATACGTCGGCCGAGTTCACCTGGGCATACACAGATACAACCAATTCAGAATTCAATCAATCCTGGGCTCACTGGTTGTCACAAGGTGTTGGTGGTACGAAGTCAACCGCGATTTATGGTCAGGCAGAGTACTCATTCACCGATCGGACTCGATTGACTGTTGGACTTCGAGAATCAACGGACAAGCGTAATTCTGAAATTCGCTACATCGACTTCGGCCCTGGTGTGCATGGTTGGGCCGCAGGCTACTACGACGCGCACTTTGCTGATCCTGGCAGCCGCTTTGACTCATGGCCTTCATTCACTCGCACACAGGCATCAATTGATAATCGACAAACAGGTAAGAGTTCGAACACCGACTACAAATTAGCGATTCAACATGACTTGAACGAGGACATCATGTTGTTTGCGTCCGCGTCATCCGGCTACATCGCGGGAGGTATCGAAGGCGCCGGTAGTACGGATCTGACCGACCCGAACGAGGTTGATGCTTACGAAATAGGTATGAAGAGCTCGCTCCTGAATGGTTCGATGCGATTGAACGTCGCTGCCTATCACAATGATTATACGGGACTCACGACATCGTCATTCGAGCCCTGTGGCGGGTCGATCTGCTCGGTAGGTTCAGTTGGCGGCTCAATGACAGCGACTGGACTTGAGTTTGAGATGGACTGGATTGCAAGTGAGGCGCTTCGCATTCGAGCGGGTCTGTCAATCCTCGATGCGGAATTGGACGAGTTTAGTCGTAGTGTCCTGAATCGCGTCTTCCGCGCAGGTGGCGATGACGTTGTTCTCGGAGCAGGCATTTTGGATCCGGCTAACTGCGATCAAACCTGTTCACAGGTCTACTATCTGTCAGGCGAAACGCCTCGGTTCTCGCCGGACTGGACCTTGTCCGTAGATGCGACTTATTCAATCGACCTGAGCGGAGCCGGTGAATTGGTACCAGGTATCCTGATTTATCATTCGGATGACTACAAGACGACCAATATTAACTACTTCTTTGCCCAGCAGGATGCATACACGACAGTCGATCTGCGTGCCACCTGGTATGCAGCGAATAGTCCGCTGTCTATACAGGCCTACATATTGAATGCGTCGGATGAGACGGTACAGATTGGTTCAGACCAGTTCAGTCAGGGCAGGGCAATTGCTGACTTTAATAATCCGTCAACCTGGGGTCTCAGGCTGTCATACAACTTCTAACCCCCGAGAAGTCTTGAGTGGTGTTCGCACCACTCTGGTTGTTGAAAGCCTCGCCCTGTGCGAGGCTTTCTATTTTCTGCCGATGAGAAATTCAGATGGCCGTTGATTTAGTTCGCGAGTTGGAAATCGGATACCAGGCGCAGCGCGCTGGGAATCTGACGAAGGCTGAACAGTTCTACAAAAAAGTCCTTGATGCGGATGCTGCAAACAAGCACGCCCTGAATCTGATGGGAATGTTATTCGTTAACAATGGCCGTGCTTCTGAAGCGGTGGATTTCATCACGACGGCGTTAGAAATCGATCCGCAAGATTCGCAGGCACATGCCAATCTTGGCTTGGCTTACAAAGACCTGGGCAAGATCAAACTCGCTTCGACACATCTTGCCGAGTCTGTGCGATTGCAACCGAACCATCCGGTCGTTTTCAACAATCTGGGTAACGTTCTGCGTCTACTGGATCAGCCCGGCAAAGCAATTAGGGCTTACGAAGAGTCAATCAAGTTGTACCCGGATTTCGCCGAATGCTGGAGTAATTTGTCGGCGGCACTTAATGAGTCCAACCAACCGGAGCCTGCATTGAAAGCGGCTGCTCGCGCCATCGAGCTCGACCCTAAACTCGCCCAAGCCTACAATAACCAGGGCGACGTTCTGTTGTCGTTGGCGCGCTATAAAGATGCGATGAGGAGCTACGAGAAAGCAGTCGATCTTAGCCCTCAATATGTCGCAGCCATTATTAACATGGCAAGAACGCAGCGCGATATGGACCGACCCGAACTGGGCATGCAATCCCTGGAAAAAGCACTGCAGATCGAACCCGGGAACCCGGAAACGCACCACGTGATGGGCGTACTGTTCGAACAAATGGGCGATCGCGAAAAAGCGGCCCAGAAGTTTCTGGAAGCCATCGAATTGGTTCCGGACATGACAGTGTCGTACTACAATTTATCGCAAATTCGAGGGCGCAGGAGTAGTGACGAAGAGCTTGACGCGATGCTGGCACTTTGGAACAGGGAAGAGCAGTCGAACGAATCGAAGATGCATCTCGCATATGGTTTGTACCGTATCTGCGAGCAACGCGAACAATTTGACGAAGCTTTTGCGTATCTGGCGGCCGGCAACAAACTGAAAGCCCGAAACAGCACGTACAAAGACGCAGAGGTTGCGGAATACCTGGACGGCAGCGTTGCAGGCGTGGCTGGTGTCATTGAGCGTCTGGCGGGAGATGGAGGAAATAGGAGCTCACAGCCGGTTTTTGTGCTCGGCATGCCACGCTCCGGCACTAGCCTGACTGAACAGATTCTTGCCAGCCACAGTGAGATTATTGGTGCGGGCGAGGTTAGTTTTGCGTTCGATACGATTCATCGCATCAAGGAGTTAATCGGCAAGCCCTATCCAATGAACTTAGTCGATGTGACGGCCGAGCAACTGAACGATCTTGGCGACTATTACCTGTCACGACACAACGACGATAACCTTACCAAGACTTATGTCATCGACAAATCGCCATTGAATTTTCAGTATCTGGGACTGCTTGCATTGGCATTGCCCGGCGCACGTTTTGTGCACTGTCACCGCGACCCCGTCGCCAATTGCTTCGCGATTCATCGTATACCTTTCGATAAACGGCAATCTTATGCGCATGACCTGGAGGCATTGGGGCAATATTACTCACGCTACAAGCGATTGATGCAAAGCTGGCACGAGCTGCTTCCCAGGAGAATTCTGGATGTCCGCTACGAAGACACAGTTGAAGACATCGAAACCCAGAGTCGTCGTATGCTTAATTTCCTCGATCTACCGTTCGAAGACGACGTGCTGAGTTTTTATGCGACCAAGCGTGTGGTCAAGACGCCAAGTGCAAGCCAGGTTCGCGAGCCAATTTACAAAACATCGGTCGCGGCGTGGAAGAACTACGAAAAACACCTGAGACCGTTGATCGAGAATTTGCAGATAGATATCAATGGGTGATTTCGGCCTGCTGAATTGGGCGATCCTGGTTACCTATGTATTAGGCAATTTGGTGCTCGGATTCTTCTTGAGCAAGCGCGTTGAGACTGCCGAAGATTACTATCTTGGCCGGCGAACCACACCGTGGTGGGCGATCGGCATTTCCGTTATCGCCACCTATATCGGCGCGCTGACGTTTCTGGGCGGTCCGGCATGGTCTTACGTTGACGGATTTTCGGTAATTTTTATTCATATTAACTATCCGATAGCAATATTCATCGTCATCACACTGTTCCTCCCCTTCTTCTACAACAGCGGTTGCGCATCTATTTTCGATTATCTGGAGCGTCGATTTGGATTGACCTCCAGGACTGTGATGTCCTTCGTGTTTCTGTTTGGTAATTTCGCATACTCGGGCATCATGCTATACACGACTGCATTGGTGTTGGAGTACATCACCGGTATCGACGTTATAGTTGCGATCATGATCGTCGCAGTAGTTGCGGTTACTTATACGATGCTGGGCGGAATATCAGCGGTAATCTGGACCGACGTCATCCAAACGGGAATTCTTTTTCTCGGTGCAATCATTACCTTGGTGCTACTGATCGGTGAGTTGCCCAATGGATTGGCTGGCACACTGCAAGCACTTAAGGAAACAGGCAAGACAAATCCATTCGAATACAGTATGGATCCCGCAAAAGTCGGTACGATCTGGACAGGCATCGTTGCGATGTCGATTTATCACGTTACCGTGTATGGCGTGAATCAGATGATGGTGCAACGTACGCTCACGGCAAAGTCAATCGGCGACGCCAAGAAGGCCTATATCCTCATGGCTTATGTCGCTTTCTTTATTTTCTTTTTGTTTTTCGGCCTGGGACTCCTGTTTTACGGCTATTACGATGGTAAACCGTTCGACAACGAAAACCTGATCGTACTCGAGTTCGTGTCGGTAATTGGTTTTCCGGGGCTCATGGGTATTGTCACTGCTGCCATTGTCGCTGCGTCGATGTCCAGCCTGGATTCCAGTCTGAACTCGATGGCGACGGTTACTACGCTGGACTTTTACGAAAAATTCTTCAAAAAGGGTGGCTCGCCAGAGCACTATCTCACTGCGACGCGTTGGTTCACATTCGCCTGGGCGGTCGCAATGGTGGTTCCGGCAATCCTGTTTACCAAAAGCGGCGGTTCGGTTATTGAAATACTGAGCAAGATTGGATCGTTTTTCGTTGGCGCAAAGTTAGCCATGTTTGGCCTCGGGTTTTTCTCCAAACATACCAACGAGAAAGGGATTCTGATTGGGGTTGCCGCCGGGTTCTTGTCGCTTGCCTACGTCGAATTTTACATGAACATCGCGTGGCCCTGGTATTGCGTAGTCGGTGGGGTTGTCAGTTCTATGGTTGCCTGGATCGCCAGCGTTGTATTGGGCGGTTGGCAAAGCGAATATTCGCCGTACTCGGTTAAAGGCCAATTGCAGAAATATGAGAATGAGGGATTACCAATGAAGCAAGACGGCTGGTATGTCGTCGCCGGCAAGGTTGACAAGGTCAGCTATGGGTTACCCGTGTTTTTTCTTGCCTGCATTGCGCTGCTTTGGGTGCTTGACTCGATGATTTGACTAGCTGCGATTAATCGTTCGACATCGCTCCAACACGTCAACACCAAGTAGCAACAGGTAATGCAGGAAATCGATGAAAATCCAGTTCTCGGCAAGCTTGTCGCCTTCGCGCCGATAGATATCCACAACACGCATTTCGGTCTGCGTGTCAGAGGCCGGCAAGCCCAGGAAACCATCGCCTTGTTTCATCTTCAGGTTTGGCCAGCCGAACCAGCCACCGTAGTCTCCCTCGGCATGTTCGAGAATGTGGCCGTTGAATTCGATATCACGTAGACCTCGTCGGAACGGCCCTTGGTGCTGTTGCTGGTAGCGATCAATGGTGTAAGTGGCGCCAATTCCGCTCGGACCGAACCAGATCATGTCTTCATGCCAGGTCCTGTCAAGGTTATCCTCCGGCGATTCCATGCCGTCGCGCACCAGGTCGTTACACATCTCCATAATGAGGTCGAGGGTCTTCTGTGAAGCTGCGTCGTTCTGCTTTTCAATTAGTAACCCATCGCCGGTGCGCGGCCCTGGATTGATGATTTCTGCACCGGTCTGAAGGGGCAACGGATAGACGCCAGCCTGTTTCATAACGCTGATGATGTCGACCCACAATGCAGACTCGGCGATCCCGCCATCTTCAATGCGAAGGAATTCGCAATACGGGATCAATACAACTTTGCCCGACGAAGGAATACCAAGCCAGTTTTTGTCGAACAGACCCATGAATTTTCCCATGCTGGATACCCACATATTACCGTCGATCAGGTTCGGTCCAGCCATAAAAATATCTTGGCGTCGCTGCATCGGTGTCAACGACGCGCGTAGAGGCTGCCAGACAGCCGCTGCGACTGCGGCAGCACCGTCTAGTTCGTTAAACGGGTGAACGCCACGAAAGCGGTAGTCTGGTGCAGCGAAGCCATTGATGACGCTGACAATTGAGCTCGGCTCGGCTCTCTCCAGTGCGTCGAAATAGTCGAGAACAATTTTTTTGGCGTTCTGTCTGTCGTTCATTTCGTGTCCTATCCGGTTGCGAGTTGCATCATCAGATCAAGCTCGTTGAACAGCATCCACTCAGCGACGATGTTGCCGCCGACGATGCGGTGCTGGGTGATGCCCCATATTTGTACGGCTTTGTCTGTCGGTTCGCCATACAATCCAGCGCCTGTATGTGTACCCTCGGCACTCCAGCGCTCTGACGTGAGGAAGCCGTCAGCCGCATTTCCCATCCAGTAAATTTCGTCAACCTGGTGTTGCAAGTCCGGGAACGCGGTCGTTAGATCGCCAATCAATGCAAAGTACGACTTGGCCCCGGAAAACTTTCGGTCTGTCGGACCTTCGAATGCGAAATCCCTCGCATAGGCTTGGTTCAACAACTCGAAGTCGCGCTTATTCCACAGAGCATCCATGGTCGCTCGCGCGAATCGATCGACATCAAAACCTTCTATCGGCTGTGCAAGCGAAAGTGGTTGCTGTGGTCTTGTCGAACTTCTCAATTGGTCCCAGGTACCGCTATCGCGCGGCCATCCTGGAAACGGAGATGCAGCAAGCTGTGGTACCAATTCGTCCAGCTTATGCCCGAGTTGCTGCAGCATGCTCGAATTGTTGTATAGAACGTGCTCAAGAAAAATCTCGTTCTCGAGCGCGACACAATTTGCAATTACCAGGACGTCAATAGGTTTGTTCGTGGCCGGCCCATACTTGCTGTCGCCATCGTTGATGCCACGAATGATGGTGCGATGCGATGTGTGATACCCGATCTCATCATTGCCCGCCCATACGATCTCATCGGCGATCAATTTGATGTCGGAGTAGGCGCCGGTTGTATGGTGCGTGTCCTGAATAATTTTTTGGCAGCCATGCTGTAAACCGTAATCGTCGTAAACCTCAGAGGCGTCCGAGTAGGTATCGGCAATGTATTGGACATCGCGTTCTTCCCAGATTCTGTAGGTTATTCGCACAATGTAGTCGACGATGTTTTGATAGGTCTCTTCAAATCCGCGCATCGGCTGGCTGGGGCCGAATTCATCCGGAATACGCTTCTCTTCAGGGCTGCCGCGCCGCGTGTAATTTTGCAATGAGATCGAGAAGTTCGTCGGCATGTGTTCGCGTGCGAGCGGGACCGCAGTGCGGTGATGTTCGATCATTCAGGTAGCTCCAACAGCTATTGCATTCGAAGTACATTCTGCAGGATTGCTGCCGATAAATCGATCAAATTAATGCTAGGGGAATTGGATCTCGCTCGGGTTTCGGTCGGAGAAAAGGGCGATATCACGTTGAATTGCAACGAAAAAACCGGAGCGGGAGCCCGCGGGCGAAAACCACTCATGCGAGCTGAGGAGAAGCGAGTGAGTATTGCCGTGGTAGGTAAAATCGAAGCACCGGCCACCCGCGCCGTTAGCTCGCTCGCAAAGATCGGCATTCCACTCCGGCAGCGAGTAAAAGTCTCTGTCCGAGTGGTGTAAGGCGAGCGCTTCGCTGATGAATTGTTCCACATGATAGGCGCCAATTTGGCTCATTCCGTCGATAACTGACGGATCGTGGACTACGGTCGTTCTCCCTGCCTGCGACTTCGCAAATTTGTAGTCTACTGTTGGCAGGTCCACGACGTAAGTATTCAGTGTGGTATACAGTTGCTCAAGTTTCGTGGTAAGTGCCTCCGCCACGGTCGCATTGGACCAGGTTTCGTATTGCCAGGACCATTCGTCCAAGTTTGTAGTCCCTATCCAGTCCGCCGGAAAGCCAAACACAAAGTTCGGATTTACGGAGCCGTCTGCACTTGTTGCCGTTCCGTTCCATGTTCCGTCGCCTGAAAGAAAAGCTTCCGGGCTGGTTTGCATCGGCCAAAAAGTTTCAAGTTGGGTCAATCTTGAGGGGAAATTGCCTGACCATATAGATGCGGCGTTCAGATCGTTTGCAACCCGTGATTCTTCGCCCGCAATCGCCAATGTTATTAGTGCAACGTCGCCTCCTTGCGAATGCCCGTACAAGTTGATCCGATTTAAATCGAGCGTACTGTTCTCAAAAGTCGATAAGCTATCCAGTAAATTCAACACGTCAATTGCGTAAAACACTGGGCTGATGTAGCTACCATTGTCCCAGGCACGAAGGAATTCTATTCCGTCTGCCGGGGTGCCATTGAGCGTGCCATGCCCACGCCATCCAGGAACAAATACGGCGAAGCCGGCGTCAACATAGGCGTCGATAATCTGACTATAATTGCTTACACCCGGGTAAAAGAAGTCCATATTTGGAGCCGCGTCCATTCCAATCCACCCGTGCAAGAAAAGTACGACCGGATAGCCGGTGTCCGGCGCGGGACTCGCTGGCAGGTCGATCCGCGTGTAGACGTTCAGCCCGTCCGATTCGTAGGAAGCCATGTATGACGGCGACGGTCGTCCTTGCACCTCATACTGGATCTCCAGCTTCGAACCGTATGTGCGACTGCGCAAGGTCTCGACTGAAAGATCGGAAAAATCATAAATGCGCGGGTCGTTCGAGCGAAACGATTCGCGCTCGGCCGGGCAAGCAGCGAGCACTGCAACAGCAACCGAAAATGTGATAACGCGAATGCGACCCATGTGTGAAGTTTACTCTGCTTCGGTTCGCGCTGCCTGCAATGCCTTCGCATACCATTCGCACTCCGCGAGGAATTTGTCGGCCCGCCCCTCGTACTCGCTTTACCGCCGGTCGAGAATCGGCAACGGATGCTTTTTGGGATCAACGAGCGGTATTGATGCTCTGCCGGACACGACGAACACTGTCATTAAATACGGCGGTCTTGAGTGTCATAGAAAAGTCATTGGCTACAGTTGTGACGACTTGATAACCATCATCTTGTCGATCTGCGTGTCTTCAAGTGTATAGGGAATGCCGCTGACACCCAGACCGGACTCGCGCAATCCTGCGAATTGCAAAACATCGTCACGGAAGGCGGTGTAATCGTTGATCATGCTGGCCACCGACAACCGGTAACGAGCCGAGAACATGGCACGTAATACCGAGCAATCCGAGCTCGAATACCTGAAAAATGCAAGACGGGCCCGCACCGATAATAAGCGCGTCTGTCTTAACAATGTCGGTCGTCATTGGCGCACGATACTATAGATCGTGCTTTCTGGGCAGCCTATTGGCGTAGCCGGGCATTCTTCTTATAATCAGTGCAAACAATAATTACATTGAAGTTAATCTCCAGTGATGCCAAACCAATTTCACGCCCGGAGCGCTGTTCTTCTGATGTGCTGTCTGGCTGCCTGCAGTGGTGGCGGAGGGTCAGGAGGCGGAAACGGAGCGCCGCCGCAAACTCCGCCTGCGCCAGTTCCGCAGACGCTTTATGCGGAGGTTACAAACGGGTCAGGCGTTCAGTTTGAAGTCGGTTTCTCAAAACTGGCAGGCGACCTGTTCGATGTGCCGTACTTTGCTGGCGGCGTCGCGTCGGGCGATTTCGACGCAGATGGCGATATCGATCTGTTTATCGTTCGCGGCGATATCGGTCCGAATCTCTTGTATCGGAATGATGGCAACAATGTATTCACAGAGATAGCCGCCGCCGCGGGTCTGGCCAACACCAAATCCGCCGTTGAAAATTATCGGCATAGCGGTCCCATGTTCGCGGATATTGATGGTGACAACGATCTGGATCTGTTTCTGGGCGGCGTGCAAGGGGACCCATGCAGGATTTTTTCGAACAACGGCGACGGCACATTCAGTGACGTAACCGCAGGATCAGGTCTGGATGGCATCGGCGCGACGCAAACCGTGTCGGCGGCCTTCGGCGACTATGATCTTGACGGCGATCTGGATCTGTTTCTGTCGCACTGGGGAGTCGAACGCTCGGAATCCGATCCGGGAGATACCGAACACCTCTGGCGCAATGACAGTACTGCAGGGCAGATACGTTTTTCCAGCGTGAGTGAGCAGGCCGGTATTTCGCCAAGCATCATCACCCTGCAGGACCCGTACGTGCCGCTACAGGCGATAGACTATTCCTTTGCACCGTCATTCGTGCACCTGAATGATGATCTGTACCCGGACATCGTCATGTCCGGCGATGTGAACGGATCAATGGTATTCATGAACAATTCTGACGGAACGTTCGACAATGTGACAGATGTTGAAGTAATCAAGGATGCCAATGGCATGGGATCGGCCGTTGGCGACTATGACAACGACGGCGACCTCGATTGGTTTGTCTCGAGCATCTTCCGCGCTGCAAACCCGCTCGAAGAGAATGGCAATCGTCTGTACCGAAACGATGCCGGGGTATTCGTTGACGTAACCGAGTCTGCCGGAGTGATTGATGGTGGTTGGGGGTGGGCCGCCTGCTTCGTAGATATAGATAACGACGGCAACCTGGATTTGTACCACACCAACGGCTGGCAATTTGATCATATCGGCGACTTCACTTCCGACACCAGTCGTGCCTTCATATCCGCGGGCGATGGAACGTTTACCAATGAAGCACTCGATCTCGGCATCGCGGACAAGGATCAGGGGCGCGGCGTTGTTTGTGCGGACTTTGACCAGGACGGCGATGTCGACATATTTCTTTGGGCGAATGAGGGCAATAACGGCGCTGCCTTGTATCGTAACGACAGCCGCGGCAATAATTACCTGGTCGTGAAGCTGCGTGGCCGCACGCCCAATACGGCCGCCGCCGGAGCGCGGATCACGGCGACAGTCGGTAGCAGCACCATGATGCGAGAAGTCGCGATAGGTAGTAACTTCATTTCGCAGAACCCGACGGAACAATACTTCGGAATCGGCAGCGCCTCACAGGTCGACGCATTGCAGGTCCGTTGGCCGGATGGAAGTACCACCGACCTGGGGATTGTGCAGGCTAATCAGAGAATATTCGTCGATCAGCTCTGACTTCAGGTTTTTCCTCGCGCTGCCTGCAAAGCGTTCGCATACCATTCGTACTCCGCGAGGAATTTGTCAGCCCGTTCCTCGTACGCTTCGTCAAGCGCCTTACCGCTTTTATCGAAAGACTTGGATATGCTGGAAATAAGCAATGTGGGTGGTACCGGAACGGACCCCAGCGTCGCTAGAATTTCACGCAGTGCAGCATGCACGCGCGTGCCGGCGAAAGAGCCAGCTGAATAGCTCACGATTGCACTTGGTTTGCGGCGAAATTGGGGCAGGTAGTGATCGAGCAGATTTTTGAGCGCGGGTGGGATGCCGTGGTTGTATTCGCCGGAGACAACAATAAAACCGTCCGCCGCATCGAGCATTTCATGAATTTTTTGCATAGGCTCCGGCGCGGTACCTTCGTCGTACTCGCTGTAGCGCAAGTCCAGAATCGGCAAGGGGTGCTCTTTCGGGTCAACCAGTGCGACATCATGGCCTCTAGACTCAAGTTTGTTTTTAATGAAACGAGCCGCATTGATGCCTTGCCGGTCACGACGAACGCTGCCATAAATGACGGCGGTTTTGAGGGTCATAGTGAAGTCCTTGGCTACAGTTGTGACGACTTGATGACCATCATCTTGTCGATCTGCATGTCTTCGAGTGTATAGGGAATACCGCCAACGCCAAGACCGGACTCGCGCAATCCTGCGAACGGCATTACATCGTCGCGGAAGGCGGTGTGATCGTTGATCATCACTGCTGATGCATCGAGATGTTTGTACAAACGATTGGCTGTGTCGATGTCGTCTGTGAAGACTGCCGCCTGAAACGCGACCGGCAGATCGTTGGCTTGCTGTACGGCAGCGTCCAGACTGTCGTAGCCGTAAACGCAGACAACAGGACCAAACACTTCCAGTTTGCTGACTTTCGCGTCGACTGGCGGATTCAGCAGTACCGTTGGTGCGTAGCAGCTGTCAGAAATTTTTTCACCGCCGCACAGCAGTTTGGCCCCGGCGGCGACGGCTTCGTCCACCCAATTCGCGACTCGCTCGAGTTCGGCAGCACGAATCAGCGGCCCGACGTCTGTTGCAGGGTCTTCGGGCGCACCAACTATTAATTGCGACGCAATCTCGGCAAGTGATTTGGCAAATGCAGCGCATTCGTCGGTCGGTGCGAACACACGCTGCACTGATACGCAGACTTGTCCTGCATGATAAAAACCACCCTTTGCCGTGGCTGCAAGCGCTGCATCGCGATCGTAGGGTGGCGCGAGAATGAGCGGTGCCACGCCTCCGTGTTCCAGAGCGCAGCGTGTGCCGGGTGCGAGTTTTGATTTCAGCATCCAGCCAACTTTCGCACTGCCGATGAAGCTAAAGAAAGCCACGCGCGAATCGACAACCAGCTTTTCGGCTGCGTCCCGACTGTCGGCGATCAAAACCTGACACCAGGCATCGGGCAAACCGGCCTCGCGAAGTATCTCCACGAAGCGGATACACGACAATGGCGTGTCCGCAGCAGGCTTGACGATTGCCGGGCAGCCGCTTGCGACAGCCGGTCCGACTTGGTGCACGATGAGGTTTAACGGGTGATTGAAAGCACTGACGGCAACAACCACGCCGATCGGTTCCTTTTGCGTAAAAGCGATACGCTCCGTGGTTGCCGGCGTTGTGCCAAGCGGAATCACCGCTCCCGCGTGCGAGCGCAGCCCTTCAGCACACAAATGCACACCGTTAATAGCGCGCAGCACTTCTGCCTTCGAATCGTTGAACGGTTTACCACCTTCGCTCGCGGCAATAAGCGTGAGTTCTTCGACTTGCGACTGCATGATTTCTGCAGTCTTACTCAGAATTGCGAGACGCTCCGGGACTGACAGCCAGCGACTGCGATCACTAAACAATGCGTGTGCGGCCGTGAGTGCATCGTCAACGTGATCGATGCCGCTGGTGGCAACCTGGTCCAGCTCGCGACCGTCATAAGGTGACAGAACCACTAGCTTGCCGGCGGCCGGACGTTTCGACTCAACCATTAGCTTGCGCATGAGATCTCACCGAGTTTCTTGGTTAGCAACAGGTTCTCCCGATAGTCGATGGGAATTACCAGCAGGCTGGGGCCCGCTTCGGCAAGTGCCCCGTCCAGGGTAGTGGCCAGATCCACGGAATCATTTACAACGTGGCCATTCCAGCCGAAGGATTGTGCCAGCAGCAGCCAGTCCGGATTGCCGAACTCAAGGTCCGTGTGTTTTCCGAAATGCGTCTCCTGCTTCCATTCGATCAAGCCATAGGCATGATCTTCCCAAACCATTACGGTGATGTTACTGCCAATGCGTTTTGCCGTTTCCATTTCCTGCACATTCATCAGGAATCCGGCGTCGCCGGCTATCGCAAGTATGCGTCTGTCAGGGTGCACGATTCCGGCTGCTATCGCGCCCGGCAGGGCAAAGCCCATCGAGCAAAAGCCGTTAGGAATCAAACAGGTATTCGGTTCATGGCATTGGTAATGACGAGCAACCCACATCTTGTGAGCGCCAACATCGGATAACAGAATATCGTGCGGGCCCATGACCTGGCGCGCATCCCAGACCGCTTTCTGTGGCCGTATGCAGCCCTCGGTTTCATCGTCTTTGTATTCCGCGAAGTCGGCCGCCATTGCGCTGCGGCACTGTGCCTGATTCTCAAGATCGTAGTCGGGGAGGCCATCGGTGTGTACTTTTTCATTCAGCATCCAAAGCGCGTGAGCTAGATCGCCGATCACTTCTGTTTCGGGATGGTAGTGCTCGTCGATTTCAGTGGGGAGAAAATCGATATGCAAGATACGATTGTCTTTGTTCGCATTCCACAATTGCGGATGGTACTCGACCATGTCGAAGCCTAG
>JBBKWL010000011.1:0-8602 GCA_037968975.1 Woeseiaceae bacterium | reverse complement strand
CGCCCATTTTCATGCCCGAATTCTTGAGTTCGAAGTCCGGATTTACCCTGATTGCCATCCGTGGGCGGCTCCCGGTGTCTTTCCCGATCGAAGCGATACGATCGATCTCGGTTTCCGATTCGGCATTAATGGTTACACCAGCGGCAATAGCCGCTTCAAGTTCCCAAAGGCGCTTTCCCGGTCCGGCAAAGCTTATTTTGCTCGCGGGAACTCCGCAATTTAATGCCACGCGCAATTCGCCAGCAGATGCGACATCGAGGCCATCGACTATCGAGGACATGTGCGTGACCAACACGGGAAGCGGATTGGCTTTCATTGCATAGTGAAGATGCATCTCACCGGGCAATGCCGAACGCAACTCTCGAACTCGTTCGTTCATGCGGTCCGCATCATAAACATAGAAAGGTGTCTGCTGAAGTTCTTCTGCAATTTCGGTCACCTTTCGACCACCCCAGACAAGAACGCCATCGTCAAAGCGTATATTGGCCAACGCGGCATGCAACACTTCAGTCATGATCGCTTCCTAATTCGGATTGCAGCTCGGCCGCAATAAGCCGACGGTCGATCTTACCGTTTGGGTTTCTGGGTAGCGACTTTCGGCGCAGAACCTGCGACGGTACCATGTAGGTCGGCAATTGTTTTTTACAGCCTGCAATCACGAGGTCGGCGACATCCTCGTTTGACGTCGTAGAGTAGACGACCACAATTGACTGGCCAATTGTCGGGTGAGGCATTCCGATCGCCGCACATTCGTCAACCAAATTGGTTTTGTAGACGACGTCTTCGACCTCGGTGGGACTAATGCGATAGCCGGACGATTTGATCATGTCGTCACGGCGACCAATAAAGTAAAGGTATCCTTCGTCGTCTGTTTTTACCAGATCTCCTGACCAAACCGCCAATTCAACGCCCGGGATGCCCCCGAGTTTGTTTGGCAAAGGACGAAATCGTTCCTGTGTTCTTTGCGGATCGTTCCAGTAGCCCAGGGAAACCAACGCTCCGCGATGAACCAATTCACCGATTTCACCTGGACCACAAAGATTTCCATCGTCATTGACGACCAGGAGTTCAGCATTGGGTATGGCCTTGCCCATCGATGTTGGTCTTATTTCGACCTGATCCGGCGGCAAATAACTTGAACGGAATGACTCTGTGAGTCCGTACATAAGAAAAACATCTGTATTCGGAAGTTGGCTTCGCATTGCCGCCAGCGTTGTCGTTGGCATCGCACCACCTGTGTTAGCAATATAGCGCATCGATTCTCGCACTACTCCAGGCCACTCAAATGTAGCGAGTTGGTTCCATAGCGGCGGGACACCAGTGATTGCAGTTGCTCGATAGCGCTCAGCCGCGCGAATCACGTCCTTCGGCAACAGGTAATCAAGCAACACAATACTCGCACCAACTGAAAATCCGGTGCTTAGTTGGCTAAATCCTGCATCGAACGAAAATGGCAGTACCGCCAGCAGGACGTCATCGGCTGTATTTTGCAAATAGCTTGCCACGCTTTCTGCGCCGCAGACCATATTGCGATGGGTTAGCACTACGCCTTTCGGGCTGCCCGTACTTCCGGAGGTATAGAGGATGGACGCGACATCAACGTCAATCGACGCTAGCGGCGAAACATTGCCTGAAACAGCATTAAATTCTGACCAGCCATGCACCTCAGGCGCGCATTCTCCCGACGCTTCGGCGTCGACTATTCCAATATGTTAGATGCTCGCGCTGGCGGCGATCTCGTGGCGCAGCAATGCCAACCGCGGTTTTGACGTCACCAGCACCGTTGCTGCGCAATCGTCAATGATGTGCCGGACTTGTGCCGCCTTGAGAACGGGATTCACAGGCACGAATACTCCGCCAGCCATGGACGCGCCAATGAGGCTGACCACCATTTCGATTTGTTTTGGCAAATAGATCGCAATTCGATCATTTCGAACCACGCCGCGTTGTTGCAGACCTATCGCAAATTGCCGGCAGGCCTCATCCAAACTCCGGTAACTTAGAGATTGATTTCCGGCAATTAGCGCAATAGCATCGGGGGTCAATGCTGCAGAATCTGACAGCAGTTGATGCAACAGTCGGCTCATGAAAGTTTGACCTGCAGTATTAGAGTATTTTGTAAATTCCGAGCGATTCTTGCGCGGAAATTGAGCTTAGTGTCTATTTTGTCGCTCCCTGTGTCTAGGATCGCGTTGCAATCTGTGACGTGGTTTATGTTTCAAAGCATCGACTGGATGGCAGTTCCGACCACCTGATACGAAAAAAGGCCTGGTTGACCGGTGACTGTCGATGACAGGCATTGAATCGGTTATTCTGATACTCAATCGATATCGACCAGCCAAGCAGGCCCGAATGCAAAGCCGCACATGAATCGTGATCAAGATCTGGCCAAATTGGCCAACCAATATTTCGACCTCGTAATCATAGGGGGCGGTATTACCGGGGCGATGCTGGCCTTCGATGCAGCCCACCGCGGCATGAAAGTAGCAGTGGTAGAGAAGAGTGACTTTGGCGCAGCAACATCGGCATCGTCATCCAAAGTCTTACACGGCGGCATTCGATACCTCCGTCAATTGCGGCTCGATAAGGTTCGCGAGTCATCCCTGGAGCGAATTCGAATTCGGAACCTGGTTCCCCATCTCTGCCAGGACCTGCCATTTGTGATACCGACTTACCGCAAATTAGGCAATGACCGGATGACATTGGCGATTGCAAATCTCATATACAACGCTGCGGGTATCGGTCAGGATAGTTTGGTCGGGGAAGGCATAAATCCGATACCACCGTCAGGCCTCATTGACCGAGACGAACTGTTTGGGCGTGCTCCCTGGCTATCAAATAGTGATGCGATAACAGGCGGTTTGTTGCTGCCAGAGATTCACATGATTAGCAGCGAGCGCGTGACCTGGAGCATGATCAATGGCGCGAGGCAGCAGGGCGCTGCCACTGTAAATTACGTCACGGCGACCGGACTGCTCTGGCAGGACAAAAATGTTACGGGCATCGCTGTTTCTGATTCTCGGTCGGGTGAGTCTTTCGACGTGCGAAGCAAAGTTGTCGCTAATTGCGCCGGACCCTGGATTGACTCGTTCGCGCAACCTGCCGCAAGTACGAATGCAATAACCGCTTTTTGTCGCGGTGCTCACATTATCGCGGATTTAGGCCCGCACGATTGCGCGGTAGCGTTGCCGACGAGCCAGAAGATCGAAGGTGTAGCGGGGGTCGGTGGTCGCAACATGTTCTTAATACCGTGGCGCGGCCACACCCTGATCGGAACCAGTTATGCCCGCCATGATGGAAGTCTTGAGCAAGTCCAACCAACCAGCGGTGACATTCGCCAATTGGTCGAAGGAATCAACGGTGCTATTGGACGGGATCTGATTTCCCCGGACCGGATTCAGCACTCATTCGCGGGGCTGTATCCACTTACTGCCATAAATATCGATACGGACCGCTATCAAGGGGCTGCTGATTATCGCTTGTTGGATCACGCCAGATCGGACAGTGTCGGCGGGTATCTTTCAGTATTTGGTGCAAAATTTACCACGGCGCGGCTACTCGCCGAAAAAGCTGCCGATCTGGTAGCAATGAAACTCGGTACGAGTTTTGCAGAATGCCAAACCCGCACACCTTCGCCTGCCATTGATTCCAGTAATGTGGTCGAATCGCTGATCGACGCGGCGGCTCGACTACCGGATACTGCGAGTCGGGATACGATGGTTGCGACCGCGAGGTTTTTTGGTCCGCAGGCCCAAAGCATAATGCGGATGGCAGCTGATCAACCTGAGTTGGCTGCTACATTGGGTGGCGATAGTGAGCTAATTGCATCGACGGCCGTTCATTGCGCCAGAAATGAATCTGTGGTTCATCTTGAGGACTTTGTTTTTCGCCGCACCGGACTTGGAACGCTTGGTCATCCGGGCGATGCAGCTTTGCGACGTGCGGCGACGCTGATTGGTACTGAATTGGGTTGGTCGGAGTCTCGGCAACGAGAGGAAATCGATCGAGCTGAACAATACTTTCCTCCCAGGTCCCTGTACGAAAAGGCTGAGCAGGAAACGAAATGATTCCTGTTAAAGTTCTGCACGTCGCTCCAACGCCGTTTTTTTCAGATCGTGGCTGCCATATTCGAATTCGCGGAATAGTTCGTGCACTAAATGAGTCGGGCGTTGAGAACCTTGTCTGTACCTATCCGATCGGCCGCGACACAGAGGGCGTGGCAACCCGGCGATGTCCCAAAATCCCAGGGTATAACAAGACTGAAGCAGGCCCGTCCGCCTACAAGTACGTAGCCGATCTGTTGCTCGTATTTACGGTAGCAAAAGCGATTCGCCAGTTTCGCCCCGACTTGCTTCACTGCCACTTGCACGAAGGTGTCCTGATCGGATGGCTGTCCCGAGCTCTGGCCCTGAGATGGACGATTCCCATGGTTTTTGACATGCAGGGCAGTCTCGTCGGAGAGCTCGAGGCACATGCATATTTCGTCGCAAGGCCGCTTAGGCGCAAGCTCTTTTGCGCCATAGAAGAACGGCTCGTAAAATTGGCGGACGTCGTCGTAGCCTCGTCCCAAGCGTCCATCGATTTTGTGAGTCAATCATTTGCTCTGTCGAAAGAAGTACTATTCCTCGTCGGCGACGGAGCCGATGTGGCGACAGATCGAACAAACATCAGAGATTCGGTCACCAACAAAGAAGTTGCGATCTATTCCGGCGGATTGTCAGGAGCAAAGGGTCTTAACGAGCTGCAGGAACTCATGGCTGAAAGCAGCCGGCGTGGCCTGCCGGTGGATTTCAGAATAATCGGGTTTCCTGTTGAACCGCTGGTCAATTTTGTCGAGGACGAGTCACTTCAGGATACCGTTACAATAATAGGACGTGTCGATTTCGATGATTTAGGTCAGCACCTGGCAGAGGCAACTATCGCGATAGAACCAAAACCCGGGGGAACGGGCGAAGCCAGCGGAAAGCTGATTAACTATATGGCAGCAGGTCTACCTGTAGTTTGCTTTGATACAGCGAACAACCGCTACATACTCGACAATAACGGTTTTTTCGCGAAAGAATCCCGGAATACCGGCCTCGTTGATACACTTCAAATCGCGTTGCAAAGCGGCCAGGATCGGCGGCGGTTTGCACGGCTGAATATCGAGCGGGTGCGGGAGCAGTTTAGCTGGCAAAGGGCCGCGATCAAACTTCGGGAAATATATGCGATTCTTTTAGGGTCAGGTTTTGACAGTACTAATAGCAGCCAGCACTGAAATGAGGAAATATCAATGAAAGTACTAGTTACGGGTGGCACGGGGTTTACCGGAAAAGCTCTGGTGCGGCGCCTGGTCAGCGATGGCTACGACGTGGTTGCTCTTGACTACAAAGAGGGCCACAAGACTGAGGAGCTGAGGAAAGTCGGCGCCGAAGTGGTCATAGGCAGCGTGACCGATGCTGCGATTGTGGCGAAGGCGATTGAGGGCGTCGACTTCGTGCAACATCTGGCGGCTGCATTTCGCGAGTTGGATGTACCAAATTCCTATTATGAGGAAGTCAACGTTGGGGGTACCCGCACAGTTTTGGAGGCAGCACGATCCGCTGGTGTCAAGAAAGTGGTTTATTGCAGTACCTGTGGTGTGCACGGCAATGTCGAGAATCCTCCCGCGGACGAGAGCGCGCCAATCAATGCGGCCGACTATTATCAACAAACAAAATATGAGGCAGAGCCTGTAGCGAAAGAATTCAATGCGCAGGGTTTGCCTTGCACAATTATAAGACCGGCGGCGATTTACGGGCCCGGCGATCCGGAACGATTCTTCATGATTTTTCGGCGCGTTTCCAAGGGCCGGTTTCCGATGTTTGGATCCGGCAAAACGCTGTATCACCCGCTTTACGTCGACAACCTTGTGGATGCATTGATGCTGGCGATGCGGCCCGGCGTCGGTGATGGCGAAGAATATCTGATTGCTGACGAAGAGTACCTTCCTATCAACGAGTTGGTCGCAAGAGTAGGTCAGGCGATGAAGGTGGACCTGAAGGTGAGCCATTATCCAATCCTGCCGCTTATTATTGCAGGTCACACGTTTGAAACGATTTGTAAGCCGCTCCGGATAACGCCCCCTATCTTTCCGAGACGCGTGGACTGGTTTCGCCAAAACAGGGCTTTTTCGATCAAAAAAGCTAAGAGTCAGTTAGGATATAGACCTGCGGTGGGTCTCGATGAGGGCCTCCGACGGACCTTCGAATGGTATCAGCAAGAGGGAATGTTGTAGCCGGAGCCACGCCGCAGCTGTCGGAAAATCTTACAACAGGGTGCATGCACCGTTAATTTTTTTGTTTATGTTTTTGATTTATATGAAAAAAATAGACATGCATGATGCTTGCATTAAAATAGGGAATCTAGAGGATTGGAAGGGACTTCTGGTCAGTAAATGCAGGACGCAAGCCGCCGCTGAATCCACATGATTCATTCGGGCTGCCCAATTTCAGTTGTTTCACCAACAACGAGGCTGGTGGCAGACGTTTTTCATGGGTGTTGTATTTCGGCACGAGAAGCAACGACTAATTAAAGACTCGCATAGGCAATCACTAATGTCGAAAAATACAAACTCTCGAACGCTAATCGGCCGATTTTTCGCCACGCTGCTGCTGCTGTTTTCAGGCAGCGTGTTTGCTGGCACCGTAAGCGGTGACCTGATCAAGTGGCACACTGTCGTTGTGGATTTTCAAGGTCCAACTCACAATGAAATGGACAGTGCTCCAAATCCATTTCTCGACTACCGTCTGCAGGTTAGTTTCGTGGGGCCGTCAGGTGTTGTCTATAATGTCCCCGGGTATTTTGACGGCAATGGCAATGGCGATGGCACCGGACAAGTCTGGCGAGTTCGGTTCGCCCCTGATGAAGCAGGGATTTGGAACTACACGGCCTCCTTTCGGGCAGGTACCGACGTTGCCGTAAGTTTGAATGCATCGGCCGGCGTGCCGACATCGTTTAATGGCGACAACGGCAGTTTTACTGTTGCACCGACAGATCCGGGGGCCGAGGGATTTCTGCGTCTGGGGCGGCTGGAATCCGTTGGGGAATATTACTTCAAGTTTCGAGATGGCGGATTCTGGATCAAGGGCGGTATGGATAGCCCGGAGAATTTCTTCGGATTTGATGGTTTTGACAATACCCCTTTCGCGACGCATCACTATAACAACCATGCGCAGGATTGGTCGCCGGGAGATCCTGACTGGGATAGTCCTTCTACTGGAAGCACTACACAGGATGGTCGACCAATCATCGGCGTGCTGAATTACCTTTCGTCGCAGAAGTTAAACAGTATCTATTTTATGCCAATGGATATCGGTGCTGACGGCAAGGACACCTGGCCGTATGCGAGTGAGACGATCGATCGGTTTGGCTCTCCGTCAAATGACAATCTGCATTTCGATATTTCCAAATTGCAGCAGTGGTCAGTGGTCATGGATCATGCTCAGCGCAAGGAAATTTTTCTACACTTTGTTTTGAGTGATCGGGAGACGGCGACCAAAAATGAGTTAGACAATGCGACATTGGGCGTCGAACGCAAGCTGTTCTACCGTGAACTGATTGCGCGATTCGGGCACTTCAATGCCCTGCAGTGGAATATCTCAGAAGAATACAACCTGACTTTGCCGCTGAGCCCTGATCTCATCAAAGAATTCGCGCAGTACATAAATGATGTGGATGTGTACGACCACCCGGTTACCGTTCACAATCATGGTAATACATATGTTAGCGCGCTCGGACCTTTTGTTGGAGACACGAGATTTGGCGTGTTTGCTATCCAAACCTGGCAACGCCCTGACGACATTAGTTTTGCGATCGAGCACTTTCGAAATGCGTCGGCAAATGCCGGACATATTGTTCCGTCAGCGGTGGACGAGAGCATCGGCATCGACCAAATTTCCGCAGCAGAATATCGCAAACGTGCGATGTGGGATGCGCTGATGTCCGGCGGCGGCCATGAGTTATTTGTGCGCTTTCAGGATTCCAATCTCAACGACTTCCGTAACCTCGAGGATCGTTATCAGTATCTCTGGTATGCACGGAAGTTTCTGGAACAAAATCTGCCATTTTGGGAAATGGAAACTGCCGATGACCTGGTGGCCGGTGAGGATACGGTGCACGGCGGGGCAGAAGTCTTTATCAAGCCGAATGAGATCTTTGCGATTTATTTGCCGTCTGCGACACCCAGCGGTACTTTAAATATTGGCGGTCTTAGTGCCACATTTCAACAGCGCTGGTATAACCCACGGACTGGTCAGTTCGAAGGGGCGACCGAAACGTTTACCGCCTCGAATTCTATCGATCTCGGTACTCCGCCATCTGATCCGGATGAAGACTGGGCTATTATTATCACTAATCAGGACGCAGGCGGCGGTGGTGGCGGAAGTGTATTCCTGCAGTCTGGCGCGGGTCAGGGCCTGCTGTCGATGGAAGCGGAGAACTTCAGTACCAACACAGCGCAGGGCGGTAAAACCTGGGATCTGGTGACGCCGGGCGGTCAGTCGGGCGCGGCGGCGATGCAGGCACTGCCGAACACGGGCAGCCTGGTCAATACGGGCTACACGAGCAACAGTCCGCGACTGGA
>JBBKWL010000010.1:0-31568 GCA_037968975.1 Woeseiaceae bacterium | reverse complement strand
GTGGAAGGTGGTGTAAACGACACCCGGTTGCACGCGTTCCGTGATGGTCGCCACCAGGGCGATTTCGCCTTTGCGTGACGACAGAGATACCAGTGTGCCTTCCTTAATGCCGCGCATTTCTGCGTCACTCGGATGAATTTCCAGCAAGTCAGCGTTGTACCAGACCATGTTCTCGGTGCGGCGGGTTTGCGCGCCGACGTTGTACTGCGACAGGATTCGGCCGGTCGTCAACAACAATGGGAACTTGCGATTGGTGCGCTCTTCGGTCGGCACGTAATCGGTTTCAACGAACAAGCCTTTGCCGCGCACGAAGTTGTCGATATGCATAATCGGCGTGCCCATCGGTGCCTCTGCGTTGCACGGCCATTGCACGCTGCCCACCCGGTCGAGAAAATCGAAACTGACGTTGGTGAAGTCCGGCGTCAGCTCGGCGATCTCGTCCATGATCTCGGCAGCACTGCTGTAATTCATGGGGTAGCCCATCGCATTGGCAAGCTCCTGAGTGATCAGCCACTCGTCCTTGCCTTGTCGCGCCTTCATGACCGGACGTACCCGGTTAATACGGCGCTCGGCATTGATGAACGTACCGTCTTTCTCGAGGAATGATGTTCCCGGCAAAAAGACATGCGCAAACTTGGCCGTCTCGTTGAGGAACAGGTCCTGCACGACGATGCACTCCATCGCGCTGAGGGCCGCTTCAACGTGATGCGTGTTTGGATCCGACTGCGCGAGATCCTCGCCCTGGATATACATGCCTTTGTAATTTCCGGCACAAGCCTCGTCGAACATGTTCGGAATTCGGAATCCCGGCTCAGGATCGATGCTCACTCCCCAGTGTTTTTCGAACTTGCCGCGAATTTCGTCATCCTGAACCGGACGATAGCCAGGCAACTCGTGTGGGAACGAACCCATGTCGCAGGAGCCCTGCACATTGTTCTGGCCGCGCAGCGGATTAACGCCAACGCCTGAGCGACCGATATTGCCGGTTGCCATGGCGAGGTTCGCCATGCCCATGACCATCGTCGAACCCTGGCTGTGCTCGGTGACGCCGAGTCCATAATAAATGGCACCGTTCCTGGCACCGCCGTACAGGCGGGCCGCTCCACGAATGTCGTCGGCAGCGACACCGGTTACTTTTGCAACTTCCTCGGGCGAGTTCTCTGGTTTGAGAATCATCGCTTTCCAGGCTTCAAAGGAATCCACGTCGCAACGTTCGCGAACGTAGTCCTCTGCGATAAGGCCTTCCTTGATGATGACGTGCGCCAGCGCATTGATCATCGGCACGTTCGTGCCGGGCAATAACGGCAAATGGTAGTCGGCTTTGATGCGCGCCGACTTAACCAGACCAATCTTGCGTGGGTCCAAAACCACGAGCTTCGCACCTTGTTGCAAGCGTCGTTTCATTTGCGACGCAAATACCGGGTGTGCCACGGTCGGATTCGCGCCGATAACAACAATGACGTCCGCGTCCATGACGCTGTCGAACGGTTGCGTGCCTGCAGATGTCCCGAGCGTTTGCTTCAGGCCATAGCCCGTCGGCGAATGACATACGCGCGCGCAGGTGTCGACGTTGTTGTTGCGCATGCCAGCGCGAATGAATTTTTGCACCGCGTACACTTCTTCGTTGGTGCATCGCGATGAGGTAATACCGCCGATCGACTTGCGACCGTATTGCGCCTGAATTTCCTTGAAGCGGGTCGCGGCGTGGCCGATCGCTACCTCCCAGCTGACTTTTGTCCACGGCTGGTCGATGCTGTCGCGAATCATAGGCTCCATGACGCGGTCACGATGCGTGGAGTAACCCCAGGCAAAGCGACCTTTCACACAACTGTGGCCATGATTTGCCTGACCATCGTTATCCGGTGTCATGCGCACAACCTGATCGCCTTTCATCTCGGCGACAAAGGAACAGCCAACGCCACAATACGCGCAAGTTGTCTTCACGCTGTGATCGGGTTGGCCGTGGTCGATGATGCTCTTTTCCATCAGCGTAGCAGTCGGGCAGGCTTGAATGCAGGCACCGCACGAGACACATTCCGAGTCGAGAAAGTCTTCACTGATTCCGGCAGAGACTTTCGAATTGAAGCCACGGCCCTCGATCGTCAACGCGAACGTGCCCTGAACTTCGTCGCAGGCTCGCACACAACGCGAGCAGACGATGCACTTGCTGGCGTCGAATGAAAAATACGGGTTGCTGCTGTCGGTTTCCGCGTCGAGGTGGTTCTCGCCATCAAAACCGTAACGCACATCGCGCAAACCAACACTGCCCGCGACATCCTGCAATTCGCAGTCGCCATTAGCCGAGCAGGTCAAGCAGTCGAGCGGATGATCGGAGATATAAAGCTCCATGACATTGCGTCGCAGGGTCGCGAGCGTTTCCGTCTGGGTGCGAATTATCATGCCGGCTTCGACCGGCGTCGTGCACGATGCCGGGAAACCTTTGCGGCCTTCGATTTCAACCAGGCACATACGACAGGAACCAAACGGTTTCAGACTATCGGTCGCACACAGTTTGGGAATGTCGACCCCGGACTCGCGAGCGGCACGCAGAATACTGGTGCCCGCCTTAACAGTGGCCGGTAGCCCGTCAATTTCGACTTTGACCGAATCAGCACTCCTGGAAAGCGGTGTGCCGAAGTCAGCCTGTCTGACCTTGTTCATTTGCCAGCTCCCTCTGAGGGAGCAAAGTCCTCAGCAAAGTATTTTAGAACACTCCGGACCGGATAGGGGGTCATTCCGCCCATTGCACATAACGACGCATCCTCCATCGTGTCGCACAATTCCACCAGTAATTCGTAATTTTCGTCGCGATTTTCGTCCGCAATCATGCGATCAATGACCTCTACGCCACGCACAGCACCAATCCTGCAAGGCGTGCACTTGCCGCAGGACTCAATGGCACAGAACTCCATCGCAAAGCGTGCCTGCTGGGCCATATCGGCGGTGTCATCAAAAACCACGATGCCGCCGTGGCCAATCATGGCGCCGATGCCGATAAATGCCTCGTAATCGAGCGCCGTATCGAGCTGATCGGCCGGGATATAAGCGCCCAATGGACCGCCAACCTGGACCGCCCGGATTGGCCGGCCGCTGGCAGTACCGCCACCCCAGTCTTCGATCAACTCCCGCAAACTCAGCCCGAATGCTTTCTCAACCAGTCCGCCGCGCTTGATGTTGCCCGCGAGTTGGAATGCCAATGTACCGGTTGAACGGTTGACGCCGTACGCCGCGTATTTTTCGCCGCCGAGATTGACGATATTGGCTACGGACGACAGCGTAACCACGTTGTTCACAACGGTGGGTTTGCCGAACAGTCCTTCGATCGCAGGCAAGGGCGGTTTGTAGCGAATCACACCGGCTTTGCCCTCAAGGCTTTCAAGCATCGCCGTTTCTTCACCACAAACATAACTACCGGCACCGAGGTGCACGTCGATATCAAAATCAAAGCCGCTGCCCTGAATGTTCTTGCCGAGCCAACCTGCTTCGCGGGCGGCGACTATGGCGCGATTCAGGATCGAGTAGGTCAACGGGTATTCGGAACGCAAGTAGATGTAGCCTTTGTCCGCACCCACGGCGAAACCCGCGATCATCATGCCCTCGACCAGGCCCAATGGATCGCTTTCCATCATGATGCGGTCAGAGAAGGTGCCGCTGTCGCCTTCGTCGGCGTTGCAGGCGATGTACTTCTGTTCACCCTGCGTGTCTGCGACCGTCTGCCACTTGATGCCGGCCGGGAACCCCGCACCGCCGCGACCACGCAGGCCCGAGGTCTTGATCGCATCGATGACCGACTGCGGTCCGATCTCAATGGCCTTGTTGAATCCGTTAAAGCCCTGGTGCGCGCGAAAATCATCAATCGACAATGGATTGATCAGGCCGCAGCGCCAGAAGGTCCAGCGATCCTGGTTGATCAGGTACGGAATTTCGTCAACAGGCCCGACGCGTCTTGCGTGTTCGCCGCCCGCTAAAAAATCTGCCGCGAACAGACTTGCCACATCCGTCGCCTCGACATTGCCGTACGCAATTCGCTTACCGTCAACAACAACTTCAACCATCGGCTCGAGCCAGGTGGCGCCCCAGGACCCGTTGCGAATCAATTCAATCTGCGCGCCGTGTTCTTTGGCATAGCGGGCAATGGCGATTGCCACATCATCGGCGCCGACGGAAATGGCCGCGGTCTCGCGCGGTACGTAGATGCGAGTCCTCATGAGCTGCTACCTTCCATTGCTGCAACAATCTCATCAAAGCGCTGTGCGCTGACCCGGCCGAACGTTTTTCCGTCCACCATGATCGCAGGAGAACAGGCGCAGTTGCCGAGACAATAAATGGGTTCCAACGTGACGTTGTCGTTGCTCTCGTGCATGTCGAGGCCGAGGGATTTCTTGGCGTGTTCCGATAACTCCCGACTCCCCATCGACTGGCAGGCTTCGGCTGCGCAAATCTTGACGACATGTTTGCCGGTCGGTGCGGTACGAAAGTCATGGTAGTAACTCACGACGCCATGCACGTCAGCCCGCGACAGGTTGAGCTCCTCAGCAAGCTGGTGAATCGCATCGCTGCTGATCCAGCCAAAACGATCCATGAACGCGTGCAGGATCTGCACCAGCATTTCAGGCCGATTGTCGAAACCGGCGATCATCTCGGTGGCTGTTTCCTTGTTGTAATCTTCGCGTTTCATTCGGTGATGCGCTCTTCGCCTGTGTAAATATTAAAAGTGTCGCCGCGCAAAAAACCGACCAGTGACATGTTGAATTCCTGCGCCAGTTGCACGGCCAGACTCGACGGTGCGCTTACTGCCGCTAATAACGGCATTCCCGCCACCAGGGTCTTTTGCATGAGTTCGAAACTGGCCCTGCCAGAGACCATCAATCCCAGCTCGCTGGCTGGCAAGCCGTTGTTTAATAACAGAGAACCAACGACCTTGTCGACGGCATTATGACGCCCGACATCTTCCATCACGGTTATCAGGTCGCCTGCGGCATTAAATGCGGCGGCTGCGTGCAAGCCACCGGTCTTGTCGAACGTATGTTGCGCAGTTCGCAGCGCCTCGGGAATGCTGGTGAGGACGCTGCGACGAAACGTTGCGGTCTCTGTTCCGAACGGCTCGGCGCCCGTCACTCGCAAGGCATCTAGCGAGGTTTTGCCACAGACCCCGCAGCTCGAGGTCGTATAAAAATGTCTCTGCAGACGGCCAAGATCCACGGCAACGTCGGCGGCGAGATCGACGCGAATTACGTTGTGGTTGCCGGAATCCGGCGCCGGTGGTCCGCAGGTCTCGATCGAGGCTATGTCAGCGCTACGTTTGATAATCGCCTCGGTGTAAAGGAATCCCGCGGCAAGCTCGCGATCGTTGCCGGGCGTACGCATGGTGATCGAAATACTGCGCGTTGCCCGACCCTCCGGAGTGGTATAGCCGAGTCGAATTTCCAGTGGTTCTTCCACGGCCACACGGTCGCCGAGTGCTTCGGTCACACCGGCACGCACTTTGTTAATTTCTATAGCGAGACTGCTGGAAGACATGACGATGGTGCCTCGGGCATCTACCTCAGGGGCGAGCCCGCAATTATATCTTAATGCGAGGCGCCAGCCTGTGCGGTGATCGCATCCCGGATGCCGGCCAGCTCCGCCGTTGGGTCTATTGCGACCTGTCCGTCCTGCACAGACACGCCGAGCCGTGCCAGCAGGGGCCGAGCGTCCGGGAAGCCGTCCGCATTGGCATAGCGTCGGTAAAGATCGACGAATAAGGGACGCTCGAGGAACTCATCGAGCTTGCCAAAAAGTTCGGGTCCGCTCCACGCGCTGGCGGACGGTAAACAACATTCCTGCAGCCGGCCCAGTACCGTGTCCAGGGATTCGCTGCCGTTCGATCGACGCCGTAATTCGACGTCCGCCATCAACGCCAGCGATGCGCCACTCCAGTAAATTTTCATGCGCGTATCGCGCATGCCACCCGCAGCCGCAGCGTTCGGTGATGCGCCAGGTGCCGACTCACGCCCGCGCTCGAGTCCTCTGTGAATTTTTTGCCAGGCTGTCTCTGCGGATTGCTGGCCGGCACGCGCCAGCAATACGTTCTGGTAGTACTGCGCAAAGCCTTCCGAAATCCAGCGTTGCTCACGCGCCACGTAGGGCAACATCAGGTGCGAGAATTCGTGAGTCGGAGTCCACGCTTTATAGTATTCGCTGATCGGCTGATGCTGGTTGATCATCAATTCAATCGTCTCGCCGCCATCGCGCACGACCTGGCCGAATGAGACCGCTTTGTCGCTACCCCAGGATTGCCCGGCCGTCGGGATCAACACGACGTTGGCGTCCGGATTCGGAAACTTGCCGTAGGTTGCCGCAACATTCTCCACGGTTGCGCGGACCCACGGAATCAGTGGCTGCAATTCGATATTGTCGCGTGTATTCAGCAAAATAACGCGCAGATCGGCACCGGCTACCTGTGCGCGACTCTGCTCAAAATCACCAAACACGGCGATGGCGGAGCCACTTTGTGGTGTCGGCTTCAGGCGATAGGCAGTGCCTGCGGCGTTGATTCCCTGCCACGGCACGAACACTCTTCCGTCGCCGGCCAATTCGAAGGTAGCGAGAATCTCATCGCTGCCGCGAAGCAGTGGTCGCCACATCCATAGTGTCGGCGAAACTGCGATGCTGCTGTCGGTCAATATGCTGGCAAATCTGTCGGTGCGCGCGGCACTGCCGAGATCGACGCTATAGCGCAAACACCGGATTCCCGTTCGGGGTAAAACCAGGTTTCGTGAGCGCGCCTCCAGCTTATTGCCGGTGTCGCAGTCCGTCACATCGCGCAGAAAATTGTGCGCGTAGCGTGAGCGTGCGGAAATCTTGCCGACGGAGCGGTCAAAGCGCGCCTCAACCAGCATCGTTTCGTAGTCGGCATCGATCGCAATCGAGTAAGTATGCGCGGCAGGCGCTGCTACACTGGCGAGTAGCAGCGGCACACTGAGTAGAAACGGCATAAGCGACGTAATGCGCTGTTTGTTAATGATAATCGTTCTCAAAGCGGAGTGTTTTTTACCTACGCGTTTCCCGTTATGCTCTCGTTCAGCTAACTACATTACAATTTTAGAATACCCCGTACCGGATATGTTCCGGACAAATGACAAATAAGTATTAGGAGATTCCATTGAGCAAGATTGCCCGTCGTCAATTTATTCAGTTATCCGCCGTTGCTGCTGCCGGTGTTCTTATACAACCGGGTCGAGAAGCAAAAGCTCAGGATATGCCGCAACTCGCCACAGACGATCCGATGGCAGCAGCGATGAAGTACACGCACGATGCGAGCACCGTTGATGCTGCCTCGCGCTCCAATCCCGCCGCGGACCAGAATTGTGCGAACTGCGCATTAGTGCAGGGCGCTGACGGCGACGAATGGCGTCCGTGCCAGATTTTTCCGGGCAAGGCTGTGAATGCAAACGGCTGGTGCTCTGTCTGGGCGCCAAAAGCCTGAGCAAGCCGTTCCGGAGAAAAGCTTGTTTGAGTCATTAGAGCCGGCTGCCGCCGACGCCATCCTTGGGCTGATCGGCGCGCACAGGGACGATCCTCGGCCTGAAAAGGTCGACCTGGGTGTCGGCGTCTATCGCACTGCCGCAGGCGAAACACCCGTATTGGATGTAGTCAAAAAGGCGGAACATCGCCTGGTCGGCACACAGACCAGCAAGGCCTATATCGGTACTGCCGGTGACCCTGTGTTTAACGCCGCGATGCAGGCGCTCGTTTTTGCAGATTCCGTCAACGCCGACCGCCTGGTCACCATTCAGACGCCCGGTGGTTCCGCGTCGTTGCGGGTTGCCGCCGGGCTGATTCTCCGCGCGAAAAAAAATGCCGTACTTTGGGTCAGTGATCCGACCTGGAACAATCACACGCCGCTGCTCGGCGGCGCTGGACTGGCGCTGAAATCCTACCCGTACTACGACCCGGACTCGCACACGATTCGCTTCGACGCGATGCTCGATGCATTGCGCGGTGCGGACGCTGGCGACCTGGTCCTGCTGCACGCCTGTTGCCACAATCCTTCGGGCCTGGATCCCAGTGTAGAACAGTGGCGTACCATTGCCGATCTCATCGCCGATCGCAAGCTCGTGCCGTTCGTTGATATGGCGTACCAGGGGTTCGCGCAGGACCTGGAATCGGATGCCTTTGCAGTACGTCATCTGGCCGGCAAAGTGCCGGAAATGCTGGTGTCCTCATCGTGTTCGAAAAACTTCGGCATGTATCGCGACCGCGTTGGCACATTGACTGTACTCGCGACCGACGCTGATAGTCGCGCGATTGTCGACAGTCAGGCCAATTCCTTTGTCCGCACGATGTATTCAGTACCCCCCGATCACGGTGCCGCCGTGGTCAGCATCATCCTCAACGACCCGGAATTGCGCGCGCAATGGGTGGCCGAACTGGATGCAATGCGGGAGCGCCTGAGCGGCATGGGAAAGTTACTGCACGATGCGCTCAAGTCAAAAGCGCCGGAACATGATTTCTCGCACTTGCTGCACTTCAAAGGCATGTTTTGCTTTCTCGGCGTTTCGCCGGCACAGGTCAATCGTCTGCAGCAGGATTTCGGCGTCTACATGGTGGGCTCAAGCCGAATCAACGTCGCCGGTATTACACCTGCAAATGTCGACTATCTCGCGAGCTCGATCGCCGCAGTTCTCTAGTCAGCGGGCAGGGTGTCCCACTCGAGGCGGCTGTACTGGTCGATCGACAGCTTTTCAGCCACGCCGGCGTTTAGCTCAAGCACGTAACGCACCGGTTCGAGCGCGGCAATCGACTTTAGTGATTGCGGTTCAGTATCGTAGGCGATCGATGACACGCTGCCATCCGCACGTACGAACAAAATGTCGAGCGGTATAAAAGTATTTTTCATCCACATCGACAGATGCGCGTCGTAGTCATATACGAACAACATGCCTGTGGACTCAGGCAGGTTGCGGACATGCATCAGCCCGCGCGCGCGTTGCTGGTCGGTCGAGGCGATGTAAATGTCCAGGCGATAACAAGCGTGATTGCTCGCATGAACAATAAGGACATCTTTGGCGAATGCTTCGTCCAGATCATCCTGAGCAAGCGCGAGAGCGGACCCGACCAACGCCAGAAGAGTCACGATTGTTCTCACGAGGCGTTCCAGTCGAGCAGGCCACGAAAACGGAGGTCACGAAACGTGATGTCGGAGTCGCCGTTCACCTCAGTCAGCGGCGCAACACAGTACAGGGTGCCGCTCACCGCAAATTTGGCATCAGAGTCAGCAATGCTGTCCAGTGCATCGATGTCGGTCCAGCAAATGTCCTGCTCACCGGTGCTGAAAAAGCGGCCTGCACCTTCCTCGATCAGGGTAACTTTGCTGTGCAATTCCTTGCCCGCTCCGCCACGCCGCAAAGCTGGCAGTGCAATGATGATAGCGATCTGCCGAGCGTCAGCCACGTTGCCCGCAAACCGCAGGCGCACGCCGTCACCACCTGGCCGCGGCATGCCTTCGCACTCAAGGTCCTCTGCGGTCCACTCAATGGTGGTCGCCAAGGCCCCAAACAGTTCAGTCGACAAATAGCCCTGGTCGCCGCAAAGCGATGTCTGAACCGGCTCGAAGACGGCCACAGGAGCGGAGTCAGCGGCCGGCTGACAGCCCGACACGAGTGCGGACACGGCCCAAAGCGTCACGATTCTGGTCAGAATTTGGCGGCAATCGGCGCAAATTCCTGGAATTACCTGCAATGTATCGACCTGATTGTTGTCGGAAGTGGGAGCATTATTACCGAAGTAGTGGCCGCATGAGCAAAAAACATCGCGACCTGTTGGCCTGTACACGCATCCTAATTAGAATGGCACGCCATTTTTCCACTGGAGCTATGAATGAGTGTAGTAGAACAAGTCCAGCAACTCGAAGCACACGCGAGTGGGTTGATTATTGGTCAGTCACATCTGATCAACCGAATGATTATCGCGTTGTTGTGCGACGGGCACTTGCTGGTTGAGGGTGCTCCAGGGTTGGCGAAGACTCGTGCGATCAAGGTCCTGTCCGAGAGCATCGAGGGCGATTTTCACCGCCTGCAGTTTACGCCCGACTTGTTGCCAGCGGATTTAACCGGAACCGATATCTACCGGCCGCAGGAAGGCACCTTCGAGTTTCGCAAGGGGCCTTTGTTCCATAACCTGATCCTGGCCGACGAAATCAACAGGGCGCCGGCCAAAGTCCAGTCTGCACTGCTCGAAGCGATGGAAGAACGCCAGATCACGGTGGGCGATCGCAGCTACGAACTCGAAGATCTGTTCATGGTGATGGCGACGCAAAATCCGATCGAGCAGGAGGGCACCTACCCCTTGCCGGAAGCACAACTGGATCGCTTTTTGTTGCACGTCGAGGTTGGCTACCCTTCACCTGAAGATGAACGCCGCATTCTGGTTTTGAATCGCAATGAAGCGAAGTCCGGCGAGCGCGATGCGTTCCAGCCACCCGAGTTGTTGTCACTTGAATCCATCATGCAGGGTCGACAAGACATTCTCGGTTTGCATCTTGCGCCCGAGCTCGAGGAATACATTATTAATATCGTCACCACGACGCGCAACCCTGGCGTCGTCGATGACACGCTGCAGGGGCAGGTGCTGTATGGCGCCAGTCCTCGTGCCAGCATGGGTATCGACCGCGCGGCGCGGGCGCATGCCTGGCTGCAAGGCCGCGACTTTGTCGGTCCTGAGGACATTCAGGCGATCGCGCCCGACGTCCTGCGCCACCGCATCGTCCTGAGTTTTGAGGCGGAAGCCGACGGCGTGGACACAAACTCGGTGGTGCGACGCATTCTCGACGGCGTCGGAGTCCCGTAGAGCGCGGGGAGCAGCCATTGCCACGCCTCGATCACATTCCTGACAACGCCTCGCCGGTTAGCGTTAGCCAAGCGGGACTGATTCGCCTGAACGGTCCCGCCAGAGCCATCGCCCTGGATGTGCTGCGTGTGAATTCATTACAGACTGGTGCCTACGTTTCGCATTTTCGCGGGCGCGGCATGGAGTTCGATGAATCGCGCCCCTATCAACCCGGTGATGACCCACGCAGTATTGACTGGCGGGTAACCGCGCGTAGTACCACGGCCTACACCAAACTGTTTCGCGAAGAACGCGAGCGCCCGGTACTGGTGATGGTGGACCTGCGTGCCAGCATGCACTTTGCGACCCAGGGTTGCTTCAAATCCGTCAACGCCTGCCGTGCAGCATCGCTACTGGCGTGGGCGGCGCATCATCGGGGCGACCGTCTGGGTGGTCTGATCTTTGGCGACACCACGCATCGTGAGCTCAAGCCCAAACTCGGCCGCCAAGCGGCGCTGCGCTTTGTGCATCAATTGGTCGAGCATCCGGACTGGGATTCTCGCGAGCGTAGCGATGGCGACGATGGCGAGCCGCAATTCACGCAGGCGATGTCGGCGCTGCGACGGGTCGCGCGACCGGGAAGCCTGGTCGTCATTCTTAGTGACTTTCAGGGTTTCAGCAGAGCGGCGAAGTCGTACCTGTCCAGCATCGCGCGTCACAACGAAGTATTAGCCCTGTTCCTCAACGATCCTATCGAACGTCAGTTGCCGCCGCCCGGACGCTACCGATTGGTCGCCGGCGACGATGAAATGGCGATCGACACTTTTACGCAAGCGGCTCGACGCGACTACGCGAATGCGTTTGCAGCGCGCAGTCACGATCTGGAAGTGTTCTGTCACCGGTACGGCGTGCACTTGCTGCCGTTGTCCACAGAGGACGATCCCGTAGCGGCGTTACAAACAGCGCTGGGTCGGCGGAGTCGGTAGCGATGAGTCCTGAGCAAATTCCGTTGCGCGACCTGCACTTGCCTGAGGCGATCAGCTGGTGGCCACTGGCACCCGGCTGGTGGGTTGTAATCGGCATTGTTCTGGTCGGCCTCGGATTCCTGCTGCGCGCCTGGTTGCGTACCCGCGCGCGCGGCGCTGCCAGACGTTATGCCATGCGGCAGCTTGATGTATTAGAGCAGCAGTTCAACGAGCACCGGGACCCGGTCGCGTTCGGCTCAGATTTATCCGAGCTGTTGCGGCGTACGATGCTTGCCTACGCGCCGCGCCAGGATGTTGCCGGACTGACCGGCGATGCGTGGCTGCAGTGGCTGGATCGGGATCTTGCACAACCGCTGTTCAGCAATGGACCCGGTCGGCAAATTCTCGAGCTGCCGTACCGCAAGCCCAGCATCGAGCTTCCGGTTGCGGACATGGACCGGCTGGTCGCGGCGGTCCGGCACCGGGTGGCAACGCCGGTCGGAGCACAAAACTAATGTGGTCCCTCGCCTGGCCGTGGGTATTGGTGGCGCTGCCATTGCCGCTGCTGGTCAATCGGTTCCTGCCAGAGTCGTCGAGTTTGCAGGATGCGGGCCTGAAGGTACCCAACTTTGGCAGCTTTGCCGTCCTGGCCGACCGTTCGCGCGCAGAGCAATTGCTGAGCTGGAAAATGTGGCTCGCCGTCATCGCCTGGATATTGCTGCTTATCGCAGCGGCGCGGCCCGAACGTATCGGCGACGAGCTCGAAGTGCCAGTGTCCGGGCGCAACCTGATGCTCGCGGTGGATCTGTCGGGCAGCATGGATCAGAAGGACTTCGTGCTCGGTGCACGTCGGGTTGATCGTTTGACTGCGACCAAAGCGGTCGCGAGCGACTTTATCAGTCGCCGCGATGGCGACCGAATCGGGCTGATATTGTTTGGTGAACGTGCGTACTTACAGGTGCCGCTGACGCTCGACCGGGAAACCGTGAAGGTGCTTTTGCTCGAGGCATTTATCGGGCTGGCAGGCGAGAAAACAGCGATCGGTGATGCGATTACGCTGGCCGTAAAACGGATTCATGATCTGGAAGAAGACCCGGGTGAACAGGTGCTGGTGTTGCTGACCGATGGCGCCAATACAGCGGGCGAAGTGCATCCGATGAAGGCGGCCGAACTCGCACAACAAGTCGGCTTACGGATTTACACGATCGGCATCGGCGCTGAGCAAATGGACGTATCCTCGCTCATCGGTGGTCCACGCAGTATCAACCCGTCGGCGGACCTGGACGAGGAAACGCTGACCGGTATTGCAGAAATGACGGGCGGCCGATATTTTCGGGCCAAAGATACGGCCGGCCTGCAGGATATCTACAGGCTGGTCGACGAACTCGAACCGGTTGAAGAGCCGGAGGCAGGCTTTCGGCCGGTCAAGTCACTCTTCTATGTACCGCTGGCAGGTGCGTTCGCTCTTGCAGTATTGCTGGGTGTGAGCAATTTGCTGACAAACCTGTTGCGCAGGCGCGCCAGCCGAGTACAAACCGATGCTGGCTGAATTTCATTTCCTGCGTCCAGTCTGGCTATGGGCATTACCGTTGGTAATTCTCGCAACCGTGCTGCTCGCGCATCGCAGGCTTGCTGCCGGTAGCTGGCAAAATGTCGTGGCACCGGCGCTGGCACCGTACGTCCTGTCGGACTCGCAAAACAGGCAGGGACAGTATCGCTGGTGGCTGCTGGCGCTCGGCGGCATTCTTGCGGTCGTGGCGTTGGCAGGTCCTGCCTGGCAACGAATTGAACAACCTGTGTTTCGATCGGATCAGGCGTTGGTTATCGCACTCGATATGTCACGCTCGATGGATGCGCAGGACATTGCACCGAGCCGGCTACTGCGAGCGCGTCTAAAAATTCTCGACATTCTGGAGCGTCGCAATGGCGGGCAAACAGCGCTGGTTGTGTATTCGTCGAACGCGTTCACGGTAACGCCGCTGACGACCGACACGGACACCATCGCGGCGCTGGTCAATAGCCTGAGTACGGACATTATGCCGAGTCGTGGCAGCTATCCGGTTGCCGCGATCAAGAAAGGTCAGCAACTTCTGGAAAACGCCGGGGCGACGTTTGGCGAGGTCTTACTGGTGACTGACGGTGGCACGTCGCCGGCGGTGATGCGCAGCGCGCGCGACCTGAAAGAATTCGGCTACACCTTGTCTGTACTCGCAGTGGGCACTCGCGAAGGTGCGCCTATTCCGCAGCAAAGCGGCGGTTTCGTCACCGATCAATCGGGAAACATCGCCGTTCCGAAACTCGAAGAGAGGTCACTGCGGGCGCTGGCTGAGGCCGGGGGTGGCCAGTTCTCCGTCTTGTCGACCGACAATCGCGATATCGACCTGCTGTTGTCCGGCGAAGTCGGGACGCGGCAAGCGTCGAGCGACGCGCTGGTCACCGATCGCTGGCGCGAGGAAGGACCCTGGTTATTATTGCTGCTGCTGCCAATTGCCGCACTGGCGTTTCGCCGCGGCTGGATTATCGTTGCCCTGGTGTTCGTCCTGCCAGTCTCGAAGCCGGCGCACGCTGCCGGTTGGGATGACCTCTGGTACACCAAAGACCAGCAGGCACAGCGACTGCTTGAAGATGGCGCTGCGCCGGAAGCGGCCGCAACCTTTGTGGACCCGGAGTGGCGGGCGGTCGCAAAATATCGGGCCGAAGACTATGCAGAAAGTGCGGCCGAGTTTGCGGAAAAGGGCGATGCGCGCAGCCTGTACAACCTGGGTAATGCTTTGGCGCGGCTGGGCGAGTTCGAGACTGCGATCGACGCCTATGCTCAGGTTTTGGAAATGGATCCGGACAATGCCGACGCAGAATACAACCGGGATCTGTTACAGAACATGCTGGACGAGCAGGAGCAGCAACGGCAGGAAGGCGAGCAGCAAGAGCAGTCTGATCAGGAAGGTGAGGGTGAGGAGTCCGAGGGCGAGGGTGAGCCGCAGGAAGGTGAGCCGCAGGAAGGCGACGGCGAGCAGGAGGAAGGGGATGCGTCGCAGCGCGACGAGGAAATGAGCCAGGAAGATCTCGAAGCGATGCAGGAAGAGCTTGATCGCGCCGCCGCGGAAGCTGAGAAAAATCAACAGGACCCGGCGCAGCAACAACTCAGTGCTGAGCAGTTAGCGGAGCTGCGCGCCCAGCAAGAACAGGAACAGGCGCTGGAGCAGTGGCTGCGGCGCATTCCGAATGATCCGGGCTCATTATTGCGCAACAAGTTTCGCTATCAGTATCAAAAAACCGGCAAGGACCAGGACGGTAATAACACCTGGCCCGACGACGAGGTACAGCCGTGGTAAACGTAAGTCGAATTTTCCTTTCGTGCTTGATCCTGTCGTGCTCGCTGCTTTCGGCGCACGCGACGGCAGCGGTTACAGCCAGCATCGATCGCGCCGACATCGAACTCAATGAGTCTTTTACGCTGGAGCTGACCAGCGACACCAACATCGATCTGCAACCCGACATTTCGGTCCTGGAGGACGATTTCCACGTCGGGCAAACCAATCAACTCAGCAACACGACCATCATGAACGGACAGATTCGCCGCAGCAAAACCTGGTCCTATGTGTTGATGCCGAAACGCGCTGGCCAAATTGTCATTCCGGCAATCGCTGTCGGCGCTGAAAGCAGTAATCCGCTGGTCGTCGACGTTAGTGAGCCGACCTATTCGCCGCCCGGTGAGGCTGAAGTATTTATAACGACTGAGGTCGATTTCGACGAGAGTTACGTGCAGGCGCAGGTGTTGTTGACGATCAAGATTTATCGCTCGGTCGCCGTTCGCCAACCTGCGTTGCGCGATCCAACAGTGACTGGCGCCGAGGTACTGCTCGAACTCGCCGGTGACGATCGTAGCTATGAAGCGGTGATCGACGGCACGCCGTATGGTGTGATTGAACGCGTCATTGCAATTTATCCGCAGGAAAGCGGCCAGATTGAGCTGTCGCCGGCCAGGTTCGAGGCGCGGGTGCTACGCAATGGACGCATTACGGGTCGCAAAGTGTACGAGTCCGAGCCACTCACCGTAACGGTATTGCCTACGCCGCCGCTGCCCGCAGATTATCCGAACGCCGTTTGGTTGCCTGCACGCGACTTGCAGCTCACCGAAGACTGGTCGCGCGAGGAAATCGAGATCAAGGCGGGCGAACCGTTAACCCGGCATATCACCGTAAGTGCACTGGGCCAGCTGGAAACACAGATTCCGGCTATTCAGCCACCCGCCACAGCTGGCATGAATGTATACCCGGACAAGCCCGAGCTTGGACGCCTGATAGAGCCTGGCGGTATTCGCGGCATACGCAAGGACCAGTACGCATTGATCGGCGTAACCGCTGGCACCGTCGTATTGCCGGCGCTGGAGGTGCCCTGGTGGAATGTCGAATCAGGCGAATGGCAGGTTGCAAGCTTGCCTGAGCGCTCGATCAAAATATTGCCATCTGGCGAGACCGCCGCTGCAGTGCAAGCAGGGACGGATGAGGCAGCGAACAGTGGCGCAGCGCCACCGGTCACTGTCACGGTGCAATCCGTATTCTGGCGTCGCGTTAGCGAAATTCTCGCAGCTGCATTGGTGCTGACTCTGGTTGCGTGGTGGTGGTCAACGCGACCCAAACGCGCGCCGCGCGAACCGGAGCCGGTCCCGTTACACAAACAACAAGCCAGGTGGCTCAAAGCCGCTCGCAAAGCCGCGCTGGCCGCAGATGCCGGCAGCGTGCGCAGCGCTTTGATCGAATGGGGCCAATTGCAATGGCCAGATGCTCCTCCGCGCAGCATCGGCAACATCGCGAGTCGGGTATCGGCGCCGCTAGCCGAAGAATTGCTGGCATTGTCGCGACTGAGTTATGGACCTGAGCGCGCGGACTGGGACGGCGCCGCATTGGCCAGGGCCTTGCGTTCATTTGCCGTGCTTGATGAAGAAAATTCGAGCGGTGTCGAATCGTTGCCGCCGCTGCTGCCGACTACCAGTGGCCGGAATTAGGCATTGAAGCCCAGGGTTCCTGCTGCGGCAAAGCGTCGCCTGTTTGCAGCAACTCGATCGAAATGTTGTCGGGCGACCTCACGAATGCCATATGGCCGTCCCGGGGTGGCCGGTTGATGGTCACGCCACCGTCCAGCAGACGCTGACACAAGGCGTACAGGTCGTCTACGGCGTAGGCCAGGTGCCCGAAGTTACGACCTTCGTCGTAGTCTTCCGCGTCCCAGTTCCAGGTCAGCTCAAGTTGCGCTTCTTCGTCGCCTGGTGCAGCGAGAAAAATCAGTGAGAATCTCCCTTTCTCGCTGTCATAGCGCCTGAGCTCGACCAACCCAAGTTGGTTGCAGTAAAACTCCAGCGAAGCGTCGACGTCTTTGACACGAACCATGGTATGCAGGTATTTCACCGCTACAATGGTACACGTGAATGACATACGCGCCATAACTCTGGATCTCGACGACACGCTGTGGGCGATCCACCCGGTGATCCATCGTGCCGAGCGCGGCTTGTATGCCTGGCTGGGCGAGCACTACCCGCGAATAACCGCCATGTTTTCCCGCGACGCGATTTTGCAGCAACGGGCCGCGCTCGCCGATGAGTTTCCGGAACACAGTCACGACTACACGTTTATGCGGCGCACCGTTCTTGCGCGTCTGGGCATCGCGGCAAATTATGGCGACCAACTGGTAGACGATGCGATGGACGTCTTTGATGCGATTCGTAATGACGTCGAAATTTTCCCAGAAGTGCGGCCTGCGCTTGAAGCGCTGCGTGAAAATTTTGTACTGGTCGCAGTCACCAACGGTAACGCGAACCTTAAGATGGTCGGCATTGAAGACTTGTTTCACGACGTCGTAACAGCGCGCACAGCAGGAGCAGCCAAACCGGCGCAGCAGATTTTCGACGCTGCTGTGCAGGCCGGCGGTGCAGACCCTCAACAAACTTTGCACGTTGGCGATCATCCGGTTCTTGACGTTGACGGAGCCATTGGCGCCGGCTTGCGTGCAGTCTGGGTGAATCGCAGTGGCAAGCCGTGGCCCAAAGAATTACGCAAACCCGATGGCATCGTTACACACGTTGGGCAACTACAGGCGCTGCTTCTGGCCGCACGCAGATGAGCGTTACACCAGCGATTATCTACGTGCCGGGTCTGTTGCCGAAACCGGAAGCCGAGACGCATCGTGCGGCTCTGTTGCGCTGCCTGCTTTTTGGCCTGCAGCGCATCGATGCCGAGGTCGCGACGCAGCTGGAAGCGAATGCTGATGTCTTTGAAATTGCGTCGTGGACCTACGACTTCTATGGGGAGCATCGCGACTATGCGCTGGACGCGGCCGCAGTGGACGCACTCATTGCGCAGGGCGAGGTCAGAAAACGCGACCAGGAAGAAGCGTCAACGGTGTGGCGCCGCCTGACCCGCCGACTGTTCCTGCTGGGCGACCGGCTACCCTTTCTGATTCCGCACATCGCCACCGAGCGCATGGAACTGCATTTGCGCGACCTGCAGCGCTATATTCAGAATCGCAATGAAATCGCTGAGCACACGCGGCGAATCCTGAAGGAAATATTGCGCCGCGCTCGTGATGCAGAACGACCGATCCTGCTCATCGCACACAGCATGGGTTCGGTAATCGCGTACGAGTCACTGTGGCAAATGTCACGTGCGAATCGAGAGCCCATGCAAATCGACCTGTTGCTGACCATGGGGAGTCCGTTGGGGCAAAACTATATTCAAAAACGCCTCAAGGGCAGCGATGCAATTGGCGCGGTTCGCTTTCCCGGCAACATTCGCAGCTGGATCAATTTGTCGGCGGTCGGAGACCTGACCGCGATTAATCCGCAGTTAGGTCGCGACTTCGCCGATATGGTGCGCGCGAACCTGGTCGAGGAGATCGATGATCGCCTGATTGACAACTGGTTTCGGCTGGACGGTGTTCTGAACACCCACTCAGAATACGGCTATCTCGCCAATCCCGAGACAGCCGCTGTCGTTTCCAATTGGTGGCGGTCAGTCAGTCCTGATCGAGATCCGGCCGAATAACAATGTCGATGCGACGGTTATGCCGCCGACCCGATTCCGTCTCGTTGCTGGCTATGGGCCGGGTCTCGCCGTAGCCTGTCGCGATAAGTCGGTAGGTCGGAATGCGCATTGCATTGATCATGTATTGCTGCACGGATTCGGCACGAGCTTGTGACAATTTCTGATTCGATTCGTCACCACCGTGCGAATCGGTGTGACCTTCAATAATTAATTCGCTGCGTGGGAAAACGTCGATGGCTTTCTCAACTTTGCCGAGCAACTCGAAAGTATCCTGCTGAATCTGCGAGCTGCCAGATTCGAACGTCAAGCCCACCATGCGCAAGATGATGCTGTTGCCCTCGCGGAAAACGCGCGCCTCGGCTGAGGTGAACATTTTCTCAACCTGCTCGAATTGCGCCTTGACGCGCGCCTGTGCTTCCAATCGTTGCACCAGGGCCGCACGTTCTTCGGTAGCACCGCCGAGACGTTCGTCCAGCGCGGCTATTTCTTCTTCCATTTCTGCAAGTCGAGTTTCGCTCTCGCCTTTTTCCTGGGTGAGCGCCTGATTCTCGATTCGCGCGTTTTCGATAAACGTGACCAGTTCTGATGCCAAACCAACCGGGCCGTCTTCCATGTCTGGCTGCACATCGGCAGCGCCAGCGACGTCGCGGAACGATTTTTCCCACTCCAGGACAAGCTCTTCGGCTGTCATGTCTTTATCGCGGACCTTGCGGACTACCTCCGACAAATAGATAGCGTGCTTGGCTTCGTAGTTAGCCTGGCGCGCCAGACTGCGTGGCAGGTCCGTGTCATAGCGATTCTCATTGAGTTCGCGTTCAGCATTGGCAAGCAATTGCTTCGCCCTGCTTAGTGTAATTGGCGCATAACGACCGACCCGTGCACGGTCTGCGTCTGCCAGCAGGCGCCGCGTCTCACTCAGATATTGTGCTTTGATGGCGACCAGTTCAGCGTCGCGATACAAACTCGTGGCCTCGATTTCACGTCGTGTCGTACCTTTAAGGTCGCCGCGTTCAAGCAAACGTATGGCATCCGAAAATTTCTCCTGTGCCTCTTGCCAGACTTCAGTGGAAAGCTCCGGTGCGCGCGCGTTCGCAGCGTCCTGACGGCTCTTCATTACTTGCGCTAGTTTCACTTTGGCCAATTCCGCTGAGCTGGTCGCCGTTTTGAAGTAACGCGTTGCATCGGCTGCGTTCGAGCGTACCGTTTCTATGTTGCGGCCGCGTTCGAGCGCGCTCTGGGCGTCGTTGTATTCGCTCATACCGCGTTCGTAGTTGCGCGGCGACAGCAACTGGGCGTTAGCCGCATCGGCCGCTGCCTTCGCAGCGTCCGCTTCTTTAAAGAATGTATCTCTGAGTTCGTCCTGGGCGAAAATCGCAGTTGCGGTCAGCAACAGCGTCAGTACCAGGAAACGAGGGTTAAATCCTCGATTAGCAGCCATGTGTTAGTTCCTAAAGTTTGTCTGAAGTTGAAAACCACCCGGGTGTCAGGCGGTGATTAGTCAATATTACATATGCAGCGGCCGTAAATCTGTGCAACACGGCGCCGATATCGGCCGATTTCCATGCTCGCAGTAGTTTATGCACGAATTTTAATGAGAATTAGATAAAAGTATCAATAACTTAGCGGACAAAAACGAAAATTGTTGGGGAAACTGAGGAATGGCTCACAGTCGTTTTGGCGCTCCGCGCGTAGTCTAAACCCATGGCCGCTAAGTATTACACGCAATTTATCCTGACCGACGCGCAATATCGCGACGGCAACGAGTTTAGCGGCGTCATTGAGCTCAGCGAGGCGATGGATCATACCACTGAGACCAAGGACATAGAGGCCATACTGGCCCAAAATTTCGACCTGCAGAGGAGCGCTGTGAAGCTCGTCAGCTGGTCCCGATTGCACTGATACATCTCTGGCGCAAACGATTCCCCTGACTCTCCCGGCTTTGGCCGGGATTTTTTTGTACAATGCCTGCCCTTTTCTTTGCGTGGCCGAACACCGGCCGGGTACTTCCTGAATGAGTGATACGGACCAACAGTTCCGCGGCATCCCGATTGTGGAGAGCGGCAGCAAATACAAGACTGATGCCGGTTTTTCAGCCATCAAGAATGGCGTCAAAAACCGCCGCGATGCAGAGCCTCTGGTGCATGGCCAGAAGCCGAGTTGGTTGCGCGCAAAAATGCCCGCGGGCAAGGGCTACGGCAATACGCGCAACATCGTCAAGGAGCATCGGCTCAGCACCGTCTGTGAAGAATCGATGTGTCCGAACATCGGCGAGTGCTGGAACGCGGGTACTGCGACCATCATGGTATTAGGCTCGGTTTGCACGCGTGCCTGTCGCTTTTGCGCGGTGGACACGGGCAACCCCAAAGGCTGGCTGGATGCCGAAGAGCCGTACAACACGGGCCGGGCTGTCAATCTGATGGGACTGGAATATGTCGTTATCACGTCGGTTGATCGCGATGACCTTGCGGATGGCGGAGCTTCGCACTACGCCGAGTGTGTCAAAGAGATAAAAAAACAGAATCCGAACACGGCTGTGGAAGCGCTGACACCGGACTTCAATGGCGTCATGCAACACGTCGATCTCGTCGTCGACTCCGGTCTCGAGGTCTTCGCGCAAAACGTTGAGACGGTTAGACGCCTCACCCACCCGGTGCGCGATCCACGCGCGGGTTACGAACAAACAATTGCGGTTCTGGCACACGCCAAGCAACATCGACCGACCGTCCTTACCAAGACCAGTCTGATGCTGGGTCTTGGGGAGCGCGACCATGAAATTCTCGCAACGATGGATGATTTACGTGCGGCCAATGTGGACATCCTCACGCTGGGTCAGTACTTACGACCAACTCCGAATCACTTGCCGGTCGAACGCTACGTGACGCCTGAGGAATTCGACAATTATCGCAATGAAGGCTTGGAAAAAGGCTTTTTCGAAGTCGTTGCGGGCCCCATGGTTCGGTCGAGCTATCGGGCTGAGCAGGTATTACAAAAAAACAACGTAGGTCTTGCAGTATGAGCGCATTTTTCGCCGAGTATGGTTTGTTTCTTCTCAAGGCAGTGACAATTGTGATCGCAATCGTCGCTGTTATCGGCTTTGCCGCGGCCAGCCGCAAGGGTGGCAATGACGGTCTTGAGGTCGAGAGTATTAATAAAAAGCGCAAAACTCTCGCGAGCGGTCTGCGCAATGCCGTACTGCAGAAAGACCAGCAGAAGAAAGAGGCCAAGAAGGAAAAAAAGCGCGCCAAGCAAGAAGCCAAGAATGTGGGTTCACGGCCGCGTAGTTTTGTAATCGATTTCGAAGGCGACTTGAAGGCCACCGCAGTGCCATCGCTGCGCGAAGAGGTCAGCGCCATCCTCGACGTAGCAACAGAGGATGATGAAGTCATTGTTCGACTCGAAAACCACGGCGGCGTGGTTCACGAGCACGGACTCGCCGCATCGCAACTTGTACGCATTCGGGATCGCGGCATACCGCTCATCGTTTGCGTCGACAAAGTCGCTGCCAGTGGTGGTTATTTGATGGCCTGTGTTGCGAGCAAAATATACGCAGCGCCGTTTGCCATTCTGGGATCGATTGGCGTGCTGGCACAAATACCGAATTTCAATCGTTTACTGGACAGTCACGGCGTCGATTTCGAACAGGTTACTGCGGGCAAGTACAAACGCACCGTAACGATGTTCGGCGAGAATACAGACGCAGATCGCGCCAAACTCAAAGAAGAGCTTGAAGAAGTGCACAGCCTTTTTAAGTCAGCCGTGAGTGCCTATCGGCCGGATCTCGATCTCGACAAAGTCGCGACCGGCGAGCATTGGTATGGGACTCGGGCGCTCGATATGGGTCTGGCAGACGAGATCAAAACGAGCGATGACCTGATCGCCGATAAGCTGGCCGATCGTGAGCTGTATCTGGTTGCGTTCAGGGTCAAACAACCCCTGCAAAAGCGCCTTATGGCAAATATCGACAGCGCGCTCGAAAAAGCTGATGCTACGGGCTGGCGGCGCCATTTCGAGTCACGTTTGCCCCGTTAATTCGTGGAACCGTAGCCGGAAAGTCCTGTCAAAATTGCTGGAGGAGTTGTTGATGAATACACAGCATTGCAGAAAGCCAACTACCGCAACAGCTGTTGCGATGGCGGGCTTGGTATTGGCTATCGGCGCCGCGGCCATGACAGTGCAAGCGGCTGAGCCGATCTGGGCCTCCAGAGCTGATATGGAAGTCGAGTCGGCGACCCAGTTCGCGGAAATGAAAGCCTCGATGCCATTGATTACCGATCGGGAAACAATCGACTATATCGCCTGCGTCGCAAACGCGGTCGTTAGTGTCCTTGAACCGCCATTCAGCGATTTCGAATGGGAAATGGCGATTTTTGAAGTGGACGCGATCAATGCGTTCGCGATGCCCGGCGGCAAAATCGGGGTCATGGAAGGAATCCTGAAGGCCGCACAGAATCAGCATCAACTGGCAGCGGTCATTGGCCACGAGATTGCGCATGTGACGGCTGAACATTCCAACGAACGGGCGTCGCGTGGAAAAGTATCCAATGTTGGTATTCAGGTTGCTGCCGTATTATTGGGTGCAGGTAACCGGGGCGCTACCTATACGGCCTACGAAGCGCTCAATCAGGGCGCGGCGTTTGGCATTATGCTGCCGTTCTCCCGTCATCAGGAAAGCGAGGCGGATGTGATCGGCCTGAAATACATGGCACTTGCAGGTTTCGACCCACGCCAGGCAGTGCCTTTGTGGCAGAACATGCTGGAAGAGAGCGGCGGCAAAGAGCCGGCCGAATTCACCTCAACCCACCCGTCGGGCGAAAAGCGCATCGAAGATCTTATCTCCGAATGGCGTGAGACATTGCCGTTGTACAACGACGCCCTGGAGCAGGGCCGCGAGCCAAACTGCATCGAGCCGCAACAGAAGTAGCGAAATACTCGGCTGATTCTGCGAAAATAGCGCGGTCGAAGACCGGGCCTGCATTTTGAAAAACTCACATAGATTGTATCGAGCCGCGACAGTGCTGTTGACGCTGGCCTTGTTGGGCGGCTGTACCACATTTAACGACTATTGGGCCGAGAGTAATAACCAGCCCGGGTTCGATCCTGTGCCGGTCAGCGAGCGCCCGATTCAGGATCCGATCCCGTCCAACCATTTCGTCCTGGAGTCGCCGCAACAGAATGTCGTTGGCGAACCACAGGTCGTTCTGACGCGCGCAGAAGATACGTTCTCAGATTTGGCGCGCGCCTATGGCCTTGGCTACGATGAACTCGTCGCAGCAAATCCTGACATTGATCCCTGGCTACCTGGCACCGCTACGCCGATTTTATTGCCGACGCAGTTCGTGTTGCCCGCTGACGTGCGCGAGGGCGTTGTATTAAATATCGCGTCGAAACGCCTGTTCTTTTTTCCGACAATGCCGGAAGGGCAGGCTCAGGTAGTAAAGACTTACCCCATCGGTATTGGCAGAGTCGGTTGGGAAACGCCGCTCGGCAATACAACAGTCATTGCCAAAGCCGTTGATCCTGTCTGGTACGTCCCACAATCGGTACGCAAAGAGCACGCAGAGATGGGTGACCCGTTGCCGTCCGTGATTCCGGCGGGGCCTGATAATCCGCTGGGCACGCGCGTGCTCAAACTGAATATTCCAGGTTACCTGATACATGGAACGAATCAGCCCTACGGTGTTGGCATGCGTGTGAGCCATGGTTGTGTCCGCCTGTACCCCGAGAATATCGAGTATCTGTATGACCTCGTCGACGTCGGCGAGCCGGTACAAATCATCAACGAACCGTTTTTGCTCGGAGAGTTGGAGGGTGAGTTGATCTTTGAGGCGCACGCTCCGTTAGAAGACGACACGGTCAGTCCGGACGATCGGTTCAATGACCTGTTTGTCAGCCTCGGCGAGTCGTCAGGCAACGAATTGAGCAAAGATATCGAAACCAACATTCGCGCGTTAGCGCGTCTGGCCAACGGCGTACCGGTCAGAGTTGGGGAAGATAATCTGGACCGGGTCATGGGCCGTGCGCGCCACGTACAAAATGTTGTCGCGACGGACCCTGACGCGCCGACCCTCAGCGAGGTGCGCGAGATGATGGACGAGGTGCTGCAGGAAGGCGATCAGACGTAGTAGCGCAGGAACTCGCGCGGCAGGTTCGACGTATCGTCTGGTCGTTCTGCGGTCACCGGTAAGTCTCGCGAATTGTAGGTATTCCAGAACAGCATTTTTTGCTCTGACGCAGCGCCCTGCGACAGGTCATGCAATAACGCCGCCATTGCCTTACCGGAATACGTGGTGTCCAGCGTCAGTCCGATTTCGTCGCGCGCGCAAGCGATCGCTCGATCAGTTTCGGGATTTGACTGGGCGTAACCACCGGCAAAAAAATCGTCGCGAAAACAAAGCCTGGTGCGAGTCGCAACGTCCAGCGGAATCGTTGCATCGAGACGATTCATCATGGTCACTGTTTTGCCGATGAGTCGCTGCATTGCCGCCGGATTCGCAATGAAGTCATGAGTTACGCGTACCGCATGGACTTCTGTGGCGACGTTTGCGAGCGCCAGTCCTATCGCAAGACCTGCCGCCGTGCCCATCGTCCCGTTTGCGACATACAAGCGGTCCGGAATATCAATGCCGGCAGTTTCGAACTGAGCCGCCACTTCCAGTCCGGCATTCACAAAGCCGATAACCCCCAGCCAACTTGAGCCGCCCATCGGGATCACCCAGGTGCGTCGATTCTGCAAGTATTTGCGCATTGTGTTGACCCGATTTTTGCGGGCACCACCAAAACGAACAATTTCGGTTTTATTTCGCAGGTGCATGTTGAGTGCAATCGGCGCCTTCGCTGTCTTGCTTTGATGCGACAGCAAACAGGTACATTCCAGGTTGAGTGCGGTCGCGTAGAGAGCGGTTGCCAATGCATGGTTTGAAGCGACTGTGCCGAACGTTGCGACGCGCATCGCGCCCCGATCTTTGGCACGCTGCAAGAGGTATTCCAACTTGCGCACCTTATTGCCGCCATACTGCTCGCTGCTCAGGTCATCATGTTTGACGAGTATCGCTGGCGCGTTTTTCTGCTCGCCAAGCGTGTACTGCTTGAGTGGCGTCGGCAGGTTGGCGATCGGTGCCTTGGGTAGCCGCACCCCAAGTTGTGGAAAAAGCATGCCGAGCGAATCAGTCATCAATCGAATAGTAGCTAATCCAATGGCATATGGCGCGGGCACTGATTAGAATGCAGCTACGGTTATCTGACTGTTGCGGAGATAAACTTGTCAGATGCAGCTGATCGTGGCATCACGGTCACCGAAATGACAGCGATGGATCAACCCATCGATGTGTTGCGTGAAACCACGGCCGCTTTTGTTGGCCGTGCCCTGCGTGGCCCCCTGAACGAACCCGTACTAGTGAGCGGCTTCGGCGAGTTTCGCCGTCGCTTCGGTGATATCTGGTCGCGCTCGAGCCTGGGGCCTGCGGTTCGACAATTTTTCGAGCACGGCGGCAAATGTCTTTATGTCGTCCGAGTAGCGAACAACGCGCGCGGCGCGATGATTTGCTTGCCGGCCAGCGGTTCCGCATTGGTTCTGCGTGCGCTGGAGCCAGGCTCCAGCGAACTCATTCGGGCCGCGGTCGACTTCGACGGCATTAGCGCTGCCAGCAATAAACTGTTCAATCTCACTCTGCAGCGCATCGACCCTCTTTCCGGAGTGGTGATTGACCAGGAACTGTTCAAAGGCGTCAGTTCGAAGGCTGGCAGCCCGACATTCGTCGCCGACGCGTTAATGACTTCCTCGATGGCGCGGGTCGAAAGTCCTCTACCGACACAGCGTCCGGAAAAGACCTCCGGCGCCGACGTCTCGCTCAACTTCAGCTATGTCGAGCATACGCAGGACGGCGCCGACGGCCAGGAGCTGTCTGACTATGACCTGGTCGGTTCGCAAAAACATCGAGCGGGACTGTTCGCACTCGACAGGATCGATCGCTTTGATGTCCTGTACATGCCGCCGCCGGGCAAACATCGTGATCTGGGACCGACCTCGATTCTCGCTGCCGAGCGCTATTGCCGTAGTCGCGGAGCAATGCTGGTCCTCGACCCACCGAGTGACTGGGAGTCACCGCAAGCTGCCGTGGCCGGCGTTAAACGGCAGGGTCTGGCAAGTCCGAATATTGTTCGTTACTACCCACGCATGTTGTATCGCGGCGATGACGCTGCACGGACGCGCACCGCAGGTGGTGCGTTGGCAGGATTATTGTGCAAGCTGGATCGCAATTACGGCGCGTGGCAGGAGACTGATCAGCAGGGCCTCGGTTTCAACCGCGATTTGCAACCGACGGTCGACGTGGACGCGGCACAAATACGAACGCTGTTCCGGTCTGGACTGAACGTAATAGCCAATGGACCGGCAGGCTCAGCACGGCTGCTGGGATCAGTGACCATGAGCCGCGGCAGTGATTCGCACCGGCTGTACGCAAGCTTGCCGGTTCGTCGCTTATGCCTTCAGGTTTTGAAATCAATCGATGCGGCGACCCGCTGGGCCGTGTTCGAAGCGGAAAATGCCCGACTTGCCGAACGCATTCGTGTGCAGGTAACAGCCTACCTTGACTCCCTGGCGGATTTTGGTGCATTTGAGAATGAGCGGTTTATCGTCGAATGTGATGCGGGTTTGCGGAAACGTGACGATGGCCTGGAGCATGGATTCGCAATATTCGTTGCCTTCCACCCCCGGGCATCGGCAAAACCCGTGTCTTTTACGCTGCATCAAACCGTTGCAGGCTGCCGTGTCGCGAGCACGGCATTCGCTCCGGCGTATCAGGGACAGTAGTACGATCTGATATCCTTCCCGCAACTTCGTTTCGAGGACAGTTTCATGAGATTAATTCTGGTCGCGTCTTGCACGGCGCTGCTGTTGGTCAGTGCGTGCAGCTCCGAGCAACAGCCGGATTCAGCCGCCGAATTCGCCGCGTTACTCGACGAGCATTTCGAACGGACCCTGGTCTTGAATCCGGTTTACGCGACCGGTATAGGGGACCGGCGCTACAACGACCAGTACGCCAACTCCATCGGCCCCGAACATCGCGCGGCGAATCATGATCTCGACGTCGAATTCCTGTCACGAATTAACAAGATTGAGCGTCACGGACTGGATGCGCAGCAGCAGCTCAGTTATGACATGTTCAAACTGCAGGTCGAAATGTCACTTGCCGGCGAGCAATTCCCGACCCACCTGGCGCCGATAAATCAATTCCGTTCTGCGACCAGCTCGTTCGTTCGGCTCGGCAGCGGTAGCGGGCTGCATCCGTTTGAGACGGTGCGCGACTACGACGACTTTCTGGGCCGCGTGGACGGCTTCGTCGTGTATATCGATCAGGCGATCGCGAATATGAAAGAAGGCATTCAGCAAGGCATTACACAGCCTGCGGTACTGATGCAGAAGTTTGTTCCACAAATCAAATCGCAACTTGTCGACAGCGCTGAGGAAAGTGGTTTCTTTACGCCGATTCGCAACCTGCCGGATAGCTTCAGTGATGCAGAGCGCGAGCGACTCACGCTTGCATACAAAGACGCAATAGAGAACAAGATTATTCCCGCGTATGGTCGCATCGACAATTTCATGAGCGACGAGTACCTCGCCGCAGCGCGCGAATCTGTCGGTTTGTGGGATGTCCCCGGTGGGGAGGAATGGTATGCCCACAACGTGCGCCAAATTACAACGACCGACCTGACGCCCGACGAAATTCACCAAATCGGCCTCGACGAGGTTGCACGGATTCACGGCGAGATGCGCGGTGTCATGAAAGAGGTTGGATTCGATGGCAGTCTGGCTGAGTTTTTCGAGTTCGTTTATGCCGATCCACAATTTTTCTTCACCGAACCCGAACAACTTATCCAGCGCTATCGCGACATGACCGCACATATAGAAAGTCTTGCACCCAAACTTTTCGAGGTGTTCCCGAAGACGCCATTTGAAGTGCGTCGGGTGGAACCCTTCCGCGAGGCATCGGCGAGCAAGGGTTCGTATCAGAGTGGCTCGGCCGATGGGGCTCGGCCCGGTATTTTTTATGCGAATGCTTACAATGTCGGCGTGCGGCCCAAGTGGGACATGCAGTCGCTGTTCTTGCACGAAGCGATTCCGGGCCACCACTATCAAATTTCCTTGCAGCGCGAGAACGCGGCGTTGCCGCGCTTTCGCCGATTCGGCGGCTTTACTGCCTACATAGAAGGGTGGGGTCTGTATTCCGAATCACTGGGCAAGGAACTCGGCGTGTATACCGATCCGATGGATTACTTCGGTTCTTTAAATGCGGAACTTTGGCGCTCTATCCGACTGGTCACAGATACGGGCATACATTCCAAAGGCTGGACGCGGCAACAGGTCCTCGACTACATGTTCGCCAATTCTGCGGTGTCAGAAACGCGCGCCGTATCGGAGGCCGAGCGTTTTATGGCGATACCGGGGCAAGCGCTGGCCTACAAGATTGGCATGCTCAAGATTCGTGAAATACGGGCCGACGCCGAATCCAGACTCGGCGGCAAATTTGACGTCCGGGCATTCCATACCGAAGTGCTCAAGGACGGTCCGATGCCGCTGGCAATGTTGGAAACCAAAATTGACGGGTGGGTCCGCTCACAGCTTTGAATGGACAGAATTGCTCGCATGCACCGCATTTGGGACACCATCCGCGATGTTCCCGAAGGTAGCGTCGCGAGCTACGGCCAGATTGCCGAAGTAGCCGGTATTCCGCGCGGTGCACGGCAGGTGGGTTACGCGCTGCGTCACCTGCCGGACGGGCACGAGGTTCCCTGGCATCGGATCATACAGGCGTCCGGCAAGATCGCATTCGCTAAAGATGCGCCGCAGTATGAGGAGCAGGAGAAACGGCTTATGATGGAAGGCGTCGCCGTCATAGCCGGTCGAATCGATATGCAGAAGTACCGTTGGCAGCCCGACCTGGATGAACTCTTGTGGAAACCTTCGTCGGCCTGGGATGACGAGTGAACCTCAAGAGCAAACTGCGATCGCGAGCACTAGCCTTTCTCTTCAGCCCAAAGACGCGCGCATATCGGCGGCGTTGGGCGGAGCTGCGCCGCCGCATCTCCAAAAAGCCACACACTGTTTGTGTTTTCCTGGAACTGGATGACCCGTATTCGTATTTACTGAGTCGGCATATTCCAGATCTTAAGAAGCGCTACGACATTGACATAGAAATTCACCTCACCCAGGCGCTCGGTGGCGCGTTTCGTCCGCGCGCTGACATGCTGGCCGTCTATGCGGAAAAGGATTGCGCCCGCCTGGCACTCGAAATGGGAATACCGTTTCTGGATAGGGGACAGGCACCGCCGGTCGAGCACAGACGGGCACTGATTGACGCTTTGGCCGGCAGTGAGCAGGAAAGCTCGTTCGACGACGATGTGCTGGAAGCGATCGGATTGTACTGGCGCGGCGATTCGGAGGGCGTGGCACGGCGTGTAAGCGGCGCGGCGCTTAGTGCCAAAGGTGACTCGTTATTGCAGCGCGGTCAGGCGTTACTGGCCGGGCTGGGTCACTACGATCCCGCCACCGTTTTTTATGCAGGTGAATGGTACTGGGGCGTCGATCGCCTGCACTACCTGACAGATCGCCTCGATGCATTGGGAGTACGCAAACCCGACGCTCCAGCGTCGAAGTTGGCGCCTGTTCGTCAAGTCGCCAAAGTGACGTTGCCCATTTCGCCACCGAGTAGCGCGGCTGATTTGCCGCCGCTGGAATTATTTTACTCCGTCAGTAGCCCGTACTCGTATCTCGCGTTGCAACGCGTCTATGATATCGCGGATGCCTTCGGCCTGACGCTCACGATACGACCCGTTTTGCCCATGGTCATGCGGGGCATGCCGGTGCCGAGAGCAAAACTGTTGTACATCGCGGGCGATGTTACTCGTGAAGCGCAGCAGTTCGACGTGCCGTTCGGCAAGTTCAATCGACCACTGGGGATCGCAGCGGAGCGATGCCTTGCAACCTTCTTTTATGCGCTCGGTGAGAAAAAAGAACGCGACTACTTACGCTGCCTCGGAGATGCGATCTGGATGCAGGCCATCGACCTTGCGAGCGACAAGGGCTTGCGCAAAATTACCGGCCGCACCGGGCTGTTCTGGCCGGACGTAAAGGCAGCGATCGAAACTGACGAATGGCGATTGGCAGTCGACGAGAATCGAGCCACGCTGATGGAATCGGGCTGCTGGGGGGTTCCAACATTGCGACTCGGTGACTTCACTGTTTGGGGACAGGATCGACTGTGGCTATTAGTGCGACACATAGAAGAACAATGCGATACCGGTGACGGGATTTTGATATGACGACAGTGATTTTTTCGCACGGCCAGGAGTCGGGCCCCTGGGGCACCAAAATTCGGGCCATGGCCGACCTGGTCAAGAGTATTGGCTGCAGCGCTGACAGCATCGACTATCAGGGTATTGTCGATCCGACCGAGCGGGTCGACAAGCTCATTGCAGAATGCGCGGATATCGATGATGCGCTGGTCCTGATTGGGTCCAGCATGGGTGGCCACGTTGCCACTGCGGCCGCCGCCGGGTTGCACGCCGCTGGCTTGTTCGTGCTCGCGCCGGCTTATTACATGCCTGGTTACGAGGCATTGACGCCGACCCCGCCGAAAATGCCGATTAGTATCGTGCATGGCTGGGACGACGATGTGGTGCCGGTCGAAAACAGCATTCGATTCGCGGCCGCTTGCAACGCTGCATTGCATATTCTCGATGGCGATCATCGATTGACCGA
>JBBKWL010000009.1:0-4437 GCA_037968975.1 Woeseiaceae bacterium | reverse complement strand
GTAGCGGAAATCTTTGCCATATGCCCGGGAGGCAGGCGGTAGACCCCTTCAAAGAAGGTGCTGGTGAAATCGATCCACTGCAGCTCCTCAATCACAAAATCGGCCACCCTGCCATCGCTGATCTGATACGGAACTTGCGGCAGAGTAAGAATTGCCCGTGTGGCAGACGCAAAAACAAACTGACGTCCTTGCTGATAGTGATAGTAAAAAGGACGCATACCGAAATGATCGCGAGCGCAGAAAATCAACTGGTGTCTTGGGTCCCAGATTGCAAACGCAAAATCACCGAGCAGCCGTTCCGGGCAGGAATCCGGCCAGGTCAGGTATGCCAAAAGTATCAACTCGGCGTCACCCGTGGTTTCGCGTTTTTCTGTCAAGTCGAAAGCGGCTAACAATTCGTCGCGATTATCCAAACGAACGTCCGCCGTGATCACGCAGCCGCTGGCCTGGTGTCGAAACGGTTGCTGCTCGAAACACAGTTCGGGCGTGGTTGCGAGCAGTGTATGGCCCAGGCCGACCGATCCGGTCTGCCAATGATTCGTGCCCTGCGGCCCATGGCCTTGCAGCATGGCAGTCATCACGTTCAGCTGATTGGGAGCAACTGGCGCGTCATTAATATTGAATAGGCCGCAGATTCCGCTCATGAGTCGGCTACTATAACCGCATGACACGCATCGATAACTATCGCCGCGCTTTGCTTGCCGCTTTCTCCGATATTTCGGACGAGAAATTGCTGCAGACTATGGATGACAGCGGATCGAATTTTGCGCGGTTGGTTATCGATCACGGCTTGGGACCGCTGTGGCATGAACGAACCGGCCGCACAGAATTTGTGGCCAGCCGCATGGCGGCTGAGGCCCTTTTTCTGGCACAAGAGTCGGCGCTGCAAAAAATCGACGACAGGCTGGGTAGGGCGAATATTAAATATGCCGTCATCAAGGGTACAGCCACCCGATTGTTGTTGTACGAGAATCCTGCAGTTCGCGCCTGTCATGATATTGACATCATCGTGAATAACGCGGATCGGGTGCGCACGGCCGCTGTTCTACATGAAATCGGATTCAGTGCGAATCTTGATACTCTCAATATCAGCCACCAACTATTGTTGTCCAACCACCCTGTCGTCATCGACTTGCATTGGGGGCTGCTTCGCGAAGGCCGGCTAAGGAAAGACGTAATACCGGGCATGTTAGCGCGATGTATTCGAGCAGGCGATATTTGTATGCTCAGCGCCGAAGACGCGTTGTTCGTACTGCTGGTACATCCGGCCTTCGCCAAGCACCTTGAAGCGTGGCGTATGGGCTTGCATCGGGTAGTAGATATCATGCGCTTCCTGGAAACACAGGATTTTGACTGGCCTGTCGTTCTGGAGAGGCTTGGGGAAGGTGGTGTTCGAACGGCTGCCTGGGCAACCCTGACCTGGGTGCAGTTGCTTGCTGCGCCAATTCTGTCCATGAATTTGTCCTCGATGCTGCGGGATACGCAACCTGGAAGGGCGCGCCAGGCCTGGTTGCGACGCTGGTTGCGAAATGATTTGTCGAGCAGGACGTCTGAGGCACGCTGGGTCAGGCTACTGGGCTTTTCTGCGTTTTTGCATGATTCGCCAACCGATGTCGCCCGGGCGATGGCGGGGCGCCGCCGCGCCTATCGCAGGCAGTCGGCCGATCTGGCCGCATTTTCATCACTCAACGCAGAGTAATTCACGCCCAACCAGGTCGCTGGCGAATTCAACGACGTCGGTTTGCGCCTGTTCGGCCTCGACGTCGAATTCAGCCGCGATAGCAGCCGCGGTTTGAGCGAGGCTTTGGCCGTCCGCCACGTTTTCCCAAATGCGCTTGCCCACCCCATCCAGTCCAAAATACGTACCTTTGGCGATATCAAGCAGTACAATTTCGTCACCAACCACGCGCGACATGATCTGTGGCGGAGCGGTTAGGCGCGATTCCAAATCAATTTCAGTATTCATAGATTAGCGACATGCTGGTTGATGGTGTCTCTGACAACAGGCAGGATGCCATAGTCACGCGGATAGTTCAGTGCAAATGTGGGCACAGCGTCCGAGATTCTGTGCGTCCATTCGAAATGACTTGCGAGTAAGTCATGGTCTTCAATGTCGAGCAGGAAGGAATTGCTCAGCCATCCCATATAACGATCCAGACCGGTCAAAGTACGAATCGCAATGGCGGTTTTTTCATCGTGTTCGAGAACAAAGGCTGCCAACAGCCGCTGCTTTTCGTTGCAGTAATTCAATGCCTCACCGGCCAGCAATCGCGCTTTGCTCGAGTAACTGATGGGCGCGGCTTGCGCCGCTTGAGTCTCGATCAGTTCCTCTTTGCTGTCCTCCCAAAGGCGTATTGATGGATGGCTTGGCATTGCCCAGCAGACGTTGCCTGATTCTTCCACCAGCAATGCGTCATCTGTGAGAAACGCAGCGCCGTTTAACGCGAACGATGCGGCGAGCGTGGATTTGCCGGCTTCGGTCTTGCCCAGGAATGCAACTGCCCCGCCTCTGACTGTGACGACACTGGCGTGAAAGGCCGGGCGACCCTGTCGACTGAGTGCGAGCGGTACCAGTTGATTGATGTAAAGATGTTCGACCGTGCTGTCATCGACATCCAGCGCAGGGTAGACGATGACTTCGGTGCCGTCCGCCGAAACTTCGAAATCTGCCAGATCGGGGAAGCGCAACAGATACCTGCTTTCTAAACGATAAAACTCGGTCCACACAGAGCCGTCGTCAAGTTCATACAATTGAAACGGCGTCTTATCGATCGCTCGCTGCTCGCGGCCTGGTTTCTTTGCAAATCTGATCACTCGTCTGTGTCCCAACTAATAACTTGAGTGACGAAGGTCGATAACGCCTGCTCAGTAGGGAATAGGTTCACGTGGTCGCGCTGCATGAGTGTCTGTATTTCATCAACGGTGCGTATACCGTCACAGTAAGAGAGCACGACCTGCCTTGCCTGGCCACGATTATTGAGCGTCACTATTCGATCAGGTTGCGCGCGCGTTAACATCTCGCGGTCCAGTAATTTTCCGTTAAACGTCGTGTGTGCGAACTTCTTGTTTTGCTCCGGAAGCTCGACAATCCAGCCAATAATGTGGTCCAGGTGTCGGACCAAAACGTCAACGACGATCGATTCACCGCGGGTTATGGCTACGGGTTCTAACAATGGCAGGAACGCTTGTGGGCGGTTGAGACTGTCCTTGGCACCCGGGGAATTTGTGATGTATGTATCGTCATGTAACTGACAGCTGAAACTGCCCGCCACTCCGTCCAGTTCACCGTCGCGCTGGCACTTGAAATCCGCTTTCCACGTCAGGAACGGATCGGCATCCTCTCCAAGATCGAGCCTGCCCAGCGTCGCCACACTCGCTAACAAATTGTCACTTCCCAAATCCTTGGCATGTTTGGTATTCGCGGCAAATTCGTCCATCCATTGGAAGTCCGCCGGCACTGTGCCGTCTCGCCAAAGCGCGATGCCTTTACGACATTCGGCGGATTCAATGAGTGACAGCTGCGGTTCGAGCGCAGTTGGTATGAGGATTCCGCCTGACTTGAGGAATCGATTTTTCGCATCTGCAAGCAGACCCAGGAGGCCATAGTCGAACCCAAAATAGCCGACGTGATCGCATACAATCACGTCCACTGGTTCGGCAATCGTCAGTTCGTAGGAGTTTACGCGATGAAACTCCGACTGATCCGAGTATCCAGCATCGGCAATCGTGCGACGGGCTATTTCAATCACCTCGCCCTCTTCGACAAACAAGACTTTGCTCGCTCCGGCGCGTAGCGCCAGTAGACCCAAAATGCCGCTGCCACAACCCAGATCTATCACCCGATCTCCGATTTGGACCACTTTGGAGATCGCGGCTTGAAAGCGCTCCAGCTTGATCCGGTCGGAGAGGTAACCGGCGTGTTCTTCCAATATTTTTGCCATGGTCGAATTATGCCTGTTCAAGGCATAATCGGGCTATGAGTATTGCGCGCTGGAAAAGAAATCTAGGCAAGTTTCGGCAACTTGAGTGGCGCGACAAGAAGCTCCTGCTGCGCGCAGTATTTTGGCTGGCCATTGCCAGGATCATGCTAATAGTCATACCGTTGCGTCGATTGCTAGATAACAAAGACAATGTTGTAGTGGCCGAAGTGGAAGGTTTGTCCCCGGAGTTCCTGCAGAGAGTGACATACGCGATAAGCGCTGCGGCGAATCATGTTCCGTGGCGTTCGGATTGTTTTCCTCAAGCAATCGCGGCGCGGATGCTACTGAAGCGAGACGGTTATGACTCAACGATGCATATCGGCGTTGAGCGAATCGGGGACGATATGTTGAACGGCCATGCGTGGCTGACGTGCGGCGATTCTGTGGTCACTGGGGGTTCAGAAGTGGACCGTCATATTGAGCTACTCGCTGACTAGGCCATCTTCTACAAGAATCA
>JBBKWL010000008.1:0-9306 GCA_037968975.1 Woeseiaceae bacterium | reverse complement strand
TCCTTGCCATTGAACCGGGTGCGCAAGCGGAAAGGTCAGAACAAAGCGAAAGCAGCGTGACAGTTCGGTTTGACGGTGTTGACTATCCGCTGGAGCTTAAAGAACCAGCTTACTGCGGTTTCTAGCTGTCATTGAGGTATTGCCAATGGTACGTATTAGTACTATACTTACCCGAACTAATCGAGGATTACGATGACTTCGCTAAGTACAAAATCTGCCGCCAACCAGAGTTTTCTGCCGTTGATGAGGGAGCTGGCCAGGGCCTATCAGGCTTTCGCGGCCTACGATGCGCTTGGTTATAAAGATACCGGACTCACCACCGGCCAGGCGGACGTCATTTTCACGCTCGGCAACACCGACGGCCGGACGTTTAAACAAATCGGTGAGCGGACCTTGATCACCAAAGGCACTTTGACTGGCGTCATCGATCGACTGGAACAGAAGGGACTGGTCAAACGCGTGGCCTGTACCAATGATCGGCGCTCCGTTCTGGTTTCGTTGACCACGAAGGGAAAACGTACCTTCGAGAGGGAATTCCCGCGGCAGATAGCCTATTTGAAGGAACGCTTTGATCGCTTAAGCGCCGCCGATGCGAAAACGGCCCTGCGGTCATTGCAAAAACTTCGACAACTTTTTTAGCATTTTTTTAACCATATAGTCCTAATTAGGACTAATCTGTAAGGAGATGTAGCATGGAAAACAAACAATTCGATCAATACGCAGCGCTTGTCCTGCGAGTGGGCCTGGGTGTGATGTTCGTCGCTCACGGTTTACTGAAAGTCTTCGTCTTTACACTGCCCGGAACCGCACAGTTTTTCGATAGCGTGGGCTTTGCCGCATGGACAGCATATCCGGTCACCTTTTTCGAGATTGGCGGCGGCGCGTTGTTAATTCTGGGTGTTGCAACCCGCCAGGTTGCGTTGCTGTTCCTGCCAATCCTGATAGGTGCGCTGTCGGTGCACCTGGGGAACGGTTGGCTGTTCACGAACGCGAACGGTGGTTGGGAATACGCGGCGTTCCTGATAGTCGCTGCCATCGTGGTGGCGTTGCTCGGCAATGGCGCCTATGCGCTGCGCCTGGGCAAAAATCAGGCAGCGAATGCTGAGCAGTAGTAACTCACTATGGCGCAGAATGTTGCACGCCTTAAGTCGGCGACTTGTTACCCACTTTTATAAGAATTTCCTGCAGGCGGCGATGATCGGCAGGCTTGGTCAGATGTTCGTTGAAGCCGGCTTCACGTGAGCGCTCTATGTCCTCACTGGTGCCATAGCCGGTCATCGCCACGAGGTAGACATCGCGCAGGTCCGGATTGGAACGGATCCTGCGCGCTACCTCGTAGCCGTCGAGTTCGGGGAGACCGATGTCGACGATAGCGACGTCCGGGTGCTGTGCTTCGATGGTTAGCGCGCCGCTGCGACCATCTGCGGCTTCGACCACAGCGAAGCCCTGCAGCTCCAGCAATTGTCGCAACGCCGCGCGACTATCTGCCTGATCCTCGACAAGAACGATGCGCAGGTTGCGGTGCCGTGTATTACCGTTACCTGATTCCGGCCGTTGTTCCTCAACAGCGGGTTCTGCGTTTTCTGCCAGTGGCAGGTGAACGATAAAAGTACTGCCTTTTCCAGGCCCGTCGCTCTGTGCCTCAATCCTGCCACCGTGGCGCACAACCAGGTCTTTGGCCAGCGCAAGACCGACGCCAAGGCCACCCTTGGTCCGGTCAAGTTCGCGTTGCCCTTGTACGAAGAGTTCGAATACGTGCGGCAAAAGCTCGGCGTCGATGCCTTCGCCCTCGTCACTGACGATAATCCGCGCTTCTCCGTTTCCCGCTTCGAGCGTCAGCGTGACTTGTGATCCCGCCTCCGAATAGCGTGCGGCGTTGGACAGGAGGTTGACGCAGACCTGCTGCAGTCGCGCGGCATCGCCGCTGCAGGGGACTGCTGTATCAGCTATTTCCTGCAACAGGTTGACGCCTGCATTCCGCAGCACCGGTGTCGTCGATTCGATCGCGTAGTAAACGATATCGCGTAAATCGACAATGCCAGTACGCAATTCGATTTTGCCGCGGGCAACGCGGCTCACATCGAGCAGGTCATCGAGGAGCCTCGACATGTGCCGGCATTGCCGTTCGATGATGTCACGTGCCTTGGCCGAGTCTCCGCCGGAACCTTCCTCAAGCGTGTTCATCCAATGCACCGCATTGAGCGTGGCCGCCAATGGATTGCGCAATTCGTGCGACAACATCGCGAGAAAGCGCTCGCGTTGCTGCGCTTCCTGCTCCATCTTGCGTTGTGCCTGGCGCCGCTCCGTAATGTCGAGGAAGGTCACCACCGCGCCGGTTACCTCATCGCCGTCCCGAATGGGATGGCTCCAGTACTCGGCATCAAACGATGTGCCGTCAGAACGCCACAGCACTTCATCGTCGACGTGGTTGTCCGTATCCTCATGTATCGCGCGGTAAACGCGGCACTCTTTGATCGGGTACCTGGAACCGTCCGCGCGCGCGTGATGTATCAGCCAGTGCATATTCTTCCCGATCAACTCGTCCGGCGAGTCGTAGCCCAACAGCCGTACGCAGCTGGGGTTTGCGAACGTGCAGTAACCGTCATGATCGATGCCATAAATTGCTTCGGCCGTCGAATCCAGTAACAGGCTGATGCGTTGCTGGCGTTCCTCAGACTCACGCTGGGCGCGCTTTAGTAAACTCACATCCCGGGCTATCGAAGATGCACCGGCGATTTCACCGTTCGGCGCGAGGATCGGAGAAATCGTGACCTCCACTTCGACCACCCGGTCGTCCTTTGTACAACGCATTGTCTCGACACGTTGGATGCGTTCGCCGCGTCGCAGCCTGTCCATAAACTCTTTGAATTCATGCTCCTGGTCGTCGGGAAACAGCATGAGAATGGATTGCCCGATCGCCTCTGCCGCGGTGTATCCGTAAAGATTCTCGGCGCCTTTATTCCATGACGTTATGGTGCCGTCCAGGTCCTTACCAATGATGGAATCTGATGACGACTCCACGATCGCGATGAGGCGGGCGACGTCGATGCGGGCGGCTACGAGTCCCGAAATATCCGTGGTCGTCACCACGACACCGCTAATCGAGCCGGATTCCTGGTCATCGGCTGCAATATCTTCGGCAGAACGTGTCGACGGCGGACGGTACGGCAATACGCGCAGATAGAAAACTTCGCCCCCTTCGCTGCTGACTTCTTCCTCGATGGGTTCGCCGCCATCCAATACCCGCTCTATGTCCCGCATCAGCCCGGGGCGATGCAAATTGGGCGCGAAATCGCTGAGTTCACGCCCAATATCGCTCTCCGTTATGCGAAAAACAGGGGCGATGCGGCTGGTAAAACGGCGAATATGCAGTCGGTCGTCGAGAAACAGAATACCGACGTCGGTTCCGTCCAGCAGATGCCGCATATCGCTGTTGGATTCGTGCAGCTCCGCAAGCCTTTTCTGGTGTTCGGCATTTACCGTGTAGAGCTCCTCGTTAATTGAGTGCAGTTCCTCGTTGGTACTCTGCAGCTCCTCATTTGATGCGACCAGCTCCTCGTTTGTGCTTTGCAACTCTTCATTACTGGATTGCAGCTCTTCGACGGTCGCTTGCAGCATCTCCTGTGTATAGGCGAGTTCTCCCTCGAGCGTTGCGACGTGTTGTTTGGACAGATCGCTGCGTGAGCGCGATGCCGCGCTGTCGTTTTCTGTAACAGTTTCGACAGTCTCGTCCAGCTCCAGCGTAACGAGCAGGTGTTCGCGGTTTTCCCGTGGTGCTTTTACCGCAGTAACACCCAGGCGAATAAACTGTTCTCCGCTGCCGTCCTCCATACGCACCCGCGTATAACGCACCTCATCGCGATTGCTGAGCGCATGATGCACGGCTGCCGAGACCGCAGAAGCCAGCTCGGGCGGTAGCATCTCAAGCACGTTCTGCGAAGGACGTCGCTTTGGCACGGCCAGAAATTTCTCGGCGCCTGCGAACACGTCAACGAGCGAGTAATTCGATTCGATAAGGAGTGACGGCGGCATGTACCGGTCCAATAACCTGTCGTACACATTGATCAGCGACGCCTCGCCGGCACGCCCAGCCTGCAGCGGCGGGCGCGTCGTGGCGGCTGCGGCGGCCGAACGCACACGCAATACCTCAACCGACTCAGTGAGCCGCACGTCCCGGCGCTTGCGGAATAACTTCAGGCGGTCGTCAATGCTTGTAAATTCGTCCTTGAGTGCATCCGGTGTCTCACTCATCCCAAGCGCCAGCACGCCATCCACCATTAGCCCGAAATGCAGCAATGACAACACCGTTCGCTGGGCCGGCTGTTCCAGGTAGATCAGCATATTTCGACAAGTGATCATGTGCATGCGGGTGAACGGCGTGTCGCGGGTCAGGTCGTGGGTCGCGAAGACCACGATCTTGCGAAGCTCGTTCCTGACACGGAACCCCCCGGGGACCTTCTCAAAAAAACGTTCCCGTCGTTCGTCGGACAGTACCGCCACGCGCTCGGCCGTGTAGACACCCGCGCTCGCCATTGCCAATGAGCCCGGGTGGATATCGGTAGCAAGAATTTTCGCCTTTACCGGGCGCTCCAGCCGCTCATGCGCTTCAATGACCAGCATGGCCAGCGAATACGCTTCCTCGCCGGTTGCACAACCCGCAACCCAGATTCGAAGCTCTTCATTCGCGGCGACCGTACTGAGGGTGTCGGGCAGGATGCTCTGCTCAATCGTGCTAAATACCTCCGAGTCCCTGAAAAACTCAGTGACGCCGATGAGCAGGTCGCAATACAGCGCATCAACCTCGTCGGCATCACTGCGCAGTCGTTCGAGGTATTTTTCGGGGGAATCCAGGCCAATAAGCGATGCGCGTCGGTCTACGCGCCGCGCAACGGTGGTAGTTTTGTACAGCGAAAAATCGATGCCGGTGCGCTCATGCAGCAACCACAGTATCGATTGCAGCACGCCAACCGAGCGGTCGCCGTCGCGCCCGTACCGGCCTTGCTCGTCGGCTCCGAGCATACGCAGGTACTGGCCGATTTCCGTCGCTGCCAGTACGCGATCAGCTGCGCCGGTAGCGGTTGCTGTGAGCGGCATACCGTCAAATTTTGCGGTGTCCGGCTGTTCTACGAGAACGGTGCCGCCGTGTTTTTTTACGGCGCGAATGCCTCGGGAACCATCGCTGCCCGTGCCGGAAAGCACGATGGCGACGGTACGGGCTCCGGCATCGGCAGCGAGCGACGCGAAGAACCGGTCAATGGGAAAGGCAAGTTTCCGGCCTGCCTTTTTCTCGTGCAGCACCAGCCTGCCCGCATCGATCGTCATTTCCTTGCCTGGGGGCAGCAGGTAGACGCGATTGGCCGCAACCGCCTCGCCATCTTCCGCGAGGCGAACCGACATCGATGTTTGCCGGCCCAGGATCTCATCCATAAGGCTGCGAAAGTCGGGCGACAAGTGTTGCACGATGACGAACGCGAGGCCCGGTTCGTCCGGCAACTCGCTAAAAACGCGCTCCAGCGACTCGAGTCCCCCGGCCGAGGCGCCCAGACCGACGATGGTAGTACCCGATTTCGTCACGAGTTTATTTTTCCTGTGCTCTGCCATAGGTCAAACAGGGTCGTAAACCACTGTAGGGTAAATGACACTGGCGCCCGGGTCGAACTATTTGATAACGCCACAGCAGGATCGAAGCGGCGTCCGCAACGGTCTGGCACGTTTACAGCCTCTCAATTCGGCTCAGCTCGACAGGTGTTGCGGATATCAATTCAGTTGTAAGGAGTTTTGAGATTGTGAGCAATACGATGCATTCTGAATATCGAAATATTAAGGCCTGCAGCGCGGTTGACTGATGAAAAATGTCGTGTCGTTTCTTGGAATATTCTTCTTAATTACCTCTTCTTGTGCACTGCACGCGGACGATACTCTGCATGTCGGTGGGTTTTCCGGATTAGGGGCGGCAACCGACGTAGCGGAGCGACAGGGTTTTCTTGAAGCAGAGAATTTGACGCTCGAGTTTGAAAGAGTCGATGACTCGATCGAGTTGATGACGAAATTGATCAGCGGCGAATACGACATCATCCAAACCAATGCTGACAGCGTCATCGCGTGGACCGAAGGTCAGGGCATCGACAGACAAACGCACGACTTCGTCATTGTCATGGGAGGTTACCGGGGGCGGGCGCCGCTGGAACTCGTCGTAGGTCCGGACGTCCTCAGTGTCGAAGATCTGCGAGGCCAGGTTTTGGCAGTGGATGCCATCGATACGGGTTACTCGACGATGTTGGTGTACATGCTGGCGCAAGAAGGCCTGGTTTGGAAGACAGACTACGAACTGAAATCCGTAGGCGGCGGACCGCTGCGCCGCGAGGCTATGCTGAACGGGGAGATTATCGGCGGCCTGGTTCCACTGGATGATGACCTCAGGCAAAAGGGGTTTCACACGCTGCTTTCTTCGCGCGATTACATTACTGACTATGCAAGGGGTGTCACGGCCGCCCGGCGGGACTGGGCCGAGCAGAATGCAGCGCTCTTGGTACGTTACATTCGGTCGATGGCCGGGGCCATCAATTGGTTGCTGGACCCCGACAACAAAGCAGCGGCGCTCGCCACCATAATGGAAGCCGACAATGTTTCGGCGGCCGCCGCAAAGCAGATATATGACAAAGCAGTCAATGCCACGTTTGGTTTTATTCCCGATGCCAGGATCGAAGCCGCCGGAATCGAACAGGTACTCAAGCTTCGAGAGGTTATGGGTCACATGCATCACCCGCTGCCATCCCCGGATAAGTATATAGAGTCGCGATTTTATCAAGCCGCGATGGATTCTTTAGCTCGCTAACGCCTAACAAAGATGTGGGATATCGACTTATGAAACAACTAATGAACTTTCTATCTTGCGTGCTGTTGGTTGGACTGGCCTCGGTTGGCCCTGCCGTTGCAGAACAATCGGACGCTGGCCGCGCTACCGTCATCGACGACCTGCAACGCTCCACCCGAATTTTTACATACCAGCAGGCTGCTGCCGAAGGTCCCGAGCGCGGGCAGGAGATTTACTATTACCGGTGTTGGTCATGTCACAACTCATACACGGTCAAGGCCGGGACGCCCGCACCTTTGCTTGAGGACCTGTATGACGACGATGCCACGATGTGGTCCGGCGACGCCGCCAGTGATGCGAATATTGCGGATAAAATCCGTAAAGGCGGGCCACTTATGCCCGCGTTTCAACATTCCCTCAGCGAGGCTGACATCGCCGACATCTTAAGTTATATAAAGAGTGGCGATTGTTGCCTTGCGTCGCAGGAGGTCAATCTACCCGCAAATCCGTGGTACACCGCATCTGCAAACGACACGATGACATTTGATTATCGCGGCAATCTGGATGGCGGCCCAACGGGGGAGGTCCGTTCGACCGACGATGTTCCGCTCGAAGGAATCATGGTTCAGTTGATCGCCAGCCAGAATAATATACGCACCACGGTCTACAGCAACGAGGCCGGCGAATACGAATTTCCGAAGTTGCCACGCGGCAGTTACACGCTGCGCATTGCGCGACCTTTGCGCTGGCAACCATACCGCCGCGACGACGTGCAAATCGATGGTGCTTCGCAACTTGACGAGATCGTTCTGCAGCGCGTAACCGACGAGGAACTATTGCCGCCCACGCTGGACATCATGGGTCAGATTAGCGGCGCGGAGTGGCTATTTAATCTTGCCGGAACGATGGAAGAGAAGCGGTTATTCGTAAAGAACTGCAACTGGTGCCATTCCTATCAACAGATATTTCGCGCTCAATATGACGATCATGGGTGGCGACGTGTCATAGATAGAATGAGCCACTATCAGGGTTCCACGTTGACCTACCGCAATACCAGCGGTCGCATGGAGCCTGAAGACGAGGAGAAGTTGGTGCAGTGGCTGGCTCGGGTACGAGGACCGGAATCGCCGGACCCGAAGTTCAAGGTCATGCCTTATCCGACTGGCCCGGCCACGGAGGTTATCGTGACCGAATACGAGTTGCCGCGTTTGTACCTTTCCACGCACGACGTCGCTCAGGACGCGGATGACAATCTTTGGTATTCGCCGCATCGCGGCCCGCGAGTGGGTCAACTGGATCCGGCGACCGGGATCACCCGCGAGCACGTCGTTCCTGTCCCCGAGGGCTGCATTCCGGGAACTCACTGGATTACCGTGACGAAAGATAATTGGGTCTGGAGTTCGCAGAACTGGGCGCATATGCTGACGCGGATCGACCCGAAAACGGGCGAAATGCATCAGATCAAACCGCCGCCGCGACTACTCGCCGACGGTACACCGCGGCCCTGCAATATGTCGATGGGCGGGAACTGGGCGGTCGGCCCCGACGGCTACATCTGGAAGATCCGCACAGGAATGGTCGTGAAAACCGATCCGGAAACGGGCGAGTACGTTCAGACCTGGCCGGTCAAGAACGTCAGGGCCACCTACGGTACCGACGTCACCGACGACGGCAAATTCGTTGGCGGCGGCTCGTGGGGTAACGACTGGATGGTCCTGCTCGACGTCGAAAAGAACGAGGTCGTGGAACGACTGTCCAGTTACCCGAACCAGGGACCGGGCCGCAGTGCTTTTGATCCTGGCAACGATCTTTGGTCGGGCGGCAAGGGCGGCGCGCTGGTACGCCTGGAGTCCGCGACACGTCGGCTCAAGGAATTTGTTGCACCGCTGCTCTACTACGGAAGTTATTACGAGGCGAATGCGGATAAGAATGGCGAAATCTGGGCGGGAGCGGTGCAGACCGGGCGTTATTCGCGGCTGGATCCGGACACTGAGCAGTGGATTAACTATGTGTTGCCGGAGCCGTATTCTCACAATCGCAAGAGCTGGATAGACGATTCGACGGATCCGGTGTCGCTCTGGTATGTGGATCACAATAGTTTCCTCGTGCACATTCAGCCGCGGAAATAGCTATATGCGAGGACACTCAATCCTGGCGGCAGGGCTCTTGCTGGTCCTGGCAGCGACGCTTCAATCGCCGCTTGCTCGCGCTCAAGACGGTGATGCTAACGTCCTGGTAATCGAAGGCGGCACACTGATTGACGGCAACGGTGGTCGTCCGCTTGAGGATGCGGTGATCGTCATCCGGGGCAATCGAATTGAGTCGGTACGCAGCGGCAGCGGGGCCGACTACCCGGCCGATGCCCAGGTGATTGATGCCAGAGGAAAATTCATTTTACCGGGCCTCATGGACGCGCACTGTCACTACGCGGGCTGGATGGCTGAACTGAATCTCAATTACGGCGTGACCTCCATATTTTCGATCGGGAGTGG
>JBBKWL010000007.1:0-2508 GCA_037968975.1 Woeseiaceae bacterium | reverse complement strand
CCTACACCATTACGGTTCAGGACGGGTCACGCATCCATAGCGTTCAGATGACTGACCCAATCTCTGACCCCTACCTCGAACGGCTGGCATCTCTGCTGCAAACTATAGCTCGCCCCTCGTCGCCTTAGCGGTCGAAAGACTAACCTGCTTGTTAGTCTGGGGACTCAACAAGCAGGGCCGCCCAAAAAGATTATTTCTTTTTGGCAATTTTTTTCGTAACCGAGGGGGGTTCCCCTTCCGGTTGTGGTGCAGCATCAATCGCGCCCGGGCTACCGACTCCCATCCGATCGACTGACGGTTCGGGGGCCGAGACTAAAGCAGCAACGTCATTGCTACTGATAGCAGAGAAGGGAGTTGGTACGCTTTCACGAGTCCCCGCCGTTGCGGCGATTAGCGTCGGCGTAGGCACCGGGGTTTCGGTAAAGCTTGCTAAATCGGACGAAAACCCAATCGGCGAGGGCGCCTCCGCCTGAGCGGAATTTGTCAAATTAGATGCCGATCCTGTTGGGGAAGGCACATCGCCTTGAACCGAAATGGCATTTCCAGCGCCTGAAGTGCCGGCATCGCCGAAATCCAATCGTAGTGTGATAGAGGGAATAGACATGATTAAATCCTTTGAAAAATGATTATGCGGGTGATAGTTCTTTAATATGCGCCTGACTCGTGGTTTCGAGCCAGGTCGCAACAACGATGAATCCTCCCTATCAGTTCATTTGCAGGGTATACAGTAACCCTGTGCCATCATCGTAGGAGCCGGAGACGGGACGACCGCTCGCCTTGGCTGCATTTAACAGGACAAACATATTGTTGACACCGTCAGTGCTGATTTGCTGCACCTTCCTCCACGGTTGAGTTTCGATATAACCCCACGCATTCATCGAATGCGGGCTGGTAAATGTTGCCAGTACTTTGACGTTTGAAAAGCTTACGTAAGCCATGATCTTGCTCCATAAATGAAATTAAACTATTGACTGAATCCTGATTATGCGCGGGGACTCAAACCGCGTACGCTTGATAAATCTGCGTTCCATCGACGTACACGTTCACCTTCGAGTTTCCGGCCTGCGCCTCGACAAGCAGGGTAAATGTGTTAGTAACGCCGTCCGCAGTCAGAGGTTCGACCTTACGCCACCCGATGTCCTGAATATAAGCCCAGGCATTCATTGAATGTGGGCTGGTAAAAGTAGCGTAAACAGACTTGTTGTTCTGCCAGGACAATATATCTGCGACTTCGATACCGACATCGTGCCAGGCTTGCACAATGGCTGCTTTTTCAGTGGCTCCGTAGAGTTTCTCAGCGTTGTCGGCGGTCAAATTGGCAAAGTCCTGGAACTGGGCGGTTGATGACAGCCGCGAATCAAGCAACGTTTGATACCAGACTTTGCCCGCGACATCCCAGGCATTCCCACCGAGGGCAATGGCTGAGAGATAAAACGCCTTATTCGGAATACCGGAGTTGATATGCACGCCGCCGTTGTCTGCCGTAGTGTTGTTATAGTTACTCATATGATCGGGCTGGGGGTCTTTGCCGAGTACTGGATCATCGTAGGCAGTGCCGGGTGCTTTCATTGACCGCAAGGCCACACCATTAATGCCGGCTGCCAAAAGGCCGGCACCGATTAACCAGTCTGCCTGAGCCGCCGTGTGACCGAGCGAGCGTTGTTTTACCAACGAGCCAAAAACGTCAGAGATCGACTCGTTGAGTGCACCCGATTGGTCATGATATTCAAGACCCGCCGTCGCTCCGGTCACGCCATGTGCAAGCTCGTGTCCTTCAACGTCGATGGCAATCGTGAAGCGATTGAAGATCGTGCCGTCTCCATCTCCGAACACCATCTGCGCGCCGTTCCAAAACGCATTATTGTAGTTGTTGCCGAAATGGACAGTCGCGATCAGATCCATACCGTTGTCGTCAATAGAATTCCGACCGTAAACGTCGTAAAACAGGTCAAACGTCGCTCCCAGCCCATCGAAGGCTTCATCAACAGCAACATCGCCGCTGGTGCCCTGACCTTCGCTTCGAACCAGGGTACCCGGCAGGTTGCTGGTGCTCGCGGCCGTATAAACCAATCGATTTTTGTGCGCGGCACCAGCACCCGCTAACCCCTCCGACGACGATTGAAATTGTGCCGCTCGTAGCGACCGAAGCTGCGCATCAACGGCCAATGTTTGTTGAGCGCTAGCGCGCTGATTCGCAGTGCCGTTTTTGATGATGGATTGCAGCATATAATCCGGAATGATGCCGCACCTGCAACTTCCCTTGCTGAAACTCTGTTGATGATTCATGTAAATCTCCCTGTTTCCGAAATAAAATTAATGCCTTCGTGTCAACGCTGCCCGGCCAGACCAGCCGGGAGCTGACGACAGAACAGTTGTCTCTCACGTCGCGGCGTCATGTCTGGACCTCGTGTTGTTAACGAGTGGCTATAGTAAAACATAGTGATGCCTGACGAACGGCAGCTGGCGTGTTTGTAACGACAATTTTCGTGTTTCATCAGGCTATACATT
>JBBKWL010000006.1:0-6330 GCA_037968975.1 Woeseiaceae bacterium | reverse complement strand
CTCTTTGCTAGAATCCCGACAACGTTGCCCCGGTAGCTCAGTCGGATAGAGCACCAGATTCCTAATCTGGGGGTCCCATGTTCGAATCATGGTCGGGGCACCAATTTGTGAAATGGGGGTGCAGCCCCTGTTTCGCAAATTGGTGGTTCGGCGTGGTGATGAGGATATCGTTCGACCAATTGCGCCAGCAATTGGCGACGCAGCGGCGCCAGCCGCGAAGCCCGCAGGGTGAGGATCGCCCGAAGGCGATCCGAATCAATCCTGGTCGGGGCACCGCGCACTTTCAAGCCAGCTGCGCAGCCAACCCAGCAATGTAAGCATCCCAGCCAGCGGAATGCTGAGCGACGGTGTCGTCGTTATCAAAACCGGAATGCTCCAGCTCAATCAAGCAATCATGCCCTTCGTCCAAAAACTGGACACTGACTGTCGACGCATTCGGCGCATCGTCCCAGCTCCAGCTGTATTCAAGATAGTCGTCGGGTCGAAATTCAGTGAATCGGCCCTGCATCACACCGCTGCCCGCCTCGTCCGCCATGTAGAGATAGAACTTGCCACCGACCTCCGGTTCGACGAAGACGCGCGCAACCGGCGGCACTGTGTAATCGTTGGATAGCCAGGCGGCGAACACCGCGGTCCTACTGGCATGTATTTGGTATTGCTTCTTGATCGTACGGTCACCGGTCATTCGTAGCAGCCTCTTCGAATCGGTCCACGATACGGGATTCAGAGTTATCAACACGACGCCGAATCCTGGCGATGTAATGGCCCTGCAATGCATCGAGAAGAATATGGAACAAGATGGGAACGAACAATGATTCGGTGTACACGAATAGCCCGACTGCCACCGAAGATACGAGCAAGATCCCGGGAATTTGCTTGATTCCCTGATACGCGTGAGCAACTGCGAATGCGATTGCAGCGATCGCTGCAGCCCAATATAGCGGAACGAAAGCCTGCAGGTACCAAAGGAAGTAGCCGCGAAATACGATTTCCTCGGTGATGCCGGCGTTTAGCGACACTACCTTAAACCAACGCTCTTCTTTGCGAGTCGTAGGCATGAACAGACTGATATCACCCAGTTGTTCCGTCATATCCTTCGCCGTCGTTGAAGTCGCATTGCTGCGCAGCGGAATAACGAACAGCGCGATGAATATCGCAGCGATTGCCAACGCAATCATCGTGGTAGAAAACGTTGCCGACTTGAATCCCAGCGACGCCCAGTCCCGGCCTTGCCAATACCACAGGCCTGCTACGCACAAACCAAAAAACAGCCAGGTCGCGACGATGTTCCTGTAAGCCTTCACGCGTGCTGTTTCGCCGCCGGCGCGCAGCTGCTCAATGAATTTTTTTACCGTCAGCGCGGCATACGCTGGGTAAATGATGATTACGCTCAGCGCCAGGACGTGGTCCAAAAGGGTCGGATAGGACATTTTGTTCAACTCTTACTTAATATTCAATAAAATCTTAATATCAATTATTGGCGATAGCAAGCTCCCGCCTGCCTCATCAGCTCGAAATCAGCCGAATATCACCCGCTCCTCAGGTCATCACCTGCGCGCCGGAGCAAGCTTCAGATCGCGTATAAGCCATTCTGGAGAACGCCATGCAGATCCTCATCTATGCACTCGTAGCGGTCGGGTCTTACTACCTGATGTCGATCATACAAACCGTGCTGCATCGCCTTTACGGACACAGGAATCGAATCAGCCCGATTTTCGAAGCACATGCAATCCGGCACCACGGCCAATACCCGCCCAGCCGGTTGCAAACCAAATCCTATATAGAACTCGAGGCGCACGCGCTTTATTACTACGGCATTCCGATCGCCATTTTCACAGTCGCGATATATCTCACGTTTGGTCTGACGCTGACCATCGCGCACCTCGTCGGCGTGTTCTTTACCTTCGCGTGGCATGTATACCTCCACCGGCAGTACCACTTGACGAAATCGCCACTGGATCGCTATTCGTGGTTTCAGGAAAAGCGACACCTGCACTTTGAGCATCATCGCAATGCGCGCGTAAATTACGCGGTCGTCGAATTCTGGATTGACACGCTCATGGGTACGCGCAAGGATTGAGACAGCGCGGGAGCCGAACCGGCTATATCGCGATTTAGTCGATCCGCCGAAACAACGGCAACGTACCTAGTCTGTCGCGCAACTCCAGCTCCGAGCCGTCGGCCTTGGTCAGCGGTTTTGGCTGGTCAGTGACTTGTGTCAGCAAAGTCACCAGTACGGCCACTACCAGGGATGTCCAGAAACCAACAAAGCTTGCCGGCACATCGGGGAACAAAACGCTCGCCAGGCCGAAAGCTGTGAACCCGGCACCAATACCGGCAAAGCCGCCGGTGCTATTCAGTTTCTTCCACCAGATCGCAAGTATGAACGGCGCAGACATCCCGGCGAAGCCCAAAGAAATCGATATTGCGATCGCAGAAATGACGGTGTTGGTATTCAGCGCGGTATACAGGGAAATAATTGCAATTGCCGGAACTGACCAACGCGCAACGCGCAACTGCAATTGATCAGATGGATCGCTCACGACGCGCGGCAACAAATTTACAGAAATCACGGCACCGCAACCGAGCAGGATACTGTCGGATGTACTCATGATTGCGGAAATTACAGCACCTACAAAAACCGCGACCACCAGCGGATGCATATGCTCCACAGCAAGCAACGGAATGATCGCATTTGGATTTTCTACGCCGGGCATCGTTGCTGTCGCGATATACCCAAGCATTACCGGAATCATGCCGAACAACAGGTATCCGACCCCTGCAATATAAAAGGCGTTTTGTGCGACCTGCTCATTTCTCGCCGCCATCGCACGCTGCACCACGGAAATTACGCCGATCGCGACGAGACCGGAACTGAACCAGACCTGGAAATACGTAAACCAGTCTTTGAACGTATCGCCCTCCGGCAGCAGACGAAATGCGTGCTCCGGCATCTGCCGGCCAATCGCCCCGATTCCACCGGCGTCATCAACAACGACGAAGAACAGGGCCAAAACGCCGATGACGATGAAGACCATTTGCAAGACATCCGTTGCGGCAACCGCGCGCAGCCCGCCAAACATTGTGTACACAACGATGACGATCGTTCCGCCAAGAATCCCCATGGTTGCCGGCTGGCCCGTGAGTGTTTCGAAGACGACACCAAATGCGAACAGCACGGCCCCCAGCCATATCGATCCTCCAATCAGATTGACAAAAGACGAGATGATGCCGGCAAGTTTGCCAATGCGTACTTCATGAAACTCGATGGGAGTGATGCGCTCGGAGCGACGATACGTGCGAGCAAAGAAGAAGCCGGCTATCAACAAGGATATGCCGGAAACGACCGGATCTCTAAGGACCTCCAGCGAATTACCTGCGTATGCAGCAGCGGCAGATCCCATCATGGGGCCACTACCAAACCAGGTAGCAACAATCGAGATCGAGCACACCGTTAAACTCATGTTGCGCCCGGAGACCGCAAAGTCACTCATGGTACCGGACTTGCCTGCGACGAAAATTCCGACCGCCAACATGATCAAGACGTAAATCCCGACTCCGATCAATATTATGGTTTGACTATCCATTCGAGCGCTCGCTCCTAAAAACTGATGCCACCCTGGCGTAAAATTTCGGCGACTGGTTGCAATTGATCGCGATAGTTCCGCCAGTGGCCTATGGAGTTGGCGCGTATTTCATGCCGCAAGCGCACTGCACTGGCAGTTGTTGCTGTCGCCAAATCGGAATAGAAGTTCAGGCACGACGCTTCGAAGGACAGGTCGCAATGCTCCAGCAAGTCTTCGGTTGTGGATTTAGCGTTCGTTACGAGGTCCTCGTAGCGAACCGTGCAAATTACGCCCGGCAGCACTTTGCGCCAGTGATCCACTAACTGGGAATACGCCACGTAATAGTTCGCCAGCTCATCCAGATCATACGAATACGGGTACGCGCCCGGAAACAGGGTCTTGAAGGCCGCATAACAGTTGTCCATCGGCTCACGCTCGACCAGAATAATTTTTGCCTTCGGCAACGCAAGATGAATCAGTCCCGCATACATGAAATTGATAGGGAGCTTATCGACGAAGTGCGCATAGTCGCCACTCACCGGTTTAGCGCTATGGTGATATGCCTCACCCAGCGCGGCAAAATCAATCTTTCTGGCAGCGGACATCAACTGCTCCGCATTGGTTGGCGTCGCACCGAGAACCTTTTCACACTGGTTGACGAGTTCAATGCCGAAACTTTGTGGCTCACCGACGGTACGAACAACAGAATGGTTATTCAGTACGCGCTCGACCAGTGCGGTTCCCGCTCGCGGCATACCGATAACAAAGATGGGCTCCGCATTGACGAATCCGGCAACAGGCGATGCAAAAACCTCTGCACCGAAGTGCTCACGAATCGTCCGCATCGCTTCGAGGTCCTGGTTCGGCTTGTACGGTAGTTTGCTGCGCCGTTCCGACGCGCCCTGCTGCAATCGTTTGAAAGAATCGTCATAGCGTTGCAAGTCATCGAGCTCTTTGGCCAGCGCATAACATAGCTGCACCCGACCCGGGTGTTCCTGCGGAATCTTCTCCAGCGCCGCCAACAGACTGTCGATATTGTTCTCGGATTTTGTATACGTCCGAAACCCGGAGCGCAGCAGTTGTGACTCGCAATCGAGTGGATTTAATTCGATGGCACGGTTCAAGCTTTCTGTTGCTGCATCCAGCTTGCCCAGAAAACGCTGCGCGGTCGCCAGGTTGAAACGGTAATTTGGGTTATTGGGGTTGAGCTCCACCGCTCTTAAGTAGTGGCGCTCCGCATCCGCATACCGTTCCAGTCGATTCATGGTGACGGCGCAGGTTGATGCGTGGTACGCCGTTTCAAATTTGTGCTCTGCAATTTCGTCTGCGATGATGTTTGCTGCCTCAAGGTCACCATAGACTGCAAGGCTTGCCATTTTCTGCAACAACCATTCCGGCTTTCCTGGCGACAGGAGCAAGGCGCGTTGAACCGCCTGCAAAGCGATTAGCGGCTCGTTCAAACTGATCGCCAGGCGACTGGACGTGTTCCATCCGGGACCATAATCCGGAAATGCCTGGTTCAGCTGGTCACATGCGGCAGCCGCCTGTTCCAGATTGCCAGCCTTCATCATTTGCCAGATCTGCTTTTCCAGCTGCGCGGCGGTGGTGGCGGACGCCTTGCTCATGAGCCGGGCGTCGCCACGAATCCGGCTTGTTCCAAGACGTCAACCATTGGTTGGAGTTGAGTCGCATACTTTTGCCACTTGCCAATAGAGCTCTTATAAACAGGTCGCCTGATCTGAGCCGTACTCGCTGTAGTTGATGCTTCCTTGTTCTCGTGAAAATTGAGGCACTGCGCTTGCCATTTTAAATCGCAGTAACCCAATAGCCGCCGCCCTTCGCCTTCGACATCATTCACGACGTCCTCATATTTCACGGTGTGGACTACCCCGGGCAGTACCGCATTCCAATGCTCCATCAGGCGATGATAAGCAACGAAGTATTTTGCCAGCTCCGCGAGGTCGTAGGAGAAAGGATACGCATCAACAAATAGCTGCTTATACACCGCGTAGCAGGTATCAAATGGATCACGCTGCAAATTGATTATTTTGGCCTTCGGCAGCGCCAGATGAATCAGACCAACGTACAAATAGTTGAGCGGCATCTTATCGATAAATCGCGACGTGTGCCCGGTAAACGGTCGCGTGCTTTGAAGATATGCAGCGCCAAGATCTGCAAAATCCAGGTTCGCAGACATGGCGACCATTTCATCTCGTGTTAACTGTTTGCCAACATTTCGCGCGTGCAGCTTCGTCGTTAGTTGCAGCGCAAAATGATTCAGCTCACCGGCTGCGAAAACATCGCTATGACTCGCGAGAATACGTTCTACCAGCGTTGTCCCGGTTCTAGGCATGCCGAGAATAAAGATCGCTTCAGCGTTATCACTGCCGCCGCCCGAATTTGCGAAAACGTCTGCGGAAAACGTCGTCTTGATCGCTGCGATCGTTTCCAGGTCGCGCTCGACATCATAATTCATTAATTTGCGACGTTGGTCTGAGCCCATCTTCAGAAAATGAAACGATCGCTCTGCACTTCCCAGGTCCTCCAGTTCCTTCGCCAATGCGTAGCAGACTTGCACTCGCCCGCGATCCTCCGCGACGCCTTCTTTTAATAGCTGTTCCAGTTCAGCGACGTGATTTCGCTCAGCTGTTTGCTTGCGCAAATCTGAACGTATCTTGTACGACTCGTAGTCCGACGCGTTCAGGTGAATCGCAGTATCGAAATTTTTCTCCGCGTCGTCGAGATCACCGAGAGATCGCTGTAA
>JBBKWL010000005.1:0-3550 GCA_037968975.1 Woeseiaceae bacterium | reverse complement strand
ATCGAGGCTGATATCGATTTCGCACTGGAAGCCAGCGCGGACTACATCATTCTGGATGGTCGCGGTGGGGGTACAGGTGCGGCACCCCTCATCTTCCGAAACAATATCTCAGTTCCGACCATTCCCGCTCTTGCGCGAGCACGCAAGCATCTGGATGCACGAACCGGTAGTGAGGTGACACTGATCATAACAGGTGGCCTGCGTATGCCAGAAGACTTCGTCAAGGCTCTGGCCCTGGGCGCTGATGCCATAGCGGTATCAAATTCGGCGATGCAGGCTGTGGGATGTATAGCGGCGCGGATGTGTAATTCGAACAATTGTCCGGTAGGGGTGGCCACCCAGAAACCTGAGCTTCGCGCACGTCTTGATGTACAGGTTGGTGCCGAGCGTCTGGCACGCTATTTCGGTGCCTCTGTCGCGTTGATGCAGGTCCTGGCGCGTGCGTGCGGGCACGCTGATTTGTCTGATCTGACGACTTACGATATCACTACCTGGAAGCGCGAAATGGCTGACCTGAGTGGTATTTGTTTTGCCGGATTGTCTGGATAGAAACTGCCTCGACGGGATCAACCCCATGTCTGTCTTACAACACCCCCAACGGTGGGTGCGGTTGACGTTTTATTCGGCAACGCGGTTGTAACCGAACCTGATGCAGGGAGTTGAACGATAACTGGACAGAATTTTCGCAGTTCTGTTAAAACTGTGTGAGATAGTTCGCAATTCAGAACGAGCCCGACTGATTTGCATCATGCGCACGAGGACGGCGCGGTGTTCCCATGATGCTTATTGTCCATTCGCCATATCGAGTTTCCAGGATTGTAAGAATAGTGAAAGCCGCCTGTAATCTGCAGCGCACTGTCTACGTGTTTTAAGGGGAACGAGAACGCGTGCCAAAGACTCGGCTGCCTTTAATGAAGGTTTCGGATCAATCCGGTTCGACCATGTTGCCAAGAGCTGACTTGCCTGACGAGGAGTTGCTCGACGCCTTTCAGTTTGCGGCGTTTGGTTACTTTCTCGATGCCACCAACCCGTCAAATGGTCTGGTACCGGACACCTCGCGCGAGGGTTCGCCGTGCAGTATCGCCGTCGTTGGCTTCGCCTTGTCGTGTTATCCGGTTGGCGTGACGCGCGGCTGGATGTCACACCAGGATGCGATCGAACGCGTGTTGACGACACTGCGCTTCTTCCTCGCAAGCCCGCAAGGATGCGAACGTGATACTACGGGCTTCAAGGGCTTTTACTACCACTTTCTCGATATGCACAGTGGCCTCAGGGTCTGGCAATGCGAGCTGTCGCTAATCGACACGACGCTGCTGCTTGCCGGTGTATTGACCGCTGCCCGTTTCTTCGATGGACCGGACGCGGGAGAGCGGGAAATCCGGCGGCTGGCGGATGCCTTCTATCAGCGCATCGACTGGGACTGGGCGCGTGACGGCGAACCGACTGTCTCGCAGGGTTGGCGGCCAGAAAGTGGTTTCATCCGCTACCGCTGGGAAGGCTACAGCGAAGCGACTATCCTGTACATACTGGCGCTGGCCTCTCCCACTCATCCGCTGCATCCAAACAGTTATCGGGCCTGGAGCCTCACCTACCAGTGGGAGCGGATCTACGGCAACGACTGCCTGTACGCCGGGCCGCTTTTCATTCACCTGTTCTCGCACGCGTGGATCGACTTGCGTGGGATTCGCGATAGATTCTGCGCATCGCGAGCCACTGACTACTTTGAGAACACGCGCCATGCAATCGCTATCCAGCGTGAGTACGCAAGGCTCAACCCGAAAGGGTTTGCAGCCTACTCGTGTGACATTTGGGGACTGACAGCCTGCGACGGCCCACAGGGGGAAGTCATGACGGCCGCCGGCTACAATCGTCCGTTATTCGGGTACTCGGCCCGCGGTGTTCCCTACGGCCCGGACGACGGTACACTCGCGCCCTGGGTCCCGCTTGCCTGTGCCGCGTTCGAGCCTGCGGTGGCACTCGCCAGCACGCGAGTGTTGCTTGAGAAATATCCGAATGTGCTGCGCGGAGGGCGCTTTGCAGGCGCTTTCAACCCGAGTCTGCTGGACGACAGTCAGAACCCCGAAGGCTGGGTTTCAGAAGGCTGCTTTGGGCTCGATCAGGGGTTGCTGGTCATGATGATCGAGAATTATCGTACGAGTCTGATCTGGCGCCTGATGAGTGAGGTGCCGGCGATTCGTACCGGTCTTGCCAAAGCGGGCTTTCGCGGTGGGTGGCTGGCATGAATACAGCAGAGTCGCGGACGCGCGACGCGGCTGACCGCAACGAGCGGCAGGAAAACCTGCACCCACAGAGTTGGCGCAACCCCGATGGCGGCGGCTGCTGGAACCTCGTTGTGATTGGCGCGGGACCTGCCGGTCTGGTCGCGGCACGCATCGCCGCAGCGCTCGGTGCTCGCGTAGCATTGATCGAGCGTGGACTGCTAGGCGGTGATTGCCTGAACGTCGGCTGCGTGCCCTCCAAGGCGATCATCCGCACCTCTCGGGTACTTGCTGAGTGGCGTGACGGTTTGCGCTACGGGCTCGGCGCCTCCGACGACACAGATAGCGAATTTGCGCGCTGCATGCAGCGCATGCGGCATATACGCGCGCGTATCAGTCGTGAGGACGCCGCCCTCGGACTGCAGCGTGCTGGTATTGATCTGTTCTTCGGGGAGGCGAGGTTCGTCGACGAGTCGAGTCTCGACGTCGACGGTCAGAGACTGCATTTCCGCAAGGCCATCATCGCAACTGGCGGGCGACAACAGCCGCCCGACATCAAGGGTCTGGCGGAGGCCGGTTACCTGACTGTCGAGAAATTGCTTGAGCTCGAGCGATTGCCGAAGCGGCTGATGGTCATCGGTGGAGGACCGCTCGGCACAGAGCTGGGGCAGGCGTTTTGCCGGCTGGGTTCGAATGTGATACTCGTGCACGACGAGGCGAAGTTCCTGCCTCGAGAAGAACGCGATGCGGCGCAGCTGCTGTCCGATTCGATGGCACGCGATGGTGTGGAAATACACCTCGACACGCGTGCGGTGCGTGCCAGCGGGCAGGGCGAGTGTAAACAGGTGGAATTGCTCAACAGCGGTAATCGTCAGACGCTGTTGGTTGACGACGTGTTGGCCAGTATCGGCCGATTGCCCAATGTCGACGGGCTGGATCTTGCGCTAGCGGGCGTCGACTTCGATGCAAGTACGGGCATCGATGTTGACGATTACCTGCGAACCACCAACCCCCGGATTTTTGCGGCGGGTGACGTCTGCTGTGAACACCGGTTCACGCACGTGGCTGACGCCTCGGCGCGGCTCGCTGTCGAAAACGCCCTGTTTGTTGCGCGCAAACGTTTGAGTAGACTGACGATCCCGTGGTGCACCTACACGGATCCAGAGATCGCACACGTGGGGTTACAAGTGGTGGATGCGAACCGACTTGGACTGCCTCTCAAGACGTACACTGTACTGATGCATGAGGTCGATCGAGCCATCACCGACAGCGAGGAGCAAGGCTTCGTGAAGATTCACGTTCGCGCGGGCAGCGATCGCATCCTCGGTGCA
>JBBKWL010000004.1:0-3154 GCA_037968975.1 Woeseiaceae bacterium | reverse complement strand
CTGCCGCGGGAGCTGGTGCATGGATCGTAACGCCATTACTTCCCTGGCCGAAAACTTTCAAAGCGTGCGCGATACGACCGTGCGTTTATGTGCGACCCTGGCGCCGGAGGACACCGTGGTGCAGTCGATGCCCGACACCAGCCCGACGAAGTGGCACCTCGCGCATGTCACCTGGTTCTTTGAGCGTTTTGTCCTTGAAGAGTTCGTCCCGGACTACGTGCGTCACAACGACGATTTTCATTTCCTGTTTAACTCCTACTACTTCACTGTTGGACAAATGCATGCGCGTCCGAAGCGCGGTTTATTGTCGCGCCCGACTTATGCCGAGGTCATTGACTATCGGACTTATGTCGACGCAGGTGTGCAAAAGCTGCTTGAACAACGTAACGATCAGGCGGTCAATGATCGTGTTGTGCTTGGCCTGCATCACGAGCGGCAACATCAGGAGTTGCTGTTGACCGATATCAAGCATGTGTTGTCCTGCAATCCCCTCGCGCCGGCGATGCACGCTGAGCTCAGCCTGCCTGCCGCGGGTTCTGCCCGTGACTATTCGTATTCGGCAGGACACTCGGGCATACGCTCGATTGGTGCACGCGGCATGGGTTTTAGTTTCGACAATGAAACCCCGCGCCACGATGCGCTTTTACATCCGCATCAGATGGGCGAGCGGCTGGTCAGCAACGCGGAGTTTCGTCAGTTTATCGATGCCGGCGGCTATAGCGATGCAAAGCTGTGGCTGTCTGATGGCTGGTCGGTCATCACTGAGCGTGGCTGGAAGCGCCCGCTGTACTGGGGCGAGGACCTGGACTCGGAGTTTACGCTCGGCGGCATGCGCGACATCGATGCGCACGCGCCAGTCTGCCATGTCAGTTTTTACGAAGCGGATGCGTTCGCTCGCTGGGCTGGCGCACGCCTGCCAACCGAGTTCGAATGGGAAGATGCCGCTGCGGATTTGGCAACAGACGGCAACTTCATGGAATCGGGCTTCTGGCACCCGGTAGCCGCTGCAGACTCACCACAATTTTTCGGTGATGTCTGGGAGTGGACCTCTTCTTCCTACTCTCCTTACCCGGGGTTTACGCCACTTGCCGGATCGCTTGGGGAATACAACGGGAAATTTATGTGCAACCAAATGACTGTTCGCGGCGGTTCCTGCGTCTCCGCCGCCGATCACATTCGCGCCAGTTATCGCAGTTTTTTCTACCCGGACGCACGCTGGCAGTTTCTCGGTATTCGACTGGCGAAGGATGATGTGGCATGAGTGAACTCGAGGAGATTTTAGCCGGCCTGCAGCAAGACGAGAAGATGATCTCGCCGAAATTCCTTTATGACGAACGCGGCTCACAGCTATTCGACGAAATAACGACCTTGCCCGAGTATTACCCGACCGAAGCCGAACTCGCCATCATGAATGATAATATCGCGGAGATCGCGACGCTCATTGGTCCAAAGGCGAGCCTGATCGAATACGGCAGTGGCTCGAGCCTCAAGACGCGAGTGTTACTCGAACACCTCAACGATCCGGCCGTTTATGTGCCGGTTGATATTTCCGAAGAGCATTTGCTGGCATCCGCGCGGCAGATTCGCAGCGAGTTTCCGGATCTGGAAGTGCTACCGGTCGTTGCGGATTTCACCAAGCGCTTTCAGTTGCCGGACCCGACGGTAATGCCGCTGCGTAATATCGTCTATTTTCCGGGTTCAACCATTGGCAATTTTCCGCGTTCCGCTGCCAGCGAGTTGCTCGATGTTATTTATCATGAGGCCGGTGAGAACGGCGCCATGTTGATTGGTGTCGACTTGCAAAAAGATCCGCAGATCATCGAGCGTGCGTACAACGATAGTGCCGGGGTCACGGCAGAATTCAACCTGAACATGTTGCGGCATTTGAATCGTGAATTCGGCTCGGACTTCGATCTCGAGTCCTGGGAACACGACGCGCAATACAACCGCGAAGAAGGCCGCATAGAGATCCGCCTTCTGAACTCCGAGCAACAAACCGTCAATATCGATGGTAAAACGATTGTTATCGAGCGCGGCGAAGGCATCCTGACTGAGTATTCGCACAAGTACACGCTACAGAGTTTTGCCGACATGGCAGAAGCGGCGCGCTTTAAAGTAGCACGCGTCTGGACCGACCGGGACAAACTGTTCAGCGTCCAGTACTGCACCCGCTAAACCAGGGACAGTTTACTCAATTACCTTTTTGAAAATAGGTGTTTGAGTAAACTGTCCCTGGTTTTAGGGTTTGGTTGGGGGGGGCGTGTATTCTTTGGGCGCCGCTGAGCCTTCACCGAAGAAGAACTTTTCCATTTCTTTCTCTAGAAATGCTCGGGCATCGGGTTCAATCGGCGTCAAACGGTACTCATTAATAAGCATCGTTTGATGTGTTACCCAGCGCTGCCATGCCTGTTTCGATGCGTTATCGTAGATGCGCTGGCCAAGATCCCCGGGATACGGCGCATAGTCGAGCCCTTCTGCTTCCTCGCCGAGGAGGACACACTTAACTGTTCGTGGCATTTTCTTCAGTTCTCAATGAATTGATGAGTTGCTGCACCGGCGCGGCCATGCCGCCCGGCAGCGTACTGTCCAGGCGATACCAGGTCGCATCGGGACTGTCCGCTACTTTACGCGAGGCCAGCGCAACACGCACTACGACAGGCTGAATATCCAGGTCGAAGTGACTGAAGCTGTGCCGCAGCACCGCGCGCTGTTCGGTGCGATCCGGATGTTGATTCAAGGCCGTCTGACACCACTGGCCGACGTCTTCCACCTCGGGCAAGCTCCATAGCCCACCCCAGATTCCGGCCGGCGGCCGCCGCTCCAGAAATACAGCGCCAGCGTCTATCGCCAGCACCATCGTTGTTTGTTTGAGTGGTTTGATCTTCTTCGGCTTCCGGCCGGGGTACTGAGCAATGCTGTCAGCGCGCCTCGCACAACAGTCGATCGCGACCGGGCAGGATTCGCAGCTCGGCTTGCTGCGAGTGCATACAGTCGCGCCGAGATCCATGATCGCCTGTGTGTAGTCGGCGACCCGCTCAGTCGGGGTGTTCGCGTCAGCGAGCGACCACAATCGGGCAACAACTTCGGTCCTGCCCGGCCAGCCCTCGACCGCGGCATGGCGGGCAAGGACGCGTTTGACGTTGCCGTCAAGAAT
>JBBKWL010000003.1:0-4003 GCA_037968975.1 Woeseiaceae bacterium | reverse complement strand
TTGAATGTTGATCCATTGAAATTGACGACTCTCGAAGCCGTGCCAATACCGCCTTTGTAGTCGTAACAAATCATACCGGTACCGCCACCAACCGAGCCTTCAGTTACCGCTCCTCCGTGCGCGTTTCGCAGCGCCTCGTGCACGTGCGCGTTCAGAACGTGGCGGCCGAGAATGTCGTTCAGGTAACCATCCCAGGTCTCGCCAACAACCGGCGTTCCCTGTGGCAGGCCGTCATTCGGCTGCATTGCCTGCAAAACGTCATAAACCATGCCTACACTGGAAGTATTGGTCAGGCAAATTGGCGAACTTAAAGTGCCGAGCTGGCGGCCCGCGAGCATGCCCGTGATCTCGCCGTTACCATTCGGTGCATCGAAACCGCAAGGCAGGAACTCCTGCAGGATATCGCGCTGCGGCCAGATCGCAGTGACGCCAGTGCGAACCGGCCCGGTGCCGATTTCAAGTTCGCCGGCACCTTTGATGATGGTGCTGTGCCCTACCTCGACGCCGGGCACATCCGTGATCGCATTCAGCCGCCCTGGCTGCATGCGTCCGATTTCGATGCCAAGTTCGCGGGCGCGATGCCGCCCGACAATCGGTGCCGCAATAGCGCCCACCCCGGTGGCAAGAAAAGGTATTGCACCGAGTTGCATGAAATGTCGTCGATCGATTGGCAAACCTGTCTCCTATGCTGCGTTGATATCGGCCAACGCAAGCCGCAAGCCGACCGAGAACTTTTCGATGATCTCATCGAGCTCCTGCGCACTGGCATTGTACGGCGGAGCGATGATAACGACGTCGCCATTAACACCATCCAGCGTGCCGCTCACCGGGTAACAGATCAAGCCCGCCTCCAGTGTCCTTTTGCGAATGACCTCGGTCAATTGCAACTCCGGCGCAAACGGCTGTTTCGAATTTCTGTTCCTAACCAGTTCAACGCCGATCAGGTGCCCACGACCACGAATATCCCCGACCGCCTCCAGGCCACCGATAGCGGTGGTCAAATCAGACAGCAGCCGCGGACCCTGTTGTTGCACGCGTTCGAGCAGGCGATCGCGAACCACAATCTCCTGCACTTTTGACGCTGCCGCGCAGGCGAGTGTGTGACCGGTGAACGTATGACCTGTGTTGGGCCCGCCATCGGCAGCGACAATCGACTCGGAAATCATTTGCGAATAAAGCACTGCCCCGAGTGGTACATAGCCTCCGCCAAGGCCTTTAGCAACGGTCATGATGTCCGCGCGCACACCATCCGGCTCAAGTGCACGCCACGTGCCACAGCGACCCGAACCGCAAAGCACCTCGTCCGCGATCAACAACACGCCGTAACGATCGCAAACCTCGCGAATCGCCGCCGCGTAGCCGATTGGTGGTATCACAACACCGCCAGCCGCCCCGACGATTGGCTCGAAAATAAACGCAGCAATATTTTCGGCGCCCTGCTTGAGGATTTCGGTTTCCAGCTCTTCGGCGAGCGCCCGCACCTGCCGTGCGTCGTTGCCCTCTACAACCGGCCTGTAGATATTTGCACTGGCGATGAAGGAACACGGCAACAGGCTGGCCTCGAACTGTTTTCTGCGTTGTGCAAACCCTGACACCGACAGCGCACCAAGCGTTGTGCCGTGATACGAGCGTTGCCGGGCAATGAAACGATATCTTGAATGCTCGCCGCGAGCATAGTGGTATTGCAGTGCAATTTTGAGCGCCGACTCGGTGGCCTCCGAGCCACTGGAGACGAACACTATATGTTCGCAGCCGGGGCCGGTTTGTTTTTGAATTGCGTTGCTTAACTCAATCAGCGGATCGCTGGTGAAGGTATACCGGTAGCCATGTGCAATTCTGTCGAGCTGCTGTCGGATCGCGCCGTTGACTTCCGGATGCGCATGGCCGAGAGAGAAAACGGCCGGTCCGCCAGACCCGTCAATGTACTGCTTGCCATCGACATCGAATATATAGCAGCCCCTGCCATGTGATACTTTCGGCAAGGCTCTGGAAACGAAATCGGTTCGACGACCATCAGTCATTGAATGACTATAAGAATATTCGCAGGAGGATGCACGAAATGCGCAGTTTAATGAAACGCATTGCAGTCGTTTTGTCATTGTTCGTTTTAGGCATACCTGCTGGCGCCGAAGATGTTGACCTCAGCGTCGTGCAGCGCATCAAGGCAGAGGCATTCGAAAACTCGAAAGTGATGGACCACCTGGCTTTGCTTAGCGACCGGCACGGCCCACGACTGGCTGGTTCGCCAGAGTATCTTGTTGCGGCCGAAGCAGTGGTCGCCGCAATGCACGAAATGGACATCGACAGCAAAATTGAGGTTGCCGGAAAATTTGGTCGCAGCTGGTCCTATTCGGATATCGACCTGCAGATGCTCGCGCCTGCGCAAACACCACTGCAGGCGTTGCCGATGGCATGGAGTGCCGGCACCGATGGTCCGGTTCGGGCACAGGCTGTGCTGGCCCCGATAGAGGAGCGCGCGGGCGGCCCGCCGCTGAATGATAACCTACTGACCTACGCCGAGCGCATTGCAGCCTACAAGAAGCAGTACGGCGGCAAGCTTGCTGGCAAGGCAGTACTCCTGCACTGGCCCAGCGACTTCGAAATGCCGGAGCAGTTGAGCGCAAGTCGTTATGACGACGCGGCACTGGACGAGCTAGAGACAGCACTCGAGCCGCTGCCACTTCCTGCACTTTCATGGCCGGTTTGGCAGTTCTCCGCAGACCCCGACGTTTCCGCGCGCAGCTGGGAAGTCATGCCGATAGAGATCCAGGAAGAATGGTACGAGCGCGAAACGGCAATCACGAATCGCCTGTATAAGTTCCTTGCCGACGAAGGTGTTGCGGCGATACTGAAAGTCAGCGATCACGCCTATGGCGGAGCAATCTCGACCGATGACCACGGTTCCTATTTTCCAGGGACGGCGGTCGCGCCACCAACCGCGATTTTGATGCCGGAGCAATACAATCGAATCGTGCGATTGCTCGAACGCAAAAGTCCGGTCGAAGTGGAGCTCCGCATTGACGCCACCCTGCATGCCGAGAATGTCGATTTGCGAAATGTATTGGCAATTATTCCGGGCGGCCGCAATGGCGACGAAGTCGTGATGCTCGGCGCACACCTCGATTCGTGGCTTGGCGGTACCGGTGCGACAGACAATGCGGCTGGCTGTGCTGTGGTGATGGAAGCGATGCGAATTCTGAAAACGCTCGGTCTCAGGCTTGATCGCTCGGTGCGCATGGCACTGTGGGACGGCGAAGAGCAGGGATACTACGGGTCACGAGCTTATGTGCGCACGAATTTCGGCAACCCGGTCACCCAGAAATTAAAGCCCGGCCACGCGAAACTGGCGGCCTACTACAATGTGGACAACGGCGCTGGCCGCATTCGCGGCGTGTACCTGCAATCCAATGATGCCGCTCGGCCGCTCTTCGAGGCATGGTTTGCACCGTTTGCCGACCTCGGCGCCGGCACCATCAGCATTCGCGACACGACAGAAACCGATCACCAGGCATTTGACGCGGTTGGACTGCCCGGCTTTCAGTTTATCCAGGATCCACTGGAATACGACACGCGCACACACCACACGAATCTCGACACTCTTGACCACGTGGTGCCGGGCGACCTGATGCAGGCCGCGGCGATTCTTGCGACGATCGTTTATCACACGGCAAATCGACCGGAACTGATGCCACGTAAAGCGTTGCCGGCTGCACTGCCGCCGAAGCAAGCCATTCCTGCGCTTATTGAAGTCGCACATTGAGCACTACTGAAAGTCTCTCGGTATTGCCTCTTCCCAGCGTTTCTCCGCGTACAACTCGCCGTTTACGAGCACCCAGCGGTGAAACTTCAGGTAGAAGTTTTTTTCGTCGCTTTTGAATTCGACGGTTTGTTCGAAGTCCAGCGTCCGGTCCTGCAGCTCCTCGGATAACTTGTAGCGACCTGCAACCGACGTATGCGCCGGGTTGCTGTCGGAGGTGCGGTGTTCAATCTCTTCCTCGAAACG
>JBBKWL010000002.1:0-68208 GCA_037968975.1 Woeseiaceae bacterium | reverse complement strand
TGTTGGCAGACAGCAGCTTGCCGGACCAGTACGAGGCCATCGTCACCAGGTTCAGCCTCAAGCCCTCGAATTTTTCGTTTGAGGTTGCTGAGCAGGAGTTGAAGGATCCGGACTCGCCGCACTTGAAGACACTGGCCGCGTTCCGTGCCAAGGGGTTCCGACTCTGCCTCGATAACTTTCGGGTCGCGGCAGCATCATTGAGCACCTTCGATCAACTGCCATTTGATGAAATCAAGATTCATGCAAGCGCACTTAAGCGTGCGCAGGGCGATTCGGTCGCGTTGCAGGTGCTAGCGGCTATCACGGGCCTTGCTCACAATCTCGGCATGTCAGTGTGTGCAGAGGGCGTTGAAGACCAGGAAACGTTTGAGTTTCTGAAGACAATCCAGTGCGACAAAATGCAGGGCTTCCTGATTTCCGAAGCCGTCCTGCCCAAATTGATGCGTCGCGTGTACGGCCCGGGCAGCAACAAAGCCACCGCCTAAAAACCAGGGACAGTTTACTCAATTACCTATTTTCGGAAAAAGGGGTTTGAGTAAACTGTCCCTGGTTTATTTGATGTGTTTCAGGATGCCGTCCAGTTCGTCTAAGGTGTTGTAGCTGATGATCAGCTTGCCGGTGCCTTTTTTGCTGTGATCCACGCGGACTTTTGCGCCCAGCTTTTCTGATACTTCGACTTCGAGCCGGCGGATGTCGGCGTTGCCTTCCACCGCAGCCTTCGCTGGTTTTTTGGCGCCGCTCTTTTCCTGCATGCTGCGAACCAGTCGCTCTGTCTCGCGAACGGACATGCCGTTCTTTGCGACTTGTCGTGCAGCATCGAACTGCTGCGCCGCGTTCGTGATTGCGAGCAATGCACGCGCATGCCCCATCTCCAACTCGCGCGCTTCCAGCATCGCCATGACCTTGTCAGACAACTCTTGCAGTCGCAGCAGGTTGCTGACTGCAGCCCGTGAGCGGCCAACCGCGTCGGCGGCTTCGGCGTGCGTCAATTTGAATTCGCGTATGAGGCGATCCAGGGCGCGCGACTCTTCTATCGGGTTCAAGTCCTCGCGCTGGATATTCTCGATGAGCGCCATCGCAATGGCCGACTCATCAGGTATGTCGCGAATAATGACCGGCACTTCGTGCAGCCCCGCCATCTGTGCTGCACGCCAGCGGCGCTCACCGGCTACGATTTCGTAACGCTGGGTTTTGTTTTTACCGGAAGCCACCGGACGGGCAACGATCGGCTGCACGATTCCCTGCGCCTGGATGGAGTTCGCCAGCTCTTCTAAGGAGTCCTGCCGAATATCGACACGCGGTTGATATTGCCCGCGCTGCAGATGCTCAACGGGAATCAGCGAGAGTCCGTCAGTAGCGGCATTGCTCGGCGTCGGTTCTGCGGCAGGCTCTTCAGGAGCGGGTTTGCTGAGCAATGCGTCGAGGCCGCGGCCAAGTCGTTTTTTTCTGGGCGTCATATTTCTAAACTACTCTCAGGCGGGTCTCGCGCGCATCTTCGCGGCGCAGCACTTCGCCCGCAAGGGCAAGGTACGAGATCGCACCGCGCGATGAACGATCATGCAACAACGCCGGGCGACCGAAACTCGGCGCTTCTGCCAGGCGAATGTTGCGTGGAATGATGGTGCGAAATACTTGTCGGTCAAAATGCTCAATCAATTGCATCGACACTTCATTGGACAGGTTGTTACGCGGGTCAAACATAGTGCGCAGAATGCCGAACAACTCGAGCTTCGGATTCACCGAATCGCGTACCTGCTCGATCGTGTCCAGCAACGAGCTCAGACCTTCCAGGGCGTAGTACTCGCACTGCATCGGAATCAGCACGCCATCGGCTGCGGCCAGCGCATTCACCGTCAGCATGTTGATGGAAGGCGGGCAGTCGATAAGGATGAAGTCGTACATACCAATGACCGACGCCAACGCTTTGCGCAGCTTCATCTCACGTCCGATTTCCTGGAGTAACCTGACTTCAGCCAGGGTCAGGTCTTCGTTGCCGGGCATGACCGCAAAGTCCCCTTCCGGCGCTGACATGATCGTATCTGCCGCAGTTGCGTCGCCCAGCAAGACGTCACAGGTCGTATTCTCGACATCCTTTTTGTTGATTCCGCAGCCCATGGTGGCATTGCCTTGCGGGTCCATGTCGATCAGCAACACGCGCCGCTGCGTCGCCGCCAGCGATGCGGCCAAATTGACGGCTGTCGTCGTCTTACCGACCCCGCCTTTCTGATTGGCTACTGCAATAATGCGTGTCATGGTTTACCTGCGTCGTAGTGAAACTGCATGTCGCGACCCTTTCTCAAGTCCCGGCACGTCAAGCTCCGCTACTTCGTACTCCCACCTTTCTGGCAGGTCTTTTAATTCTTCCGCCGGGTAACGTCCTTTCAGCGCTACGAACACCCCGTCCTCTCGTACGTGATGACCAGCCATATCGACGAGCCGGGCAAGAGGCCCAACAGCTCTGGCGATCACCGTATCAAAGCGCTCGGCAGGTGCATAGTCCTCTGTACGTGCCTTGATTGCGACAACGTTGCCCAGTTTGAGCAGGGTGGCCGCATGCTGCACAAACATTATCTTCTTATTATTGCTGTCGACCAGCTCAAACTGGCGCTCCGGCTCGCAGATCGCGAGCGGCAACCCGGGAAATCCGGCGCCGGTGCCAACATCGAGAATCCGCACGCCATGCAAAAACGGCCGGGCAGCCAGGCTGTCGAGCAGATGTCCCGTGATCATCCCGGCCGGATCCCGGATGGCAGTCAGATTGACTTTCTTGTTCCAGCGCGCGAGTTCTTCGAGCAGGGTCGCGAAGAGCGCATCGTTGGCCGGCGAGGGCCGCGGCGTTATAAGGTCCAACGCTGCGCTGATTTTTTCCAGGCTGCTGTTCATTCGGCCGCCAGTATACGGCGGTGGCGCACGAATTCATTTTTGCGAAGGGCAAGAGACCTCTATTGAAGAAAATACTGATTATTGGTGGCACCGGGCACTTCGGCGGCAGAATCTGCCGTCGGCTGGTCGCACAGCCCAACGCTGAGCTGACGATCAGCAGTCGGCGCCTGGGCAGCGCCCGGCGTTGCGTCGATGAACTCACGGCAGCCGGCGCGACGACTACGCTCAAAGCGGCAGCGCTCGACCAGTCCGCACCGGAATTCGAATCCGCTTTGCTGGCCCTCGCTCCGGACGTCGTCATCCACACGGCCGGGCCGTACCAGGGACAGGATTACCGCGTTGCCAGGGCCTGTATTCAAGCTGGCAGCCACTACCTCGACCTGGCGGACGGCCGCGCGTTTGTCAGCGGCTTCGCGTCACTCAATGACGAGGCGAAGCGCAACGACCTGCTACTGGTCAGCGGCGCCAGCACGCTGCCCGGCGTTTCCAGTGTCGTCATCGACTCGCTGCGCGACCGGTTCGAGAAAATTGAGAAAATCGAGATTTCAATCGCACCGGCTCATCAAACCCCGCGCGGCAAGAGTACGATTTCAGCCGTATTGAGTTACTGCGGCATGCCCGTACCGATGTTGATCGATGGCAAGTGGCAGACACAGCATGGCTGGCAGAATCTGCGGCGCCACCGCTACCCGGACTTTGGGGTGCGCTTGAGCGGCGCCTGTGACGTTCCGGATCTGGAGTTGCTGCCCGGCTATGTGGCGGGCGTCAATACTGTTACGTTTCACGCCGCACTGGAATCGAAACTGGAGCAAATTACACTGTGGAGCATGGGCTGGATAACGCGCGCTCACATCGTCAAAAAGTGGGATAGATTTGTGCCGCTGTTTCAGACAATCAGTGACCGCCTGATCGGGTTTGGCTCGGAGGTTGGTGGCATGCATATCGAAGTGTCCGGCACCGCTGCAGACGGCACGCCGACATCGCTGACGTGGAACCTGGTGGCCCGGCAGAATCACGGCCCGGAGATTCCCTGCAGTCCGGCCTTGATCCTTGCCCGCAAATTACTCGCGGACGAGATCAGCACTCGGGGCGCGCTGCCGTGCTTGGGAATGTTCTCCATGTCGGATCTCGCAACCGAACTGTCCGACTTTGATGTGAGCTGGTCTGTGCAGGAGTCCCGTCCAGAATGAATCCCTATGTCTGGGTCAAGCTGGTGCACATCCTCAGTGCCACGGTGCTGTTCGGCACCGGAATGGGCAGCGCTTTTTTTATGCTCAAGGCCTATCTCAGTAAGAACGAGCAGGCAATGCAGGTAACGACAAACACGGTGGTACTGGCCGACTGGCTGTTTACGACGCCTGCTGTCGTGCTGCAGTTGGTCACCGGCCTCTGGCTCACCACGAAACTGGGCGTCGCCTATGACTCTCCATGGTTCATCGCGGTCATTTCCCTGTATCTGTTTGTCGGGGCTTGCTGGCTGCCGGTCGTCTGGATACAGATTCGTATACGCAACCTGATTGCCGACGGCCACCCCCGCGCCGACTACCGAAACCTGATGCGCGCCTGGGTAGCGCTCGGTATCCCGGCGTTCGCCTCCGTCCTGGTTATCTTTTATCTGATGGTTGCGAAGCCCGGCATGGCCTAAGGACTACACCACCAGCAGCGCCATGAAATCGTCCACGGCCGTTGCAGCAAGTTTTTCACGATCGGCGCACAGCGCGTTTAATTCCTGCCACTGCCGATCCGCCAGTTTCGGCGACACGCTGTCGACAAACTTTTGTTTCAGTACGGGAATACCTTCCTCGCGGCGCTGGCGATGACCGATCGGAAAATGCACTTCGATGCGATCGGTACTCGTGCCATCTTTGAAAAACACCTGCACTGCGTTGCCGATGTAGCGCTTTTCGGGGTCAAAATAGTCTGTGGTGTATTGCTTGTTCTCGCGTACCTGCATCTTCGCGCGTAACGCGTCGATCCGCGGATCATGCGCCACATCGTCTTCGTAATCCGCAGCCGTGAGTCGACCGAAGATAAGCGGTACCGCGGACATGTATTGAATGCAGTGGTCACGATCGGCCGGGTTATCCAGCGGGCCGGTCTTGTCGATGATGCGGACACCGGCTTCCTGCGTTTCAATGACAACTTTCTCAATCTCGTCGATGCGATCCTTCACTTCCGGATGCAGCGTCATGCTCGCTTCGACACAGGTCTGTGAATGAAACTCAGCCGGGTAGGAAATTTTGAACAACACATTTTCCATGACGTAGCTGCCGTAGCCGCGCTGGAAGCCGAACGGCTTGCCTTTGAACAGGACGTCGTAATAGCCCCAGGTCTTCGCGGTTAACGCCGAGGGATAGCCCATCTCACCGGTCATGACAATGAGTGCCAGACGCACGGCGCGGCTGGTTGCATCGCCGGCGGCCCAACTCTTGCGCGAACCCGTGTTCGGCGCGTGCCGATACGTGCGCAATGCACCACCATCGATCCAGGCGTGTGACAGTGCGGCGAGGACCTGGTCGCGGTCACCACCAAGCATGCGGGTGACGACCGCAGCAGATGCGACCCGCACCAGCAGCACATGATCGAGACCGACGCGGTTGTAACTGTTCTCCAGTGCCAGCACGCCCTGAATTTCGTGCGCCTTGATCATTGCAGTCAACACGTCGCCCATCGTCAGCGCAGCTTTGCCCGCGGCCCGGTTTTGCCGCGACAGATAATCCGCAACGGCCAGAATGCCGCCGAGGTTGTCAGACGGGTGGCCCCATTCTGCGGCGAGCCAGGTATCGTTGAAATCCAGCCAGCGGTTCATCGCGCCGATGTTGAATGCCGCCATCACCGGCTCCAGTTCATAAGACGTTCCGGGGACTCTTGCACCGCCGGGCAACGTCGCCCCTGGCACTACCGGACCGAGCAACTTGGTGCAGGCCGGATAGTCGAGCGCCTGGAAGCCGCAAGCAAGCGTGTCCATCAGGCAGTAGTGCGCGGTTTCAAACGCGACTTCGCTATCGATGTCTGTATTGCAGACAAAGTCCGCGATATCGACGAGTTCTTTGTCCCAATCGGCACGCTTCGCCGAACGAATGTCTGTGTTGGACATGCTATTTGCGATCCTCTATGGCGACCCACTGTTGCAGGTCAGGCCCAATGTAGTCGGCGGCGGGCCGAATCAGTTTGTTGTCGGAGCGCTGCTCCATGATGTGTGCGGCCCAGCCCGTGATCCGCGAGCACACGAATATCGGCGTGAACAGGTAGGTTGGAATTCCCATGAAGTGATATACGCTGGCCGCGAAGAAGTCGGCGTTGGCGAACAGTTTCTTTTCGTCCCACATGACTTTCTCGACGGCTTCGGACACCGGGTAGAGCACGGTATTTCCGGCGTCTTCGGCAAGTCGTTTGGACATCGCCTTGTTCACCGCGTTGCGCGGATCCGAGGTCGTATACACGCGATGACCGAAGCCCATAATCAGGTCTTTGTCGGCCAGCATTTTAAGTACGCCGGCGGATGCTGCTTCCGGCGTATCAAATTTGGAAATCAATGCCATGGCTGCCTCGTTGGCGCCGCCGTGCAGGGCACCACGCAAGGCACCAATAGCGCCGGTCACGGCAGAGTGCATGTCAGAGAGCGTGCCCGTGATGACGCGTCCGGCAAACGTCGACGCGTTGAACTCGTGTTCGGCATAAAGAATGAGCGTTGTATCCAGCGACTTGCGATGCAGCTCGGACGGCTCCTTGTCGTGCAACAGGTGCAGGAAGTGCCCGGCGACGCTGTCGTCGTCCGTTACTGTGTTGATGCGAACGCCGTCAACATGAAAGCGGTGCCAGTACAACAGCATCGACGGCAGACACGCCAGCAACCGATCGGCTACGTCGTTTTGATTGGAAAAATCACCTTCCGGCTCGATATTGCCGAGAAACGAGACGCCTGTACGCAGGACATCCATCGGGTGGGCGTCGGCCGGAATCATCTCTAGAACTGTCGCCAGTGCCGCAGGAAGACCACGATTCGCTTTGATCTTCGCAATGTAATTGTCGAGCTCGGATTGCGTTGGCAAGTGGCCATGCAAAAGCAGGTACGCGACCTCCTCGAAGCTCGCGTTCTCACTCAGGTCGTAAATGTCATAGCCGCGATAGGTCAGGCCTGCGCCTTCTTTGCCTACCGTGCATAGTGCGGTTGCACCAGCGGTTACTCCTGCAAGACCGCCTGTTTTTTTCTTCTCTGCCATGGCCTTTTCCTATTCTTTTCCTGTGTCCAAACCATTGTCCGCGAACAGTGCGTCGAGTTTGTCTTCGTAACTTTGATAGCCGAGCACGTCGTAGAGTTCTGTTCGTGTTTGCATGTCCCCGATCGATGCCTGTTGGGTGCCGTCTGCGCGCAACGTTGCGTAAACATCGAGCGCTGCTTTCGACATCGCACGGAATGCGCTGAGCGGATACAGCGTCATGCTGACGCCGACCGCGGCGAGTTCAGCGGTGGTAAACAACGGCGTCTTGCCAAATTCCGTGAGGTTCGCGAGCACCGGCACTTTGATGGCGTCGGTAAATTGCTGGTACTCAGCCGCAGTAGTCAGCGCTTCGGCAAAAATCATGTCTGCGCCCGCCGCGACATAGGCGGCCGCGCGATCCAATGCTGCTTGCTGGCCTTCGACGGCGTGTGCGTCCGTGCGCGCCATGATGATGAAATCGTTGTCACCACGACCGTCAACCGCAGCCGTTATCCGGTCGCACATTTCAGCGCTCGAGACGAGCGCCTTGCCGGGCCGGTGGCCACAGCGTTTTGCCGCAACCTGGTCTTCGAGATGGCAGCCCGCCGCACCGGCGCGATGCATCTCAGACACGGTGCGGGCAATCATGAAGGCGCCGCCCCAGCCTGTGTCCGCATCGACCAGCAACGGCAGGTCGGTCGCGGCGGAGATGCGACGAATGTCTTCGCATACATCGTTCAGCGTGGTCATCGCCAGGTCCGGCAGTCCGAATGACGCGTTGGCAACGCCGGCGCCGGACAGGTACAGCGCCTTGAAGCCGGCTTTTTTGGCCAGCATCGCGGTATACGCGTTGACCGCGCCGACGATTTGAAGCGGTCGCTCTGCGGCAAGCGCCGCCCGGAAATTTGCCGCTGCGCTCATGGGTTGCGCCCTCTCAGGTAGTTTCAGACGAAATTTTAATCGGGATTAAAATAACGGGGAGGCGATTCTAAACCACACGAGGGTCGTTTCCCAAATCGAGTGGCTGATCAATTTCAGAGGATACCGGCGCGTTTGATCGCCAGATAGCGGTTGGTAATCGCCGCCGGCAACTCATCGCTGAGGCAGTCCTCCACCATAACGCCCTTCGCCCGCAATACGTTCAGCGCCTGATCGAAGTGACTGAGCTCGGAGTCCTTGGCGAGCATGCGCCGACCCGTATCGAGCATGAATACGATTTGCTGATCACGTTCGTCCTGGTATTCGCGTGCGATCGGCCGTTTCAGCCGTGCAGTTGCTTTCCAGTCTATCGCTCGCATGCTGTCGCCTTCACGATAGTCGCGCAACTGGTGAAACTCGGTTCCCTCGGATCCTAAGCTATCTCGACCACAATGCGCCCGGTGACGGCGCCATCGATGTAGGCCTGAAACTGGCCTGGCAGCTCGTCAAGGCCAATCGTCGTGTGGCCGATCCTGTCCAGATGCTGTGGCCGCAGATCCCCGCCGATCCTCGACCAGACATTCAGGCGCAGCTCGCGCGGCGTTTCCACTGAGTTGATGCCCAGCAGACAGACGGCTCGCAGGATGAACGGCATCACCGTGGTTTCGAGTTTGTAGCCGGCCGCCAGGCCGACGCTTGCGATGTTGCCGCCATAGTCGACTGTGCGCGTCAGCCAGGCGAGGTGCTCGCCACCCAGGCTGTCGATTGCCCCGGCCCATTGCGCCTTTTCCATCGGCCGCGTACCGAAATCCAGTTCGTCGCGCAGCAAAATACTGCGGGCGCCAATGCCTTTTAAGTATTCCGCCTGCTCGGCCTTCCCTGTGACCGCGACCACCTCATAGCCACGGCCGCTGAGCATGTCGATAGCGATGCTGCCCACACCACCGGTCGCGCCGTTGACAACGATCGGACCGTTCTCGGGACGCTGGCCGTTCTGCTCCATGCGATGAATTGCAAGCGCGGCCGTGTAGCCCGCGGTACCCAGTTGCATGCATTCTGCGGCCGTCATTCCTTCCGGCACCGGCACCAGGCTCTCGCTATCGATGCGCGCATATTCGGCATAGCCGCCATCGATGGTTTCGCTGAGACCACAACCGTTTACCAACACGACGGCGCCCGGCTGAAAATCGGCATCGTCACTACTAACGACGGTGCCGGCGAGATCGATGCCACCCACCAGCGGATAGCGGCGCAAGATCTTGCTCGCACCAGTCGCAGCGAGTGCGTCCTTGTAGTTAATCGTTGAGTGGCTGACTTTGATGACAACGTTGCCGGGTGTCAGGTCGTCGATCGTCAGCTCTTCAAAGCCCGCGACGATGTTGCCGTCCTTTTCGTTGATTCGAAACGCGCGAAATTTATCCATGATTATCCAGCCAGACCTCTAAGCCCTGTGTATTCAGGTTTACGTCGATATTCAGAATCGACCACATTGAATCGCGGTCCCCTTTGAAGCCGTGTTTTGTCAGCCCATCAACAAAATACTCGAACATGGCTTCTTGTAAAACTTTGCTACGGTTTTTCGCATTCGCGTTTGCCCGCGCCATGCCGACATACGCATCGATGCCGGCATGCATGTCCGCTGCGAGGCGATTGAGATCGCGCACTTCGCTGTAGTGCGTCAGGTACAAACGCTCAGGCGCATACGACAGGACGCGATCAACGGATTTATGCGCCTCATCGGGATCAAAATGGATGGGGGTGGTGGTCGGAAAAATAAACTCGCCGGCAGCGGTATCGAGCTCGCGATACGAAACGCCGAAGCTGTCGCCCGTGAAAATCCCCTGTGAGTGCGGATCGCTCAAACAGTAATGATGTCGCGCATGCCCCTCGGTGTAGAAGGCCTGCAGTTCACGACCGCGCAGCGAGAACGTTTCGCCGTCAGCAGCAATGTCGACACGCGCAGCGTCGATCGCCTGAATCTCGCCGTACAATTTTGCGGTTTGTTCATCACCGTAAACCGCTTTCGTACCTGCGATGAGCTTCGCCGGGTCAATCATGTGCGGCGCACCGCGCGGATGCAGTATGCAGCGCGCGTTGGGCAACTGCTGCAATAGCAAGCCCGCGCCACCGGCATGATCGAGATGGATGTGCGTCAGGAACACGTAGTCGACATCGGCCGGATCCAGCTCGCTTTGCTGCAGCGCCGCCAGCAACAGCGGTACGCTGCTGTTCACACCGGTGTCGACAAATGCGCCGCGCCCGCCTTCGACGATCAGATGACTCGCGTCTAGCAGCGGCCGGGCATACTCGGTATCGATGGCAACCACGCCATGCTCGAGAATCGTCGTGTTGGGAGTTTGAGCGGGCATTGGCCCTACTCTACTTTGCTGGTCTCCAGCCCTTCAAGGCCTGCAAAGTATTCGGCGAGCGCTGCGACCTCTGCATCGCTCAGACCAGCAACCAACGGTGACATCACCGGGTCTTTGCGCGACCCATCCCGGTACTGCTTGAGCGCATGCACCAGGTAGTCCTCGTGCTGGCCGGCAAGCGTCGGCCAACTCGGAGACAGGCTGATGCCGTTCTGGCCGTGGCAAGCGACACAATTCCTGGCCGCTTCGAAGCTCGTGCCACTGTCGCCACCGGCCGCAACCGTGTCTGCACCGAGTGTTGCGAGATATGCGGCAGTGTCTTCAATGTCCTGGTCAGAGAGGCTGATGGCCTGCGCCGCCATCGTCGGGTGTTCACGCATGCCGTCGCGATACCCCTGCAGCGCGATAATCAGGTAACTCGCCTTCTGGCCGCCAAGTTTGGGCACGCGATACGACGGGTACGCGTTGCGGTAACCCTCAACGCCATGACAACCGAGACAGGTGTATCCCAGAATCTCGCCACGCTCCACATCGCCGTCAGCGCTGGCGCTTTGCGCAAAGACAACACTGCCAAGCAGCAGTACTGCGCAGATGACCCGGCTTGATTGTTTGCTAATCACTTGATAATTCGTTGCTTTATGGCGACGCGCCCACAACGGGCAGCGTGCAGAGGCCGCTATGGTAGTGGCATCAGACACCGATTTCTAGACCGCTGTCGCGATGTCCGCTGCGGGCTGCATGCTAGCATCACCCGCTCGCTCGCACCGCCCGGGGTTTTCCACCGTGAAAAAAGGCATTGTCGCTGTTGTCGTCCTGATTGTTCTGCTGGTGCTGGTAGCACCTGGCCTGATAGGTCACCTCGCGGAGAAGGGCATCAACGACAACCTTGAGTGGGTCGACAGCGAAAACGCTGCGTTTACTATCAGCACCTCCGAATTCGAACGCAGCTGGTTTACATCGACCGGCGAGCACCGCATTGAATTGCATTCGGGCGATCTCTATTACGAGCTTTTGGCTGCGTTCGCCGCGGCAGGCGCAACTCAGCTGCCGGTCCTGGTCGTTCGCACCCGCCTTGATCACGGCGTGATTCCGGTCGCTTCGCTGTCGCGAGAAAACGGCTCACTGTTGCCCGGACTTGGCAGCGCGGTATCAACGCTGAGTCTGGAGTTTGCCGATGGTTCGGTTGAGCCGCTGCCGGTCGTGATCTTTTCCAGGCTCGGACTGACCGGCAATTTGCGCTCGCAGTTCATCGTGGAATCGAGCGGCGTCGACACGGCAAACGAACGCATCGACTGGGGCGCAGCAGAAATCCTGGTTACCGCCAGCGGTGACCAGCGGAGCTTTGGTGTCACGGGCGAGATCTCCTCGCTCGCGGTCAAGACCCAGGCCGAGACCACCCTCGTCGGCAAACTGGACCTCAGTTTTCAGTTGGCGGCCACGCCCTATGCTTACAGGGTCGGTCCGGTCCAGTTCGCGCTGGAATCTTTTGCTGTTATTGGTGCGGAGGAAACGTTGACAGCAGGACCGATCCGCATCAATTCTGATGCTGCGTTAGACGGCGATCGAATTAATGCTGAGCTCACCATGCATATCGAAAACGCGCCCGTGGTGTTGGGTGGCACTGGGGGTCTGCAGCTCGTAGCGCGGCTGGAAGATGCCGACGCGGCCGCGTTCGGCGCGGCGAAGCGAAGCTTCGAAGCACTGCAGGCTGCTTACGGTCATGATGTCGCGGTCGCTTTGTTCGAACGGGACCTGCTGAACCTGATCGCCGCCGGCATGGAATTGCACGTTGACCAGCTCGATATTGCACTGCCCGTGGGGCAGGTTACGTCGCGACTCAGCGCAACTGTCGCGGCATCCGACGCCGCCGACTACACCTGGGTAACAGCGTTGCCGCTGCTGGTTGCGTCCGCCGATATCAGCCTCCCTGCCGCGCTGGTGGATCTCGCGACCCGCAACAACCCCGACATGCACGCTGCGATCGGCATGGGCTTCCTGCGCAAACAAGGTGAGTTCTACGTGCTGGAGGCGTCGTTTGACGCCGGCGTGTTAACCGTCAATGGCGCACCAATGCCGCTGCCCTTATCGGGGCTGTAAGAACTCTTCCGCGCGATGGCACGCGACCGTGACGCCCGCGAGTTGGCGCACTGACGGTCGCGTCGTTGTACAAATGTTCTCGCTGTACTCACAGCGCGGATGAAAAGCACAACCTGACGGCGGATTCAGTATTGACGGTATTTCTCCGGCCAGTGACGGATAACCGCCGGCAGCCGTTGGGTCAGGAACCGGGACTGCCTTGAGCAGTGCTGCCGTGTACGGATGTAACGCGTGTGCAAACAGGTCTTCACTGGTGGCAAGCTCAACCAGGCGTCCGAGGTACATCACCAGCACGCGATGACTGATGGATCGCGCCACGGCCAGGTCGTGGGTAATAAATAGAATCGACAAGCCACTGTCGCGTTGCTCCTGCAGCAGCAGTTCGAGGATTTGTTTACGAACCGAGCCATCCAGTGCCGCCACCGCTTCATCGCAAACCAGTACCTTCGGCCGCAGAATGAGCGCCCGGGCGATCGCGACCCGCTGCGCCTGGCCACCGGACAACTGGTGCGGATAGCGCATCAGGTACGACTCGTCGAGGCCGACTTTCTCAAGGATCGAGCCAACCAGTTGCAGTCGCTCTGGCTTCGACATCTGCGGCTCATGTACGAGCAGTTGCTCTGCGACGATCGCCTGCACCGGCATCTGCGGATTCAGGGAGCCCAGCGGGTCCTGAAATACCAGCTGCAGATCGCGTCGTACTTTGGCACTACGTGACTTCAGTGTGGTACCGAGCTCATGGCCACAAAACGCGATCCTGCCAGCACTTAGCGGCACCAGCCCCAGCGCGGCTCGCACCAGGCTGGACTTGCCGGAACCCGACTCCCCGACGATCGCTACCGTCTCGCCGGCCTTAACGCCGACGCTGAGCTGCTGCACGGCATGCAGGCGCCCCTTGCCGAGCTCCCGATAACTCACTTCAGCGCCTTCAATTGTAAGGATGTCTTTGCCTGCGAATGGGGCAAGCACCGCACCACGATCGAGGCGCGGTGCGGCCGCGAGCAACGCCTGCGTGTGTTCATGTTGCGGCCCTGAGAACACTTCGGTGGTGAGCCCCGATTCAACCAGGCGGCCCTTTTCCATGACCAGCATGCGCTCGCAGCGACCGGCGACGATACCCAGGTCGTGCGTTATCAGGAGCAACGCTGTGTCGTCACGAAGGTCCTCAAGCAACTCAAGAATTTGCGCCTGCACGGTGACGTCCAGGGCGGTGGTTGGCTCGTCCGCGATCAACAGGTCGGGCTCGGCAATCAGCGCCGACGCAATCATGACGCGCTGCCGCATACCGCCCGACAGCTGATGTGGATACGCATTGAACTGTCGCTGCGGGTCCGGCAGGCCAACTCGTTCGAGCATTTCAATGACGCTGGCGCTCGCCACGGCGCCGCTCGCAAGGCCGTGTCGAACCAGTATGTGGCTCAGTTGTTGACCAATCTTCACGTACGGATTCAAGGCTTGTTTCGGGTCCTGGAATACCATCGCCGCGCGTGCCGCGCGTATGTCGTTCAGCGTTTTTTCGCTGGCGCCGAGAATATTCGCGCCGGCAAACTTTATGGCACCGCTGGTCGTCGCTGCTTTGGGTAACAAACCAAGAATTGCGAGGGCCGTCTGGGTTTTTCCTGAGCCCGATTCGCCAACGAGACCGACGGACTCACCGGCAGCAACCGCAAAACTCAGATCCTGCACGGCCACATTCCCGGCGTATCGAATATTCAGGTTTTCTATTTCTAACAGGCTCATCGCGACTTTCTCGAGTCGAGGACATCACGCAGCGCGTCGCCGAAAAAGTTAAAGCACAACAAGATCAGTGCAAGGATCGATGCAGGAATGAGCAACATCCAGGACGCGCCTTCCATCTGGTTGACGCCCGCATCCACCAGCGCGCCTAAAGACGTTTGCGGCTCCTGAATGCCGAGGCCGAGAAAACTGAGAAAGGACTCAACCAGTATTGCCTGCGGAATGGTCAGCGTGACATACACAACCACGACGCCAAGCAGGTTTGGCGCGATGTGGCGCAGAATAATTTTTGTAAAAGAAACGCCTGTCAATTGTGCGGCCTGTACAAACTCGCGCTCACGCAAACTTAAGGTTTGTCCGCGCACTATGCGCGCCATATCAAGCCAGTTGACTGCACCGATCGCGATAAAGATAAGCAAAAAATTTCGCTCGAATGCCACCATCAGCAAAATCACGAAAAAGATAAATGGCAGCGCGTACAGCGTGTCGACGAAACGCATCATCACCGCATCGACGCGGCCCCCGGCCAGTCCGGCTATCGCGCCGTAAAAAACACCGATCACCAGGCTTACTGCACTCGCAACCACGGCAACCAGAATCGTAATCTGAACGCCCAGCATCGTGCGTACAAACAGGTCGCGACCCAGGTCGTCCGTGCCGAACAAATGCCATCCCGAGAAACCGGGCGCTTGCTGAATGTTGCCGAAATCCGTCTGCAGATAATCGTGTGGGCTCAGCAATGGACCGATGACGGCAAGCGCAACAATTGCGGCGAGCAATCCGCCGCTAACCCTGACTATGCGATTCTTGCGCGCCTTCATCGGCGTCGAATCCGCGGGTCAATCACGCCGTACAACAAGTCGACGACAAGGTTTAGCAACACGACCAGCGTCGCGTAGAAAATTACGATGCCCAGGACCAGCGTGTAGTCGCGATTCAATGCGCCGCGAACGAAGTGCTGGCCGAGCCCCGGGATGCCAAAAATTTCTTCAACCACCACGGAGCCGGTCAGAATCGCTGCGATGGCCGGGCCCATGTAGGAGAGCACCGGCAACATGGCCGGCTTGAGCGCATGTAATCTTACGATGGCGCTGGTGCCGAGGCCCTGCGCGCGCGCTGTGCGAATGAAGTCACTGGCCAGCACGTCGATCATGCTGGCGCGTGTCAGGCGCGCGATATACGCAATCTGCGGCAGCGCCAGGGAAATAACGGGGAGGATGAATCGCGCGCTGCCAGTGGAGCCGCTCCAGCCGACCGGCAGCCACTGCAGCCGGACCGCCAGGAACAACACCAGTACCGGTGCTATGACAAAGACCGGGATCGATATTCCGGTCATCGCTATCGTCATGACCATACGATCGAGCACGGAGTCCTTGCGTATCGCGGCGATGGTCCCGACGCTGACGCCAACCACCACAGCCAGCAACATCGCCATCGCGCCGAGCAGCAATGACAACGGGAACGCAGCACCGATCAGTTCGCTGACCGTGTGCTCTCGATAGCGATAGGACGGCCCCAGGTCGCCGCGCAGCAGGCCGGACATGTAGTTGATAAATTGTTGCGGCAGAGGCTCATCGAGTTGATACGCCCTGGCAATGTTTGCCTCGATTTCCGGCGGTAACACTCGCTCGTCATCAAACGGCCCGCCCGGCGCGGCGTGCACCATTAAAAAAGCCAGAACAATGACCAACAACAAGGTTGGAATTGCACCCAGCAATCGAAGCAAGGCGTAACGCAGCAAAGGCGGTGTCCGATTTAAGATTTAGTCGGTAGTAAGACTCAGGTGCTGACTGTAATGGTAATCCAGCACATTGTCTCCCCAGCCCTGCACGCGGGAGCTCACGAGATGTTTGCTGACAAAGAAATACAACGGTATGACCGGGTGTTCGCTGAGCAGGACGCGCTCTGCTTCTTCGAGGTACAAACGTCGCTTCTGCAAGTCTGTCTGCCGCGCCGCATCCTGCATGCGCTGGTCAAATACCTCGTTCTTGAACCTTGGCATGTTCGACGGGTTATCACTTTGCATGATGTTCAAAAATGTATGTGCGTCGTTGTAATCGCCAATCCAGCTGGAGCGAAATACCTGCGTTACTTCACCTTCACGCGTGTTGGACATCAACACCTGAAACTCTTCATTGACCAGCGTGGTTTTTACGCCAAGCGCTTCCGCCCACATTGCCTGAACGGCGAGTGCGATCCGTTGCTGCGTGTCCGACGTGTTGTAGCGCAATTCAATTTCAGCCGGCTTGTCTTTGCTGTAGCCAGCCTCGCGATACAGTCTGCGCGCCGCCGCGTTGCGTTCCTCCTGACTCAGGTCCGCATAGCTGAAGCGTATCGGGTCATAGTTGTCGACGCCTGGATGTACCCAACTGTAGGCCGGGGTCTCGCCACGCCCGATCACTTTCTCGACCAGTGTTTCACGATCGACGGCCATCGACAGCGCCTGGCGCAACTCCGGATTGTCTGCAAAGGGCGGCTTCGTAAGGTTGTAGCCGTAGTAGTACACACCCAGATACGGTGCGACGTGCATTTGCTCCGGATACTGTTCGCGCACGGCGTCAAAGCTGTCCGGCGGAATACTGCCGGTGATGTCAATTTCCCCGGCCCGAAATCGATTCAGCTGGGTCATTTCCTGGGTAATCACGTGGTAGTCCACGGTTTCGATGCTGGTCGATGCGCTGTTCCAGTGGTGTTCATTGCGCCGCAGGCGCAGCACCGAGGCTGGCGCCCAGAATTCGAGCTGGTAGGCGCCATTGGAAAGCAGGTTTTCGGGGCGGGTGAAGTCGTTGCCGTGTTCGGCAACCGAAGCGCGGTGCAAAGGAAACGTGCTCGGGTGGGTTAGCAAGCTCAGCAGGTACGGCGTCGGCTGGTGCAGCGTCAAAACGAGGGTGTTGTCGTCTGTCGCGGCAACGCCGAGCTCTTCGGGCGGCAATTTGCCGGCAACTATTTGTTCTGCGTTCAAAATAGCCGCGACTGCCTGCGCATAAAATGCGGCGGTCGCGGGATCAACAAGACGCCGCAGCGCGAACACGAAGTCTGCTGCAGTGACGGGATCACCATTTGACCAGCGCGCAGCATCGCGAATTTTGAACTCGTACGTGAGACCGTCGTCAGAAATAATCCAGGACTCGGCCGCGGCGCCGACCAACTCGCCCGCTGCGGAGTAACCCACCAGGCCCTCGCCAATATCACGCAATACGTCAGCCGCCTGCGTGCTGCGCGCTTTGTGCGGGTCAAGGGTCTCCGGGTCCGTCAGGAGGCCGCGGTTCAGCGTTGCTGCAGGTGGGCCGTCGATCCCAGGTTCGTCATTCCACAGTAGCGCGTAACCTAGTGCAATGGCGACGACCAGCAGCAGCGTGATGCGAAAGAGTTTCATGCTGCGAAGCATACCGCAGAGCGGCCTTATGCCGAGCGACGAAGTTGACGCTTTTTAAGGTGAATCAGTAGCAATGAGACTGCTGATGGCGTCATACCTTCGAGCCGCGAGGCCTGACCGACGGTCACCGGACGCGTGGCTTGCAGTCTTTGTCGCGCTTCGTTGGACAGACCGGCAACCAGCGCATAGTCGATGTCCTCCGGCAAGCGCAGCGATTCCTGCTTTGCATGCTTCGCGATCTCGCGCTCCTGACGATCGATATAGCCGGCGTATTTCGCCTGCACCTCGATCTGCAGTTCAACCTGCTCGCGTTGTTCGTCGGGCATCGCTGCAAGTGCGGCACTCGGCCCGAGCTTTGGCTGTGCGATGACATCTGCATAGCTGTATTCAGGCCGCTTCAGCAAATCTGCGCTGCCCTTCAGTCTCTCACGCTCGACGTCTACCGCATCGCGTTTGGCAGCAAAGACCGACCAGCGCCGCTCGTCGACCAGTCCCAGCGTCCTGCCAACCGGGGTCAGGCGCAAATCGGCATTGTCCTCGCGCAGCAGCAAGCGATACTCGGCACGGCTGGTAAACATGCGATAAGGCTCGCTGACCCCCCGGGTCGTCAGGTCATCCACCAGAACGCCGATGTAGGCCTCGTGACGCTGCGGGAACCACTCTTCTTGCTGTTGCGCTTGCCGGGCCGCGTTCAGGCCGGCCAGTAAACCCTGCGCGCCGGCCTCTTCATAACCGGTCGTGCCGTTGATCTGACCCGCAAAGTACAGGCCGGCAACGGGCTTGGTTTCGAGCGTGGGCTTGAGGTCGCGTGGATCAAAATAATCATACTCGATGGCATAGCCGGGCTGGGTGATGCGCGCGTTTTCAAAGCCTTCGATCGAGCGCACGAACGCTTCCTGCACGCCGGCGGGCAGGCTGGTCGAAATACCGTTGGGGTAAATCAGGTCGGTGCTCAGACCTTCGGGCTCTACAAAAATCTGGTGCGAGTTCTTGTCTGCGAAACGCACCACCTTGTCTTCAACCGACGGGCAATAGCGCGGCCCAACGCCCTCGATGCTACCGGTGAACATCGGCGATTTGTCGAGGGAGGCACGAATGATGTCGTGGGTCTTCTCGTTGGTCTTGGTGATGTAACAGGAGATCTGGCGCGGGTGGTCGCTGCGGCGTCCAAGAAACGAAAACACCGGTGTTGGCTGGTCACCGGCCTGTTCCTGCATGACTGCGTAATTAAGCGTTTTGCCATCCAGTCGCGGTGGTGTGCCGGTCTTTAGCCGTGCGACGCGAAACGGCAGCGCGCGCAAACGCTCGGCCAGTCGTATCGCCGGCGCGTCGCCGACCCGACCGCCCGGCGTCTCGGTGTCGCCAAACAAAATCCGCCCGCCCAGGAACGTGCCCACGGTCAGCACCACCGTGGCCGCACGAAACTCGCTGCCGTCGGCGAGGACGGCCCCACTGACGCGATGGTTTGCAACGATCAGGTCATCGACTGCACCTTCGGCAATGCTGAGGTTTGCCTGCGACTGCAGGACACCGCGAATAGCGTCGCGATAAAGCGCCCGGTCTGCCTGCGCGCGCGTCGCGCGGACCGCGGCCCCCTTGCTCGCATTCAGCGTACGAAACTGAATGCCGGCACGATCAATCGCCACGGCCATTGCGCCGCCGAGCGCATCGATTTCTTTGGTCAGGTGGCCCTTGCCAATACCGCCGATGGCCGGGTTGCAGCTCATCTGACCCAGCGTCTCGATCTTGTGCGTCAGCAGCAGCGTTCGCGCACCTGCCCGTGCGGCCGCCAGCGAGGCTTCCGTACCGGCGTGACCGCCGCCGATCACAATGACGTCAAATGCATTAGACACTGGTTAAATTTTGATCAATTCGGGTCGCGCATTCTAGTCCCTCGCGACTGCGGGTACCACAAGCCTTTACATCACTGTCGCTAGTGGCCAACATAAAGCGCCTCTGAAGCCCCGGTCTATCTATGTTTCGCGCAGTTTCGCTTGGTCTGTTGTTGGTCGCCGGGGCATTACTCTCACCGCCCGGGACAACGCAAGAACGCCCGGCAGCGAGTTTGCAGCTCACAGACTGCCGCATTAGCGCGGGACCCGGGTCTCCGGGAATCGCCGCACGCTGCGGCACGCTGGTTCGGCCGCTGAATCCGGATGACGCGAGCATGGGGAACATCGATCTAAGCGTCGCCGTTGTCCCTGCGTTGAGCCTCGAACCCGTCAATAACCCGCTCGTCCCGATCGCGGGCGGACCCGGTCAGTCCAGCATCGCGTTTTATGCGAGCTGGTATTCGGCCTTTGAGCGGGTCCGGCAGCACCGTGACATCCTGCTGCTCGACCAGCGCGGTACCGGCGATTCGGCGGCAATGGTTTGTGACATCGAAGAAGATGTCGTCGACGGCGTCTTCTCAGAACAGAGAACCCGCGAGCTCACTGAAGAGTGCCTCGACCTGCTGCCGCACGACCCGCGCTTTTTTACCACCAGTGTGGCCGTGCGTGATCTGGAAGCGCTGCGAATTGCTCTGGGTTACGACGCACTCAATGTTTACGGCATCTCCTACGGGACCCGGGTCGCACAACACTTCGCACGTCGCTATCCCGATGCGACACGCAGCGTCATTATTGACGGCGTCGTGCCGCCGCAAATGCCGCTCGGACCCGACATTGCGACCGAGTCGCAGAATGCCATCGACAATGTGTTCGCGCGTTGCCTTGAGAACGCCGCTTGCAGCGCGCGCTTTCCTGACATCAAAGTCGACTTTGCGATGCTTCGCGATGCGCTGGACGAAGCGCCGGTGACGGTCGAGTTTCAACATCCGATCAACGGCCGGCGGGAAGTTATGGAATTCAGCGCCGATCATCTCGCTGCGGCCGTTCGGTTGCTGCTTTACAACCCGCGCACCGTCGCGCTGCTGCCGCTGGTCATCAGCGACGCGGCGGACGGTAATTTCTCGCCACTGGCGGCGCAGTTCAACATGGTGGTTGCGTCGCTTACCGACTCGCTCAACATTGGCATGCACAACGCGGTCATGTGCACCGAAGATGTGCCGTTTATTGCCTGGGACCTGCTCGACGAAGAGGCCATCAATGCAAGTTACATGGGACCGTTGCAGCTCGAAGCCATGAAAACCATGTGCTCGATCTGGCCGCAGGGTGTACTCGACGCCGACCTGCGCTCGCCGCTGGCGACAGACAAGCCGGTGTTGCTCCTGTCCGGTGGAGCGGACCCGATTACACCGGCGCGTTTCGCAGAACTGGCGGCCGTGGATATGAGCAATCGCTGGCACATCGTTGGCAAGGATCAGGGCCACGGTCTGGCGGCCGTCGGTTGCATGCCGCGCGTCATCGCGGAGTTTATCGACGCGGCGAGGCTCGCCGATGACGCCGCTGATTGTCTGGAGAACGCGTTCGTGATGCCGTTTTTTGTCGACTACACCGGCCCAATGCCATGATCATAGTCAACGACATCCACAAGTCCTTCGGCAAGATCAAGGCGGTTCGCGGCGTGAGCTTCGATGCGCCTGACGGCAAGATCACCGGCTTGCTCGGACCCAATGGTGCTGGCAAGTCGACCACTCTGCGCGTGTTATACACGGTTCTGCGGCCGGACCAGGGCAGCGCCAGTATTGACGGCATTGACGTGGTCGGCGACGACCTTGCCGCGCGCAAGCGCATCGGCGCGTTGCCCCACGGCGCTGGCCTGTATCCGCATCTCTCGGCGCGGGAAAACATCGCGTATTACGCAGCGCTGTGTGGGCTGGATCCGGCGACGATCGATGATCGGGTTGCCGATATTATTCGCCTGCTCGAGATTGACGACTTCGCAGATCGCCACACCAAGGGTTTTTCCCAGGGGCAGCGCACCAAGGTGTCTCTGGCCCGCGCGCTCGTGCACGACCCGCAGAACGTCATTCTGGATGAGCCGACCAACGGCCTGGACGTAATGGCGACCCGCTCCCTGCGCGACCTGATACTCAAACTCAAAGACGATGGTCGCTGTGTGCTGTTCTCCAGCCATGTGATGCAGGAAGTGGCCGCGCTTTGCGACGACATCTGCATCATCGCGCACGGCAAGGTCGCGATTGACGATTCGGCGGACGGCATTCGCGAGCGCACCGGTTGTGACGACCTTGAAGATGCTTTCGTCGCGGCGATTCAAATGGTCGGGGTCGAATAATGCAGACGCTGCTCACCGTTTTTAAAAAGGAAGTCATCGACAACTTCCGCGATCGCCGCACGCTGGCGTCCGCTTTGCTCATGGGGCCATTGCTCGGACCAATGCTGTTCGCTTTTATCATCAACCTGTCGATCGAGCGCTCATTATCCGATGTCGACAAGCCGATGGACCTGCCGGTTATCGGCGCAGAACACGCGCCGAACCTCACGCGCTATTTCGAAAGCCGCAACATTGTGGTTATCGACGGGCCAGTCGATCGCGATGCTGCGGTCGCGGCCGTGACCTCCGGCGATATCAATGTTGTCGTTGTTATTCCGGAGAATATCGGCACCCAGCTTGGCGAAGGTGTGCCCGCCCTGGTAGAGCTGATTTCCGATCAGTCGGACCAGCAGGCCGAGCGCGATGCGCGGCGTGCGCGTGGGGCCCTGCGTGCCTACAACCAGGAGATTGCCGCGATGCGCCTGGTCGGCCGCGGTGTCAGCCCGAGCGTCTTACAGGCAATCAATGTCGACGAGGTTGATGTCTCTACGCCCAGCAGTCGCGCCGGTATTCTGCTTGGCATGATGAGTTACTTTTTTATCTTTGCTTTGCTCATGGGCGGTATGTATCTCGCAATTGATACGACTGCCGGAGAGCGCGAGCGCGGTTCACTCGAGCCGCTGTTGTCATTGCCGGTAACGCGCGACCAACTGATGCTGGGCAAGATCGCGGCAACCTGCTTGTTCATGTCGATGTCGTTGCTGCTGAGTCTCTGTTCGTTTTACGTGGCGTTAAAGTTCATGCCGCTCGAACAACTTGGTATGACTCCGAACTTTGGTCCGTCGGTTGTTGTGGCCGCGTTTTTTGTGTTGGCGCCGTTTATTTTGCTCGGCGCCGCCATCATGACCCTGGTTGCGTCCTTTACGAAAAGTTACAAGGAAGCCCAGACCTGGCTCAGCATCGTGCTGATCGCTCCGACCCTGCCGATCCTCGTTGTCAGCATTCTGAATGTGCGCGCACAGCTCAGCTTCATGTTTATACCCAGTCTCAGCCAGCACCTGATCCTGGTTGATATGGTCAAGAACGAGCCGCTGAATGGACTGTACGTGGCGGTATCCGTCGGCAGCACTCTGGCTCTTGGGTTCCTGCTAACCTGGATCTGCGCGCGCCTGTATCGCCGCGAAGGCCTGCTGGGTTAGGATTCGGAAATGGCTTTATTCGCCGAACTTCGCCGGCGCAACGTTCTCAAAGTCGCGTTGCTCTATGCGGTCGCCAGCGCGCTGATCCTGTGGTTTGTGCAGAACAACGGGGACCAGCTCGGCTTGCCGACCTGGACCAACCTGTTCCTGATCCTGCTGCTCCTGATCGGTTTTCCGGTGGCGCTGTTATTTGCCTGGACCTACGAAGTCACACCGAGCGGTTTGCGCAAAGCGGTCAATGTCGATCAGACCCAGTCGATTGTTTACAAGACCGGCCAGAAACTGAATGCGGCTGTATCGGTCCTGCTGGTTTTGGGCGTACTCGCTTTGTTAGGCGAAGGCTTGTTGCCGAAATTCGAGTTTCTCGTGCCGGGCGTGCCGCAGGGCAACGCGCCCGTTTCTGAAAACTCACCGCCGGAAATTCGTAGTCTCGTTTTGGACAATGGCCTGAAGATTATCGTCTGGCCGGATCACGACATTCCCAACGTGGTCATGTACAACTTTGTTCGTACCGGCGGACGCAATGAATACCCGGGTATCACCGGCATCTCGCACTTTTTTGAGCACATGATGTTTCTTGGCACGGAAAAGCTGGAGCCGGGCGAATTCGATCGCACCATGGAGGCCGCAGGCGGCTCAAACAACGCGTACACGTCCAACGATGTAACGGTGTACACCGACTGGTTTCCGCGTTCCGCGCTCAACGTTATTTTCGAGATCGAAGCGGACCGGCTGGAGAATCTGCGCACCTATGCCGACGCCGTCGAAGCAGAACGACAGGTGGTGCAATCAGAACGCCGCTCGCGCGTTGACGACAACAATTTCTTCAAGCTTTACGAGCAAGTGCGTGCAACTGCTTTCGTCGCGCACCCATACCAGTTTCCCGTTCTCGGCTGGCCGTCCGACATTGCGTCCTGGACCGAAGCGGATCTGGGTCGCTGGTATCAGACTTTCTACGCGCCGAATAATCGTACGATGGTGTTCGCAGGTGACGTTACAGCCGCAGAAATTTTCGAGTTAGCCGAAGAATTTTTTGCGCCGTTGTCCGCCCAGGAGCCACCGCCAGCGGTGCGTACGATTGAGCCGGAACAACAGGGTACGCGCCGCGTCGCAGTTGCTGCGCCAGCGCAAACGCCGCTATTGCACATGGCGTTTCACGCCGGTAGCGCGACTGATCCGGACACGCCGCCTTTGAATCTGTTGCTGAATATCCTTGTCGGCGGGGAGTCCTCGCGACTGCACAGGGCACTGGTCGAAGATGATGAGCTGGTTCTCGACATCAACGGGTTTCAGGATGAGGGCTTCGATCCCGGCCTCGCATACTTTTACCTGACGCTGCCTCCTGGTGGCGACGCGGCGGTCGTCGAACGGCGAGTCCTTGAGGAATTGCAGCGCGTTATTGATGACGGCGTGACCGAGGCTGAGATTTCCAAAGCACGCAATATCGTCCTGGCTGATTTTTGGCGCGGCCTTGCCACAATTGACGGGAAGGCCAGCGCCCTGGGCCGGCACGAGGTCTTTCTCGGCGACTACGAGTCATTGTTCGCACTGCCGGACGAAATGGAAGCGATCACCGTCGGCGCTTTGCAGGAGGTTGCAGCAAAGGTCTTTCGTGTGGAGAACCTGACCGTCGGCGTATTGCAGGAAGCGGCAGAATGAGGATCCCAAGATTTACGGTTGCTGTGCTTGCTGCTCTTTGTTGCGGCAGCGCGCTGGCAGAGGGAGTTACTTTACCGGCCGTCGAGCGCGTCACGCTTGAGAATGGCGTGGTGCTGATCCTGCACGAGAAAGACGATGTTCCGCTAATCGGACTTGAGGCCAGTATTCGTGGCGGCGCCGTGAGCGACCCGGCCGGCCTTGGCGGCATGGCAAATCTGCTGGCCGGCATGCTTGAAAAAGGCGCCGGGGAGCGCGATGCAGCCGAATTTGCCGAGGCAATCGACGCGGTTGGCGGCTCGCTGGGTGCCAGTGCTGACCTGGAGTCGATCGCAATCTCGGCGGAATTCATGGCGCGAGACGCAGACCTGATGATCGAGTTATTGGTCGACATGTTGCGCGCACCGCTGCTGGACGACGACGAGGTGCGCAAATTACGCGATCGCAGCATTGATGAGCTGCGAGCAGCCAAAGACAGCAATCTGCGCCTCCTGATGCCCATCTATGGCAACGGTTTTTTGTTTGCAGATCACCCCTACGGAAACTCTTTGTACGGCAGCGAAGAATCGCTTGAGAAAATTACGCCAGCGGTTTTGCGTGATTACTACAACAACTATTTCGGTGGAGATCGGCTGGTCATTGCAGTCGCCGGCGATTTTGATGCCGTGGCGATCATTGAGAAACTCACTGCTGCCTTCGGCGACTGGCGCGCGGCAAGCGCCCCGCTGCCAGTCATTGAGCCGCCTGCTGCAACGACAGGACGACGCGTCCTGCTCGTCGATAAACCCGGCGCCGCACAGAGTTATTTCTGGATCGGCAATGTCGGGGTTGGTGTCAACCATGCGGCGCGCGCGGAACTGGACATTGCCAACACGCTGTTTGGCGGGCGCTTTACATCAATTTTAATGGACGAACTTCGAACGAAAGCCGGGCTGACCTACGGCGCGAGTTCGTCACTGCGTCGCGAAGCGGCCGGCGGTTCCGTTGCCATGATTTCCTCCACGAAGACCGACACAAGCATTGCAGCAATCGATCTTGCTGTCGCGCTGTTAGCAAAGTTTCGTGACGAAGGCGTGCCGGACAACCTGATTGCCTCCGGCAAAAATTACATCCTGGGCCAGTATGCGCCGCGCTTTGAGACCGCCCAACAGCTCGCGGGCGAGTTTGTAGCAATCGAAAATTATGGCCTCGACGCAAGCTACGTGAACAACTACGGCGCTGCTATTGTTGCCGCCGATGGCGAAGCGATTCGGTCGGTCATCGAGGCCGTCTACCCTGCATCGGACAACCTGGTGTTCGCCATCATTGGCGACGCCGACGTCATTCGTGAGCAAGTCGCAAAGTATGGCCCGGTCACGGAGATGGCGATTACGGATCCGAACTTTAGCCCCCAATAGCCCGCTCCGGCCATGACTATTCGGCAGGCACAAAAAAACCCCGCCGTAGCGGGGTTTTTGGTTCTTGCTAAGTGCAAATTACTTGTCGAAATACAAGCGCACACCGAGACCGTAGCTGGTGATGTCTTCACCGGCGTCAAAACCGAGTCCAAGCGCCAGGTTGCCGCTCACTGTGTACCAGAGGCCGCCGGCGATTGCGGTGCCGTCAGCGCCGTCACCCAGGTCCGAGTAGCCGAGGCTGCCGTACAGCTCAAGGTTTGGCTGCAGCATGCTGCGAATACCAACACTGGCGCCATAACCGCTCTCGCTGGCTGAACCGAGTCCGCGGGCACTGGCCTCGAAATCGATGTAGGCCAATGTGGCGAACCAGTCGGTCCTGTCAGATAACGCAGAGTGCCAGCCGGCACCAACCGCGAACTGATCGAGATCGATCACGGACTCGAGGTCGGAACTCGCATAACTCGCGAAAACAAACCAGCTGTCATTGATTGCAACCGAGCCAGCAACGCCGAAACCGTCGCCGTCGGCATCAGTGCCGCCGCCGAGGTCGACGTCAATTTCCTGGTAGGTCGCCTGGATATAACTGTAGCTAGGCCCTTCGGCCAGTGCTGCGGCGCTACTTAACATAAGCGCGCCAATTGATAGATAACGTAACATTGTGCTCCCTCCTAAGGGTGTTTCTTGCCCAAGTGCCGCAAGACTAGCAATGCGTATCTGGTCAAACCGGCACAGGTTCACACTGTGCAACGGAACTATTTACCAATGCAAAATTCTGTGAAGATCATCCCAAGCAGGTCGTCGGACGAGGTACTGCCCGTTATCTCCCCCAGGGCCTGGTGTGAGAGGCGCAGCTCCTCGGCGAACACCTCCCCGGCACGCGCTTCGGTCAGGGCTTTGCGGCCGGCAACGAAATGCTCGCGTGCGCGCCGCATCGCATCAACGTGTCTGCGGCGTGCAGTGACCGTTTGCTCACCAAGGTCCTTGTACCCGGCCAGCCTGCGAATCTGGGTGCGTAGTTCGTCCAGACCTTCTCCGGACTTGGCAGACAGCCGCACCAGCTGTTCGTCTGCCGCGTCCACGCCGGCGACTTCCCTGGTCAGATCGACCTTGTTGCGCACCACAATAACCGGCACGTCGCCGGGAAGTTCTTCGTCAATCTTGTTGCTGTCGCCCGCGGTCGCGTCTTGAATCCACAGGACGGCATCGGCGCTTTGCAGCGCGTCGCGTGCGCGCCGAATACCTTCAGCCTCGATGCGGTCCGGGTCGTTTCTTAATCCTGCCGTATCGACCAGCTCGACGGCGAGACCGTCGATGTTGATTTGTTCGCGCAGGACGTCGCGCGTGGTGCCCGCCACCTCGGTGACGATCGCCGTGTCCTCACCGCTGAGTCGATTCATAAGACTCGACTTGCCTGCGTTCGGTTTGCCGACGATCACCACTCGATAACCGTCACGCAGCACCCGGCCGACTCTTGCCTGCGCGATCAGTTTTTCGAATGACTCGTCTGCCGCCAGGATCGCACTTTGCAATTGTTCGTCCGACAGGAAGTCGACCTCTTCCTCGGGAAAGTCGATGGCCGCCTCGACGAACAGGCGCAGGCGTTCGATTTCAGACGCCACTTGGCTGACGTGTTCTGAAAATGCACCGGTCAACGAACGCAGTGCGGCGCGCGCTGCTTGTTCGGTGCCGCTGCCGATCAGGTCGGCGACCGCTTCTGCCTGTGCCAGGTCGAGTTTGTCATTCAGAAAAGCGCGCTTGGTGAACTCGCCGGGCTCGGCGATGCGGGCACCCAGTGCAACCGCGGCGTCGACCACCAGGGCCACGACAACCGGCCCGCCGTGGCCGTGTAGTTCAACCACGCTTTCGCCGGTGAAGGAGCCGGGTGCCGGGAAATACAGGACGATGCCGCTGTCGATCGGCTTGCCGTCGGCGTCTTTGAATTGGCGGTGGGTTGCAAGGCGCGGGGGCGGCAGTTCGCCGACCAGGCCGTGCGCAATTTTTTCTGCGCGCGGACCGGAGATACGCACGATTCCGATGCCGCCCGTACCCGGGGGCGTAGCGGCCGCGACAATCGTAGCGTTAATGTTCTAGGCCTTCTTGGGCCGCTTGCCGCCCTTTTGCAGTTTGCTTTCCGCCTCCACCACTTTGTTGATCTTCCATTGCTGGGCGATCGACAACAGCGTGTTCGTAACCCAGTAAAGCACCAGGCCCGACGGGAAGAATGCGAAAAACGCGGTGAACATGATTGGCATGATTTGCATCACTTTGATCTGGATCGGATCACCAACCTGCGGGTTCAACTTTTGCTGGAAAAACATTGCCGCACCCATGATCAGCGGCAGGATAAAGAACGGGTCACGCACTGAGAGGTCAGTTATCCAGAGCGCGAATGGCGCCTGGCGCATCTCCACGCTTTCCAGAAGCACCCAGTAGAACGCCAGGAAAAACGGCATTTGAATAAGGATGGGCAGGCAGCCGGCGGCCGGGTTGACCTTCTCGGTCTTGTACAGCTCCATCATCGCCTGGCTTTGTGCCTGTTTGTCGTCCTTGTAGCGCTCCTGCATGGCTTTGATGCGGGGTTGCAGGTTGCGCATTTTCGCCATCGAGCGACCGCTGGACTCGGTCAGCTTGTAGAAGACGAGCTTGATCAGGATGGTGACAACGATAATTGCGACGCCCCAGTTGCCGACGATGCCGTAGATAAAACTCAACACCCAGAACAGCGGCTGCGACAGCATTGTCAGCCAGCCGTAATCTACCGTCAGCTTCAGCTTGTCATCAACCTGCTCAAGCTGCGACTGCAGTTTCGGGCCAATGAAGAGCGTGGTATTGAAGCTGTGACTTTGCCCGGGCGCAACCGACAACACGTCGCCGCGCGCACGCGACAAAGCCGTCAGGTCGCCGGGTCCGCTCAGCGCGGTTTCGTAATTTTTTGGCACGCCTCGTTCGGGGATAACCGCAGCGACAAAATGGTGTTGAATCGCGCCGAACCAGCCGTTGCTGCTCTGATACGTGTACGGACCGTCGTCAAGAAGGTCATCGCGCTGCAGCTTCTCGGCTTTCTCGCCGTCGTAATTGATCGGTCCGCTGAATGAGTATGAGTCGACATCGAACATCGATCGTTCCCACTCCCCCAGCCGGCGATCCAGCTGCACATAGTCGGTACCCTGCCAGGCGGTTTCGCTGTTATTGCTGACCGTCTGTTGCAGCTGCACGATGTAACTGCCGCGAGTGAAGCGGTAGGTTTTTGTGAACGTGATCCCGGCGTCGTTGGTCCATGTCAGCGGCACCACCAGTTCGTCGCGATCGCCCATCTCGAAGCGATCTTTGCTCGCGCTGAAAATCGTGCGGTGGGTTGCGTCGGCCTTGCCGCCCGGGGAAATCAGGCCGGACTGAATCACCGCAAGGTCGTTCGGGTCCGCGCTGAGCAGGGTGATGGGGTCGTTGGGTCGATCCTTGGCGATGGGGTATTTCGGTAACGCCGCGCTGATCAGCGTGCCACCGGCTGTGCTGATTTGCAGCTCCAACACGTTGGTAGTAACGCGAATTGCGGTGCCGCTTTGCGCCGCTGCCGTCGGAGCTTCAGGCTGTAATGCCGGGATCTCGCCAGGTACCGTGACCGCGGGCTCGGCGGCATCTAGCGCCGGCAAGCCGGTGTCGGCAACAACATTCGGCGCGGCTGTTTCGGAAGGTACTGCGGCCGGTTCGGGCGCGTAATCCTGCACCCATGCCTGGTAAGTCATCCACGCAAGCACGCCGAAAACAGCCCAGATTAGAAGTCGTTGATTGTCCATGCGTTCCCTAGCTTTTAGAGTTCCAGCTCCGCCCTGACTTTGGCGCATTGTTGCCAGTGGCCGTGGAGGCTATCAAATAATTGTCGGTTCGTGCCGTTTCGAGCGGTCGGCTGGTTCAGCACCACTATGTCCAGGCCCGCAAGCTCAGCCTGATTGAGCCGAAACGACTCTCTCACGATTCTCTTTATTCTGTTGCGGCCTGTCGCCGCGCGGCAATTCTTTTTCGAGACTGCCAGGCCGATTCGCGCTGGCCGGCCATCGTTGCTCCGGCACAGCACGGTAAACCATTTGTCGCGGCTGCGCGTCGCCTTCTTGAAGACACGACCGTACGCCGCAGCGTCCAGCAACCGATTCTCTTTACGAAACCGGTAGGGCGAGCTGCCAGCTAGTAGGGTGTGTTTATCCGCAGCTGAAATCGCTTACGGAGTCAGTTTGGCGCGGCCCTTGGCCCGGCGTCGCTTCAACACGAGGCGGCCAGCCTTTGTAGCCATGCGGGCACGAAAACCATGTGTGCGTGCGCGCTTGATCGTGCTTGGCTGAAAAGTGCGTTTCATTTGTCCGATACCTGATACGAAGACGGCCGTTTGCGGCCCTCTTTTTGGAAGGGCGGCAAGGTTACTCAGATGCTAATACCGTGTCAATAGACGCTTATGGCGGCGCCCCTGCAGACGGTATAGACTGCCGGGTCCACATCCGTAAACCACGCGAATAATAATTTTGGGGACTTCTTTGCCGGCCGAGATGACGCTTTGGAATCGCTGCATTCGCGACTTGCAGGCGGAGATCCCTGAGCAGCAATTTAACACCTGGATCCGGCCGCTGCAGGCAGTGGAAGACGGTGGCGTTTTGCGCCTGCTGGCGCCAAACCGTTTTGTCGTTGACTGGCTGCAGGAGCATTACATCGAGCGGATTCTGGAGATCGTTGACAGCTCTGACACGTCCGCGGAGGTCGTGGTAGAGGTTGGCTCGCGGCAAGCCGCCACTGTATCTGTCCCAGCAGCGACGCCGCGGCCCTCGGCGCCACGGCAAGCCGCGCCCGCCTCGCTGGAGTCCCGCCTTAGCCCGGGTTTTACCTTCGACACCTTTGTGGAAGGCAAGAGCAATCAGCTGGCCAAAGCCGCGGCAAGCCAGGTGGGTGAGAACCCGGGCAAATCCTACAACCCGCTATTCATATACGGCGGCGTAGGGCTCGGCAAGACACACCTGATGCACGCGATCGGCAACTCGATGCTGGCGCGCAATCCCGCAGCCAATGTGGCATATGTGCACTCGGAGCGGTTTGTCGGCGATATGGTCCGCGGACTGCAGCACAATACGATTTCTGAGTTTAAGCGCACCTACCGCTCTCTGGATGCGTTGCTTATCGATGATATCCAGTTCTTCGCCGGCAAAGAGCGATCCCAGGAAGAGTTTTTTCATACGTTTAATGCGCTTCTTGAGGGTCAGCGGCAGATAATTCTGACCTGTGATCGTTACCCGAAAGAGGTTCACGGCCTGGAAGAACGCTTGAAATCGCGGTTTGGGTGGGGTCTCACGGTTGCGATTGAGCCGCCCGAGCTGGAAACGTCGGTGGCAATTTTGATGAGCAAGGCACAGGTAGAGGGTGTTGAGCTTCCGGACGAGGTGGCGTTTTTTATCGCCAAACGGATTCGATCGAATGTTCGCGAGCTCGAGGGCGCGCTGCGCCGCGTTATCGCAAACTCGCGCTTCACCGAGCGCCCGATAAACCTCGATTTCGCGAAAGAGGCACTGCGCGACTTGCTCGCTGTGCAGGCACGGCTGGTGTCAATTGAAAACATCCAGAAAACCGTTGCAGAGTACTTTAAGCTCCGGGTCGCTGACTTGTTGTCGAAGCGGCGCAGTCGGTCAATCGCTCGACCGCGCCAGGTTGCGATGGCGCTGGCCAAGGAACTTACCAATCACAGCCTGCCAGAGATCGGCGACGCGTTTGGTGGCAGGGACCATACGACCGTGTTGCATGGTTGCCGGCGGATTGAGTCGCTGCGTACAACAGACAAGCGTATTGACGATGATTATTTGAATTTGTTGCGGACTCTGACAGGATGATGTGGATAATTGGTGGATAACTCGTGCATAAGTATTGAGCACTTTTTATCCACAGGCTACACACAGGTGAGCTGTTAGATATACATTGGTTTGCAACGACGATTTTAGCTATTAACATATTGATTTTATTAGGTATTTTTATTTTATCCACAGGACCTCGGTCCCTTAATAATAATAATAAATAACTAATTTCCAAATTTTATCAACAGGTGGAATGCATGAAATTACGCGCAGGTCGTGATGTCCTTTTAAAACCTCTACAAGCGGTTATTGGTGTTGTGGAGCGACGCCAGACAATGCCTATTCTGTCGAACGTCTTGCTGGTTGCTCGTGAAGGCGTGTTATCAATAACGGCAACGGATCTTGAAGTTGAGCTGGTCGCAACTGCAGAGGTCTCGGTCGAGGCCGGTGGAGAGATCACGGTGTCTGGTCGTAAGTTGCTGGATATCTGTCGCGCGCTGCCCGATGGTTCAGATATCGATATCGGTCTTTCCGGGGAAAAGCTCGTTGTGCGATCAGGTCGCAGCAAATTTAGCCTCGCGACGTTGCCGGCGGCTGAATTTCCAACTGTTGAAGATATTAAGGCCGGCCAAACCATTTTGGTATCCCAGGCGGTACTTGGTCGCCTGATCGAGAAAACCCATTTCTCGATGGCACAGCAGGATGTTCGGTATTACCTGAATGGGATGTTGCTGGAGACTGGCGGCAAGTTTTTGCGGGCGGTTGCAACCGACGGTCACAGGCTGGCGTTGTGCGAAGCGGAGATCGACGGTGCGACCCTCGAGGAGCAGCAGGTTATCGTGCCGCGCAAGGGTGTACTTGAGTTGCAACGTCTGATGGACGGTGAAGGCGATCTCAACATAGAGCTCGGCGCCAATCACGTACGGATCCAATTACAGGATATTCGCTTCACTTCGAAGCTGATCGACGGGCGTTTCCCGGAGTACGACCGGGTGATACCCAAAGAATCGAGCAACGAGCTGAAGGCCGACAAGGCGCTGTTTCGCGGGGCTTTGCAACGGACGGCGATCCTGTCGAATGAGAAATACCGCGGTATTCGGCTGGTCATTCGGGATAGTGGCGTGGTGATCCAGGCGCACAACCCGGAGCAGGAGGAAGCGGAAGAGGAGCTCGAGGTTGGCTATAGCGGCGAAGACATTGAGATCGGGTTTAATGTGAATTACCTGCTTGATGCGCTGGGCGCGGTCGAGGGCGAAGAGGTAACGCTGTCGGTTCTTGACAGCAATTCGAGCTGCCTGATTCGGCAGCCGGGTCGGGATGACGGCAATTTTGTTGTAATGCCGATGCGCCTCTAGCGCACGGCCTGTCTGGTGCCGATTCGGCAATTCACAGCGAAGAATTTTCGCTGTCTGGAAAATATCGAGCTGGATGCGGACCCACAATACAATCTGATTGTTGGGCGAAATGCGTCGGGCAAAACCAGCGTTTTGGAGGCGATTGCGTATTTGGGGCGTGGTAAGTCGTTTCGTGGGGCGACAACGTCAGACCTGATTCGGCACGGAGAGCGCGAGTTTGTGCTTTTTGGGGAGGTCGCTGCCGGCGGACGGTTGGCGAAAGTCGGGGTGCGCAATAGCCATGCCGGCCTGGAAACTCGCGTTGATGGTGAAAAGGGCGGGGGCGCTGCGGCGCTGGCTGCGGCGCTGCCGGTACAAATTATCGATCCGGATGTACACGAGCTCGTTGCCGGTTCGCCGGACCAGCGCAGACGCTACCTGGACTGGATCGCGTTCCACGTGGAACATGACTATCTGGATACTTGGCGCCGTTTTCGCCGCGCACTCAAACAACGCAACGCCGCGCTCCGGGCTGGCGCCTCAAACGGCACGCTGGACGGCTGGAACGCGGAGTTCGCGGAGCTGGCCGCTGGCGTAGACAAAGGGCGTCGAAATGCACTGGCGGCGGCCCAAAACAGCCTTTTGGAGGTGGGATCGGATTTGCTGGGCAGTGCGGCAGGATTTGAGTACCGGGCTGGTTGGAATGAGGATCAGGGCCTGTTGCAGGCGCTTGAAGACAGCATCGAGCGCGACCGCCAGCATGGCAGTACTCAGAGCGGGCCGCATCGCGCCGACCTTAAACTAAGCTACGACACCCGTCGCGCACGCAAGCTGGTGTCTCGTGGCCAACAGAAGCTGCTGGCTTGCGCGATGATAATTGGGGCAGCCCAAACAGCGCAGACCGCGCTCGAGCGTCCGCTGCTGTTGTTGCTGGATGATCCGGGGGCGGAGCTCGACGACGAAGCATTGGGGCGATTAATGCAACGGATCGTGCTTCTGGGTAGCCAGGTAATCGCGACCAGCCTGGACGGAAATATGGCGTTGTTTCCGGCTACCGCCAAGGTGTTTCACGTGGAACACGGGGTGCTGCAGGAGGCACCGATAAATCCTTAAAAAATAAGGATATTGGGGTACTTTGCAGGCCCCGCTTTGGTACAATAGATCGGTTGTATCCAGAGGACACGGAATGACCGACCCAAACGAATATACTTCCAGCAATATCAAGGTCTTAAAGGGCCTTGAGGCCGTTCGAAAACGACCGGGTATGTACATCGGCGATACCGATGACGGCACCGGTTTGCACCACATGGTTTTTGAGGTTGTCGACAACTCAATCGACGAGGCCCTGGCGGGACATTGCAGCGTTGTAACGGTGACCATCCATGCCGACGAGTCGGTCACGGTCAGCGATGACGGTCGTGGCATACCGGTGGATATGCATCCGGAAGAGGGTCGTTCCGCAGCCGAGGTCATCATGACCGTGCTGCATGCAGGCGGCAAGTTTGACGACAATTCCTATAAGGTTTCAGGCGGCTTGCACGGCGTGGGAGTGTCCGTGGTCAATGCCCTTTCGGCGCACCTGGTGTTGACGGTGCACCGCGAAGGTAGAACCTATCAGCAGGAATACGAGCACGGCGAGCCGAAAGCGTCACTGAAAGAGGTTGGCAATACCGACCGCACCGGCACAACGATTCGATTCAAGCCCAGCAGCAATACCTTCACAAATATCGAATTTCACTACGATATCCTTGCCGGTCGCCTCCGCGAGCTGTCGTTCCTGAATTCCGGGGTGCGAATCCACCTGGTCGATGAGCGCTCTGAGCGTGAGGATATCTTCGAGTATGAGGGCGGCATCAAGGCGTTCGTTGAGCACCTGAATCGCAACAAGGCGCCCATTCACAGTACATTTTTTCACTTTTCCACGATGCACGATGGTGTCGGTGTGGAGGGCTCGTTGCAGTGGAACGATGGCTATCAGGAAAATATGTTCTGCTACACGAACAACATTCCACAGCGAGATGGCGGTACGCACTTGTCGGGTTTCCGTACAGCCCTGACGCGCACGCTCAACTCCTACCTTGAGAAAGAAGTCAGCTCCAAGAAAGACAAATTCACTCCCTCCGGCGATGACGCGCGCGAGGGTTTGACGGCCGTGCTGTCTGTAAAGGTCCCGGATCCGAAGTTTTCGTCCCAAACCAAGGAAAAATTAGTTTCATCTGAAATTAAAGGCATTGTAGAGCAGGCGATGGCGCCACTGCTGCAGGACTTCCTGCTCGAGCACCCGCAGGAAGCCAAAGCGATAGTGTCGAAAATCGTCGATGCAGCGAGAGCCAGAGAGGCTGCGCGCAAAGCCAGAGAAATGACGCGCCGCAAAGGCGCACTCGATATTGCCGGGCTGCCTGGCAAGCTCGCCGACTGCCAGGAGAAAGACCCCGCTCTGTCCGAGCTGTTCCTGGTCGAGGGCGACTCCGCTGGCGGCTCCGCAAAACAAGGCCGCGATCGTCGCACGCAGGCGATCCTTCCGCTCAAGGGAAAAATCCTGAATGTGGAGAAAGCCCGCTTCGACAAGATGTTGTCGTCGGTGGAAGTCGGCACGTTGATCACTGCACTTGGCTGCGGCATCGGCCGCGACGACTTCAATGTCGAAAAACTTCGCTATCACCGCATCATCATCATGACTGACGCGGACGTCGACGGCTCACATATTCGCACACTGCTGCTTACGTTTTTCTATCGGCAAATGCCCGAACTCATCGAACGGGGCCACATCTACATCGCGCAACCACCGTTGTACAAAATTAAACGTGGCAAGCAGGAGGTGTACGTCAAAGATGATGCGGAACTCAACAACTATCTGCTTAATGCCGCGCTGGATGGTGCAAACCTGCACGTCAGCAAAGACGCACCCGCGCTTTCCGGTGTTGCACTTGAAACACTCGCGAAAGAGTACATAGCGGTCGAGGCAATTGTCACCCGGCTTGCTGCACGTTACGACGAAGCTGTGTTACGAACGATCAGCGACATGCCCGAAGTCACTTCCGAGCTTGGCGAAGATCTCGAGCAGCTGGCCGGGTGGACGGAAACGCTGTCGGCCGCGCTACCAAAGAACAGTGGCGACCGGGCTTATACGGGAACCGGTGGCGCGTATTCAGCAACTCTCGATCGCGGCAATGAAGATGGCGAAGGCGTGCGCATCGCAATCACCCGAGTGCAGCACGGCATCGGTGCAACCCGTTATTTGCCGCGTGAGTTTTTCGGCAGCAACGAGTATCGCCACATCAGCGCGTTGAGTACAAAACTGACCGGCTTGTTAGGCGAGGGCGCATACGTGCAACGCGGCGAACGCCAGTCCGACGTTAAAGATTTTGCTGCAGCGGTGGAGTGGCTGATGTCTGAAGCGCGTCGCGGACAATCAATTCAACGCTACAAAGGTCTTGGCGAAATGAATCCGGAACAACTTTGGGACACGACCGTCAATCCTGAAACCCGACGCCTGATGCAGGTGCGCGTCGAAGACGCCGTTAAAGCCGATGATATTTTCACGACTTTAATGGGCGACCAGGTCGAACCGCGCCGCGAATTCATCGAAAAAAATGCCCTTACCGTTGCTAACCTCGACGTCTGAGCGCGCAGCAATTAATTTGCTCACTACCCGGCAATGATCTCGCAGAGAAATTTGATTCACGCGCTGTTCCTGTTGGCGTTACCAATTATTGTCGCGTGGTTCGGGCTTTCGGTCTGGTCTGCCCTGGCACTGACAATCGCCGCACTGATATGGCGCTGGCTCATCGTGATGAGCCGCACGCTGAGGCGAGATACGCGCCCCGCCATTGTGCTCGAAACAATCGCGGCCAGCCATTTCGCAGAAAAGGCACGCTGGTGTCTCGATCGGCTCGGCGTCGAATACACGGAAGTTTACAGTGGCGGTTTGATCGGCGTGATGTTCAGCGGCCGCACAGTGCCGCGACTAAACTTCAGAACCGGACTGGTGCGCTCGTCGATCGGCAACTCTGCAGAAATCCTGCGCTATCTATGGGGTCAGTACGGCGCAAGACTCGAAACCGCGGCGTTTCTTGAGCCAACCCCCGACAGACTCGAGCTGGAAAAAACCATCGACCGCTGCGGGCTCAATCTGCAGCAGTGGATCTACTATCACCTGCTCCTCGACCGCAAGCTGACGTTGCAGCTGTGGGGCGCCAACCACCCCGATGTTCCGGCCTGGCAGCGCGGCTTGATGAGGCTGCTCTTTCCGCTAACGGCCGCTTACCTTCGCACCGCCCTCTCAATTTCCAAAGAGCGCTACGACGCGGCGTCGCAACATATCGAGGCACTTCTCAGTGATGTTGACACACGCCTCGCCGACGGCCGCCTGTCGATACTGGGCGGCGACGACCTGAACTACGTCGATATCACGTTTGCTTCGATCATGGGCTTATGGATGCAGCCGAGCAACTACGGCGCCGGCGCCGCCGATTCGGCGCGGGTGCCCAGGAACCAGCTGCCAGCGCCGATGCGCGCGGATATCGAACGCTGGAGCGAAGACTATCCGCGCGCAACGGCCTTTGTTGCGCGCATGTACGAACTGGAGCGACTGTAATGAAAACCCGTATGGCCCTTACAGCAATGATCGGCGTCGCGATGCTAGCCGCGTGCGCCGCCCGAAAAGAGTTAGTCACGCAAGACACAGAGCAAGCGGTGCGTGACTTTATTGAAGTACGCCAGCTTGCCGAAACCGACCTGATGCGCACCTCAAATGACGACCACTGGGACCTGATCGATCAGAACTTCATCATTTACGAAGCCCGCAAGAAAATGTTTCTGGTCGAGTTTTCCCGCCGTTGTTTCGAGCTCGACGAATTTCCCGTGGTACCCGACGTGCGCAGTAGCGGCAACACCGTGCGCGCGCGCTTTGACACCTTACGCGGCTGTCGCATTGCTCGAATTTTCCCGTTGACAGAAGGCGAGGTCGAGGAGCTTAAAAGCATCGGAGAGTCACCCGGCAGTCGAAACTAAGCGGCGTCACGCCGGTCTATGAATTCAATGCGGAAGCACCGCAACAAAAAGTAAAGGCGAGTACCGTGAACAAACTAATCCTTGGCGTGTTTGCGCTGGTATTCCTGGCTGCGTGTGGACAGGAGCCCGCGTCCGAGGCGGCCGTGAGCAAACCGGCACTAACGTCCGGCGTCATCCACGAGAATATGGACCTGAGCGTGAATCCCGGCGAAGACTTCTTCTCCTATGTCAATGGTGCCTGGGTTGCCAACACCGAGATTCCAAGCGATCGATCGGACTACGGCACGTTTGGCGTATTACGCGTTGAAGCGCAGGGCAACGTCAGAGCGATTATCGAAGCAACTTCTCGCGGTGATTACCCGGCGGGCAGCGACGAGCAACTGGTCGGTGATTTGTACAGTTCGTACATGAACATGAAGCTGCGCGACGCGCGTGGCGTCACACCGTTGCAGCCAGACCTGGCGCGAATCGACGCAATCGACAACTACGCTGACCTCGCTGTGTATTTTGCGGCGGCGAACAAACGTGGTTTCGAGGTACCTTTCGGCCTGGGTCAGAACGAAGATATGAAAGACCCGCAGCATTACATGATGTATGCGTGGCAAGGCGGCCTGGGACTGCCGGATCGCGAGTACTATTTTAATGATGATGCGAAGTCGACAGAGATACGCGCCAAGTATCTGGAGCACATCGTCGCAATGTTCGAGCTCGCCGGCTTTGACAACGGCGTCGCCGCTGCGGACACGATCATGGCGCTGGAGAAACGCCTCGCGGCTGAGCACATGCTCAAAGAAGACACCCGCAATTTTGCCGCCAACTACAACAAGCTGCCGCTGGCCGAACTGAACGGATTGATGCCCGGCTTTGACTGGGACGGCTACATTGAAGAAGCCGGAATCGGCGAGATTGACGGCCTGGTCGTTTTCATGAGCGACTACATGGCGGCCCTCGATGGCATTATTACCGACACGGACCTCGAAACCTGGAAGACCTACCTGCGCTGGGTGACGCTGAATACGGCTGCATCCCGACTGAGTGCGGATCTCGATCGGCAAGACTTTGAGTTTTACAGCAAGACCATTTCCGGTGTTGAGGAACAGCGCGACATGTGGCGCCGCGGTGTGAACATCGTCAATGCAACCCTGGGCGAACTCGTCGGCAAGGTGTATGTGAAAAAGCACTTTCCGCCTGAGGCCAAGGTAAGAATGGAAACACTCGTTGCAAACCTGATTGCGGCGTATGAAGTGAGCATTAAAGAGCTCGACTGGATGGGCGAGGAAACCAAAAAAGAAGCCCTCGACAAGCTCTCGAAACTCACCACCAAGATTGGCTACCCAGACGAATGGCGCGATTACAGTGCCATCGAAATTAAGGCCGATGACCTGTACGGCAACCTGCAACGAGCCGCGCTCGCCGAGTACGAGCGTCAGTTGGAGCGCCAGGGTGGACCGGTTGATAAAGCCGAATGGGGTATGACCCCACAAACAGTCAATGCCGGCTACAGCCCCTGGGCCAACTCGATAACGTTCCCTGCAGCGATTTTGCAGCCACCCTTTTTTGACCTCGCGGCTGAAGAGGCCATCAATTACGGCGCTATCGGTGCGGCGATCGGCCACGAAATCGGCCACGGCTTTGATGACTCCGGCAGTACTTTCGATGGCAACGGCGCGCTGCGCAATTGGTGGACGGACGCAGACCGGACCGAGTTTGAGAAGCGTACGAGCAAGCTGGTCGAGCAGTTCAATGCATTTCAGCCATTCGATGATCTGTCCGTAAACGGTGAATTCACCCTCGGCGAAAACATCGGCGATCTTGGCGGCATCAGCATCGGCCTGCTCGCGTACCAGATGTCCCTCGACGGCGAGCCAGCGCCCGTGATCGACGGCTTTAGCGGCGCGCAACGCGTGTTCATCGGCTACGGTCAGAACTGGCGTAACAAGTATCGCGATGAGCGCTTACGGCAGCTGATCCAGACCGACCCGCACGCACCGAGCATGTATCGAGCCAACGGCGGTGTGCGCAACGTGCCGGAATTCTACGCAGCCTTTGACGTGCAGGAAGGCGACGCGCTCTACCTGCCACCAGCGGCGCGCGTCAAGATTTGGTAGCAACTACTTTGGCGCGTACAAGTCGCCGTAGAAGTCACCCACATTCCAGGTCGGCCGGGCATCGTCATTGGCGATGGCCCAGCCAATACGGGCATTGGCTCGCGTGAAGCGCAGCGCCGCCTCCCAGTCGATGGGTCGCGACAAGTCGTCGGAAGGCTTGTGGTAATGGTTCAACAGGTGGTGCTTGATGACCGCCGGGCCGTCGACGTCCGGGTCGGACGAAGCGATGCTGGTGTCCAGCCAAATGGCGGTGATGCCCTGCTTAACAAAGGAAAACTGATCGCTGCGGGAAAACAGAATTTCCTCAGGCTGCTGATCGGGAACCAGAACCAGGTCCTCCGCCGCGGCAGCAGCAGCGGCAATCACACCCAGAGACGAGTGTTCAGCGCCAAAGGCCACCATTTCATTCAGCGGAAACAGGAACAGCGGCATATCCATATTGACGTTTGCCACAATCGACTCCTTGTTCACGGTCGGATAAGTCGCAAAATAGTCTGAACCCAGCAGCCCACTTTCTTCTGCGGTAAGTGCGACGAACAGCACTGAGCGCCGTGGCGGGTTCGCTGCCAACGCTCGGGCCGCCTCGATCATGATCGCGGTGCCCATGGCGTTGTCGTACATGCCGTTATAAATATCATCGCCGTCGACCGGCAAGCTGCGACCGATATGGTCAAGATGTGCGGTGAATACAACGTATTCGTCGGCGAGCTCCGGGTCGCTGCCACGCAGCAGGCCGACCACGTTAGGGCTGGTTATTCTCTCGTGTATTGTTCCGCCGGCCAGCGTTACTTCGAAGCCCAGCGGTACCGAGGCAGATTCCGAGGCCTCAATCGCGTCGCGAGCCGCTTCGAATGTGATGGGCGTGCCTTTAAACATTTCCGTGGCAAAGGCCGGACTCACCGCTGCCGCGACGCGCAGCTCCGGGACGTAGTCGGCCGCCTCGCCGGAGACATTGACCCAGGTTTTGCTGGGCTTGGCGCCGATCACCTGTTTGGCACGCTCCCACGGAAAACTCTCTTCCGTTCTTCGCGAAAAAAGTGTGATGGCTCCGACCGCGCCGCGTGCGGCCCATTCACGGGATTTATTCGTGGTTGACGAAAAGTGCGCCAGCTTGTCGCCAGTAATGCTGGCGGGACCGCCGATAAAGTAGGCGACGATCTTGCCTTCAAGGTCGACGCCGTCCAGATCCGAGTAGCCGTATTCCGGGGCGTGTGCACCGTAACCGACATAGACCACTTCACCGCGAACACTGGTTGCGGCCCGGACCTTGTCGCCGGTCATTACAAAATCTTCACGAGCTTCGAGTTCGATGTCGCCGCCATCACGATGCACCGTCATAACCGGACTGTCCGGATCGAGCAGGTAGGTTTGCAGCTCCACCTGCTGATACCAACCCTCACTGCCGCCCGGCTCAAGACCCACTTCGGCGTATTGCTCGGCGACATATTTCGCGGCGAGCGCATAGCCTTCGTGGCCCGGTTCCCGACCTTCGAGAGCGTCATCCGCGAGATAGGCAAGGTGCGAGTAAAGCCGCTCTTGAGTAATCAGATCCAGGGCGCTGTCACTCGTGACAACGGGTAGCTGCGATTGTTTCGAACAGGCACAGATTGTCAGTACGAGGCTGGTCAACAGCAGCAAGCGATTCATCGGCTTCCCCTATTTCTTATAGTGCGAGCTTATCTCAAGCATTTTCGTTTCAATCCATTCCTGCGCAAGCTCATTGATTTCTCGCGGCGTACGTCCGGCAGGATCGATTGCCGGACCAATACAAAAGCGTATCTTCCCGGGATATTTACGCAGGCCGCGCTTGGGCCAGAAATCGCCGGCGTTGTGCGCGACCGGAACTACGGGGCAGCCGGTCTCGGCGCCGATGGCCGCGCCACTGACACCGTAGCGTTTCGTTTCCCCGGGTGGCATACGCGTGCCCTCCGGAAATATTGTTACCCAGAGCCCGCGTTCGATTCGGTTCCTGCCCTGGGCGATAACCTGTTTCACGACCGACGCGCCGGCTTTGCGGTCGATGGTGATGGGCTTCATGATGAGCCCGACGCCCCAGCCAAATAAAGGGATGAGAACCAGCTCCTTTTTCAGCACCCAGGTTTGCGGCGGCAGAGCAGCAATCTGCCAATAGGTTTCCATCGCGGTTGTGTGTTTGATCAATGCGACGCTGGCAGCCGCGGGAATGTTCTCCGCGCCTTCAGTTACAACATCGAGGCCGCAAAAGAACCGTCCGGCCCACAGGTTTCCATGCGCCCAGGCCTTGGCAACGGCCCATTGCCAGCGGTGCGGCGCCCAGAATATCAATAGCTCAATGGTGCCGCCAAGAAATGCAGTAATGAAAAGCCAGGTGGTGAAAAGTAGCGACCGCAGTGTCAGCATATTGAATTGCTACGCAATCGCCAGCTTGGAAATGTCAGCGACATTCAGGAACAGTGCGCGCAACTCAGCCAGCAGGGCGAGACGATTATTCCTTACCGCAGCGTCGTCTGCCATGACCATGACATCGTCAAAAAAGGTATCGACGACGCCTCGCAGCGTTGCCAGTTGATCCAGCGCTGCAGTGTACTCGCGTGCCGCGAGCAGCGGTTGCAGCGCATCGCGAGTCGTTTTCAGAGCGGCCCACAAGGCCAGTTCGGCATCATCCTGCAGCAGCTTCTCCTTTACGTCGCCACAGTCTTGCTCGGCGGCTTTCTTGAGAATGTTAGCGATGCGTTTGTTTGCAGCCGCAAGGCTCGACGCGGACTCATGCCCGAGAAACGCTTGCACGGCAGCGAGGCGCCGCTGAAAATCGACCAGCGAGGTCGGTTGTCGTACCAGCACCGCATCGAAAGTTTCGGTATCCAGTGAGCTGTCGCGATCGAGAAAGTAACGGCGCAAGCGCTCGCTGATGTAGGCGAAGATTTCGGCCTGAACCTCTGCCGTGTCGTATTTGCCCGGCGGTTGTGCATCGACGGCGAGCGCAATTAACTCCTTGAGGTCCAGATCAAGATCGCATTCGACCAGCAAACGTACGATGCCGAGTGCCGCGCGGCGCAAGCCAAACGGATCCCGATTGCCGGAGGGCTTTTTGCCGATGGCAAAGATGCCGGCCAGCGTGTCGAGGCGATCTGCCAGGGCGAGAATTTGACCGTCCAGCGTGGCAGGCAGCGTGTCGCCGGCAAAGCGCGGCCGATAATGTTCTCCAATCGCATCCGCGACTGCGTCTGGTTCGCCATCCAGTTGTGCGTAGTAGCGACCCATCGTGCCCTGCAGGTCGGGGAACTCTCCAACCAGGTCAGTGATGAGGTCGCACTTACACAGCTCCGCGGCACGCTCGACATTGCCAGGATTCGTTTCCAGGCTGGTTGCAATCCAGCCTGCCAGCGACGCAACGCGTGCGCTTTTGTCGGCAAGGCTGCCAAGGCCGCGCTGATAGACAACCTCGCGTAACGCGTCGATGCGTGCCGCCAGCGGCGTGCGTCGATCGCTGTCCCAAAAGAATGCGGCGTCGGCCAGGCGCGGGTGGATCACACGCTCGTTGCCGCTGCGCACCTGCTCCGGGTCGGTACTCTTGATATTGGCGACGGTAATAAAATGCGGCAAAAGCTCGCCCGCGTCGTTGGCCACCGGAAAGTAGCGCTGGTGGCCCGTGAGCGTAGAAATAACGACCTCACGCGGCAGCTGCAAATACTCTGCGTCGAAATTGCCGGTCATAGGCACAGGCCATTCAACCAGCGATGCGACCTCATCAAACAGCAGCTCACCATCGACAACGTGGCCGCCCACTGCCTTCGCTTCGGCAGCAACGCCCTCCTCGACCAATGTGCGGCGGCGGTCCAGGTCAGCGATAACGGCGCCGTCCTTTTCAAGCGCCGACAGGTAATCTGACGCCGCGCCAATGATCACCGGCTTACCACACATAAAGCGATGTCCACGACTTTCGTTGCCAGTCGTAATACCCATAATGTTCGCGTCGATCACTGTGGTGCCGTGCAACATCACTATCCAGTGCACGGGGCGGACAAATTCCGCGTCGCCGTCCCCCCAGCGCATGCGCCGCGGAATTGGCAGCGCGGCAAGCGCAGACTCAATGAGCGCCGGCAACAACTCGGCCGTAGTCTGGCCGCGCTCCAGGACATCGCAAGATAGCCATTCGCCCTTTTCGGTTTTGGTTCGTCCAAGGTCGGCAGGTTTAACACCGCATTTCTTCGCAAACGCTTTGCCGGCGGCGGTTAGTTTGCCGTCGTCATCAAAAGCGATGCCGACAGGTGGCCCCTTTTGCGACGTACTGTGGTCTTCCTGACCGTTTGCGAGCGACTCGATCAACACTGCCAGGCGGCGCGGACTTGCGTAGCTATGAATGTCTCCGTGCTCGAGTCGTGCGGCATCGACCGCCGAGCCAAGATTTTCTGCGAACGCATCCATCAACGAGCGCAAAGCTTTTGGCGGCAACTCTTCGGTGCCGATTTCAACCAGAAAGTCCTGTGCCTTACTCATTCAACAATGCTCATTTGCCGGTGGCCTCTTGCCTGACCGACGCCAACATTGGAAAACCGAGTGCCTCGCGGCTTGCATAAAACGATTCGGCCACGGCACGCGCCAGAGTGCGGACGCGCAAAATAAAACGTTGCCGTTCACTGACGGATATCGCCTGTCGGGCGTCGAGTAAATTAAAGGTATGTGATGCGATCAGCATTTGCTCGTAAGCGGGCAATGACAGGTCCAGCTCGATCAGGCGCATACCCTCATGCTCTGCGTGATCAAACGCGTGGAACAGGTCATCGACGTCTGCCTCGTCGAAATTGTAACGTGACTGCTCGACTTCATTTTGGTGATAGACATCGCCGTAAGTTATGCGACCCAGTGGGCCGTCGGTCCAGATGATGTCGTATATGCTGGTCACGTCCTGCAGATACATGGCAAGGCGCTCGAGACCGTAGGTAATTTCGCCTGTGACGGGTCGGCATTCCAGTCCACCCACTTGCTGAAAATACGTGAACTGCGTGATCTCCATGCCGTTCAGCCAGACCTCCCAACCGAGACCCCAGGCACCAAGTGACGGCGACTCCCAGTTGTCTTCAACAAAACGAATGTCGTGCACGTTGGGGTCAACGCCGATTGCACGCAAGGAGTCGAGATAGAGCTCCTGCATGTTGTCCGGTGATGGTTTGATCGCTACCTGATACTGGTAATAGTGCTGCAGGCGAAACGGATTATCGCCGTAGCGCCCATCTGTCGGGCGCCGTGACGGCTGCACATAAGCCGCACTCCAGGGCTCCGGGCCGACGGCGCGCAAAAATGTTGCCGGGTGAAACGTACCCGCACCCATTGCCATGTCATAGGGCTGCAGGATCACGCAGCCACGCTCCGCCCAAAACTGTTGCAGCTTCAGAATCAGATCCTGAAAGCTTAGAATCTGCGGCGCTTTCGCCTTACCCATCGATTTTTACCCGGCCCAAAGGCGCGCAGTATATCTTGCGTCGAAGCCTGTGGCGCGCAATTCGGGCGATCACGGTGGCTGCGGCGGGAAACCTGCCCAGGAGGGGTTGTGACACCACGCACCAAGGCGGTGCAGAGAAATAGACGTTTGCACCAATATGGTGCACAATAGCTCGCTATCGGTTCAGAAAATCTTTTAAAAACAATGTCTTATTCTGTGCACCGTTTTGGCACGTATCGTGCAGTTACTCTGCATCTGACCCGCAAGCTGCGGGCGCTTTTCTATGCTTGAACACTGGAGGAAGGACCAATGAAGCCCAAAGAGGTACTCGACCTTATCAAAGAACATGAGGTCAAATTTGTCGACTTTCGATTCACCGATACGATTGGCAAAGAACAACATGTAACCGTGCCGGCCCACACTGTCGATGAAGACCTCTTCGAAGACGGCAAGATGTTCGACGGCTCGTCGATCGCCGGCTGGAAGAGCATCAATGAGTCCGACATGATCCTGTTGCCGGATCCGGCCTCGGCTGTGGTTGATGTCTTCTCGGATGAAACGACCCTGAATCTTCGCTGCTCGGTCATTGAGCCCGCGACGATGCAGGGCTACGACCGTTGCCCGCGATCTCTGGCGATGCGCGCAGAAGCGTATCTAAAATCAACCGGGGTCGCTGACGCTGCGTACTTTGGTCCGGAAAACGAATTTTTTGTGTTCGACAACGTAACCTGGGAAGACAGCATGCAAAGCGTCGGTTACAAGATTGATTCTGAAGAAGGTGCCTGGAACACCGGCAGGACCTACGATGAAGGCAACACGGGTCATCGACCGTCGGTTAAAGGTGGTTACTTCCCTGTGCCACCGGTTGATTCCCTGCATGACCTGCGCTCGGCAATGTGTCTTGCCATTGAGGACATGGGCGTTGAAACCGAGGTACATCATCACGAAGTCGCAACCGCGGGCCAGTGTGAAATCGGTGCCAAGTTCAACACCCTGGTAAAGAAGGCAGATGAGGTGCAGGTCCTGAAGTACGTTGTGCACAACGTTGCACATGCATACGGCAAGACCGCAACCTTCATGCCAAAACCGCTTGTTAATGACAACGGTAATGGCATGCACGTGCATCAGTCCTTGTTCAAAGGCGGAGAAAATCTGTTCACGGGCGATGGCTACGGCGGCCTGTCCGAAACCGCGCTGCATTACATCGGTGGCATCATCAAACACGCGAAAGCACTCAATGCCTTCACCAACCCGGCAACCAATAGTTACAAGCGCCTGGTACCGGGTTTTGAGGCACCAACAATCCTTGCTTACTCCGCTCGCAACCGCTCGGCTTCAATCCGCATCCCGTATGAGTCAAATCCCAAGGGTCGCCGCGTGGAAGTGCGCTTCCCCGATTCGATGGCCAACCCGTACCTCGCCTTCGCCGCGCTTCTGCTGGCCGGGCTCGACGGCGTGATCAACAAGATCCATCCGGGCGATGCCATGGACAAGGATTTGTACGATCTGCCGCCGGAAGAGGAAAAAGAGCTCAAGTTGGTTGCCTTCTCGCTCGATGAGGCGCTCGGGGCACTCGACCAGGACCGTGAATTCCTCAAAGCAGGCGATGTTTTCTCCGACGATTTGATCGACGCCTACATCGACCTGAAGCTGGAAAATGTCACCAGATTGCGCATGACCACCCACCCGGTCGAATTTGACATGTATTACAGCCTATAAATTTCCCAAAACTGTGAACCGGGCGGCATTTTTGCCGCCCGTCCACTAGCCCGGAATCCTCATCACTTGCTATGCTAACCAAATGCAAAGACCTTCAAAGTTCATTCTCGTCGGAATCCTGGCCGCAACCGCCGTGCTGGCTGACGATGCGTGGAAATGGACGGACGCAGAAGGCGTCGTCCATTACTCGGATGTGCCGGCTAAGGGCGCGGAGCCCGTTAACCTGTCTGAATTCAACAAAAAGACCGGTGCGCGGATATCCAACGGCCGGACTGTTCGGGACAACAGTGAGCCGGAAGAAGTGGTTCTCTACGAAAGTATCGCAATCGCATCTCCCGGCGCGGAAGAAACACTGTGGAACATAGAAGGCCTTCTCAACGTAACCGTCGCGTTGGAACCACAGTTGCAACAGGGTCACAGGATTCGAGCGTACTTCGACGGCGAAGCACGCGACGTGGGTGGCACGAACTTCCAGATTCTGGATGTCTTTCGCGGCACGCACAGCCTGCAGGCGGAAGTGATCGACGCAACGGGCCGGGTGATTATTCGCAGCCCGGCAAGCCGCTTTTACGTGCAGCAGAACACAATCGCCCGGTAACACCAACACCCGCCGCCAGGAGTCGCTCTGCATCTCGAGGCTCCGGTGATGACGGCACGCTTGACGGCAACGCCAAAAAAATTCTCGATAGCCTGAGCTCCGGCGTAATTTTGCTGGACGCAAGCCTGCTGATTGTCGGCCTGAATCCAGCGGCAGAAAATCTTTTAGGAATTAGTTCGCGCCGAGCGCAGGGTGAGGCGTTCCTGCGACTGGTGGATGACGAACCCGAGCTGCGCGACATTCTGAGCCGCGCCTTACAGACCGGTGATCATTACGCCAATGAATTGCGACTCGGACCCACCGAGGTGCATGCCAGCGAGCGCATCGTCGACTGTCGAGTGTCGCCAATAGAGCATGCTGGCCCGGCGCTGCTGGTCGAAATAACGGACGTGACCCGGCGCAATCAGATATCCCGTGAGAATGCCTTACTGATTCAGCACGGTGCCGGGCGACAAATGATCCGGCAGCTCGCGCACGAGATCAAAAATCCACTCGGCGGAATTCGCGGCGCGGCCCAGCTTCTGGCGCGCCAACTGCCCGACCCGGAGCAGCGCGAATATACTGACGTTGTTATCAGTGAAACTGATCGTCTCGCGGGTCTCGTCGATACTTTGCTGGGCCCGGGTGGACCGCCAAATAAAGAACCGCTGAATGTGCACGAGCTGATGGAATACGTAGTGCGCATTGTCGAGGCTGAGGACAACAGAAACCTGACGATCCATCGTGACTATGACCCGGGTCTGCCGCTGATTGACCTGGATCGCGACCAGATGGTGCAGGCGCTTCTGAATCTGTTGCGCAACGCCGCTATAGCACTCGACGGCCAGGGCGCCATCACACTGCGCAGCCGTGCTGTCATGAACTATACGATTGGCAATACCCGCCACCGAGTTATCGCGTCGCTCGAAATCGAGGACGACGGTCCCGGAATACCCGCAGAGCTACAGGACTCCATTTTCTACCCGTTGGTTACAAGTCGAGCGGAGGGTACCGGCCTGGGCTTGCCCGCTGCGCAAGAGCTGCTTAGTCGCCACGGTGGTCTGATCGAATTCGAAAGCCGGCCGGGCAGAACAGTCTTCAAGGTTCGCATACCACTTGATCTGGCGAGCGTGCCATCATGAGCGACAAAACCTTAACAGTCTGGATCGTCGATGATGATCAGTCGGTTCGTTGGGTGCTGGAAAAAGCGCTCCGCCAGGCCGGCATGGAAACAAAGACGTTTGAGCGAGCCGAGCATCTGCTGGAGGCAATGGCGAGCGCTGTGCCGGATGTGCTTATCACGGACGTCCGCATGCCCGGGATGTCGGGTCTCGCGTTGCTCGATCGACTGCACACTCAACATCCGGGACTACCGGTTATCGTAATTACTGCCCACTCGGACCTGGAAAGCGCGGTTGCAGCGTACCAGGGCGGTGCTTTTGAGTATCTGCCAAAGCCGTTCGATCTTGACGAGGCAGTGGAACTCGTCAATAAAGCGGCACGCCTGAAGGTTGCGAACACACAAGAGCCTCCGGCGCCGCCACAAGCGATCGCATCAATTATCGGTCAGGCGCCGGCCATGCAGGAAGTGTTTCGTTCAATTGGCAGATTGGCCGGCTCAAGCATGACGGTGCTGATTACGGGTGAGTCCGGCACGGGTAAGGAGCTTGTTGCACAGGCCTTGCATCAACACAGTCCGCGCTCGGATAAACCATTTGTCGCGCTGAACACGTCGGCGATCGCGGCAGAGTTGCTCGAGTCCGAACTGTTCGGTCATGAAAAGGGTTCGTTCACCGGGGCGGATTCGCGCCGCATCGGACGCTTCGAGCAAGCCGACGGCGGCACTCTTTTCCTGGACGAAATTGGGGACATGTCCCCGGCACTGCAGACAAGACTTTTGCGGGTGCTTGCAGAAAGCGAGTTCTACCGCGTGGGTGGCCAGACCTCGATCAAGGTCGACGTTCGCGTAATCGCAGCGACCAATCAGGATCTTGCGCGTGCCGTCAAAGAGTCCCGCTTTCGCGAGGACCTGTATCACCGCCTCAATGTGATTCGCATCAATACGCCGCCGTTACGACAACGGCGAGAAGATATACCGCTATTGCTGAACCACTATCTTGCGGAAGCGGCGAGTGAGCTTTCTACGGCCGCGAAAAGCATCGATGCCGAAGCGCTTGAAGCATTGCGAGCCTACGACTGGCCCGGCAATGTTCGCCAGCTCGTCAACACCTCGCGACGACTCACGGTGACGGCGCCAGGGCACGTTATCAGCACGCGGGACATCCCGGCCGAGCTTGGTGGCAGCGAGACAGCGCGCAGATCAGCACAGGACTGGACCCGTAGCCTGGCGGCATGGGCGGAAACCCAGATCGCCGCCAGCGATAGCGGCTCGTTGCTGGACACCGCCCTTCCTCAGTTCGAAAAAACACTCATCGAAATCGCGATGGCGCGGGCTAACGGTAGCCGTAAGGATGCTGCCAGGATTCTGGGATGGGGGCGCAACACGCTGACACGCAAGATAAAATCCTTACATCTCGAATAGGCACGGCGGGCTTCAGATGTGCAGGGCCCCGATGAGATCTGTCACCGCTGTCAGCTCATACCGGGTGAGATAGTCTTCGATGCCCGCGTTAATTTTTGTACAGACCAATGGATCATAAAAAAGCGCTGTACCGACACCAACAGTTGTCGCACCGGCCAGCATAAATTCGAGCGCGTCATTCGTGTCCGTTATCCCGCCCTGCCCGATTATCGGCACATTGTGGTTTCTGGCAACTTCGTAAACCTGCTTGGTCTTGAGCAAGGCGATCGGTTTGATCGCAGGCCCTGACAGTCCGCCTTGCACGTTGCCGATGATGGGCTCGCGTGCCGTAACGTCGATCGCCATGCCCATGACGGTATTGATGACAGCGAAACCATCCGTCCCCGCTTCAATACACAGCCGCGCATTCTCTGCGATGTCAGTCTGATTCGGCGACAGTTTCGTGATGATCGGCTTGCTGGTCTGCGCGCGGCAAGCGGCAACAACTCGTGCTGACATTTCCGGCACATTGCCAAACTGTATGCCGCCCTCCTTGATGTTGGGACAGGAGATATTGATTTCGATGGCATCGATGGGCGAATCATCGAAGCGCTTTGTCACCGCGGCATAGTCGTCGATCGTTGATCCACAAACGTTGGCGATAAAGCGCGTTTCGCTGAAATCGAGGCCCGGCAAAATGTCGTTGATAACCGTTTCGACGCCCGGATTCTGCAAGCCGATGGCATTCAGCATACCCATGGGTGTTTCGTAAACACGGTGCGGCACATTCCCGAGCCGCGGCTCAAGTGTCGTGCCCTTCAAAACGATGGCGCCAACAGCGGTATTCGAAAAGCCTTCGACGCGAGTGTATTCCTCGCCAAAGCCGACACAGCCGGAGAGCAAGACAATCGGCGAGCTGAGCTGCAGGCCGCAAAAATCGACCTGCAAAGGATTTGATTGTGGGCTACCCATCGGTGCGGCATTCTACGTCAATGTTCAGCCTGATTCTCTACGAACCGGAAATTCCGCCGAACACCGGCAATGTTATTCGACTGTGCGCAAACACGGGCGTGGCGTTGCATTTGATCGAGCCGTTGGGATTTGATCTGGAGGAGAAAAAACTGCGGCGGGCCGGGCTCGATTACCGCGAGTTCGCGCGGGTTACAACGCACAAGACCCTCGCCGCCTGTCTTGAAGTATTGGAGGCGCCACGATTGTTTGCGCTGAGTACGCACGGCACGACTCGCCATGACGCACCGGACTTTAAGGAAAACGATGCCTTCCTGTTTGGCCCGGAAACACGCGGACTGCCGAAGAATATACTCAACGCCTTACCGCCAGAGCAACGACTAAGGCTGCCAATGCGAGAGCGCAGTCGCAGCCTTAATCTATCCAATGCCGCCGCTGTGATGGTCTACGAGGCATGGCGCCACCTAAACTTCAAATAACCAGGGACAGTTTACTCAAACCCCATTTTTTGAAAGCTGAAAATAGGTAATTGAGTAAACTGTCCCTGGTTTTTAGGCGGGGCGGACGTTGCTGTTGAGGCGGAACAGATTGGTCGGGTCGTACTTGCCCTTGATCTTGCTTAAGCGCGCATATGCCGGGCCGTAATTACCGACTGCCTCGGTACCGTCGAAATCGATATTGCTGTAGTAACCACCCATGAGCGGATCGAGCTGGTAATACCATTCTCGCGACAAGGCGATAGCCTCTTCGTCCTGAGCGGGGTCCATCCAGCCGCCACCGACACCAATCATCGTCTCAGCGTTGCGATGCGGAAACGCCGTATCGCTCTCACCAACCCGTTTCACGGCACCACCCAGCGTATGCGTGAACATCGCCAGGCGCGGATCCGCGATGTATGCGCCGAGCATTGCATCAACGAGTTCCTGAGTAATTTCGCTCACCATGCCGTTCTTGATGTATGAGCGCACGCCATGCCCGAACGCCGCATCATCCTGGGTTTGCATTACCATGTAGTCCTGCAGGCTGACGCTGTCATCGATCATCGTGCCGAGCTTGCGAACAGGCTCCAGCTCTTTCTCGCCGACGGCCGGATCGCCGTTGTAGACAACCTCCATTGCCACCGCACCGGTGCCGTCCGGCAACGTGATCATAGCCGGGCCGACATACATCTCGTCTGATAAGCCCTGATACCACTCGCCATAAAACTCGAGAACATCGCGCGCCTGTGCCAGCGGCCAGAGCAGCATGCCGGACAAAAGTTTGCGCTCAAACGGATGCAGCTCAAACTCGAACTCAGTGACCACCCCGAAGTTGCCGCCACCACCGCGGATACCCCAGAACAGGTCGCTGTCTTCTTCTTCACTAATGCGCCGCACGTTGCCGTCTGCGGTAACGATCTCAGCCGAACGCAAATTATCAACTGCCAGGCCGTACTTGCGATTCAAGCGGCCCATGCCGCCGCCCAGAGTAAAGCCACCGACTCCGGTATGTGAGACGACGCCGGCCGTGGTGACGAGGCCGTGTTCCAAAGAGGCTGTATCCAGAGCATTCAAAAGTGCGCCGCCGCGTGAATGGGCGCGTTTCGCTGCCACATCAACATCGACCGTATTCATCAACGCGAGGTCGATCATGATGCCGTCGTCGCAAACCGACTTGCCGGGCCAGCTATGGCCGCCGCCACGAACTGCGGTCAACAGACTGCGTTCGTGAGCGAATGTGACGGCATTACAAACGTCCTCTGTGGTCATACAGCGGGCAATGAGCGCCGGGTGCTTGTCGTGCATGCCATTCCAGATTTTGCGAGCGCCATCGTATTCAGGATTGCCTGCCAGCAGAACCGGGCCGCTCATGCTTTCGCCTAACTCTCTGACCGCAGCTCGTTCGAGTTCGAGCTCGGCGCCGTCGAGAGAAATTGCGCGAATACTTGTCTTGGCTTCGGTTGCGACCGGGGTCTTCTTCTCGCATCCGGGTAACATCGGAATCGCTGCGGCGACACTCGCCGCCAGAGCCGTTCGACAGAATTGACGTCGTTGCATCTTTCTTCTCCTGTGTTTTCGTTTCGAGTGCTGACTAAAGCTTAGAAGATCTTTCGTCTTTTGCAATGTCCTCTGGCAGCGCGAATTTCCATACGCGCCGCATGCTACTGCTCCGGTTTAAGTTGCCGCCCCATTAAAGCGCCGACCGCCTCGAGCGGCTGTGCGCCTTCGTAAAGAATGCGATAGATCTGATGGCAGATCGGCATTTCAATTCCGAGGTCTTCTGCCACTTCCTTAACTGCCTCGGCCGCCATCACGCCTTCAACCACTTGCTGAATGTCTTGCTGCGCTTCTTGCACAGTCTTGCCGCTCGCAAGTGCCAGCCCCATGCGCCGGTTGCGAGACAGGTTGTCGGTGCAGGTCAGAACCAGATCGCCCATCCCCGCCAGACCCATAAACGTTTCTTTCTTGGCGCCGAGCGCCACGCCGAGGCGGGTCATTTCCACGAGTCCGCGCGTTATCATCGCGATGCGCGAATTTGCTCCGAAACCCAGTCCGTCGCTCATGCCGGCGCCAATCGCGAGAACGTTTTTTACGGCACCGCCCACCTCTACCCCAATCATGTCGTCGGACGTGTACGCGCGAAAATTGTCGCCAGAAAGCGCTTTGGCAAGCTCAGCGGCAAACGTGCTGTCGTTCGCCGCGACAGTCATTGCGGTCGGTAATTGTGCGCCGACCTCTTTCGCAAAAGTCGGGCCGGAAAGAACAGCAACGGGCAGGTCGGGACCGAGTTCTTCGATGACAACCTGATGCGGCAACTTGCCGGTATGTAACTCGAAGCCTTTAGTGGCCCAACAAACCCGCGAGTCTTTACTCAAGTACGGGCGGATCGCAATGAGCGTTGCGCGCAAGCCATGGCTGGGTACAGCGACAAGCACGTCGCGCACTCCGGCCAGGCATTCTTCCAGGTTTTCCACGGCCCGCAGGTTCTGCGGAAAAGGCGCATCAGGTAGGTAGCGCGCATTGCAGCCAGTGGCCACCATCTGTGCCATCTGTTCGCGATCGCGCCCCCATAAGCGGACCTCAGAACCACTGCGCGCAAACTGCAGTGCCAGCGCTGTTCCCCAGGAACCGGCGCCGATGACTGCTTGTGCGCGTGGCGAATCTATTAGTGCTTCTCCGCCGTCGCGGTTTCAGCGGCCTGCTTTTGCGACTGCATGTACAACGCATCAAAGTTGATCGGTTGCAGCACGAACTCCGGGAAGCCACCCTTCTGAATGATTGCCGCAATTGCTTCGCGCGCGTACGGGAACAAAATGCTGGGGCAGTAGCTGCCTGTAATTGCGGCGCGTTCGGTATCGTCGTAACCAGTCAACTCGAACAGCCCGGCTTGTTGTAACTCGACCAGGAATACGGTCTTGTCTTCTTCCTTGGCGTCAACTGTAATGGTAAGCACAACCTCGTGTACGCCCGCGTCAATTTCCGTATGCCCGCTGCGTAGATTCAAGTTTGTTTTTGGCGCCCACTTTTCCGCTTTGAATACGCCGGGAGACATTGGCGACTCAAACGAAAAATCTTTTACGTAAATCTTGGCAACCGAGATTCGCTTCTCGTTTTCTACCGCATTTTCTTCAGCCATTTCTTTTTCCTGGTTACAATGTGAGGTGTTGGTGTTATTTCTTGCTCTTGGTCTTGGTTTTCTTTCCGGACACCACAGGCATGCCCGCCTGCGTCCAGGCGTTCATCCCGCCCTTCAGTCCATACGCGGAGACAAACCCCGACTCGCGCAGCGCAGCAACCGCGCGCGTGGACGTTGTGCCAGCATCGCAGACAGCAACAACGGGTTTATTCTTATATTTTTCGATTTTCTCGGTATTGGCGTCCAGTTCCGCGAACGGAATATTTCTGGCATTGACGATATGGCCGCGCGAAAAAGCTTCGCTGCTGCGTAGATCGACAACGATGCCGTCGGCATTAATAAGCGCAACCGCGGCAGTCGGGTCGACGGCCACCAAGCCGCTCGCCTTACGTCGCAATTCACTAAATATCAGCACGAAAAAGCTGATCATGAGCATTACCACCAGCACCGTATTATTGCTGGTGAATTCGAGGAGTTGTTCCATGAGTCCTTATCGCCTGCGCCAGGCTTGGCGCGCGGGTTGTGACAAAGCGCGCATTATACCAAACTGCCGAACCATGAGGCCGTCCCCAAGACCATTATTCTTATTATTCCTCGCTGCCGTCTCGGTCGCGAGCTGGGGTCAGGACGACGACGTCGCGAAGGTCAAGGAGCAGGAACTCGAGGAGGTACGCGAGCGCATCAGCACCCTCAAGCAAAGCATGGACAAGAGCGCGGGTAATCGGGATCGCGTCACCGGTGAGCTGCAGACGGCCGAAGTCGAGATATCCGAGCAGCGCATTCGCCTGAAAGAGCTCCAGCGAGAGCGGGATTACAGCATCAAGCGCAAGCAGGAGCTCGATGTGCAAATAGCAGCGCGCGAGGAGCAGTTGCTACACGAATCGGAGGAGCTGGCCGAGCAGGTGCGGGCGGCGCATATGAGTGGTGGCCAGGAGCGCATCAAGTTGTTGCTTAATCAGCGCGATCCGGCAACGCTCGGTCGACTGCTTCGCTATTACCAGTATTTTAATGACTATCGGGCCGAGAATATTCAGACCGTAAGCAGCCATATCGATGAGCTGGCTCTTTTGCGCAGCCAGGTTGCTGCGGAGGAGGCGCGACTGGCAGCGCTTGCCCGCGAACGCTACGCGGAGCTGACCGAGTTGAACCTGGCGCAGGAGAAACGCCAGGCGCTGCTCGTGACCTTAAAGGACCGGATAACGAACGACGGACGAGAGATCGAGCAGCTGGCCGCACAGGAAAAAGACCTGGCCAGGCTCATCGATGAGTTGACCAGCATCCTGTCCGATTACCCGATTCGCTCAGAGAACCCCTTCAGTGAGCACAAAGGCAAGCTGACCTGGCCGGTAGCCGGCACTTTGGTGCACGACTTTGGGCAGCCACGCATCAGCGACCAACTGCAGTGGAACGGTGTGGTGCTGGCTGCGCCACGTGGGCGTGAGGTGCGGGCTGTGTACCACGGCCGGGTGGTGTTTTCGGACTGGCTCGCCGGACTCGGCTTATTGGTGATCGTGGAGCATGGCGAAGGCTACATGACCCTATACGGATACAACGAAACGACCTCCAAAAATACCGGCGACTGGGTGGCTCCCGGTGATGTGATCGCTACCGTCGGCGACAGTGGCGGCCAATCCAGGTCAGCACTGTATTTCGAACTTCGCCGCGGCACGCAACCCCTGAACCCGCAGCATTGGGTAACCCGGCGGCCCGGAAGCTAGCCAAAAAAACGTGACAGAAGCTTTGGGCGCAAACCAGTCGCTATGCTATCGTCAGGGCTTCCTGCGGCGCTGAGAGGGCGCTCGCCAGGGCACCTGGAGATATGCATGTCATTGAAAACCAGAGCTATTCTGGTATTAGTCGTCGGCACAGTAATGGGCTTAAGCCTGTCGCTGGGCGGCGACCTGTTGGCAAGCAAGCGCCAGCCGGACGGCGCGGACCTGGCGCTGGAGCAGGCACACCTGTTCGCCGAAGTCATGAAGCGCGTCAAGAGCGATTATGTCGAATCAATTGATGATCGCGAGCTCCTCGAAAGTGCCATCCGCGGCATGGTTGGCGACCTCGATCCGCACTCGCAGTATCTCGATGCCGACGAGTATCGCGATATTCGAATCAGCACGACCGGCAGCTATACGGGCATCGGCATAGAGGTTACCGAAGTCGATGGCGATATCCGGGTCATAACGCCGATCGCCGGCTCTCCGGCGGCGCGCTCGGGTATTCGCAGCGGAGATCAGATTATCGCGGTCGACGGCGTCATGGTTGATGCTGATCGACTGCAGGACACGATCGGCCAGATGCGCGGGCGACGCGGATCGAGGATCACGATCACGGTGTTGCGCGGTGACGACACTATTGACCATGAAATGCGTCGCGAAGTCATTCGCGTTGCGAGCGTCTATTACGAAACGCTGGAACCGGCCTACGGCTATGTGCGCCTGAGCCAGTTCAGCGAGTCAACCGCGCGTGATCTGAGTCGTGCGATCAATCAGATGCAGGATGAGCAGGACGGCATGCTCGCCGGCCTGGTGCTCGATCTGCGCAACAACCCCGGCGGCGTACTCGACTCGGCAATTGAAGTTTCGGACCTGTTTCTCGATTCAGGCGTCATCGTTTCCGCCGAGGGCCGCACGACAGAATCACGCTTCGTGCGCTCAGCACATCGCGGTGATGTCCTCGACGGCGCCGCCATCGTGGTTCTAGTGAATAAAGGTTCGGCGTCGGCATCCGAGATTGTTGCCGGAGCATTGCAGGACCATAATCGCGCTTCGATTCTGGGAACGCCGACTTTTGGTAAGGGTCTGGTACAGACAGTGATGCCGCTATCGATGGGCCGCGCGATCAAACTGACCACGTCCCGATATTTCACACCGTCAGGCGACTCTATTCATGAGGTTGGCATCACACCGGACGTCTTTGTCGACGATACGGCGGGATTTCCGGACCTGAGTCTGAATGGCGGCGTCGACCGTGAAAAGGATACGCAATTACTCGAGGCTATCGGCCGCTTGCAACATGGCCAGGTGATGCACAGCAGCGCGCAATGAGCGCGCCGAAATTGTTTCCACGCTGGTTTCCAGTCTGCGTCGCTGCAGCGCTTGTTGCGCTGGCTCCGGCTGCGTCCTGCGGTGAACCCATACCTCGAATAGCGATCATCATTGATGACCTTGGCTATCAGTTTGAGGCGGGCTTACGCGCGCTGAATCTGCCCGGACCGGTCAGCTATGCGGTACTTCCGGCGACGCCGAGTGGTACCTCCCTGGCGCTCGCGGCGCACGCGCAGGGCAAAGAGGTGCTGTTGCACCTGCCGTTTGAATCGATCGATCGCGAGAATGCGGATGAGCCTGGCGGGATAACGCTGGACATGGATCGCAAGGCCTTTCACAAGGCATTTGCTGCGGCGCTCGAATCCGTGCCGCACGCGATTGGCGTTAGCAACCATCGCGGCAGTCTGCTTACACGCCATCCGGGCCATATGGCCTGGTTAATGGAAGAGATAGCAGCGCATGACGGCATGTTCTTTGTTGACAGCTTTACGACTCCTGCAAGCGTGGCGATGCAGATCGCATCAGAGTCCGGGATTGCGGCAATTCGCCGCCATGTATTCCTGGACAATGATCGATCACCGCGGGCATTGCGCAAGGAGTTTGATCGATTGACGGCGCTGGCACGACGCAATGGCGTGGCAGTCGCGATTGGACACCCGTATCCGGAGACGCTCGAGTTTCTGGAGCGTGAATTGCTGCAGCTGGATGGCAGTTCGTTTAAGTTGATACCCGTCAGTCAGGCCCTGATCTTCGTTGAACCCGAGGCCCACAATAAGCTCTAATGACAAGATGAAGATCACAATGCAATCAATCCTGGCGATGTTCACCCTGTTGCTCGGCCAGGCAGCGATGGCGCAAGGCGAGGAAGTCGCTTGCACCATGCAATACGACCCCGTTTGTGGCACCGACGCCAAGACCTACAGCAATGAGTGTGTCGCTACTGCTGCCGGCGCAGAAATCTTTGCTGCCGGTGAATGCCCGGAGTCCCTGGACAATGCGAACGAGTGTGGTGAAGCGCTTGATCCGGTCTGCGGGCTGGACGGCAACACCTACGTCAACGAGTGTCAGGCGTTGCGGGCGGGTGCCGGCATCGCGGGGCTTGGAGCGTGTTCCGCCAGTGGCTGTCCGGGTGTTGAGGACCCGGTTTGCGGCATGAACGGACGCACCTTCATTAATCGATGCGAGGCAGACGTACAACGGGTGCCGGTGCAGCGCAAGGGTGCCTGCGATCTGGAAAACTGCCCCAAAGTGTTTGCCCCCGTGTGCAACGAGGGCACGACGTATGCGAATGCATGCCAGGCAGAAGCGGATGGCGCTACGGTGTTTACAGCGGGCATTTGCAATGTGCGTCCCTGCCCCGGCATGTTTATTCCGGTGTGTGGCTCCGACGAACTTACCTACAGCAATGCGTGTCAGGCGGAACGGCGCGGCATTCGAATCGAGTACGCTGGCGTCTGCGAGACTCAGGGCCGCAATTGTCCGCGCGATTACCTGCCCGTTTGCGGTGTGGACAGCGTTACCTATGACAACGAGTGTCAGCTGGAAAATGCCGGCGTCGACAAGGCCTACGCCGGCGAATGTTTAGGTGACTAAGACCTACGGATAGGTGTAGCTGGCGCCGATTCCAAGCGGAATCCCGAGCAGGAAGTACGTCACCAGGAATATCGTCCAGACCACGAGGAACGTCAACGAGTACGGCAACATCATTGCCGTCAACGTACCGATGCCCGTGGTCGTCACGTAACGCTGACAATAGACCACCACCAAGGGAAAATATGGCATCAAAGGCGTGATGATATTGGTGCTCGAATCGCCAACGCGATAGGCAGCCTGGGTAAGGTCCGGAGAGATTCCCAGCGCCATGAGCATGGGTACGAAGATTGGTGCCAGCAAACCCCATTTGCCGGTTGCAGAACCAACAAACAGGTTGATGAAGCCCGTCAGGAGAACGATGCCCACCAGCGTTCCCGCCGCCGGCATGTCTATGGCTTGTAATCCGGCAGCGCCCTTAAGGGCCAGCAGCACACCCAGATTTGATTGGCCGAAGGCGTACACAAACTGCGCGATAAAAAACATGATGACCAGGTAGTAGGACATCTGGTGCATTGCTTTGGTCATGCCGTCGATGACATCTTTCGAGCTGCTGATGGTTTTTGCGACGATGCCGTAGACAATACCCGGCACCAAAAACATCAGGAAAATCAGCGCGACGATCGATCGCATGATTGGCGCAGTTCCGGTCGCAAGCGAGCCGCTCGAATCGCGCCAGGCGGAGTCGGCCGGCAGAGAAGTTACGACCATCAAGACGACGCCGACCCCGAGCGCAATCAGTGCCGCATTCAACCCTCTCTTCTCGGTCGGTTCGAGCGCGTGCATCTGCGGCAAGTCGGTGAGGTCGCCATCGAGTTCAACGTTCTTCAGTCGCGGCTCGACGACTTTGTCGGTCAGATACCAGCCGAGGGCGACGATCAGCACAGAGGATGCAGTCGTGAAGAAATAGTTGTTCAGCGGATTGAGCACAATTTCGGGATCGAGGAAGCGCGCGCCCGACTGCGACAGTCCCTGCAGTAGTGGATCCAGCGAGGACGGTACGAAGTTGGCAGAGAAGCCGCCCGAAACGCCGGCGAATGCGGCAGCGATGCCCGCCAGTGGGTGGCGCCCGGCTGCATAAAAAATAATGCCGCCCAGCGGTATAACCAACACGTAACCGGCGTCAACGGCGGTGTGACTGACGATGCCGACCAGGATAACCATTGGCGTAACCAGCCACTTGGCGGTGACACCCAAAAGCGCACGCAGGCCCGTGTTTATAAAGCCGGTATGTTCGGCTACACCGATACCAAGCATCGCAACCAGGACCACACCGACCGGATGGAAATGCGAGAAATTCGTCACCATCACCGACAGCCACTCGGTCATCGCCGGACCGGCTAACAGGTTGTTTACGACCAGCGCCTCGCCCGAGCGCGGATCGACGACCTCGAACGTCACCAATGAGAACAACCACGACAGCAACCAGACTATGACCAGCAAGCCGACGAACAGCATTGCCGGATCGGGCAACTTGTTGCCGATACGTTCAACGCTCGCAAGCATGCGCGAGGTAAAACTGTTTTCCGCAGCGATATCCGCCATGAGATCCCCCTCTTATTCTTATTTCCGCACAGTTTACCCGATCTCTACCGCCAAAAAGAGAGAGTCGAGAACCCTACCAGCCGCAGCTGCGGCCTTCGTTTTGCTCTTTCAGATACACCATGAGCGGCGCAAAGTATTCAATGATCGCACTGGCATCGGCTGCACGCGTGCCGGTCAGTTTCTCAAGCGTGTCCTGCCACGGAACACTGGAACCCGGCTCCAGCATCGCCTGCAGTTTCGCGCCGGCTTCCTTGCTGCCATAGACTGAACAACCTGCCAGATCCCCTTCATAGCCAGCAGCATCGCAAAGCGCGCGCTGGAACTGGAACTGCAGAATGCGCGCGACAAAGTAACGCGTGTAGGAAACATTGCCCGGCACGTGATACTTGGAGCCAGGATCGAAGTCCGCCTCGCTGCGTTCAACCGGTGGGGCAATGCCCTGATACTTCAGGCGCAGATCCCACCAGGCGGCGTTGTACTGCTCGGGTGGCACTTCTCCGGAGAACACTTTCCAACGCCATTCGTCGATCAGCTTGCCAAACGGCAGGAAGGCAATCTTGTCGAGTGCCTGTTGCATCTGTTGATTGATGACCGCTTGTTCCGATTGTTCGGCCGATGCGACCAAGCCAACTTCGGCCAGGTATTCGGGCGTCATTGACAAGGTCACCGCATCGCCGATCGCCTCATGGAAGCCACCATTGGCACCGTCCCGGAACAACATCGGTTGCTTGTTATAGGCGCGCTGGTAGTAGTTGTGGCCAAGCTCGTGATAGATCACGCGCAGCTCGTCATACGTTTGCTTGATGCACATCTTGATGCGCAGATCCTCATCGCCATCGAGGTTCCAGGCACTGGCATGACAAACGACTTCGCGATCAGCCGGCTTGGAAAACAGCGAGCGCTCCCAGAACGAGTCCGGCAGGCGCTCAAAGCCCAGTGACACATAGAAGTCCTCGGCCGAGCGCACCATTTCCTGTGGCGAATAATTTTTCGTCTTGAGCGTCGCGTCAACGTCGAGATCTGAAACACCGGGGTACGGCTCCATGATGTCGTAGATGAAGCCCCATTCCTGCGCCCACATATTGCCGAGCAGGTGTGCCGGTATAGGTCCATTCTGCGGCACCTTGTCGGCGCCATAGTGTTCACCCAGCTTCGCCCGCACGTGACAATGCAGCTCGTCATACAGCGGCTTCACCTGTTCCCACAGTCTCGCCGTGTCGGCTTCAAACTCGGCTGCACTCATGTCGTATTTTGAGCGCCACAGTGCGCCGAGGTCTGCGTGGCCGAATTCTCGTGCACCTTCGTTGGAAAGCTCAACAAAGCGCTCGTACTTCTTGCGCATCGGCGGAGCGATCTCGCGCCAGCCAATCCAATATTCCAGCAGCTCGTCGTAGTCCTTGGTTTCATTCATGAGCAGTTCGAGTTCGTTGCCGCTCAGGCAGTCATCGTCACTACGACAATATTTGCCGGCACCATAGGCGGCGCTCATTTCGGTCAGGATTTTCGATAACTCTTTGCGCTTGGCGGCGTCATTTGGTGCAATCATCAATGCGCTGTTCTTGAGGACATTGAGCGCCCTGCGGGTGGTCGCATCCAACTCCTGGTCATCATAGGCTTTGGCTTCTTCAACCACGCCGGTGTGCCAGGCAGCAAAGCGCTCGTTCGCCAGCGCGTTTACGATTCCCGAGTCTTCGTTGATGTACGTTGCGTTAACCCAGTCGGCCGCATTGATCTCACGCCACCAGTCTTTATATTCAGCATTGATACGATCGACGAACTCTTCGGCAGTTTCTGTCGGGGCACTGCTGGTAACGCTACCATCGTCGCTGTCTGGCGAACATGCGCTGGCAACAAAGGCGAACGCGATCAATAACAAAATTTTATTCATTCCTAATCCACTCCACACATTAGTTTCTTGATCGGCTTGGTCAGCAGCAACATGATCAAGCCAGCGCCTCCGGCCGTCATCACAATCGACATGTACTGGTCCGGATAGGCGGCAACATTCTCGGCATCGAATTCGCCGGCAATCTGGCCGGCGATCAGGTTGCCGAGCGCGGTTGCCAGGAACCACATGCCCATCATCTGGCCGACGAAGCGTTTCGGTGCAAGCTTGGTCGTGACCGACAAGCCCACCGGCGACAACGCGAGCTCGCCGAAGGTGTGTAACAGGTAAGTCATGATGAGCCAGGTTGGCATGGCCTTGTCGCCGCCAGCGACGATGCTGGCCGCGCCGACCATGACCAGGAAGCCACAGGCAAGCAATATCAGTCCGAATCCAAATTTGGCGGGCGTCGACGGATTCAGGTTGCGCTTTGCCAGCGCCACCCAAAGCCAGGCGAACACCGGTGCGAAAGTAATAATGAAAACCGAATTTACGGACTGAAACCAGGTTGACGGAATTGAAAACCACGAAAAGTCGAGTTGCGTGTAGCGATCGGCGAAGAAATTCAGGGAGCTGCCGGACTGCTCAAATCCGGACCAGAACATTGCGCAACCCATCAACAGTATGAGCAGAGCAATGGTGCGCTTCTTTTCTTCAGTTGTGAGATTGCCAAGCAATAGCACATAGGCGAAGAACAGGACGGCCATACCGACGATAGCGATAGTTGACAGCTCAGAGATTCTCACAGGATCGAGATCCAGCCCGCCTGTCAGGCCAACGAAGATGAGGATTGCCAGGGCAGCGACGACAATAATGACGCCGGTCCAGCCCCGCTTGCGACGCTTGGAGTCGATGGCCGCATCGCCTGTTTCGGAGGGCCGCAGTCCGGCGGTTCCGAGATGATGTTTGGTTAGCCAAAACTGAATGACACCGAACAACATGCCGAAGCCAGCAGCCGCAAAACCCCAGTGCCAGCCGAAGCGATCACTCTGCGCGAGACCGCCACAAATCAACGGCCCCAGAAACGCACCAGTATTAATGCCCATATAGAAGAGGCTGAAGCCACCATCGCGACGCGGATCGCCAATCGGATACAGTTCGCCAACGACTGCGCTGACGTTCGGCTTGAGCAAACCTGTGCCGGCAATAACCAGTATCAAGCCAAGGAAAAATGCCTGCGTCGACGGGATTGCCAGCACGAAATGGCCCGACATGATGACCAGTCCGCCAAAAAACACGGCTTTTTGCGCGCCGATCAGGCGATCCGCAATCCAGCCGCCGGGCAGTGCCACCACGTAGACCAATGCCGTATAGATGCCGTAAATCGCAGTGGCCGACCTGTCGTCCAACCCCATGCCGCCGTTCATGACCTGGTCGGTCATAAACAGAACCAACAGAGCCCGCATGCCGTAATAACTCAGGCGCTCCCACATCTCGGTGAAAAACAGGGTCATCAGCCCCCGAGGATGCCCAAATACTTGCGCCTGACCTGCGTCAGCAGTGGTTTCGGTCATAGGATCCATACTCTTTAAGGCAGGTTGCGTCGGTGAGCGACGTTACACCATTTCAAGCGTAACTTTCCACTTGACCCGTTATTTCTGGCTTGGTTCGACTGGTTTTTCGGCCTTTTTGGCGAATAGACGCGACATAACAATGCCGGCCTCGTATAGCAGATATACGGGAATGGCCAGCAAGGTCTGGCTGATAACGTCGGGCGGCGTCAGCAACATGCCAACTACGAACGCGCCGAGGAAAACATAAGGCCGCGCTTTGCCAAGTGTCTCAGGCGTGGTAAGACCCGCCCAAACGAGTAGCAGGGTGGCAATGGGCACCTCGAACGCAATCCCAAAAGCGAGCACGATGGAGGTGATGAAATCCAGGTAAGACGCGATATCCGGCGTCCACGGCGCGCCGTCGATTTCGATCGAGCCAAAAAATCCGAACACCAGCGGAAACACAACGTAGTAGGCAAACGCGATACCCGTATAAAAGAGAATGATGCTGGATGCGAGCAACGGGAAGGCGAAATGTTTTTCTTTCTTGTACAGGCCGGGCGCGACGAACGCCCATACCTGATACAGCACCACCGGCATCGCCAGAAACAATGCCACCAGGAAGGTCAACTTGAACGGCACCAGCAGCGGCGCAGCGGTACCGGTAATGATCATCTGCACGCCAGGCGACGCGGCGAACAGTGGCTCGGAAACCAGCTCGTAAATACGTTGATTAAATGGAATCAGGCACGCGAACAGAACGATTACCGCGGCCACAATTTTTACCAGGCGGTTGCGAAGCTCCACGAGGTGTGACAACAGAGTGCCTTCGGCGAGCTCCTCTTCATTATTCTTGGTTTCGGTCACGCGGGTTTTTCTGCGTCGTCATCCTCGTGCAACGGCGAAAATGAATCGTCGTCATGCGGGATGTGGTCCGGAGCAGGCTTGTCAGCGTCGGCTTCAGCCACGTAGTCACTGTCGTCGTACGCCGGGTCAGCGGGGTCGGGTGACTTTTTCGGGTCCGGCGGACTTGCGAGCTGCGGCGAGCCAATGTGATTCAGGTCGTCCACGCTGAGCTCTTCTTCGAGCTGGCGTTTCATGACGCGCGTCATGCGTCGCGCCTGCCCTACCCAGCCACCAATCTTATTAGCGATCTCGGGCAAGCGTTTTGGTCCGAGTACGACCAATGCCAATACCACGATGAGAAGAAATTCAGGAGAACTGAATCCAGACATGGGGGCGCTGCGACTTAAGCGTCTTTGCGGGGTTCTTCGGCCGGCGTGTTGTCAAAATTCGCGTCGTCGGCGGACCCGCCTGCAGAGTCGTCATTGAGCTGCTCTTTCGCGGCTTCCGCTTCGCTCATCGAGGTGCGAAAGCCCTTGACGACCGAACCGAGATCAGTGCCGAGATTGCGAATTTTCTTGGTGCCAAAAATTGCGAGCACGATGACCAGCACGATCAGTAATTGTGGCCAGCTTATGCCTGATAACATTTTAAAACTCCTGGGGCATAGCCCCGCAATACCGCGTCGTTATTGTAGACATAATAACCCTCTGACGCAGACAATACCGGGACAGCGTCACAGCGCAACACCTGTCAGCTTTCCAGCCAGAAGGTGACCGGGCCATCATTCGTCAGGCTAACCTGCATATTGGCACCGAAACAGCCGGTTTCAACCGTCTGCAGGCGTTGTTTGCAGACATCCACAAGCCGCTGAAAATAGTCCTGGCCGATCGCCGGATCCGCAGCCCGGGTGAAGCTGGCGCGCGTCCCCTTGTTGGTGTCGGCCGCCAGCGTGAACTGGGGCACCAGTAACAAGTCCAGGCCCAGATCGACGACGCTATGATTCATGCGGTCTGTAGCGTCGGGAAACACGCGATAAGTGAGGATCCGTTCGGCCAGTCTGGCGATGTCTTTTGGCTGGTCGTCGCGATGTACGGCGACCAGCACCAGCAGGCCCTGTTTGATCGCCGCAACCTGAACCGTATCCACCACCACGCTCGCGCTGACTACTCTTTGCAACAAAGCGATCATTTCTGGGTTTTTCTCCGACTATCGACGCAATTAGGGCCTTTATTAATGCATTAACGAGATACGAAAGCCATAGCGCGGCCCGCATGCTGACAATCTAAGGCGACCGGCCACACGGTGGGATAGCAAGCCAACGGACGGCGCTCGGTCGGCCCACGGACGGGCGGGGCCCCGATCGTCTGATCGGGGCCTTTTTGTTCACAAAAAAACCCACATTGTTACGAAAAAATAAATAACTCCTTGTCAATACACCACTATGTACATTTTTTAAAAAAAGTGGGACTAAAATTAAACAATAGCCAATTAAAAACCCACTATGTGGGTTTTTAAGCCAGCGTAAAGCCCACCGATTTTTCATTGGCATCGCGACGCTCAGCACCTAGACTAGCTCGCTCGCGCAAGTCTTTGTGGATTCCTGAATGAAGAGACGACACTTTGTAGGCGGTTTGGCCGCTGCGGCCAGCGTGGCTGCCTGCAGTAACGAGGCGGCAGATTGTGGGGACGGCGCTACCGCCACCAAGCAACGCTTCGAATGGTCCTGCGTGACCTCCTGGCCGCCCAAGTACCCGGGCATGGGCATGGGTGTCGAAAATCTCGCAGCCCGCGTTGAAGCGGCGTCTGCCGGTCGGCTGAAAATCAAAGTGTATGGGGGCGGCGAGCTCGTTCCTGCATTCGAGGTATTCGATGCGGTCAGTCGTGGCACCGTCGAGATGGGTCACGATGCGTCCTACTATCACAAGGGTAAACTCGATGCGGCGCAGTTTTTTACGTCGATCCCCTTCGGCCTGAACTATCTCGAGTTGAACGGCTGGCTCTACTACGGCGGTGGGCTCGACCTCTGGCGTGAATTGTATGCGCCGTTCAACCTGATACCGATCCCGTGTGGAAATACCGGTGTGCAGATGGGCGGCTGGTTTAACAAGCAGATCAATACGCCTGCCGACCTCAGGGGATTGAAAATGCGCATTCCCGGTCTGGGTGGTGAAGTCTTGCGCCGCGCCGGCGGCACACCGGTCACGCTTCCAGGAGCGGAAATTTTTACTTCGCTACAGACCGGCGCGATTGACGCGACCGAATGGGTCGGCGCCTACAACGACGTTTCCTTCGGCCTGCACAAAGCGGCCAAGTACTACTACTACCCGGGCTGGCACGAACCCGGCCCCGGACTCGAAACAATGATCAACAAAAAAGCGTGGGAATCCCTGCCAGCGGATTTGCAAATGATCGTCACCACAACCTGTCAATCAATCACGACCGACATGGTGGCCGAATACACCCACGGCAATGCCTACGCCCTGCAACAGTTGCGCAACGACGCCAATGTCGAATTGCGCAAATTTCCAAAAGACGTTCTCGACCTGCTCAAGAAAATCACCGACGAAATCGTTGCTGAGTGGGTTGCAAAGGATCCCGCAGCGAAAAAAATTGCCGACTCTTACTATGCGTTTCTCGATAAGTCGGCTTATGGTCAGCGAGTTACCGAACAGGCTTATCTGGAAACCCGGAGCTGACACGAATACTACGGCGCGGC
>JBBKWL010000001.1:0-3585 GCA_037968975.1 Woeseiaceae bacterium | reverse complement strand
GTCGCACAACTCAGTGTGAGCCAGGTTCTGGAGACTTCCGGGTCGGCCGGTACATACGGCAACTCGAGACCCGGGACGACACCGGCGCCGAGCACACCCTTGCCAATATCGATGATCACCACGCCCAGTGCGAACAACACGCCCTGGGTACGAAAAGCGTTGGTTCCACCGGCATTACCGCTACCCATCGTGCGAATATCAACGCCGCCTCGCAAACGCCCGATAATGATCGCCCCCATAAGCGAGCCGATAAAGTAGCTGATTAGAAACTTAACGCCGAGTTCGAGCATCTGGAGTATCTTCTTTGCTTGCGGTGACGGCGCCATTGTAGCATCGGCTAACGGCCTTCCGCGGCAGGCATATGACTGATCCACAGGTAGCACTTTTTGTTAACCCAACCGCCGGGCGCGGTCGTGCAGCACGACGACTGCCGCGTATCGAGCAGTTGTTTGCGGCCAGCGGCGTTGCGCTGGAGGTAATCCGCAGCGCTGCGACGGGTGAAATCGAAGCCCAGGTGAGCCGGCACGTCGAGGCCGGGGCACGCAGGATCATTGTTGTCGGCGGCGACGGCAGCATCCACGAGGCAGTCAACGGCTTGCAACGCGCAAACCAGGAATGCGCATTGAGCGTCATCCCCAGCGGTACCGGCAACGACTTCGCCAAGGCCTGCGGCATTACGCTCGACTGGGAACAGGCAACGCAGTCCCTGCTACAACGAATCACCACGAACGTGCCCGCTCGCAAGATCGACATTGGTCGTGTGAATGAGCGCTACTTTGCAAACGGGGTCGGCATCGGTTTTGATGCGAAGGTCACTCGTGTTGCACGTTCTTATCGCTGGCGCATCGGCGACTTCGTTTACCTGCTTGCGATTCTGCGCTGTCTTTACGACGGCGTCGCAACACCCGACCTGCGCATTGACAGTGAACAGATGAACTTCAGCGGTCCGTTGACACTTGCGACTGTGTGCAACGGCCCCTGGGTCGGCGGCATGTTCCACATTGCACCGGCGGCCGACAACGCAGACGGCATGCTCGACCTGTTGGTCGCCAGCCCGGTCTCGAGAATGCGAATCCTGACGCTGCTGCCGTTGCTCATGCGCGGCCGACATTTACGCGAACCCGAAATCGAACACCAGCTTGTGCGGCGCGTCACTGTCACCGCCACCGCGCCGATCGAGTCGCACCTCGACGGCGAAGTGCAACCACTGCAGGACCGGTTCGATATTGAAGTGTTGCCTGCAGCGTTAGATCTGCTTTGAGCCGCTGCGCGACCCCAGGTAAATAGCGAACAACGTCAGCGCCGCACCACCCAGCTCAACTGCGGTCATGGGCCGATCGAAGAACAAAACATCCCAGGTAAAACTCAGCGTCGGTTGTAACAACAACGCCAGCCCCGCCTGGGTCGTCGTCACAACGCGCAGGCTACTGGCTATCAGCAGCAGGCCAAGACATTGCGAGAAGATGCCGTAGTTCAGCAGCCACAGCGCATCGAGCGCAGTTGGGATCAACAATGACTCACCTTCTGCAAACGCAGCAATCCCCAGCAGCACTGCTGATCCAAGCGAAATGATTGCCACTTCACGCACGGGCAGCGGGTCGCTCGAGTCACGCCGAGCGGCGCGCATCAGCAGCATGTAGCCGGCGTAGAACAGCGCCGCGAGTAAACCGAGCACGACTCCGAGTCGGTAGTCGGCGGGTAAGTCATTCCAGTCGAATCCAACGATGAGTCCCAGGCCGAGCAACGCCAGTGGAACGGCGACCAACTGCAGCAGGTGCGGTCGCTGGCCCAGGAACAGCACGCCTGCGAGCAGCATAAAAAAGACCTGGAAATTCGAGAGCAGGGTCGCCAGCCCGGGACCGACGATGAGAATGCTGCGATGGAAAAACCAGATATCCAGCGCGAAGAAGACGGTGGCTACCGCCAGTATTTGCCAGGCGCGGCGTGAGACCTGCAAACGCCGGCCGCTAAAGCCGAGAAACAGCGCGAGCGCGACGCCGCCAATTGCCAACCGATAAAACCCGCTGGTCGTTGGCGAGACGTCGGCGAGCTTCACCCAGACCGGTGAGAAGCTGATGAAGGTGGCACCTGCAAACAGGCGCAGTAATGGATTGCCCAGGTACCGGGCGCGGGTCAAGTCGAACTGAGCCAGTCGTCTCGGCGAGCAACTGTGGCGAGGTCTGCTGCGTCGTCGATGCTCAGGTAACAAGTGTCTTCCGGTGCTTCAACCAGCTTGATCTTGGTCGTCATCAGATCTTCGCCGCGGAAATGGACCAACTCGAGCACCTCGCCGCGACGAAAGCTGCGCAGACGTTGATCGAAGTTTGCCGCGGTCAGCGCGACACCGTCCAACGCGACCACGATATCGCCCGGCGCGACGCCCGCCTGCTCCGCCGGACCGCCGGTCAATACGGATACGAATGTCAGTTGGTCATTAGCGCTACTCAATTTCGCGCCAAGCCAAAGTGGCGTCAACTGATTAGCGGATGGCGCTTTGCCACCTTTATCCGTGCTGTTGGCTGCCTGTCGTAAGTGATACTGCACGCCGACGGTCGCCAGCATGGCCTGCAAAGGCAACTCGCCAGTACCGCGAACCGCGGCATCGAAAAAGGCGCCGAGGTCTTCGTCAGCAAGCTCGCCGCAAACCGCTTCGAATCCGTCCTCGGGCATGCCCTCTTCGCCTTTGCCCCAGCGGTTCCAACACTCCCGCATCACATCATCCAGACTGAGTTCGCCGTCGGACCCTGCACGCAGTTTCAGATCCAGTGTGGCCGCGATCAAAGCGCCCTTGGTGTAGTAGCTGATGATCGCATTCGGCGCGTTGGCGTCCTGCTTGTAGAATTTCGTCCAGGCGTCAAAACTCGACTCCGCAACGCTTTGCAGATGCCGCCCACCACTGCGGATCACTTTTGTAATCATCTGGCCGACTAACTCGAGAAAGCTCTCCTCGGAAATCAGCCCGGATCTCGCCAACACCAGGTCGTCGTAATAGGAGGTGATGCCTTCGAAAACCCACATGAGACTGGTATACGACTCGTCGGCAAGGTCAAAGGGCGTGAACACAGCCGGCTTGAGGCGCTTGATGTTCCACAAATGAAAATATTCATGGCTTACAAGACCGAGAAAGGTGCGGTAGTCATCGCTGATGTCTTTCTCGCCGCGCTGCGGTAAATAGTCACGCGAGCAGATCAGGCTCGATGACCAGCGATGCTCCAGTCCGCCATACCCTTTGCCCGGCGCGTGCAGCAAGAACAGGTAGCGATCAAGATTCGCCGGTGCGCCGAGCAGTTCCAGATGGGCCTCGCACAGGGTTTGCAGATCATGACAAATGCGCGCCATATCCACTCGCGTTCGACCACGAATGGCGATCGCATGTGGAATGCCACTAACCTCAAACTCGCCCACAGCGAGGTCACCGATCTCTACCGGATGATCGATCAGCTCCGCATAGTCCGCCGCGACGTAGGTGCCATAGGCATACGGGTCGGCATCCAGCCGCTGCATTGACGTGGCAACGCGCCAGCGCTTGGCGACTGCAGCGTCCGCCGACTGGATGTCCAGAATGCATTCGACGTCCTCTTGCCC